>CAZNPW010000007.1:0-79637 GCA_964575185.1 uncultured Exiguobacterium sp.
GTCGCCTGCCGCTTCACCTCCACCCAGCGTTCGGCGTTGCAGGCGAGCCTGAGGCCCCCGTTCATCTTCCACCCCGTCGCCTGCCCCGTCTCGGCCTCGAGCCGCCGGTAGAGGTCGACCGAATAGCCCAGAAGCTGCGTGACGTTCGCGCTGGTGCGGAGCTGCCCGACCAGCCCCGCCGCATGGAACGTGGTGCCCGAGGTCAGCTTCTTCCGCTCCAGCAGCGTGACCTCCACCCCCAGCTTCGCCAGGTGGTAGGCGGTCGAACAGCCGACGATCCCGCCGCCGATGACGACGACCTTCGACGCGGTGGGCAGGTCCATCACATTCCCTCGAAATCGGCCAGCGCGGCGCGGAAGGCGGCCAGGTTCTCCGCCGTGTAGGCGGCATAGTCGACGGGCAGGGCCGATGTCATCTCGCTGACCATGCTCCACAGCACCTCGCGCAGCAGCGACGCGGCCTTCATCGCGCCATAGCGGCGCCAGAGCGCATCTGTGACCGCCGCATCGGCATGGGCTTCCAGCAGCAGCCGCTCCTCGGCCGGGGAAAACCCGTTGTTCGAGGCCAGCCCGCCGAGGTCGAACAGCGGGTTGCCGTAGCCCGCATATTCCCAGTCGATCAGCCAGATGCGCCCGCCGCCCACCAGGATGTTGCCCGGCAGAAGGTCGTTGTGGCAGAGCCGCGTCTCGCCCGGGCCGATGGCGGCGATCAGCCGCTCGCCGTCGGCCATCAGGCCCGCGAGCTGCGGCAGGTGCGGCGAGCCACGGGCGCGCAGCAGCGCGGCGTAGCCCGCCAGAACCTGCGGCAGGTGGAAGGCGAGCGCCGGGCCTTCGACCGCCACCTCGCGGTGCACGCGGGCGACCAGCGCGGCCAGCCGTTCGACCATGCCCGGCGCGGCGCGGTGCGCGGGCGTCAGCGGCACGGCGTCGACCCAGTCGAGCACCATGACCCCCTCCGCGACATGCACCACGGGCGGCGCGATCCCCGCCCGCGCGGCGGCTTGCGCCACGGCGCGTTCGTGCCAGCGCAGGATGCCGTGTTCGGGGATGTCCTGCCCGAAGCGTACGACGAAGCGGCCGCGCGCGTCCTCCACCATCACGTTGTGGTTGGTCTTGCCGCCGTGCAGGACCTCCACCCGCGACGGCTCGCGGAAGAAGGGCAGCGCCGCCGCCCGGGCGATCAGGTCCGCGTCGGTCATGGTGCCGATCAAGACCCTTGCGGGAACGCAAGGTCAACGCCCGCGTTCACCGCCCATGGCCGACAAGTCCCTGACCGACGTGATCGACACCACCGCCCGCGCGGCGAAGCAGGAGCCGGTCACGGTCGAACGCCTCGTCCAGGCGCTCGGCCCCGCCTCGATCGCGCCGGTGCTGCTCCTGCCCGCGCTGATCGTCGTCAGCCCGATCAGCGGCATCCCCGGCGTGTCGATCGCGGGCGGCCTCATCATCGCGCTGATCGCCGGGCAGATCGCCTTCGGCCGCCGCAGCATCTGGCTGCCGGGCTTCGTCTTGCGGCTGAAGCTGCCCGGCGACAAGCTGCGCAAGGGTCTGGAGGCGATGCGCAAGCCCGCCGCGAGCGTCGACAGCGTGATCCACCGCCGCGTGCTCCTGCCGGCGGGCCTGCAGCGGCGCGTGCTGGGCGCGGTGGCGATGGTGATCGGCCTGTGCATGCCGGTGCTCGAGTTCCTGCCCTTCACCTCCTCCATCGCCGCGGGCGTCGTCGCGCTGCTCGCGCTCGCCATGCTGGTCGAGGACGGCCTCCTGGCCATCGTCGCGGTCGGGCTGCTGGCCGGGATCGTGGCGCTGGTCTTCTGGCTGATCTGACCGCATACCTGCGCCATGACGCAGGCGTCGACCGAAATCGCCGGGGCGGGGCTGCCCCGGGTGTCGCACGGGCAGGGATCCCACGTCTGGGACACCGCCGGGCGGCGCTACATCGACGGCTCGGGCGGGCCCGCCGTCTATGCGCTCGGCTACGGCCACCCGGAGGTGGTGGCGGCGGTGACGGCGCAGCTGTCGCGCGTGATGCACGGCTACCGCTACACCTTCACCTCCGACCCGCTGGAGGAGCTGACGGCGATCCTGACCGACCTGACCGGCCTGCCCGCGATGGTCTTCTGCACCAGCGGGTCCGAGGCGGTGGAGGGGGCGCTGAAGATCGCGCTGCAATACCATACCGCGCAGGGCCGGACGGGGCGGCGGCACGTCATCTCACGCCGGCGGTCGTGGCACGGCAACACGCTGGGCGCGCTGGCCGTGTCGGGCTTCCGCGAGCGCCGCGCGCCGTTCGAGGCGGCCCTGCCGCCGCAGACCTTCCTGTCGCCCGCGAATGCCTACCGGCCGGTGGCCGGGGACCTCGTGCCCTACCTCGCCGCCGAACTCGAGGCGGCGATCCTGCGGCTGGGGCCGGACACCGTCGCAGCCTTCATCTTCGAGCCGGTGGTGGGGGCCGCAGGGGGCTGCGTGCCCGCGCCGCCCGGCTATGCCGCCGCCATCCGCGCCGTCTGCGACCGCCATGACGTGCTGATGATCGCCGACGAGGTGATGTGCGGGTCGGGCCGCACCGGCACCTTCCGCGCGCTGGAGCATGACGGGGTCATGCCCGACATCATGCCGATCGCGAAGGGTCTGGCGGCGGGCTACGTCCCGCTCGGGGCGACGCTCTACTCCGCCCGCGTCGCCGGGGTCATCGCGGCCGCCCACGGCGGGCCGATGACCGGGCACACCTTCACCGGCCATACCACCGCCTGCGCCGCGGGGGTCGCGGTCCAGCGCGTCATTGCGCGCGACGGGCTCCTGGCGCGCGTCCGCGACCGGGGGCCGCGGCTGATGGCCGACCTGCGCGCGCGGCTGGCCGACGTGCCGGAGGTCGGCGACGTGCGGGGCCGGGGCTACTTCATCGGGCTGGAGCTGGTAGCCGACCCGGAGGCGAAAACTCCCTTCCCGCACGCGCTGCAGCTCTGGGCCCGGGTGCGGCAGGCGGCCTTCGACGGCGGGCTGATCTGCTACCCCTCGGGCGGCAACGTCGACGGCTGGAACGGCGACACGGTGATCCTGGCCCCGCCCTACAATGCCACCGACGAGGACCTGGACGAGATCGCGGACAAGCTCGACCGCGCGATCCGCAGCGCCCTGCGCGACATCGGGAGGCCCGCGTGATCCACCTGGAAAAAGACCTGGCGCAGGCCGACATCCATCCCCATGGCGCGACGCTCTTGCGGCTGCGGGTGCGGCACGGCGGCGGCTGGCAGGACACCGTGCTGCCCCCGCGCGACCCGCTCGACAACCGCGCCTACCTGGGCGTGATCGCCGGGCGCTACGCCAACCGCATCGCGGGCGGGCGCTTCACGCTCGACGGGCAGGTGCACGCGCTCGACCGCAACGAGCGCGGCACGACGACGCTGCACGGCGGCGCGGGCGGGTTCTCGACTCGGGCGTGGAAGGTCGTGGACAGCCAGCCGGCGGAAACCACGCTGGAACTGACCTCGCCCGACGGCGACCAGGGCTTTCCGGGCACCCTGACCGCGCGCTGCACCTATGCGCTGGAGGGTCCGGCCCTGCGCGTCACGCTGACGGCCACCTGCGACCGGGCGTGTCCGGTGAACCTGACGAACCACGCCTACTTCAATCTGGGCGGCACGCTCGCCGACCACCGGCTGACGATCCCGGCCGAGGCCTACGTCCCGACAGACGACCGCTTCATCCCGACCGGCGCCCTCGCGCCCGTCGCGGGCACGGCCGTCGACTTTCGCACCCCGCGCGCGCCGACCGGGCGCATCGACGCCACCTTCGCCCTGCCGGGCCACGGCCTGCGCCCCGCCGCGCGGCTGGCAAGCCTGGCCTCGGGGCTGGCGATGGAGGTCACGACGACGAAGCCGGGCGTGCACCTCTACACCGGCTTCTACCTGACGCCCGAGGCCGACGGCCACGCCCCCCGGGCGGGCCTGTGCCTGGAAACGCATTTCTTCCCCGACAGCCCGAACCGCCGCGCCTTTCCCGACTGCATCCTGCGGCCCGGAGCGGCCTACCGGCACGAGACCCTGTTTGCCTTCGCCCCCGCCTGACGGCGTGGCGGGCGCGCAACAATCGTAGGGCCTGCGGCGAAGTGTCGCAATTTTCTCTCGCCGCGGGAACGGACCGCGCTACGTCCGGCCCGTTCCGTGGCAGCAAGACCGCGGGCGCCAACGGGTCGGGAGGAAGGATGTCGCTGGAAGGATTCGTGCGCGCGGCCGAGGGGCTGAACAAGGGCGTCGGCACCGCGGTGTCGTGGCTGACGCTCGGCACCGTGATCGTGTGCTTCGCCACCGTCTACACGCGCTATGCGCTGAACACCAACTACACCTGGCTGCAGGACAGCTATGTCTGGACCCATGCGCTGGTCATCATGCTGGGCGCGGGCTACACGATGGCGATCGGCGGTTTCGTGCGGGTCGACATCTTCTATGCCAAATGGCCGCCGCGCCGCCGCGCCCTGGCCGATCTGGTCCAGACGGTCGTCTTCCTCCTGCCGTTCATGCTGGTCTGCCTGGTCGCCTTCTGGACGCTGTTCACGAACAGCTATCGCGCGGACGAGGCGACGCCCAACCCCGGCGGGCTTCCGAACTACTGGCTTCTGAAGGGCGCGCTCCTGGCTTTCGCGGCGATGATGCTGCTGCAGGGGGCCGCGACGGTGGCCCGGTCGATCCTCGTCTTCCGCGGCCGCGTGGAGTTCGCGCTGACCTCCGTGCCGCACTGAGGCCCGGGGATGGACACCGCACTCATCGGCCAGATCCTCGCCGGCCTGTTCTTCGTTGCCATCCTGATCATCCTGATGCTGGGCTACATGGTGGCCTTCGCGCTCGGTGGCATCTCGCTGATGTTCGGCGTGATCGGCTGGTATCTCGGCGTCTTCGACCCGGCGCTGTTCGCGTCGCTGGCGACACGGTTCTTCGGGGTCATCACCGATCCGGTGCTGATCTCGGTCCCGCTGTTCGTCTACATGGGCGTGGTGCTGGAGAAGTCGCGCATCGCCGAGGTGCTGCTGACGACGATGGCGCAGCTTTTCGGGTCGCTGCGCGGCGGCCTCGGCTTTTCGGTCGTGATCGTCGGCACGCTTCTGGCCGCGGCCACCGGCGTCGTCGGCGCGACGGTGGTGACGATGGGCCTTCTGTCGCTGCCCGCGATGATGCGCGCGGGCTATGACCCCAAGCTCGCCACCGGCGTCATCTGCGCCGCGGGCACGCTGGCGCAGATCATCCCGCCGTCGACCGTGCTGATCTTCACCGCCGAGTTCCTGCAGACCGCGAACGCGGCGGCGCAGATGGAGATGGGGAACTTCGCCCCCGACACGGTGTCGGTCGGCGACCTCTTCGCCGGGGCGTTCATTCCGGGGATCGCCCTGGCCGTGGCCTACGGGCTGTGGGTCGCCTGGAAGGCGGTCACCGACCCCGCGTCCTGCCCGGCGGTGCCGATGTCGGCCGAAGAGCGGCAGGGCCTGTGGCGGCGCGCCTTCGTCGCGCTGGTGCCGCCGATGACGCTGATCGTGGCGGTGCTCGGCTCGATCATCGCGGGCGTGGCGACGCCGACCGAAAGCGCGTCGGTGGGATCGCTGGGCGCGCTGGTGCTGATGATGGTCAAGATGTTCGCCGACCGTCACCTGGACGACGGATCCGCAAGCAGCGCCGGGCTGGAGCGCCGGCTTCTGGCCTTCTGGCTGATCTTCATCGCGATGCTGGGCGTGGTGGGATACATCTGGGGCTCCTTCGGCCTGCTGACGCTGCTGGTGATCGGCGTGGCGGTCGGCGCGCTGACCATGCTGGCCGACGGCAGCCTGAGGCCGGGGTTCCTCGCGACGATCGTGGCGACGAACACGTCGGTGATGTCGATCACCGCGATGATCTTCGTCATCCTGCTGGGGGCCACGGCCTTCGCGCTGGTCTTCACCCGGATCGGCGGCGGCGAGCTGGTCGAAAGCATGCTGACGGCGATGCCGGGCGGGGCCACCGGGGCGCTGTTCACGGTGATGCTGATCATGTTCATCCTGGGCTTCTTCCTGGATACGTTCGAGATCATCTTCATCATGGTGCCGATCACCGCGCCGACGCTTCTGATGATGGGGGTCGACCCGATCCTGCTCGGCGTGCTGATCGGGGTGAACCTGCAGACCTCGTTCCTGACGCCGCCCTTCGGCTTCTCGATGTTCTACCTGCGGGGGGTGACCCCGCCGTCGATCACAACCGGCATGATCTACAAGGGCACGATTCCCTTCACGGTCATCCAGGTGATCGCGATCGTGGCGGTCTACATGTTCCCGCAGTCGGCGACCTGGCTGCCGAACACCCTGTTCCGGTCGCAACCGGCGGCGGTCGAGGCCCCGGCGGCGGGCGGGGGGTTCCAGATCGAGGGCGGCGCGCCGGAGAGCGACGGCGGCGGGGCCTTCGACCTCGACGGCGGCGCGCCCGAGACCGATGGCGGCGGGGCTGCGCCGGCCCCTTCGGGCGGGGCGTTCGACCTGGATGGCGGGGGTGCGCCGGAGAGCGACGGCCAGCAACAGGGCGGCGCGTTCAGTCTGGACTGAGGGCGCGCCAAACCCTTGCGGGCGCTGCATTAAGATGACGCCGGACACGGTTTCCGAGCGTCTGGAACGCGTCTGCACAGCGTCTGGAAACCGTATGGCAGATGTCGGGCGTTCGGCGCGTTAACCAAGCAACGCGAATCGGCCAGGCGAAAGGGCCCGCGGTCGTGCCGCGGGCCCTTCGGTCCTGTCTCCGGGGTCAGACGGTCGGGAAGGTGAAGTCGAGCGTGCGGGCGTTCAGGAAGGCCTGCTCGTTGAACCGCAGCGTCCGCATCGTCATCTGGCGCGCGGGCAGGTAGCTCGCCCAGATGCGCTTGGTGATGTCGTCGCCGCCGTCCATGCTTTCCTGCACGAGCTGGCCCGCCGCGTTGCCCATCGCCACCAGCACCTCCTGCGGCAGGCGCATGAACTGCACGCCGAAGTCGTTGGCGAGCGTGGCCATCGCCGCGCCCGAGCGGATGTCGTATTCGGCCTTCATGTCGATGTAGGCCTCGTGCGAACAGGCGCGGATGATCGCCTTCAGGTCGTCGGGCAGGGCGTCGAACTTGGCCTTGCTGACCAGAAGCTGGAACGCCCCGCCGGGTTCCTGGATGCCCGGCCCGTAGCAGAACTTGGCGACCTGGTGGAAGCCGAGCGACAGGTCGTTCAGCGGGCCGATGAACTCGGCCGCGTCGATCGCGCCGGACTGGAGGCCCGCGAAGATCTCGCCCGCGGGCATCAGCACCGCCGAGCCGCCGAGCTTCTTCAAGAGCTCGCCGCCGAGGCCGGGGATGCGCATCTTCAGTCCCTTGAAGTCCTCGACGCTGGTGATCTCCTTCTTGAACCAGCCGAAGGACTGGGTGGCGGTCTGGCCTGCGGCGAAGGACACGACGCCGAACTGCGCGTTCAGCTCGTCCCACAGCGCCATGCCGCCGCCGTGCATCAGCCAGGCATACTGTTCGTCCGCGGTCATCCCGAAGGGCACGGCGAAGAAGATGGAGAACGCGGGGTGCTTGCCCGCATGGTAGAAGCTCGCGTCGTGGCCCATCTCGGCGGTGCCGTCCATCACGGCGTCCATCACCTGGAGCGCGGGCACCAGCTCGCCGGCCGAGAAGACGGTGATCTTCAGCCGCCCGCCCGAGGCCTGGGTGATTCGCTGGGCGAGCTTTTCGGCCCCCGCCCCGGCACCGGGCAGGTTCTTCGGCCAGGATGTCACCATCCGCCATTCGATCGCAGCCTGCGCGACGGCGGGCGCGGCAAGCCCGGCGGCCGCCGCGGCCCCGACGGCCGAGGCCTGGAAAAACTGGCGTCTTTTCATGAACGTCCTTCTCCCCTGAGGTGGCGACCCGTCCATGCCCGGCGGGCGCCGTTACGTTGCTGTCATCCGCCGAACGGATGCACCTGAGGTAGGACGATTTGTCGCGGTTTGAAGGGGGAGAGCGGCGGGCGCGCAATTTTCTTGCGGAGGGGAGGGGTGGAAGGATGGGGGTGTTGCGGGGGCGTGTGCCGCTTGTTCCGGTCGTCGGCCGACACTTGCGGCTCCAAAGCAAAAATATGCTGACACCAGCCAGACCAGCAGGCAAGCTGCCGACACATAGCTTTAAGCGACTTTAGTTATCTAGGTGGAACGCCTAGTCGTCAAAATCGGATTCCGAGACCGCGATGTTGAATCCGACAAGCCTCTACGATCTCTAAAGATGGCTTCCTGATGGAGCAGCATAGAGTCAAGCGGCATTGCGAAACTCCTCTGGCACTGTGTAGACTCTGCGCCCTCGATATGAGTAATCGAAAGTCCAAAGTCTTCCTTGCTTTGCCAGATCCAAACTTTGACTTTTAAACACCTGGAAATCCGGATTTTCTTCGCCAAGTGGGTCAGATGCGCGAGGATACCTTAGCCAACTCGATACCCAAGATTGGTAAGTCTCGTCAGTGATCTTCTGGTGATCCATCGGCGATGACTTGTGTTCGGGCCGTTCCAACTGCCGCGTGATCTTGAGCCGGTCAAGTCCAGCGCCTATGTCAGCGTATCGTAGATGGAATCGATAAAGGTCGCCATACACCGGCGGCTCCGATGAATTATGAAACCCCACTCCAAAACGCACCTTCCTTCTTAATAGAGTGGGCTTGCACATTGCACCGACGAAAAGCAGGTTATTGCGCTGACTTAGTATCGGACCGTCGCCCAAGGCAGGCTCGGCTAATGCGTCATGAAGCACGTCATAGCCAAACGTAGCGTTCGCATGGCCGCCGCGGTGAACGTAGTCTTCGAGGTTCTGGTAAATGGAAGGGTCGGCAACCACGAACTCATCTATATCAACGTAAAGAACGGCTTCAAAGTTGCCCAAAAGCTTCTCTGCATAGTCCGCAACGAACTCAACGCGCCAATTTTGATAAGAATCTCCACCCGCCTCTCGCGGAAGCCTCACCACAGAAGCAGCTGGGATATCACAGCTTCCGTCTGTGGAGCCGTGATCCAACAGGTGAAGTGCGTCATTGGAATCTACTTGACGAGAATAATGGTTAACCCAGCGCGAAACCATCGATCCTTCGTTAAAGGCCATCGCAATGACAGCGATTGCACGTTTCGTCATGAATCTAGTCACCTGCCCCCAAATGCGCCCGACACGCCTCCAGATGTGCCACCTGCGCTGCGAGGGTGGCCTCGTCAAGGGGAAGGATGTCACGGATGTGACGCTGGACGCCCGCGATCTCCTCGAGGTGGCGGGCGGCCTTTAGGGCGTGGGTGACGCTGGTGGCGTGGCGGCGGTGGGTGTTCAGGGGCTCGGGGAGCCAGGTGACGCCGCCGCCGGCGGCGCAGAGCTCGGCGTAGAGCCGCCAGTCGCCGGCGACGGCGTAGGTGAGGAGCGCCTCGCCCACCGCGTCGAGCGCGGACATGAGCGCGTCGCGGCGGAAGACGGCGGCGGAGACGTTCAGGATCACGTTCTTGACCGCGAGGCGGCGCAGGAACTCCGCCCCCGTGAAGTCGCGAGCGAGGTCGAAGTCGCCGGTCTCGTTCATGTAGGGGCGGTAGCTATCGCCGGTCGGGCGGTCCTCGCCGTCGATCTGGCGGCTGTCGCAGAAGCCCAGGACCGACCCGGCGGCCTGCATCCGGGCGACGAGGCGGGCGACGAGGGCTGCGTCGGCCAGGTCGTCGGCCTCGGCGATCCAGACGTAGTCGCCCTGCGCCATCTCCACCCCCCGCCGCCACTGCGCGAAGGGGGAGCCGGTGTTGGTGTCGTTGACAGTGAGGGCGATGCGGCGGCGGGCGGCGGCGGCGACCTCGGCGATCACCGCGACGCTGCCGTCGGTCGAGGCGTCGTCGAGCACGATGACCTCGCGCAGGGGGTGGGTCTGGTCGAAGACCGACCGCAGGCGGGGGCCGATGTGGCGTTCGTAGTTGTAGTTCGGCACGATCGCCGAGACGCTGGCGAGGCCGGGGGCGAGGCGGGTCAGCAGGCCCCAGGCGTAGGCGTCGAAGCGGTGGTCGCGCAGCACGGTCTCGCGCCGGGCGGTCGCCTTGCGGCGGCCGCGGTCGCGCTGGTCGATGAGCGCCATGATCGCCTCGGCCGCGCCGAGCGGGTCGTTCGGCGGGACGAGCGTGCCGTGGCGGCGGATCAGGTCGTCGCAGCCGCCGGTGCCCGCGTGGCCGACGACGGGCAGGCCGGCCGCGAGCGCCTCGAGCACGACCGAGGGGAAGGGGTCTTCGCGCGAGGAGAGGTAGAAGAGGTCGGCCGCGGCGAAGAAGCGGGCGACGTCGGCGCGGTGGCCGAGGATGCGGACGACAGGATCGAGGCCCGCCGCGGTGATCTCGGGCGCGAACCAGCCCTTGGCCTCGTCGGCGGCGGCGCCGACCCAGAGGAAGGCCACGTCGGGGTTCTGGCCGCAGACCGACAGGCCCGCGCTGACGAAGCGGTCGATGCCCTTGCGCAGGTCGGCGTAGCCCACGCCGAGCACGATGCGGGTGCCGAGCGGCAGGCCGAGTTCGGCGCGCAGGCCGTGGTCGCCCGGCGGCTGGTCGAGGACGGCGGTGTTGTAGAGGCCCTGGGGGAAGATGTCCGCCTGCCCGGCGACGGGGCCGGAGATGGCCTCGAACCCGTCGCGGACGATCTGCGCGGGAAAGACGACCCGGTCGGCGAGCCGGGCGATGGCGGCGGCCTGGTCCTGCAGGCGGTAGGCGCGCAGGAGGTTCGGGAGCTCGTGGACGAGCGACAGCGTGGCGAAGCCCGCGGCCTTCAGGGCGGGGAGGAAGGCCCCGGTGACGGTGGTGTTGGCGATGGCGGTGGTGAAGCCGCGCCGCGTCATGTCGGCCAGATGCGCCCGCAGCCCGTCGCTGTCGGGGGCCATGACCGTCACCGGACCCAGCGCCTCGTAGGCCGCGCGCACCGATCCGGCGGTGCTTTCGGCAGCCCGGTCGGCGGCGACGAGGAAGGCCACCTCGCAGCCGAACTGGCCCGAAAGCGTCTCGGCGATGCGGGAAAGCAGGATCTGCGCGCCGAAGCCGAGAAGGTCGTGGCCGACGAACAGCACCTTCGACCGGCCCCGGGCGATATCGACGCCCGCGCCGTGCACGACGCGCGACAGGGTGTTCAGGTAGGCCGCGCCGAAATGCACGTCGGGTTCGAGGTAGGCACCTTCGGCCCATTCGTTCCACGCGTTGACGCAGACGATGGCCTCGCCGTGGACGGGATGGGCGTTGGCCTGGGTCACCGCCCAGTCGAGCCAGCGCGCGAAGCCCGCAGGCGTCGACCCGGCGACGACCGTCCCGCGCCCGGGCCTGCGCGCCTCGTTGTCCCAGGCGGGGAAGACGGTGCGGATCAGCGGAAACTCCGGCGCAGGGTCGGCGCAGGCAACCTCGACCAGCGCGTCGTAGGGGCGGATGTCGCCGGCGTAGGACGGGTCGATCAGCCGCATCGCGTGGTTGACCGGCGAGACCTTGGACAGGACCTTGTGCGGCGGAAACTCGATCGCGCCGTCCGAGCCGAGCTCGCGCGGGTCGTTGTCGCCGAAGGCCTGCGCCTGGAAGATCAGCGGCGTCAGCCCGTGGCGGTCGGCGAAGATCCTGCGGATGCGGGTCAGCCAGGAGGTGACCTCGGGGATGTGGCCGGGGCGGTAGATGAACATCAGCGGCCGCCCGTCCGGCCGGATGTAGCGCGGGTCGGCCATGTGGCGGGCGAGGTCGTCGACGAAGGGGATGTCGTCCTCGGGCCGGTAGGACTGGCGGAGGATCACCTCTTTCTCGGCCCCGTCCCAGGTGCGGGTCCAGTTCTCGTTGGCCCACATCAGGCAGAAGGGGAAGTCGAGGCTCGGGTCGGCCAGGAACCGCTCCATCGGCGCGTCGAGCACGCGCTCGCCGTCGAACCAGTAGTGGTAGACGCAGAAGCCGTAGAGGCCCGCGGCGCGCGCCATCTCGATCTGGCGGCGCATCGTGTCGCCCTCGGTCAGCGAATAGGGGCCGAGGTCGCGCGGGATGCGGGGCTGGATGTGGCCCTGGAACCGCGGCAGCGCGCGCGGCAGGTTGCGCCATTCGGTGAAGCCCCGGCCCCAGTTGCGGTCGTTGACCGGGACCGGGTGGAACTGCGGCAGGTAGTAGGCGAGCACCTTGGCCCGCGGCGTCCGGCCGACGCCGATGGCGGGGTCGAACTCCTCGAAATGCGGGCCGGGGGCGGTGGCGAAGGCATGGGCCGCGAAGACGTCGCCGTCGGGGGCGCGGCCGAGCTTCTGCAGGACGCGGCCTTCGGTCACGCCCTGGACGCAGTAGTGCAGGAACGGGTTCATCCCCGCCGCCGCCACGTCGGGGTGCAGTGCGAGGTAGTGCCAGGTGGAGAACCAGGGGGCCGGGTCGTGGCCCTGCAGCCAGCCCGCGGTCAGGTAGTGGCTGGCCGGATCGGCCGGGCGGCGGTCGGTCGCGAAGCCCGCGAGGTAGAACTCGGCGTCGAACAGCGGCTCGATGGCGGCGGCGTCGGGGTGGCGCGACGGATCGGGGTCGGGGGAGGCGGGGGCTGCGGGGGCTGTCACCTCCTTTGGGGCGGGCGGGGCTGCGGGGGCTGCGGGTAGCGCCGCGCCCGGCTGGCGCAGCGTGGCCAGAAGATCGGGGATCGACACGCGCACGTCGGCGAGCGCGGGGGCGAAGGGCAGGTGCAGGTCCGCATCCGCGAGCGCGACGGCGAAGAGCGCGTCGAGCGGCAGCGGCCTGTCGGCCAGCGCCTGCAGGCGTTGCAGCGCCGGGAAGAGCTCGGGCAGGTCGAGCTGGCCGAGGTCGAACTGGAACCCGGCGGCGACGGGCCGGCCGAGCCGGGCCGACAGGTCATCGCGCCGGTGGCCGGTCGAGACGGTGCCGAGACGGCGGCCGGCGAGCGAGATTTCCACCCGCAGCGGCTGGCCGGGCGCCGCGCCGTCGAGGGCCCAGCCCGCGATGATCTGCCCGTCGACCGAATCGACGCAGCCGCGGAAGCGGTGGGTGCCGCCAAGGTCCGACAGGCTCGCCGGCGCGAAGCGGCGCGACCGGCCCGACCTTGGCGCGGCGGCTTCGGGAGCGGGGGCGGGGGCGGCCGGGGCCGGATCGGCCCGGAAGTTCACCACGAACCGCGCCGGATCACGTTCCGCCATCATCCCCACCCGCTTGCAGCCGTGCGGCGGTTCTAGGCGACGGAGATGCAGTTTGCCAATGCCCTGGCGTCACGCGCCATGCGTGCGGGGGTAGCCGTTCGCGGGTGGCGGTTGCCAGTCCGCCAGCAGTCCGGGCTGCGGTGCCCAGATTTCCATCACCAGCGGATGGCAGGCCTGCGCGTCGCTCGAATGGTCGGCCCCGCAGTCGCCCCCCGGGCAGGCCGACAGCGCGGCGATGAGGGGGATTTCGGCGAAGAGGTCGAGGTGGTCGCCGGCGCGCACGGGGCTCGCCTTCATGAAATAGCGGTGGGTGTCGCGGGCGAAGCCGGTGCACATGAAGACGTTCAGCACGTCGTGGACCAGCGGTTCGGCGTCGGCCAGGGGCAGGCCGGTCAGGTCGGCGAGCGCGCGGGTCAGGTTGGAGTGGCAGCAGTGGTGGTAGTCGGTGCCGTGGAGGAGGCGGTTGGTATAGGGGTCGCAGCGGGTGCCGATCACGTCGTGCACCCCCGCGCCGTCGGCGTCGAAGCCGTACCACGAGAGCGAATCGGCGATGACCGTCGCCATGGGGCGCAGGTGCGGCAGGGTGGACCAGAGGCGGTGGCCGGTGGTGACGTGGGTGGCGTGCAGCGCGCGGGTCTTGCCGGAGAAGAAGCGCTCGGTCAGGTCGTGGGCGTGCCAGAGGTTCAGGTCGCCGACCTGCGGGCCTTCGGGGCAGAGGATGCGCAGGATGTGGCCCGCGGGGACGGGGAGGGCGCGGCCGTCGCGCGGGGGGACGGTGAGGCGGGCGGTGCGGGTGGCCGTGGCCATGGCGCGCTGGCGGAGCGGCAGGTCGACGGGCGGAAGCTGGTCGGCCCGGTAGGTCGGCACGGGGCGCGCGGCGCGGCGGGCGGCGGCGTCGGGGGGCGCGGGGTTCGGCATGGCGGGGGCACTCGCGTCGTGGCAGGATCGCGGCGAGGAAAGCCGCAAACGGGGCGCGGGTAAATGGGCAGGGCGGTCGACCTGAACGCCGATCTGGCCGAGGAGGCGGGGGACGACGCGGCGATGCTGCCGTTCCTGTCCTCGGCGTCCTTGAGCTGCGGGGCCCATGCCGGGGGGCCGGGGGTGCTGCGCGCGGCGCTGCTGGCCTGCCGGGCGGCGGGGGTGACCGCGGGGGCGCATCCGGGATACGCCGACCGGGCGGGTTTCGGCCGGGTGGTGGTGGCGATGGCGGCCGACGACATCGCGGCGATGGTGGCCGGGCAGGTGCGGGAGGCGCTGGCGGCGGGGGCGGAGACGGGGGTGCGGATCGCCTACGTCAAGCCGCACGGGGCGCTCTACAACCTGGCGGCGGTCGATGCGGCGGTCGCCGGGGCGGTCGCGCGCGGGGTGGCGGAGGCGGATGCGGGGCTGGTGCTGCTGGGGCTCGCGGGCTCGCGGATGATCGGTGCCGCGCGCGCGGCGGGGCTGCGGGCGGCGGGGGAGGGGTTCGCGGACCGGGCCTATGCGGCGGACGGCACGCTGGTGCCGCGGGGGGTGGCGGGGGCGGTGCTGCACGACGCCGATCAGGTCGCTGCGCGGGCGGTGGCGATGGTGCGGGACGGGGCGGTGACGGCGGTCTGCGGCACGCGGGTAGCGGTGGCGTTCGACAGCCTGTGCCTGCACGGCGACACGCCCGGCGCGGTCGCGCTGGCGCGGGCGACCCGCGCCGCGCTGGAGGCCGCCGGGGTCGCCGTCCGGCCCTTCGCATGACGCCGCGCATCCTGGATGCGGGCGATAGCGCCGTGACGGTGGAGTTCGGGCGGCGGATCGACGCGGCGGCCTCGGCCCGGGTGCTGGCGCTGGATGCGGCGCTGGCGGGGGAGGGAATCCTCGAGACGGTGCCGACCTACCGGGCGCTGATGGTCCACTACGACCCGCTGGTGCTGCCGCGCGACCGGCTGCTGGCCCGGATCGCGGCGGCGCTGGAGGCCCCCGTCGGCCCGGCGGCGGAGGGCGCGCTGTGGCTGCTGCCGGCCTGCGTCGATGCACGCCTCGCGTCCGACCTGCCGCATGTCGCCGCCGCCACGGGGCTGGCGGAGGGGGAGGTGCTGCGGCTGGTGCTCGGCACCACCTTCCGCGTCGCGATGTTCGGCTTCGCGCCGGGCTGGGCCTACCTGTCGGGCCTGCCCGCCGCGCTTGCGCTGCCCCGGCGGGCCACGCCGCGGGCGAAGATTCCCGCGGGGGCGGTGATCGTCGCGGGCGGGCAGGCGATCGTCGCGGGGCCGGCGATGCCGTCGGGCTGGCACGTCATCGGCCGCACGCCCGAGGCGATGTTCGCGCCCGGACGGACCCCGCCCGTCCTGCTGGCCCCGGGGGACCGGCTGCGGTTTCAGGCGGTGGACCTTGCGACCTTCGCCGCGCTGGAGGCGCGCGTGGCGGCGGGCGAAGTCGTGGCGCGGAGGTCCCCGTGACGCTGCGGCTGACCCGGGCGGGGCCGCTGACGACGGTGCAGGACGCCGGGCGGCGCGGCTGGATGCGCTGGGGCGTGACGCCCGCCGGGCCGATGGACTGGATCGCCTTCGCCACCGCCGCGCGGCTGATCGACCTTCCGCCCGGCGCGGCGGCGGTGGAGATCGGGCCGGCGGGCCTGACGCTGCTGGCCGAGGCCGACCAGCGCATCGCCGTCGCGGCCCCGGGGTTCCGGGTGACACGCGACGGCCGGCCCCTGCCCTCGCGCGTGGCGGTCGGGCTGCGGGCGGGGCAGGTGGTCGACATCGCCCCCGGCCCGGCGGGGGTCTGGGGGTATCTGGCGCTGCCGGGGGGCGTCGCGGCGCCCGCGGTGCTCGGCAGCCGGGCGACGCATGTGCGCAGCGGGATGGGCCGCGTGCTCGCGGCGGGGGACGCGCTCGAGGCCGGGGCCGAGGCGGAGGGGCCGGACATGGCGCTGATCCCGCCGCCTTTGCCCGGCGGCCCGGTGCGCGTGTTGCCCGGCCCGCAGGACGACCACTTCGCGCCCGACATCCGGGCACGGCTGACCGCCGCGACCTGGCGGGTGGGCGTGCGGTCCGACCGCATGGCCTGGCGGCTCGAAGGGCCGCCGCTGCCGGCGACAGGCGGGCACGACATCGTGTCGGACGGCACGCCCATGGGGGCGATCCAGGTGCCGGGCGACGGGCAGCCGCTGGTGCTGCTGGCCGACCGCCAGCCGACCGGCGGCTACCCCAAGATCGCCTGCGTCATCACCGCCGACCTGCCGCGGCTGGCCCAGACGCGGCCGGGCGAGACGCTGCGCTTCGCCGTCGCGGGCCATGCCGAGGCGGTGACCGCCCTGCGCGCCGCCCGGGCCTGGCTCGACGCCCTGCCGCGCCACCGCCGTCTGCTGGCCCTGCCCCCGCCGCCCCGGCGCGCGGAAGAGCCTGCGGCGCGCGACGACGGGGGCCCGGGCCGCGCCTGATCGCACCGTTGCCGCAGGGTCGGCGATCGGGCAGACACGGGTCCATGCCCGGCCCCGTCCCGCATCGCAAAGGCCCCGCGCCGCTCGGCGGCGTGATCCCGTTCCGCGGCATCCTGGGCGATACCGTCGCGGGCCTCGGCCGGCGGATCGTCGGGGGCGAGTGGGGCCCGGGGCAGGCCATCCCGCGCGAGGCCGACCTCTGCGCCGCGCTCGGCGTCAGCCGCGCGGTGGTGCGCGAGGCGGTGCGGATCCTGGCGTCGAAGGGCCTCGTCCGCAGCCGCACCTCGGACGGCACGCGGGTGCTGCCGCGCCGCGAGTGGCGGCTTCTCGACCCCGACGTGATGGACTGGCGCATCCGCGCGGGCGACACCCAGGCGCTGCTTCTGGACCTGTTGCGCGTGCGCGCCGTGCTGGAACCGGGCGTGGTGCGCGAGGCGACGGTGGTGGCAAGCCCCGACGGGCGCGCCCGGATCGTCGCGGCCTGGGCCGCCAAGGTCGACTGCTTCGCGCGTCCCGACCCCGACCTCGGCACGCAGCGGCAGCGGTTCATCGACACCGATCTCGAGTTCCACCGCGCCTTCCTGGCCGCGGTGGAATCGCCCCTGCTGTCGCAGCTTTTCGGCGTGGTCGAGGCGGCGCTGCGGCTGCTGTTCGACCTGCAGATGCGCGCGCGCGGCTACGAGACCCACATGATCGGGATGGAGGAAGGCCACGCCGCCCATGCCCGCGTCATGGACGCCTGGGCCGCCGGCGACGCCGAGGCCGCCGAGGCGGCGATGCGCGACCTGATCGCCCGCGCGATGGCCGACGCGCAGGCGGGGCTGACGCGGCTGTCGGCGCGGTGAGGGCTATTCGTACATCCTGATCGATACCCCGCCGTCGATCACGATGTTCTCGCCCACGATGAACCGGGCCTCGTCGCCGGCCAGAAGTGCGGCCACGGCGGCCACCTCCGCGGGGCGGCAGAGGCGGCCGGGGGGCTGGCGGGCCTCGGTCGCGGCGCGGGCGGCGGCGGGGTCGGGGTGGGTGTCGAACCACGCCTGCGCCAGCGCGGTGTCGGTGAAGCCGGGCGAGATCGCGTTCACCGTCACCCCCTGGCGGGCGTATTGCAGCGCCAGCGCGCGGGTCATGCCGAGAAGGCCGTGCTTCGCGACCGGATAGGGGAAGCTGTCGGGCACCACCGTGAAGGCGTGGGTCGAGATGATGTTGACGATCGCCCCCCGGGCGGCGGCCAGCATCCCGGGCAGCACGGCACGGGTGCAGTGCCAGGCGCCTTCCAGATCCACCGCCATGCAGCGGGCCCAGGCGCCATCGGGCATGGCGAGGGGGTCGTGGAAGACGTTGACGCCCGCGTTGTTCACCAGCACGTCGACCGTGCCGAGCGCCTCTGCCGCCGCCGCGGCCATCGCGCGGACCGCCACGGGGTCGCCGACGTCGCAGCGCAGCGCCACGGCGCGGGGCAGGCCTGCCGCCACCGCCTGAGCGCCGTCGAGGTCGATGTCGGCCAGCGCCACCGCCGCGCCCTCCGCCGCGAAGCGCCGGGCGATGGCCGCGCCGATCCCCTGCGCCGCCCCGGTCACGATCGCGATCCGTCCCGCGAGCCCCTGCATGACGCTTGCCTTTGTCTGATGAACTGATCTAGCCTGATCCTGTCGGATGCAGACGGGAGGATGCAATGAAGATGTTCCGCAGGACAGTCCTGTGCGGCGCGGCGCTGGCCGTCCTGGGCAGCGCCGCCATGGCCCAGGAAAAGCCGCTGCTCGTCGCGATCTACAAGTCGGGCACGCAGCAGTATTTCATCGACCAGGGCAACGGCTTCAAGCAAGCCGCCGAGGCCGCGGGGTTCGAGGCGCGCATCATCAACGTGGAGCTCGACGCGAACCTCGCCGTCAGCGCCGTGTCGGACGCCATCGCCGCCGGGGCCAAGGGCATCGCGATCACGGTGCCCGACCAGGCGCTGGGGCCGACCATCGCCAAGGCCGCCGCGGATGCGGGCATCCCGCTGGTCGCCACCGACGACGCGATCAAGGACGGCGCAGGCAACGCGGTGCCCTTCGTCGGCTTCAACGGCACCGACATGGGCAACAAGGTCGGCGATGCCCAGGTGGAGCTGCTGAAGGCCTCGGGCTGGATGGCGGGCGACACCTACGGCGTGCTGCTGGCCGAGGTCGAGACGCTGAGCGTCTGCATGGACCGCACCAACGCCATGCGCGCGAAGCTGGAAGCCGCGGGCGTGCCGACCGACAGGATCGTCACCGTGGCCTACGACGGCACCACCGACGCCGCGCTGTCGGCGGCGGGGCCGGTGCTGACCGCGAACTCGGCCGTCGAGACCTGGGCCGTGGGGGGCTGCAACGACGAAGGCGTGCTGGGCGTGACCAACGCGCTGCGCAACGCGAGCTACGACCCGGCCGACGTCATCGCCGTGGGCCTCGGTGCCTACGAGGCGTGCCGGCCGTGGAAGGAAAAGGTCGCGACCGGCTTTCGCGCGGCGCTTTACCTGTCGGGTGTCGACGTGGGCAAGGCGGCCGCCGGGGCGCTGGCCGCCAACATCAACGGCGGCACGCCGCTGCCGCCCGAAACCGTCGCCGCCACCACCATCGTGACGCCCGAGACCTGGGAAGCCACGATGCCCTGCGGCTGACGCCGCAGCGGCCGGACCCGGCGCTCCCCCGGGTCCGGCCGCCGTTGCCGGACATTCCCATGACGCTGCTTCAGGTTTCCCGTGTCGGAAAGGCCTTCCCGGGCGTCCGCGCGCTGCACGACGTGTCGCTGGCGGTCGCCGCGGGCGAGGTCGTGGCGCTGGTCGGCGAGAACGGGGCGGGGAAGTCGACGCTTCTGAAGATCCTGTCGGGCAACTACCGGCTGGACGGCGGCACCGTCGCGCTCGACGGCACCGACCTGTCGGCCGCGACGCCGCTCCAGGCCCGCCGCGCGGGCTTTCGCGTCGTGCGGCAGGAGCCCGAGATCGTCCCCGACATCGCCGCCGCCGAGAACGTCTTCGTCGGCGAATACCCGACGGCGGCGCTGGGCCGCGTCGACCACGCGGCGATGCAGGCGCGGATGGCCGCGACGCTGGCGCGCTACGGCTTTGCCGACCTGATCGACCCGGCGCAGCCCGGCCGCTCGCTCAGCCCCGCGCAGACCAGCCTGGTGGAGATCGTCGCGGCGCTGAAGCCGGGCGTCAAGGTCGTGGCCTTCGACGAACCCACCTCGTCCCTGACCGCGCAGGAGGTCGACCGCCTGTTCGCGCTGATCCGCAAGCTGCGGGCGGAAGGGCTGGGGATCATCTACGTCAGCCACCGCCTGAAGGAGGTGCTGGCGATCGCCGACCGCGTGGTCGTGCTGAAGGACGGCCAGGTCACGGGCGACCTGCCCATCGCCGCGGCGACCGAGGACGGGATCGTCCGCCTGATGGTCGGGCGCGAACTCGTGCACGGGTTTGCCCGGGCCGAGACGACGCGGCCCGAGGTGGTGCTCGAGGTCGAGGACCTCACCTCGCGCTGGCACCGCGGGATCGGCTTCAGCATCCGCGCGGGCGAGATCCTGGGGTTCGGCGGGCTGGTCGGCGCGGGGCGGACCGAACTCGCCAAGGTCATCGTCGGCGAGTTTCCCCGGCAGGGCGGCACGATCCGCATCGCCGGGGTGGAGCGCGCCCTGCGCTCGCCCGCCGCGGCGATCGCCGCCGACATCGGCTTTGCGCCGGAAAACCGCAAGGCCGAGGGGCTGATCCTGGTCCGGTCGGTGGTCGAGAACGCCTCGATGGCGATCTACCGTCGCCTTGCCGGGGCCATGGGTCTCTTGCGCGACGGGCGGATGATGGAAAGGGTCGGGCCGGTGATCCGGCAGCTCGACATCAGGACGCCCTCGCTGCAGCAGGAGGTCGGCAAGCTGTCGGGCGGCAACCAGCAGAAGGTCGTGCTCGCCCGCTGGCTGGCGGCCGGGCCGCGCCTTCTGATCCTGGACGAACCGACCCGGGCGGTGGACGTGGGCGCCAAGGCGGAGATCTACCGCCTGATCGACCGGCTGGCGGGAGAGGGCATGGCGATCATGCTGATCTCGTCGGAGATGCCCGAGCTTCTGGCGCTGTCCGACCGCATCGTCGTGATGCACGGCGGACGGCTGAGCCGCCCCTTCGAGAAGGACGAGATGACCGAGGAAGCCATCGTCGCCGCCGCCCTGGGAAAGGACGCGGCATGACCCGGACCTTGCGCTTCATCGGGCCGGAGAACCTGTCGCTGCTGATCGCGCTGGCGATCCTGACGGCGCTGATCGCGAGCCAGTCCGACGCCTTCTTCTCGGCCCGCAACATCCTGAACATCATGCAGAACATGGCCGTCGTCGGCCTTGTCGCGGTGGGCATGACGCTGGTCATCGTGTCGGCGGGCCTCGACATCTCGGCGGGGTCCATCGCGGGCTGCGCGGGGGTGGTCTGCGCGCTGGTGGTGGCCGCGACCGGGACCGTGGCGGGGGGCGTCGCCGGCGGCATCGCGACGGGCGCGGTGCTGGGCCTCGTGAACGCCTGCATCATCAGCTACCTGCGGGTGAACCCGGTGGTGGCGACGCTGGCCACCCTGTCGGCCTTCCGCGGCCTGGCCTTCCTGATCGCGCCCGACGGCAAGCCGGTGGGCCTGCTCGACCCCACCTTCGCGCTGCTCGGCTCGGGCCGGCTGTTCGAGGCCGGCGGCTTTCCCGGCCTGCCCGTGGCCTTCGTCATCATGCTGGCGGCGGTGCTGGTGGGGCACATCACCATGACCTCGACCGTGTTCGGACGGTCGATCTACGCGATGGGCGGCAATCCCGTCGCGGCGCGGCTGGCGGGCATCGACCTGAACCGGATGCGGCTCGCGATCTACATGATCGCGGGGGCACTGTCGGGCCTGGCCGGGGTCATCATCGCCGCGCGGACGTCATCGGGCGCGCCGCTGGCCGGAACCAACCTGGAGCTCGAGGCGATCACCGCGGTGTTCCTGGGCGGCGCGCTCCTGGCCGGCGGCAAGGGCACCGTCGCGGGCACCATGCTGGCGGTGCTGCTGCTCGCCGTGCTGTCGAACGGGATGAACCTCCTCGGCATCCCGACCTTCTACCAGCTCGTCGCCAAGGGCCTCCTCCTCGTCGTCGCGGTGGCCATCGGCCAGTGGCGGCAGGCGGCGGCCGACCGGCGGCAGTCGCGCGCCGCCGCCGGAGGTTGAGGCATGAAGATCACCGCCCTGAAGACCCACCTCGTCCCGCCGCGCTGGTGCTTCCTGAAGATCGAGACCGACGCGGGGATCAGCGGCTGGGGCGAGCCGGTGCTGGAAGGCAGCGCGGCCGCCGTCGCGGCCAAGGTCGGGGAATATGCCGACCTTCTGCTGGGCATGGACCCGACGCGGATCAACGACATCTGGCAGATGCTCTACCGCAACGGCTGCTACCGCGGCGGCAACGTGCTGATGAGCGCGATGGCCGGGATCGACACCGCGCTGTGGGACATCTCGGCCCGCGCGCTGGGGGTGCCGGTGCACCGGATGCTCGGCGGGCAGGTGCGCGACCGGGTCCGCACCTACCGCTGGATCGGCGGCGACCGCCCGCGCGACCTGATCGCCGGGGCGCAGGCGCTGCAGGCGCAGGGCTACACCGCCTGCAAGTTCAACGTCTGCGACGAGTTGCAGATCGTCGACAGCCACGCCGCCGTCGACGCGATCCTGAGGCGGCTCTTCGACCTGCGGGCGGCGGTGGGCGGCGGCATGGACCTCGCCTTCGACTTCCACGGCCGCGTCCACCTGCCCATGGCCCGCGTGCTCCTGCGCGAGATCGAACCCCTGCGGCCGATCTTCGTCGAGGACGCCGTGCCGGCCGACCTTCTGGCCGAGGCCGCGACGCTGCGCACCGCCGTGCCGCTGTGCTTCGGCGAGCGGCTGCACAACCGCGGCGAGTTCAAGGCCCTGTTCGAGGGCCGGTTCGCCAGCGTCACCAACCCCGACCCCGCCCATGTCGGCGGCATCGGCGAGACGCTGCGCATCGCCCACATGGCCGAAGCCTGCGACGTGGCGCTGGCCCCGCACTGCCCGCTGGGGCCGATCGCGCTGGCGGCCTGCCTGCAGGTCGACGCGGTGTGCCACAACGCCTTCATCCAGGAGCAGTCGCTCGGCATCCACTACAACGCCGGGGGCGACCTGCTCGACTACCTGCTGCCCGACCACCGGCTGCACGTGGCGGACGGATACCTGGCCATTCCGCAGGGTCCGGGCCTCGGGATCGAGGTCGACGAGGCCGCCGTGATCCGCGCCGCGCAGGACGGCCACCGCTGGCGCGCGCCGGTCTGGCGGCACGCCGACGGGTCGGTCGCGGAATGGTAAGCGGCGTCCACTGCGTCCTGTTCGCGCTGTTCGACGCGGACGGTCGGCCCGACCGCGGGTTGATGCGCGCACAGGCGGTCCATGCGCGGATGGCGGGCGCGGACGGCATCGTCACGCTCGGCCTCGCGACCGAGGTGGGCAAGCTGTCGCTGGCCGAGAAGCTGGACCTGATCGCCTGGGCCGCCGAGGACCGGGGCGAGCTGCCCCTGTCGGTGACCATCGCGGCCAACGGCGTGGCCGAACAGCGCGAACTTCTCGCGGCCGCCACCGGCGCGGGGGCGGCGCTCGCGATCCTGCAACCGCCGCTCGCGGGGTCGTTCGGCGCGGCGGAGCATCTCGACTTCGTCGCGGCCGTCGGGGCGGGGGCGCGCATCTCGCTCGCGGTGCAGAACGCGCCGCAATACCTGGGCCGCGCGTTGTCGGGTGCCGACCTGTCGGCCCTGCGCGACCGGCTGCCGATGCTGTCGCACGTCAAGGCCGAGCTTCCGGCGGTGGACCTCGCCGCCTTCATCGCCCAGGCGCAGGGCCTGACGGTGCTGAACGGCCGCGGCGGGATGGAGATGACCGACGCGCTGCGCGTCGGCTGCCGGGGCTTCATCGTCGCCCCCGACGTGCTGCCGGGGGTGCGCGCCTGCTGGCAGGCCTGGGCCGACGGCGACCCTGCGCGCGCCGAGGCCGCCTATGCCGCCTTCCTGCCCGCCGCGCTGTTCGGGATGCAGTCGCTGGAGCACCTCGCCTGCTACGGCAAGCGCGTCTTCGGCCTGCGCGCGGGCCTGCCCGTCCACGACCGCGCCCCGGCGATGCGGCCGACCGAGGCGGGGCTGGCGCTGGCGCGGCGGTGGGCCGGCGGCTAGGCCGCCAGGCGCGCCAGGAACAGCCGGTCGCCCGCGCTGCCCGCCAGCCGCGCGGCGTCGGGCAGCGGCAGCCAGATCGCGTGGTGGCCGCGTTCGGTCGGCGGGCCGATGCGCCGGACGGGCCGGGCGAGGTAGACGGTGCAGACCTTCTCGGCCCAGAGGTCGTATTCGGGCATGAAGGTGAAGCGGCGGAACGCGCCGAGCCTGCGGGTGACGGCGATGTGCCAGCCCGTCTCCTCCATGACCTCGCGGTAGAGCGCGGGCAGGGGGTGTTCGCCCCGGTCGATGCCGCCGCCGGGAAGCTGGATCTCGGGGGCCGGTTCCTCCTGCAGGGTCATCAGCACGCTGCCCTGCCGCAGGATCGCCGCGTAGACCCCCGGGCGGCGGGTATACCGCTGGCCCGCCACCGCCGTCTCGCCCACCCGCCGCATCCCTGAGCCCCCTTGGTGATCCGGTTGCCGGACTTATATTGGCGCGGTATCGCGGCGGGCGACAGGCCCGGCCGTGCCGCCAAGGGCAGCCCAATGAACATCGCCAACACCCTCGCCTGGGACGACACCGTCCTGCCCTTCCAGCTTGACCGCCCCGACATCCGCGGCCGCGTCGCGCGGCTGGACGGGGTGCTGGACCAGATCCTGCGGCAGCACGCCTACCCCGCGCCGGTCGAGGCGCTGGTGAGCGAGGCCGCGCTGCTGACGGCGCTGATCGGGCAGACGATGAAGCTGCGCTGGCGGTTCAGCCTGCAGGTGCGCGGGCAGGGCCCGGTCAAGATGGTCGCGACCGACTACTACGGCCCGCAGGCGCCGGGGGAGCCCGCGCGGATGCGCGCCTGGGCGAGCCTCGATGGGGAGATCCCGGCGGGGGCCGATCCGTTCAGCCTGCTGGGGCAGGGGTATTTCGCGGTGGTCATCGACCAGGGTGCCGACATGACGCCCTACCAGGGGATCACGCCGCTGACCGGCGGGTCGCTGGCCGCATGCGCCGAGACCTACTTCGCGCAGTCCGAGCAGCTGCCGACGCGGTTCGTGATCGGGCATGGCCGCAGCCAGGCCCCGGGCGGCGCGGCGGGGTGGCGCGCGGGGGGCGTGATGATCCAGCACATGCCCGCCACGGGGGGCGTCAGCGGGGAGGGGACCGGCGAGGGCGGGCTTCTGACCCACGCCGACATCCTGTCGGGCGACGAGGGCGAGGACTGGCGGCGGACGAACATGCTGCTCGACACGGTCGAGACGCTCGAACTGATCGGCCCCTCGGTCGGGCCGACGGACCTGCTGGTCCGGCTGTTCCACGAGGAGGGGCCGCGGGTCTTCGACCCCCAGCCGGTGCGCTTCGGCTGTTCGTGCAGCGCCGACAAGGTGCGCCACAGCCTGTCGGTCTACACCCCGCGCGAGATCGCGCAGATGCTGACGCCCGAAGGCATCCTGACCGCCGACTGCCAGTTCTGCGGGGCGCATTACGCCTTCGACCCCGCGACGCTCGGCACCCAGGCCGCGGCGCATGGATGAGGCGCGGCTGCGGCGGGCCGTGGCGCGGACCGCCGGGGCGAGTTCGGACTTCGACCTGGACCCCGGTTCCGTGCGCGACCCAGGCCGCGTGCTGCGGCCGGCCGCCGTGCTGGTGCCGGTGCTGGTCGATGCGGGCGCGCTGCTGCTGACCAAGCGGTCGCCGCAGCTGAAGCACCATCCGGGGCAGGTCGCCTTCCCCGGCGGGAAGGTGGACGGCGACGAAGGCCCCGAGGGTGCCGCGCTGCGCGAGGCCTCCGAAGAGGTGGGGCTGCCGCCCGCGCGGGTGGAGGTGCTGGGCCACCTGCCCGCGCACGAGACGGTCACGGGGTTCCTCGTCACCCCCGTCGTGGGCCTGATCCGCGGTGCCTTCACCCCGGTGCCCGAGGCGGGCGAGGTCGAGGAGGTCTTCGCGGTGCCGCTGGCGCATGTGCTGGCGCCCGCGAACTTCCGCGTCGAGAGCCGCATCTGGCGCGGGACGCGGCGGAGGTATTATGCAGTGCCCTGGGGGCCGCATTACATCTGGGGCGCGACCGCGCGCATCCTGCGGGGCCTGGCGGACCGGATGGGATGAGGATCGGGGCGGACTTCCTGCGCCACCCCGCCACGCGGGCGGTGTTCGCGGCGCTCGCCCCGGCGCGGGTGTGGGTCGTGGGCGGCGCGGTGCGCAACGCGGTGACGGGGCGCGCGGTGACCGACATCGACCTGGCCACCGACGCGCTGCCGGGCGAGGTGATGGCGCGGGCGGCGGCGGCGGGATTGCGGGCGGTGCCGACGGGGATCGACCACGGGACGGTCACGGTCATCGCGGACGGGCTGCCGCACGAGGTGACGACGCTGCGCCGCGATGTCGCGACCGACGGGCGACGTGCGACGGTGGCCTTCACCGATGACCTGGTGCAGGACGCCGCGCGGCGCGACTTCACGATGAACGCGATGTATGCCCGGCCCGACGGCACGGTCGAGGATCCGATGGGCGGGCTGCCCGACGCGCTGGCGGGGCGGGTGCGGTTCGTCGGCGACCCGGCGCGGCGCATCGCCGAGGACGCGCTGCGGAGCCTGCGGTTCTTCCGCTTTCACGCGACCCACGGCGACCCCTCGCTCGGGGTGGACGCCGAGGGGCTGGCCGCCTGCGCCGCGGCGGTGGACCTGCTCGCGGCGCTGTCGCGCGAGCGGGTGGGCTGGGAGATGCGCAAGCTGTTGTCGGCGCCGGACCCCGCCCCCGCCGTCGCGGCGATGGCGGCCAGCGGGGTCCTGGGGGCCGTCCTGCCGGGCGCGGACCCGCGGCCCCTGGGGCCGCTCGTGCACCTGCAACCGGGCTGTCGCTGGCTGCCGCGGCTGGCGGCGCTGACGGGGGCGGATGTGACCGATGCCCTGCGGCTGTCGCGCGACGAGGCGCGCGCGCTGGCGGCGATCCGGGACGCGCAGGGGGCCGACCTGCCGCCCGCTGCGCTCGCCTGGCGGTTCGGGCGGGAGGCGGCGGAGGATGCGCTGCTGCTTCGTGCCGCGGCAGGCGGGGTGCTGCCGGGGCACGATCCGGCGGAGCTCGATCGCGGGGCGGCGGCGCGCTTTCCGCTGGCCGCGTCCGACCTGCCGCTCGAAGGTGCGGCGCTGGGCGCGGCGCTGAAGGCGGCGGAGGCGCGCTGGCTCGCGTCCGACCTGCGGCTGACGCGGAACGATCTTCTGGGCTGACGGTTTCCCTTGCCGGGAAAACGGCGTATATCCCCGCCCTGCCCCCCCAGGTATCCGGCCGGAAGGTGCCCCCCAAGGTGTTCCGTTTCTTCGAGAACCTCGTGGACCCCTACGGTCCCTACGAGCAGACCGATGCGCCGCCCCGGCGGCTGTGGCCGTTCCTGGCGGAATACATCCGGCCCTTCCGCACCGTCTTTGCCGTCACCGCCGTGCTGTCCTTCCTCGTCGCCGCCGCCGACGTGGCGCTGATCTGGTATGTGGGCCGCGTCGTGGACCTGCTGGCCGCGGGCACCCCGGCGCAGGTGTGGGCCACCTACGGGACCGAGATCATGCTGGTGGCGGCGGCGATCCTGCTGGTCCGCCCGGTGGTGGCGGGCATGGACGTGGCGCTGCTGCACTCCACCATCCTGGTGAACTTCGGCACGATGATCCGCTGGCGCGCGCACCGGCACGTCCTGCGCCAGCCCGTCGGCTGGTTCGAGAGCGACTTCGCCGGGCGCATCGCCAACCGGATCATGCAGACCCCGCCCGCGGCGGGCGAGGCGGTGTTCCAGACCTTCGACGCCATGGCCTTCGCGCTGGTCACGATCATCGGCGCGGGCCTGATGCTGGCCGAGGCCGACCTGCGGCTGCTGGTGCCGCTGGTGGTGTGGTTCCTGCTCTATGCCGCGCTGGTGCAGTGGACGCTGCAGCGCGCGGGGCCGGCCAGCACCGCGAGCAGCGACGCGCGGTCGGCGATCACCGGGCGGGTGGTCGACAGCTATACCAACATCCACGCGGTCAAGCTGTTTTCCCACCACGACGGCGAACTCGCCTACGCCCGCGAGGCGATCGAGCACGCCCGCGATACCTTCCGCCGCGAGATGCGGATCATCGTCACGATGGACGTGGCGCTGACGGTGCTGAACGGCGCGCTGATCGTCTGCGTCACCGGCCTCGCGATCTGGCTGTGGCATGCGGGGTCGGCGACGGTCGGCACGGTTGCGGCTGCGACCGCGCTGGTCCTGCGGCTGAACAACCTGACCTACTGGATCATGTGGGCCACGACCTCGCTGGTGCAGAACCTCGGCGTCGTGAAAGAGGGGATGGAGACGATCACCCAGCCCGTCACCCTGGTCGACCGGCCCGGCGCGCAGCCGCTGCGGCTGACCGAGGGGCGGATCGAGGTGCAGGGCCTGTCGCACCACTACGGCCGCGGGTCGGGCGGGTTGCAGGGGGTGGACCTGACCGTCCGGCCGGGCGAGAAGATCGGCCTCGTCGGCCGGTCGGGCGCGGGCAAGACCACGCTCGTCAAGCTGATCCTGCGGCTGGTGGAGCCCGAGGCGGGGCGCATCCTGATCGACGGGCAGGACATCCTGGAGGTCACGCAGGACAGCCTGCGCCGCCGGATCGGCATGGTGCAGCAGGACAGCGCGCTGCTCCATCGCAGCGTGCGCGACAACATCCTTTATGGCCGCCCCGGCGCGACGGAGGAGGAGATGGTGGCCGCCGCGCGGCGGGCCGAGGCGCATGACTTCATCCTGGGCCTGCGCGACCCGCAGGGCCGCACGGGATACGACGCGCATGTCGGCGAGCGGGGGGTGAAGCTCTCGGGCGGGCAGCGGCAGCGGGTGGCGCTGGCGCGCGTGATG
Organism: uncultured Exiguobacterium sp.; assembly: GCA_964575185.1. GTDB lineage: Bacteria > Pseudomonadota > Alphaproteobacteria > Rhodobacterales > Rhodobacteraceae > CAZNPW01. The sequence continues at coordinate 28,567 of CAZNPW010000007.1, forward strand.
CTGAAGGACGCGCCGATCCTGATCCTGGACGAGGCGACAAGCGCCTTGGACAGCGAGGTGGAGGCGGCGATCCAGGACACGCTCTACGGCGTGATGGAGGGCAAGACGGTCATCGCCATCGCGCACCGCCTGTCGACCATCGCCGCGATGGACCGGATCGTGGTGCTGGAGGACGGGCGCGTGGCCGAGGACGGCACGCATGCCGCGCTGCTGGCGCAGGACGGGCTGTATGCGCGGTTATGGAACCGGCAGTCGGGCGGGTTCATCGGCCTGACGGAGGCCGCCGAATGACCGACAGTTCGCAACGCGCGCCGAGCGCCGCCCCCTGGGCGCGGCGGCTGGGCAACCTGATCGACGCCTTCCGCCCCGCCGACGGCCCGCCGCCCGATACGCTGTGGCCCTTCATGCGCTGGGCGCTGACGGGGTCCTGGCCGATGCTGTGGGTGGCGGGCGTCATCTCGGCGGTGGCGGGCGCGACCGAGGTGGTGTCGGCCCTGTTCCTCGGCTGGGTGGTCGATGCGGCGGTGGAGCAGGGGCCGGCGCAGTTCCTCGCGTCGTCGGGCTGGCTGCTGGCGGCCTTCGTCGTGTTCTACCTGATCCTGCGGCCGGCGATCTTCGCCGCGAGCGCGGCATCGAACAGCGTGATCGTCGGGCCGAACGTGTTGCCGCTGGTGCTGTCGCGGCTGCACCGCTGGACGCTGGGGCAGGCGGTGACGTTCTTCGACAACGACTTCGCGGGCCGCATCAGCCAGAAGCAGATGCAGGCCGCCCGCGCGATCACCGATGTCGCGACCGAGATGATCAACACGGTGATGTTCGCGCTGGCGAGCGTGATCGGCTCCATCGTCTTCCTGCTGGCGGTGGACTGGCGCGTGGCGCTGGCGCTGACGGTGTGGCTGGGGGCCTATGTGCTGCTCATCATGTTCTTCATCCCGCGGGTGCGGTCGAACAGCGCCGCCCGCGCCGGGGCGCGGGCGATGGTGTCGGGGCAGGTCGTGGACACGATCACCAACATCAAGACGGTGAAGCTGTTCGCCCATGCCGCCTTCGAGGACCGCGTGGCGCTGCAGGCGATGGAGGTCTTCCGCGACCGTTCGGTGGAGTTCGGCGAGATCTCGACCTGGTTCCGGTTCAGCCTGATGACGCTGGCGGGGATCCTGCCGGTGATGCTGATCGGCGGGACGCTGTGGCTCTGGGCCGGGGGGCTGGCGACGGCGGGGACGATCGCGGCGGCGGGGGCGATCGCGACGCGGATCGCGCAGATGACGGGGTGGGTCAGCTTCACCATCATGTCGATCTACACCAGCGTGGGCGAGGTCGAGGACGGGATGCGGACGCTGGCGAAGGCGCATGACCTGGCCGATGCGGAGGATGCGGTGGACCTGCCGCGCATCCGGGGGGAGGTGCGGTTCGACCGGGTGAGCTTCGGCTATGGCCGCGGCCGGGGCGGGGTGCGCGACATCGCGCTGACGGTGCGGCCGGGCGAGAAGCTCGGCATCGTGGGGGCGAGCGGGGCGGGGAAATCGACGCTCGTGTCGCTGCTGTTGCGGCTCTACGACCCCGAGGCGGGGGTGGTCGCGGTCGACGGCCACGACCTGCGCGGGGTGACGCAGGAAAGCCTGCGGCGGCAGATCGGCATGGTCACGCAGGAGACCGCGATGTTCAACCGGTCCGCGCGCGACAACATCATGTACGGCCGCCCGGATGCGACCGAGGCGGAGCTGGTCGCTGCCGCAAAGGCGGCGGAGGCGCATGACTTCATTGCGAAGATGGTCGATCATCAGGGCCGCGCGGGCTATGACGCCTTCCTGGGCGAGCGTGGGGTGAAGCTGTCGGGCGGCCAGCGCCAGCGCATCGCGCTGGCCCGCGCCTTCCTGAAGGACGCGCCGATCCTGGTGCTGGACGAGGCGACATCCGCGCTCGACAGCGAGGTCGAGGCGTCGATCCAGGAGGCGCTGGGGCGGGTGATGCAGGGCAAGACGGTGCTCGCCATCGCGCACCGGCTGTCGACGATCGCGGCGATGGACCGGATCATCGTGATGGACGAGGGGCGCATCGTGGAGGCGGGCACGCACGCCCAGCTTCTGGACCGCGACGGGCTGTATGCGCGCTACTGGAACCGCCAGTCGGGCGGGTTCATCGGGACGGACACGGCGCAGGTGGCGGAGTGATCCGACCCGTCCTGGGCCCTTGACCCGGGATCCCTGCCGCCGCAGGGATGGGCGATGGAGCGACCGCAGGTCACCATACGCCCGGCGCAGGCCGGGGACATCGACGCGATGGGACGGATTTCGGCCGCAGGCGAGCTGTTTCCGGCCGACATGCTGCCCGGCATGATCGCGGGATACCTCGCCGGGGGGGGTCGGACCGCTGGCTGGTGGCCGCCGAGGGCGTGCCGGTGGCCTTCTGCTACCTGGCGCCGGAGCGGCTGACCGAGAACACCTGGAACATGCTGGCGCTGGCCGTGCGGCCCGACCGGCAGGGGCAAGGGGATCGGGGCGGCGCTGGTCGCGGCGGCGGAGGCCGCGCTGCGGGCGCACGGCGGGCGCATCCTGATCGTCGAGACGGCGGGGGTGGAGGCCTTCGCGGGGGCGCGGGCCTTCTATGCCGCGCGGGGCTATGCCGAGGAGGCGCGGCTGCGCGACTTCTACCTCGATGGCTGGGACAAGGTCGTCTACCGGAAGCGGCTGTGACCGGATGCGCCACCTGCGCCCCGGACCGGGTCCGGGGCCTCTGCCTTGCCGGCGGCGCTGCGCTGGGGGATAGGGGGAGGCCCCGGATCAGGTCCGGGGCGCGTCACTCGGCGGGGCAACCTTTGCGCGTCACGGTCGAACGGCTGGGCCACCATGGCGACGGGATCGGTGGCGGGGTCTTCGTGCCCGGCGCGCTGCCGGGGGAGGTGGTCGAGGGCCTGCCCGACGGCGACCGGCTGCGCGAGGTGCGCATCGTTACCCCCAGCCCCGACCGCGTGCGCCCGCCCTGCCCGCATGCGCGCAGCTGCGGCGGCTGCGCGGTGCAGCATCTGCGCGATGCGGCGGTGGCCGACTGGAAGGCGGGGATCGTCGCGCAGGCGCTGGCGGGGCAGGGGCTGGCGGCGGAGGTGCGGCCGATCCTGACCTCTCCGCCCTCCAGCCGCCGCCGGGCCACGCTGGCGGGGCGGCGGACCAAGGCGGGGGCGATGGTGGGGTTCCACGCGCGCGGGTCCGACCTGCTTGTCGAGGGGCCGCAGTGCCACCTCTTGACGCCGCAGCTGATGGCCGCGCTGCCGGGGCTTGAGGCGCTGGTGCGGCTGGGGGGCGCGCGGGGGGCGGAGCTGGCGCTGACCGTGACCGGGACGGCGAACGGCCCCGACGTGGCGGTGGCCGGCGGCAAGCCCGCCGAGGCCGCACTGCTGATGGAGATCGCGCGGCTCGCCGAGGCGCAGGGGTTTGCGCGCGTGACGTGGAACGGCGGGACGGCGGCCTTGCGCGCGCCCCCGGTGCAGCGGTTCGGCCGGGCGGTTGTGACCCCGCCGCCCGGCGCCTTCCTGCAGGCGACCGCGGAGGGCGAGGCGGCGCTCCTGGCGGCGGTGCGCGAGGCCCTGGGCGGGGCGGCGCGGATCGCCGACCTGTTCGCGGGCTGCGGCACCTTCGCCCTGCCGCTGGCCGAGGGGGCCGAGGTCGCGGCCGTCGAGGGCGAGGCGGCGATGGTCGCGGCGCTCGACCGCGGCTGGCGCGGCGCGCAGGGCCTGCGGCGGGTGACGGCGACCGCGCGCGACCTCTTCCGCCGGCCGCTCGAGCCGGACGAGCTGCGCGGGGTCGATGCCGTGGTGATCGACCCGCCCCGCGCGGGGGCCGAGGCGCAGGCGCAGAGGCTGGCGGCGGCGCGGGTGCCGGTCGTCGCGATGGTCAGCTGCAACCCCGCGACCTTCGCGCGCGACGCGCGGATCCTGGTCGATGCGGGCTATCGCATCGACTGGGTGCAGCCGGTCGACCAGTTCCGCTGGGCCGCGCATGTGGAGCTTGCCGCGCGGCTGTCGCTGCCGCATATCGCCGCGAAACGGGGGGCCGGGGATGCACAGGGAAAGGCTGGCGGCGTGGCTTGAAAGCGCGCCGGTGCGCAACACGATCATCGCGGTGATCCTGTTCAACGCGGTGATCCTGGGGCTGGAGACCTTTCCCGCCGTCATGGCCGACTGGGGCCCGCTGCTGCTGGCGCTGGACCGCATCTGCCTTGCCATCTTCACGGTCGAGATCGCGCTGAAGCTCTACGCGCTGGGCCTGCGGTTCTTCCGGTCGGGGTGGAACGTGTTCGACTTCGTCATCGTGGGGATCGCGCTGGTGCCGGGGGCGCAGACGCTGGGCGTGCTGCGGGCGATGCGCATCCTGCGGCTCTTGCGCGTCATCAGCGTGACGCCGTCCTTGCGGCGGGTGGTCGAGGGGCTTCTGCGGTCCCTGCCCGGGATGGGGTCGGTGTTCCTCTTGATGGGGATCATCTTCTACATCGGCGCGGTGATGGCGACGAAGCTGTTCGGGGCGAGTTTCCCGGGCCAGTTCGGCACGCTCTGGGGCTCGGGCTTCACGCTGTTCCAGGTGATGACGCTGGAGGGCTGGGCGGACGGCGTGGTGCGGCCGGTGATGGCGGAGTACCCTTACGCCTGGGCGTTCTTCCTGCCCTTCATCCTGGTCACGACCTTCGCCGTGGTGAACCTGCTGGTCGGCCTGATCGTGAACAGCATGCAGGACGCGCATGACGCCGAGGACAAGGCGGCGCAGGCGGCCTACCGCGACGCGGTGGTGGCGCGGCTGGCGGCGATCGAGGCGCGGCTCGCCGAAATGTCGGGGGTGCCCGGCAAAAAACGCTGACCCGCGACAGCCTGCCCCTTGGCAGGCCGCCGCGCCACGCGGTATGGTCAGGGAAAAAGGGGCAGGTCATGTCAAATCGCCGTGTGGTTCTGACGCTTCTCGCGGGCCTTCCGCTGGCCGCCTGCGCCCAGTCGAAGTTCATCGCCTACGACGGCCCGGAGGTGACGCGGGTCCAGATCAACAAGGGCGACCGGAAGATGTATCTCTTCGCAGGCACCGCGGTGCTGCGGCAGTACGACATCGGCCTCGGCTTCGCGCCGGTGGGTCCGAAGCGGTTCGAGAACGACGGCCGCACGCCCGAGGGGCAGTATTACGTCGATCGGCGCAACCCCAATTCGCGTTTCCATCTGTCGCTCGGCATCAATTACCCCAACGAGGCCGACCGCGCCTATGCGCTCGCGGCGGGCAAGGCGCCGGGGAACGACATCTTCATCCACGGCGGCCCGCAGCTTCCCGCCGACCGCGCCCGGGCACGGGGGAACCGCGACTGGACCTGGGGCTGCATCGCCGTGACGGACCGCGAGATCGAGCAGGTCTACGCCATGGTCCGCGACGGGACACCGGTGCTGATCCTGGCGTAGTCCTGGGGCGTGCGCGCCCGCGCGCGCGCGGGCGGTCAGGTGCCGCCCAGCCCCGGCAGGGTGGTTCCGGCCACGGTCGCCGTGATCGGCGCGCCGGCCACCAGGGTCCACCAGATCTTGCCGTTCGGCTCCTGATACCAGGCGAAGCCGAGGTCGCGCGCCTGCGGGTCGAGGAGGATCGCCCGGGTGTCCTCCTGCCGCATCCAGGAAGCGAGCGTTTCAAGCTCGGTCTCGTAGGTCTCGGAAATCAGCTCGCCGACCAGCCGTCCGCGGTATCCCGCCCGCTGCACGCGCAGGAGCGGCGAGGATCCGTCGGAGCCGAAGTGCCAGGGCCGGTTCTGCACGCTCATGTCGCGCGAATGCGTCGCGGCGGCGGCGGTCAGCTCGGCCGACAGCTGCATCGGCATCAGCCCGGCGGCCGCGCGCAGGCTGTTCACGCTGTCGAGCAGGCGGAAGGTCACGTCGTCGGCCATGTCGGGCGTGATCGGATAGACCTGCGGCAGCGGCACCCCGTCGGGGCCGATCCGCGGGTCGGGCCCGGTCGCCCCGCAGGCGGCCAGCGTCGCAAGTCCGCCCATCAGGAAAAGCTGTCGTCTGTTCATCATCGCCCCTTGCCGCCCCGAAGCCCCGTGTAGCGAAAACGGATGGCGTCTTCAAACCCTCCGGCAGCGAATGGCAGGCGGCGACGGGCGTTTTGCCTGCACACAACCGTGATCGGAGCCGCTTTCACGCGGGTTCGAGGTCCGTTTGCACGGTGCCGACCCTTGCCGGGCCGATGTCCGGGCGCGCCGCCGCAGGGATCGCCGAAGAATTGTGGCGGGGCCGCGGTCCGGCCAATCTTTGTCCCGGTGTTGCAAATCTGACGCCCCTGCGCCCGGCTCGGAACCGCAACCCCGACCGGTCGTTGCTTTCGGCCTTCGGCCGCGGATAGAACGCGGCATGAGGTCTAACTCGGGCGCCGCATTTCCTCGATGCAACACCGCGTGCGCCGATAACTGGAGGTTGAAGATGAAGAAAATCGCGCTCGCTGCCGCGCTGTCGGTTGCCGCAAGCTCGGCGTTCGCCGGCGGCCTGGCCGAACCGATCATGGAAGAGACCGTGGTGGTCGAGCAGACCGCGGCGTCGTCCGGCGGGATCATCGTGCCGCTGCTGTTGCTGCTCGTGGTCGCGGCGGCCGTGGCGAACTGATCGGCGCCCTCGGGCAGTGAAAGGCGGCGCACCGGGCGCCGCCTTTTCATGTCGTCCAGCCCGAAAGATTTTCCTCGATGACGGCGGCGAGAGCCGCGATATGCGCGTCGTCGGCATTCAGGCAGGGGATGTAGGTGAAGACCTCTCCCCCCGCGTGGTGGAAAGCCTCGCGGATCTCGCCGTTGATTTCCTCGAGCGTCTCGATGCAGTCGGCCGAAAAGGCGGGGGCCATCACGGCGATGCGCGTCTTGCCCTGTTTTGCCAGTTCCGCGACGTGGTCGACCGTGTAGGGCCGCAGCCATTCCTCCGGCCCGAAGACCGACTGGAAGGTCGTGTCGATCGCGCCCTTCGGCCAGCCGAGCCGTTCGCGCAAGAGCCGCGTCGTCTTGGCGCACTGGCAGTGGTAGGGGTCGCCCTCCATCAGGTAGCGCTTCGGCATCCCGTGGTAGCTGGCGACCAGCACGTCGGGGGTGTGGTCGAGCTGCGCGTAGGCGCGTTCGACCGATTGCGCCAGCGCGTCGACGTAGAGCGGGTGGTCGAAGTATTCGGGCACCGTGCGCGCCGCGGGCTGGCGCCTTTCGGCCATCAGCGCGCGGAAGAACTGGTCGTTGGCGGTGGCCGAGGTCGCGCCGGCGTAATGCGGGTAGAGCGGGAAGAACAGGATCTTCTCGCACCCGGCATCGACCATCGCACGCACCTTCGAGATGGTCGAGGGGTTGCCGTAGCGCATGCAGAAGTCGACCATCACCCGGTCGCCGTGCCGGGCGCGCAGCGCGTCGGCCAGCTTGGCCGTCTGCTCGCGGGTGATCGTCATCAGCGGGCTTTCGCCCGTGTCGTGGTTCCAGATCAGCTTGTAGTTCGCGCCGCTGCTGAAGGGGCGCTTGGTCAGGATCACCAGCTGCAAGAGCGGCTGCCACAGCCAGGCGGAGTAGTCGATGACCCGCTTGTCCGACAGGAACTCGTTCAGGTAGCGCCGCATCGACCAGTAGTCGTAGTTGTCGGGCGTGCCGAGGTTGGCGACCAGGACGCCGATCTTCGCCGCCCGGACGGGCGGGTGGTCGGCGGGCGCGTGGGCGAGGCGCGCCTGGCCGGCGGGGATCGCAAGGTCGGCGGGAAGGGGACGGGCGGGCATCTGGTTCATGGGGCGGGACATAACCGGGGGCGCGGCGGGGTCAACCGCGCGGCAGCGGCGTCTCGGTTGCGTGAAGCGCGTCGGCGAGACGCCGGGCGGCCGATCCGGGGCGCAGCGGCTGCTGCTGGCTGTCGGCGGGGGCCCAGCCGGTCAGGCAGATGAGGTCGAAGGTCGCGGTCACGCGGCCGTCCTTGCCGTGGCGGTCGGCATAGAGCGCCGCGGCCCGGGTCAGGACCGCGCGCCGCGTCGGGCGGCGCAGGCGGGCGGCGAGCGCGTTGCCCTCGCCCATCGCGCGCAGGTCGGCCATCAGGTGCCAGGCGTCGCGGTAGAGGGCGCGGCGGGTCCAGCCGTCGGCCACCGGCAGCGCGAACCCGGCGCGGCCCAGCAGCGCGCCCGCGTCGCGGATGTCGGCCATCGGCAGGACGCGCGGCGACAGCCCGCCCGTGACCTCCGCCTCCGAATCCGCCAGCGCGCGGCGCAGTTCGGTCAGCGTCTGGCCGCCGAAGAGGACCGCGATCATCAGCCCGTCGGGCCGCAGCGCCCGGCGGCACTGGACGAGCTGGCCCACCGGGTCGTCGGCCCAGTGCAGGCACAGGGCGTGGACCACGAGGTCATGCGCCCCCGGGGCCAGGGCGAGCGTCGGGTCGTCGGGCACGGTGGGGAGGCCCGGCCACAGCGCCGGGAACGGCGTGACCACCACGGGTGCCGTGAACGACTTGTTAATCTCGCCGAGTCTCTCCTCGACCTCGGCGCGCGTCTCGGCGTGGAACGGGAACGCGGTCGCCCGGGCGCGGTGGCGGTTGAGCGCGGCGCGGTCGGTGAGGGCGGGGGTCATGCGGGAAAGGATGGGGGCCGGGGGATGAATGTGCAAGCCGCGCTGCACCTGATCTGGCCGCCGCAGTGCCTGACCTGCGACGCCGCGGTCGCGTCGGACTTCGGCCTCTGCGCCGACTGCTGGCGCGACACGCCGTTCGTCGGCGGGACGGTCTGCGACAAGTGCGGCGTGCCGCTGCCGGGTGCGGACGCGGGCGGGGCGATCTGCGACGATTGCCTTGTGATCGCGCGGCCCTGGGCGCAGGGGCGGGCGGCGCTGCTCTACCGGGGCAACGCGCGGGCGCTGGTGCTGGCCCTGAAGCACGGCGACCGGACCGACCTCGTGCGGCCCGCGACGGGGTGGCTGCTGCGCGCCGCCCGGCCGATCCTGCGGCCGGGGATGATCGTGGCCCCCGTGCCGCTGCACTGGTTCCGCCTGCTGCGGCGGCGCTACAACCAGGCGGCGCTTCTGTCGGGCGGGCTGGCGCGCGCGGCGGGGCTGGAGCACTGCCCGGATCTGCTGGTCCGCCCCCGCGCCACCGGCTCGCAGGACGGGCGGGGCCGCGAGGCGCGCTTTGCCAACATGGACCGCGCGCTGCGGCTGCACCCAGGCCGCGCCGCGCGGGCGGAGGGGCGGCATGTCCTGATCGTCGACGACGTGATGACCTCGGGCGCGACGCTGGCCGCGGCGGCGGAGGCGTGCCTGGCCGGCGGGGCGGCGGATGTGTCCATCCTGTGCCTTGCGCGCGTTGCGAAAGGGGACTGAGGGGCTATAGTCCGGCCCATGGCACAGATCGACATCTACACCACCCCCACCTGCGGCTACTGCGCGGCGGCCAAGCGGCTGCTGACGGCACGGGGCGCGACCTTCCGCGAGATCGACGTCAGCGCCGATCCCGCGCAGCGGGCCGCCATGGTCGCCCGCGCGGGCGGTCGCCGCACGGTGCCGCAGATCTTCATCGACGGGCGGCATGTCGGCGGCAGCGACGACCTGCACGCGCTCGACGCCGCGGGCGGGCTCGCGCCGCTTCTGGCATGACGCTGCGGGCGGCGCTGGTCCAGCTGAGCGTCGGCGACGACCCGGCGGCGAACCTGCCCGCGACGCTGGGCCTGGTGCGGCAGGCGGTGGCGGGCGGTGCGGCGCTGGTCCTGACGCCCGAATGCACCAACGCGCTGTCGCCCGACCGCGCCCACCTGACCCGCGTGCTGCGGACCGAGGACGCGGACCCGACGCTTTCCGCGCTGCGCGAGGAGGCGGCGCGGGCGGGGGTGTGGGTGCTCGCGGGCTCGCTGGGCCTGAAGACGGGCGAGGCGCGCTTCGCCAACCGCAGCCTGCTGATCGCGCCCGACGGGGCCGTCGCCGCGCGCTACGACAAGATCCACATGTTCGACGTGGATGTCTCCCCCACCGAGGTCTACCGCGAAAGCGCGGCCTACCGGCCGGGCGACCGGGCGGTGGTGGCGCAGGCGGGGGCGGTCGCGCTGGGGCTGACCGTCTGCTACGACCTGCGCTTCCCGCAGCTGCACCGGGCGCTCGCGAAGGCCGGGGCGCAGGTGCTGTGCGTGCCCTCGGCCTTCAACCACATCACCGGGGCCGCGCACTGGGAGGTGCTGCTGCGGGCGCGGGCGATCGAGACGGGATGCTTCGTGCTCGCCCCCGCGCAGACGGGCACCCATGCGGGCGGGCGGCGGACGCACGGGCATTCGCTGGCCGTGGCCCCCTGGGGCGAGGTCATGGCCGACGGCGGGACCGACCCGGGCGTGAGTTTCGTGGAGATCGACCCGGGGCAGGTCGCCGCCGCGCGCGCCCGCATCCCGGCGCTGGCGCACGACCGGCCCTTCCACGACCCATGACCGACCGCACCGAGGACCTGGCGGTCGCGCTGTTCGGCGAGCTGTTCATGGCCGACCAGCTCGCCCGCGCCCGGCTCGCGCGGCACCTGCCCAAGGGGATGGAGCTGTCGCATTTCGCGGTGCTGAACCACCTCGTGCGGTCCGAGGGCGAGCGCACCCCGGCGCAGCTTGCCCGCGCCTTCCACGTCACGCGCGGGGCGATGACGAACACGCTGGCGCGGCTCGAATGGGCCGGGCACGTCCACATCCGCCCCGACTGGGACGACGCGCGGCGCAAGATGGTCTCGGTCAGCCCGGCGGGCCGGGCAGCGCGCGACGCGGCGGTGCAGGCCATCGCCCCGGTGATCGCGGACCTTGTCGCGTCGCTGGGGGCCGACCGCGTGCGGGGCGCGCTGCCGGTGCTGCGCGAGCTGCGCCACCGGCTGGAGGACGGCTAGAGCCGCGCGAGGTCCTGCGCGCGGGTGCCGATGCCGAGCGCCTCGAACGCCACCGAGATGATCGTGCGGGCCGAGTTCAGCGGGCTTTCGGTCACGAGCACCAGGTCGCGGCTCTGCACCGGGAAGTCGCCCGCGCTGAACAGGCCGTCGCCCGTCGTCAGGTCGAAGGCGAAGATCACCCGGTCCTTCCCCGGCCCGGTGCCGTCGGTCCGCACCGCGCTGTCGGGATAGTTGCGCAAGACCAGCACGCCCTTGGGGTCGCCGCGCGTCGGCTCGATCCCGCCGAGCAGCGCGGCGGCGTCGAGCACGGTGACGGTATCGGTCGGGAAGGGGATGCGCGACTCGCGCCCCGCCGCGCCGAGCGCGAGGAAATAGCGTTCGTCGGCCTCGACGTAGATCTTGTCGCCGCCGCGCAGGCGGGTGTCGAGTTCGGGGCTTTCCAGCAGCCGGTCGAGCGAGATGCCATACTGCTTGCCGCCGCGCAGCAGGCGCACCTGGGGGTTCACGATCTCCTGGATCACGCCGCCGCCCTGGGCGATGGCGCCGAGCACGGTCATCTCGCGGCTGCGCAGCGGGAAGGCCCCGGCCTGGCGGACGCCGCTGATGAGGTCGACGCTGCTTTCGAACCCCGGCTCGTGCGTCAGCTGCACCTGCGCCGAGGGCACGATCATCACCATCTTTTCCTGGATCGCCTCGCGCGCGGCCTCGGGCGTCATCTTCGCGACGTAGACGTCCGAGACGTAGGGCAAAAACACCGTCCCGTCGGGCGAGACGGTCAGCCCGGGCAACTGCACGACCTTCTGCTGGTTGGCGGTCAGCAGCGACCGCTCCTCGTTGTCCCAGACGGTCAGGTTGATGACATCGCCCGGCTGGATGATCTGCCCCTGCGCCCCGCCGGAGCCGTCGATCCAGCCGTCGAGCGCCGTCGGGGTCTGCATCGGCCAGGCGACCAGCTCGGGCAGCGTGGCGCGCGTCACCTGCCGCACCTCGAACGTCGCCTCGGCCTGCGCGGCCTCGCGCAGAAGCTCGCCGCTTTCGGCGGCACCCCGCGGCAGTTCGCAGCCGGCCACGGCCATGGGCAGGATCAGGGCTGTGACCAGACGGCGCAGCGGCATCACGCGGTCAACCGCGTCCGTCCAGCGGCCTTGCGCCTGCCCGCCATTCCACGCCCACCCTTGCGTCCGCTTGCGTCTGCCCGGTATTGCGGCAAGGCTCGGCGCAAGTCAAAGGGTAAAAGCCCGGCCGGCGGAGCCGCGCGCGGGCGCTTGCGGAATGGCGACGATCGGAGCGATGGCTGCGGCGGCATGACGGCGGGCAAGCGGTTCATGGACATCGTGCTGGCCCTGGTCCTGGGCGCGCTGTTCCTGCTGCCGCTGGGCCTCGTGCTGGGGGCGATGCTGGTCACGCAGGGCCGGCCGCTGTTCTACGTCGACGAACGGATGCGCGCGCCGGGGCGGCCCTTCGGGCTGTGGAAGCTGCGCACGATGCGGCCCGCGCCGCCGGACGGGGTGGCGAGCGGCGGGCAGAACGCGGCCCGGATCACGCCCCTCGGCCGCGTGCTGCGCCGCACGCGGTTCGACGAGGTGCCGCAGCTGTGGAACATCCTGCGGGGCGACATGAGCTTCGTCGGCCCCCGCCCGCCGCGGCGGCGCTATGTCGAGCGCTTCCCGGCGCTGTATGGCGCGGTGCTGCGGAGCCGCCCGGGGGTCACCGGCCTCGCCTCGCTCTGCTATCACCGGGCCGAGGAGCGGATCATGGCGGCCTGCACCGACGCGGCCGAGGCCGATGCGGTGTACTCGCGCCGCTGCGTGCCGCGGAAGGCGCGGCTCGACCTGATCTACCAGCGCAACCGGTCGGTCTGCATGGATCTCGCGATCCTGTGGCGGACCTTCGCGGGCGTGCTGCTCGGCGCGGGCCGGCGCACCGCAGGCGCCCGCGCGCGGATGCCTGTGGCGCGGCGGCGATAGACGCGCGTGCACGTGCGGCGGAACCGCCGCAATCCATTGGCGTTGGTCGCGATTGACTGTAGACATCCGACCAGCGCGCGGCAGACGCGGATCCCGGGAAGGGGACGACAGGCACGATGAGGATTGTCAGGGCTGGGCTGAACCGCGTGGCCCACGCATCCCGCACGAACAAGCGGCTCATGCTGCTTGCGGTCGATGCGGCGGCGGCGCTGGTGTCGCTTTATGTCGCGCTCGCGCTGGTGCAGGGGTCGCTCGTCGCCGCGCTGGTCGGCCCGGCCTTCTGGGCGCTGGCGCCCGTCGCCGCCGGCACCGCGGCGGCGGCCTCGGGCCTTCTCGGCCTGCAGCACGTCAAGCTCAAGTCGCTGGAATCGGTGGCGATCCTGAAGACCGCCGCGATGGCGCTGGTGACCATGCTGGTGGTGCTCGCCTACCTGCGGCTGACCGCGACGGAGATGCCTGCGGCGGGCGTGATCCTGTTCGGGCTGATGCTGTTCCTGACGGCGGTGGCGCTGCGGCTGTCGATGCTGCAGGTGCTGCGCTGGACGCTGCGGCAGGGCCGCGCGCCGGTGCGGGTGCTGATCTACGGCGCGGGCAAGACGGGGATGGAGCTTGCCGCGGCGCTGCGGTCGTCCGACGACATCCAGGCCGTGGCCTTCGCCGACGACAACACCTCGCTGCACGGGATGACGGTGGCCGGGCTGAAGGTCCACCCCTCGGCCGACATCGCGCGGCTGGTCCGCGACCGCGCGGTCACGCGGGTGATCCTCGCGATGCCGTCGGTGTCGCCGCCGAAGCTCGCGCAGCTCGGGCGGCGGGTGAAGGACCTCGGGGTCGAGGTCCAGACGGTGCCGTCCTTCGCCCAGCTCATCGGCACCGAGGAGCTGATGTCGGCCATCGCGCCGGTGGAGCCGCGGCGGCTTCTGTCACGGTCGCACATGGCCGAGGCGCTGCCGCACGGGCGCGACCTGTATCACGGGCGCAACATCTTCGTCTCGGGCGCGGGGGGGTCGATCGGGGCGGAACTGTGCCGCCAGATCGCGGCCTACCAGCCGGCGCGGCTGATCCTGTTCGAGGTCAGCGAAAGCGCGCTATATCAGGTGCACCGCGAGCTTGCAGGCATGGAGGTCGCGCGGGGGGTCGAGGTGCTGCCGGTGCTGGGGTCGGTCGCCGACAGCCGCCTGTGCCGCAGCACGCTCAGCGCGCACAAGGTCGACATCGTGTTCCACGCCGCGGCCTACAAGCACGTGCCGCTGGTCGAAGGCAACCCGCTGGCGGGGCTGGCGAACAACGTGCTGGGCACGCGCACGCTGGCCGATGCCGCCATCGCGGCGGGGGTCGCGCGCTTCGTGCTGGTGTCGACCGACAAGGCGGTGCGGCCGACCAACGTGATGGGCGCGAGCAAGCGGCTGGCCGAGATGGTGGTGCAGGACCTGGCGCGGCGGTCGAGCCGGACGGTGTTCTCGATGGTCCGCTTCGGCAACGTGCTGGGGTCGTCGGGGTCGGTCGTGCCGCTGTTCGCCGACCAGATCGCGCGCGGCGGGCCGGTGACGCTGACGCACGAGGATGTCACGCGCTACTTCATGACGATCAGCGAGGCGGCGGGGCTGGTGCTGGTGGCGGGGTCCTTCGCGGCGGGGGACCGGGGCGGGGACGTCTACGTGCTGGACATGGGGACGCCGGTGCGGATCCGCGACCTGGCCGAGCGGATGATCCACGACGCGGGCTATACCGTGCGCGATGCGAAGAACCCCGAGGGCGACATCGAGATCGTGGTGACGGGCCTGCGCCCGGGCGAGAAGCTGCACGAGGAGCTTCTGATCGGCGAGGGGCTGCTGACGACGCCGCACCCCAAGATCCTGCGCGCCCGCGAGGCCGGTCTGTCCGAGGTCGAGATGGCGACGGCGCTGGCGCGGCTGGGCGTGGCGATCGGCCAGGGCGACGCGGCGGCGGCGCTGCAGGTCTTGCGCGACACGGTCGAGGGCTACGGGCCGCCGACCGCCCGCGCCGGGCGACGGCATGCCTGATCCGGTGAAGCAGGCTTGCCACCACGCCGCCCGGCCCCTTACACGGGGACATCGGCTGGCCAGGGGGGGCAGCATGCGACATCGCCGCGGAACGATCCGTGCCCTGGGCCTTGGCGTCTCGCTGGTCGCGGTCGTGGCCTTGGCGGTGCAGGCCGAGACCGTGACGCTGAACTTCGGGGGTGCCCCGGGGCTGATCGACATGCCGTCGGGCGAGGCCGCGCCGGACGGGCAGGTGTCGGTCACCTACTCCACATTTGCCGGGATCGGCCGCACGACGCTGGCCTTCCAGATCGCGCCCTGGCTGTCGGGCGGGTTCCGCTACACCGGCACGCGGCGGTGGGACGACGTGATCCCGTCGGACTTTCCGACCTACTACGACCGCAGCTTCGACCTGCGCTTCCGCGTGCTTTCGGAAGGCGACTGGCGCCCGGCGGTGACGGTGGGCCTGAACGACTTCATCGGCACGGGGCTCCAGTCGGGCGAGTTCGTCGCGGCGACCAAGGGTTTCGCCGAGGGCCGGGTGCGGGTGACGGCGGGCCTCGGCTGGGGGCGGCTCGGCAGCTACGGGGCGATCGGGGCGCCCTTCGGCTCCGACCGGCCGAGCCAGCTCGACGGCGACACCGGCGGCGACTTCAGCGTCAGCCAGTGGTTCCGCGGCGACATGGCCCCCTTCGCCGGGGTCGAATGGCAGGTCAGCGACCGCCTGGGCCTGAAGGTCGAGTATTCCTCGGACGACTACACCCGCGAGGCGCAGGAGCGGCTGATCTTCGACCGCCGGTCGCCGCTGAACTTCGGGGCCGAGTATCAGCTGACCGACCAGATCCGTCTGGGCGCCTATTACATGTATGGCAGCGAGATCGGCTTTTCCGCGCAGGTCGCGCTGCGGCCCGACGTGCGGCCGACGGGCGGCATCATCGACACCGCGCCGAACCCGGTGCGGGTGCGCCCCGCCCGCGCGGCCGACCCCGAGGCCTGGGATCCCGGATGGACCGCCCAGCCCGGCGTCGGCGACACGCTGCGCACCAACCTGGAAACCCGGCTCGACCCCGACGGAATCCGCGTCGAGGCGCTGGGCTTCACCGGCGCGCGGGCGCAGCTGCGCGTGTCGTCGGACCGTTCCGACAGCGAGGCGCAGGTGATCGGCCGGGCGGCCCGCGCGCTGAGCCAGGTCATGCCCGCGAGCGTCGAGACCTTCGAGATCGTGCCGATGGTCCGCGGCATCCCGGCCTCGGCCATCGTGATCCGCCGCACGGACGTGGAGGCGCTGGAGTTCGCGCCCGACAACGGCACGGCCATCGGCGACCGCGCCACCGTCACCGCCGCCGCCCCCCTGCCGCCCGGCGCGGTCTGGGCCGACCCGGCCGCGCCCTTCCGCTGGGCCGTCACGCCCTATGTCCGCACCAGCCTCTTCGACCCCGACGCCCCGGTCCGCGCCGACCTCGGCCTGCGCGGGGCGGCGAGCTACGCCATCGCGCCGAACCTCGTGCTGTCGGGATCGGTGACCGGCAAGCTGGTCGGCAACCTCGACCAGTCCGACCGCGAATCGAACTCGGTCCTGCCGCGGGTCCGGTCGGATGCGGTGGAATACGACCGCGCCCAGGGCCTGCTGCTCGAGCGGCTCACGGTCGCCTGGTACAGCCGCCCGGGCGAGAACCTCTATGGCCGGGTGACCGCGGGCTATCTGGAACGGATGTACGGCGGGGTGTCGGGCGAGCTTCTGTGGAAGCGCCCCGAAAGCCCGCTCGCGCTGGGGGTCGAGGTCAACTATGCCCGCCAGCGCGACTTCGACCAGCGCTTCGGCTTCCGCGACTACGACATCGTGACGGGCTACGTCTCGGCCTACTACAGCTTCGGCGACGGCTATCTCGCGCAGGTGGACGTGGGCCGCTACCTGGCGGGCGACGTGGGGGCCACGCTGTCGCTCGACCGCGAGTTCGGCAACGGCTGGCGGGTCGGGGCCTTCGCCACCAAGACCGACGTGTCGGCCGAAGAGTTCGGCGAGGGGTCGTTCGACAAGGGCATCCGCATGGTCATTCCGCTGAACTGGGTGACCGGCCGCCCGACGCCCTCGACGGTCGCGACGACGATCCGCCCGGTCACCCGCGACGGCGGCGCGCGGCTGGAGGTCGAAGGGCGGCTTTACGACACCGTCCGCGGGGCGCACGATCCGGCGCTCGACCAGCAGTGGGGGCGGTTCTGGCGATGATCCTGCGCGTCCTTTCCCTGGCCGCGCTCGCGGTGCTGGCCGCCTGCGGGTCCGACCCCGGCGCGACCGCGGGGTTCGGCCTGCTGCGCGACGGCGCGGCGCGGCTGGCGGGGGGCGCGGCACCGCCCGCGCCGCAGCTCTCGCGGGCCGAGATCCGCGCGGTCGGCGCGCCCTTGCAGAAGCTGGTGATCGAGGAGACGGGCCTGACCGGCTACCTGGGCGTGCAGGGCGTGCGCGGCGATGTCGTGACCTGGGCCACGACATCGCGCGAGAACGTCGCGCTGAAGGGCGGGATGCTGATCCAGACCCGCGGCCTGGGGGCCGACCTGATGTCGGCCGACGTGCCGGACATCGGGCAGCTCCTGACCGGGACGGTGGTGGAGCGGCGCTACTTCCACCTGGATGGCACCAACGCGACGGTCGAGACCGCGGTGACCTGCACCCCCCGGGTGATCGGCGCGGAAACGGTCGAGATCGTCGGCCTCGCCTATACCGCGGCGCGAATCGACGAGGCCTGCACGGGCACGGGGCCGGAGGGAAATCTGGCCTTTACCAACAGCTTCTGGGTCGATTCGGGCGGCGGCCTGCGGCAGTCGCGGCAGTGGGCGGGGCCGGTTCTGGGCATGCTGGAACTGTCCGATCTGCGCGAGTAGCGCGACAGTGGCGGATGTGCCGCAGTCGGGGATACCGGACAAAAAATGGCTTTGCCGGGAACAACGTTGATGCTACGACGGTTCAGGTTTGCATAGACGGAGTATGACCAAATGAAAAAAATCGCAGGTTTCGTGGTTCTGGCGACGCTGCTGGCTTCGGCGGCGAATGCCGGCGGCCCGGTCGTCGTCGTCGACGAAGGTGAGCCCGTCGTGGTCGCCGCCCCCGCCACCAGCGTCAGCCCCGCGCTGATCGTCGGCGGTCTGGCTGCCGCTGCCGTGCTCGCCGCCGTCCTGGGCGACGACGACAACGCGGCCGCCACCACGACGGCGCAGTGATCCGTTAGCCACGTATGGCAGGATTGCGAAAGGGTCCGCCTTGGCGGGCCCTTCTCGTTTTTCGCCCCTTCCGCCGGGCGTGGGCGTTCCTGTGGTCGCTGTGGGCAAGGACCGATCGGGCGGAGCTCGGCCTCATCGCCGCGGGGGTGGCGTTCTTCGCCTTCCTCGCGATCTTCCCCGCGCTGGCGGCGGTGGTGGCGATCTGGGGGCTTTACGCCGACCCTGCGGCGGTGCGGGCCCAGCTTCAGCCGCTGCAGGAGTTCCTGCCGGCCGAGGCCTTCGCGGTCATCACGGCGCAGGTCGACACGCTCGTCAGTGCCGGGCGCGGCACGTTCACCTGGTCGCTGCTGGTGTCGACGGGGCTGGCCATCTGGTCGGCACGCGCCGGGGTCGCGGCGCTGATCCGTGGCCTGAACGCGATCCACGGCCTGCCCAACAAGGCCGGGCACTGGCACCAGTTGCAGGCGCTGCTGCTGACGCTGCTGCTGATCGCGCTGGTGCTCGGGGCGATGTTCATGGCCATCGTCGGTCCGATCGCGCTGGCCTTGCTGCCGCTGGGCGAGGGCGAGGCGGCGGTGCTCGACGCGGTGAACATCCTGGTCGCCACGGCGCTGGTGACGATCGCCATCGGTCTTATCTACCGCTTCGGCCCGAATGCCGCGGCGCGGCCGAAGCTCTTCACCCGCGGCCTGTTCGTGGCGCTGCTGCTGTGGGGGACCGCGTCGCGGGCCTTCGTGCTCTACATCACCAACTTCGCCGCCTACAACCAGATCTACGGCTCGATCGGGGCGGTGGCGGCGCTCTTGGGCTGGTTCTACCTGTCGGCCTATGCGGTGCTGCTGGGGGCCGCCGTCGACGCGGAACGGCGCGAGCCGCTGGTCATGCGGAAATCCCCGCCGCAAGCGACGTCCCGCTGAGCCGCAGGCGGCGCGTGCCGCCCCCCGCAAGCGCCACCCAGCCGCAGCCCGGCCAGCCGTCATCGACCAGCGCCGGCGTGCCGCGCTCCGCGCCGTCGGGGTGCAGCCCGCTGTAGAAGGCGGGGGCTTCGGCCCCGGTGCCGTTGCGCCCGGTCGCGCGGGCGACGCGCGCGCCGGGGACGGTGGCCAGCACCGACAGCGTGCCGCGCCGGGTGACGACGGCCCCGGCGGGGTCGTCCATCAGCGGCGCGCCGTCGGGGCCGGCCTCGCGGCGGGCGGGGTCGATCAGCCAGGATTGCCGCCGCGGCCGGGGGCCGTCGAACGCGCCGTCGCGGTCGTCGCGCAGGACGGTCGCCTGCAACGTCTGCCCCGTCGCGGCGATGCGCCAGCGGCCGGGCGGTGCCCCCGCCGCGCCGGGCATCGTGGCGAGCCGCAGGCGGAAGCTCTCGGTCACCGGGCGCGCGGCGGCGGCGATCGGCCGCCCGTCCCGGCGCAGGATCGCCACCTCGCCGCGCGCCACGGTCAGGTCGGCCGTCGCGCCGCCGGGCAGCGTCAGGGTCAGCGCGCGGGGGTCGGCGGGCGCGGTCAGGTCGATGGCGTTGGCCGAAAAATCGTCGGGCGGGACAAGCCAGTCGATCCGCCCGGCGGGGGCGGTCGCGGTGCAGGCGTCCTGCCGCTGGTTGCCTGCGGGCACCACCAGCGTCGCCTCGCGGCCCGACGCCACAAGAAGCGCGCCCGCCGCGCGGGCCGCCGGGTGCGCGCCGTCGAGCGGGCTGCCGGTGAAGGCGTAGGGCAAGAGGATCGTCAGCGGCAGGTGCGCGAGATGCGCGGTCAGCGCCAGCGCGGCGGCGAGCGCCGCGGGCAAGAGCGCCTGCAGCACCCCGCCGGTCCAGTCGCGCGCGGCGGCGTCGGGCAGTTCGATCCCCCAGGCCACGCGCCCCGCCCGCGGCAGCGCGGCCGAGCCGACCGCGGTGCCGTGCCAGACCGTGCCGGTCCAGGCGTGGGGCATGGCGGGGCTGCGCGCGAACAGGCTGTGCGGCCCTCGCGCGGCCAGCCGCGCGATCACTCCCGCCATGTCGCCCGCCGCCGCCTGCGCCGCTGCCTGTGCGATGGCGCCGGCGTCCAGCAGGTCGCCCGGCCCCGGCCGCCCGTCGGGCGGCAGGAACAGCAGGCCCGCGAAGCTCTGCGCGAAGGCCGGGTGCCAGACCGCGATCCCCTGGTCGATCAGCACCAGCACCGAGCTCGCCTCCGCCCCGCCCGCCGCGTGCAGCGGTGGCGGCGCGGCGGCCGTCGCCGATCCTTCCGGCCCGAGCCAGGCGAGCATCCCCTGCCCCAGCGGCCCGGCCAGCGCCGCCGACAGACGCGGGGGGTCGGCCACCGCGGCGGCGGCGAGGTCGACCGGCCCGGGCATCGCCCCGGTCGCCGGATCGACCAGGAAGACCCGCCGCCGCCCTGCGGCCGCGCCCGCGATCAGGGGCAGGGCGGCGGGCAGCCAGTTCTCGGGCAGCCAGGGGGCCGTGGTCCGCGCAACGTCGAGCACCGGCGTCACAGCGGGCGTCCGATGTCGGCGGACAGGCCCGCGCGGAGCCAGGCGAGCACGGCGGCCGGGCTGCGCCCCGCGATGCCGCCCGCACCCCAGTCCAGCACGCCGTCGGACTGGCCGTAGCCTTCGACCCCCGCGCCCAGCGCGGCGGGCGGGTCTTCGCCCGCGACCAGCGGCGGGACGGCGGCCGGGACACGCGCGCCGCCGAGCAGCCGGTCGGCGGCATGTCCCGCGATCAGGTCGCCCAGCACCGCCCCGGCATGGTGGTCGACCACGTAATGCACCCCCGCGAAGGACCGGTTCATCGCGATCCGCACCGCCACGCGCCGGAAGTCGCCGCGCCGGTCGGGGAACAGCAGCCCCAGGATCGCCGCCGCCGCGAAGGCCTCGGTCCCGTGGCCGCTGGGCAGCGCGCCGTGCGCCGGGGTGGCGATGCAGGGGGCCACATCGGCGGCCAGCACGTCGGGCCGCGGCATGCGGATCAGGTCCTTCATCTCGGCGGCCAGGCGGAAGCACAGGGTCTCCACCGCGTCGAGCAGGATCACGACATGCGCATGCCCGGTCAGAAGCTGCGGCATGACCTGGCCGAAGAAGGTCAGCAGATCGCCGGTCTGGACCACGATCTCGGCCATCCGGTCCTCGCGATACCAGCGCATCGCGCGCAGCATGTCGACCTCGGCCTGCCAGAAGGCCAGCGCGGCGCGGTCGACGCCGGTGCTCCACAAGGTCCGCGTATGCCGCCGCAGCGCGGCGCGGTCGGTGCCCGCGGCCGCCACCGTCAGCCCGGCCCCCAGCGCGGCAACGATCAGGTGGTCGCGGTGCCGGTCGTTCAGCCGCCGGTGGGCCAGCGCGTCGGGCGGCGCGGCCAGCGCCGCGGCGGTCACCGGCGGGGGCGGCGCGGTCAGCGCCAGCAGGCCCGACTGCAGCGCCTCGGCCAGGGCGAAGTCGGTCTCGCCGCCGAGCCCCGCGAGCTCGTCGTCGGAGCGGTTCGACCTGTTGGACCTGTTGGAGCGATTCGACCGGTTGGACCGGTTCGAGCGGTTGGCAATCGGCACCTGAAATCTCCCCTGCCGGAATCCCCGGCCACGGACGTCATGGTGACGTTGCGTCAGCCACCCGTCAATCGCGGTGGCGCAGCAGGTAGATGTCCATCGCCCAGCCGACCTGCTGCCGCAGCCGCCGCTTGACCGCGGCGACGCGCGGCCCGATCTCGGCCAGCGGTCCGGCCATCAGCACCTGCTCGGGCCGGCCGAGGTTCGCACCCCACCAGATGTCGTAGCGGGCGGGGTCGAGGGTGCCGAAGCTTTCGCGCCCGTCGAGCATCACGGCGACGGTCGCCGCGCCCGGGGGCCAGCCGTGGTCGCGCAGGCGCCGCCCGGTCGTGATCGTGACGGCACCGGCGAGCGTGTTCACGGGCACCGCATGCGCCGCCGTCAGCGCCTGCAGCGCGGTGATGCCGGGGGTGACTTCGACGGCCACCCCGGCAAGCCGCGCCGCGATCCTGAGCGTGCTGTCGTAGAGCGCGGGGTCGCCCCAGACCAGCAGCGCCGCCGTCCCGCCCGCGGGCAGATGCCGGACCAGCGCCGCCTGCCATGCCCGCGCGATGGCCGCGTGCCAGTCCTCCACCGTCGCACGGTAGTCCTCGGGGTCCGGTTCGCGCCCGGGCACGGGAAAGGGGGCGATCTTCGCCTCCGGCGCGACCTCGGCCAGCAGCGCCCGCCGCAGGTCGGCGAGGTCGGCCTTCCCGGCCTTTTCCGGCAGCAGGATCACGTCGGCCGCGCGGATCGCCGCGACCGCGGCGCGGGTCAGGTGCCCGGGGTCGCCCGTGCCGATGCCGATCAGGTGGAGCCTCATGGCAGCGGGCCGTAGAGGATGACGGCGGGGCCGTCGCCGGGGGTGCCGAGGCCTGCGGCGATGCCGACCACCGTGCCGCGCGACAGCCGCTGGGTCGGGTGGCCGACCGCCTCGGCCAGGAGCGCCGGGGTGTCGGGCGGCAGGCCCGCAGCGACGAGGCGGGCGACCAGCGCGGCGAAGGTGCGCTTGCCCATGTAGACCACGGTGGTGGCCTGGGGGTCGGCCAGCGCCGCGAGGTTGAGGTCGCCCGGCAGTCCGCCCGAGGTGTCGGCCCCGGTCACGAACTGCACCCGCCGCGCGGTCAGCCGCCGGGTCAGGGGGATGCCGGCGGCGGCGGCGGCGGCGCTGGCGGCGGTCACGCCGGGCACGATCTCGAAGGGGATGCCCGCGGCGGTGACGGCCGCGATCTCTTCCTCCAGCCGCCCGAACAGCCCCGCGTCGCCCGACTTCAACCGCACGACGCGCTGGCCCTGCGCGGCGTAGTCCACCAGCAGCCGCGACACGTCGGCCTGTTTCGGCGAGGCGCGGCCCGCGCGCTTGCCGACCGCGACCAGGTCCGCCCCCGCCCGCGCGCGGGCCAGGATCGGGCCGGCGGAGAGGTCGTCGAACAGCACCGCGTCGGCCGCCTGCAGCCGCTCGACCGCGCGCAGGGTCAGCAGGCCCGGGTCGCCGGGGCCGGAGGAGACGAAGTGGACGAAGCCGGTCATGCGGGCGCGATCAGGTGGAAGAAGGTGCCCGACGTCACCCCGCCCCCCGCCTGCCGCCGCCGGGAGCCGGTTTCGGCGACCGCGGCCCCCGTGGCGTCGGTCACGCGGGCGAGGGGGGCGTCGGGCTGGGACAGGATCGTGGCGTAGTGGAACTCGTGCCCGCGCAGCCGCGCGGCGGGCAGGACGGTCGGGGCCGGCACCTCGGCCAGCCGGTAGCCGAGGTGCATCCGCCGCTGCGCGAAGGAGGTCTCGAGCCCCAGAAGCCCCGCCATCGCGTGCCGCGTCCCGTCGGCGGCGACGATGCCCGCGCCCAGCACCATGTAGCCGCCGCATTCGCCATGCACGGGTTTTCCGGCCGCGAAACGCGCCAGCCCGGCCCCGAACCGCGCGGCGGCCGCGAGCCTCCCCGCGTGCAGCTCCGGGTAGCCGCCGGGCAGCCAGCAGACATCGGCCGCGGGGTCGGGGGCTTCGTCGGCGAGGGGCGAGAAGGGCAGCACCTCCGCCCCCGCCGCGCGCCAGGCGGCCAGCAGGTGCGGGTAGACGAAGGAAAACGCCGCATCCCGCGCCAGCGCGATCCGCTGGCCGGGGGGGCGGATGGGCATCGGCGTGCCGCTGACCCCGCCCCCCGCGCGCGCGCGCAGCGCGGCAAGGTCGACCCCGCGCTCCACATGGTCGGCCATCGCCGTCAGCCGCGCGGGCAGGTCGCCGGTCTCGCAGGCCTGCACCAGGCCCAGGTGCCGCTCGGCCTGCGCCATCGCGGGGTCCTTCGGCAGCGCGCCGAGCACCGGGATGCCCGCCTGCGCCATGCCGTCCCGCACCAGGCCCTCGTGGCGGGGCGAGGCGACGCGGTTCAGGATCACCCCCGCCACCCGCACGCCGGGGCGAAAGCGCGCGAGCCCCGCCGCCACCGCCCCCGCCGTCTGCGCCTGGCCCGCGGGGTCGATCACCAGCACCACCGGCCAGCCCATCCGCGCCGCGACGTCGGCGCTCGCCCCGGTGCCGCTCGCCCCCGGCACCGCCACGCCGTCGAACAGGCCCATCGCGCCTTCGCAGATCACGATGTCGGCCTCTGTCGCCGCGAGGCCGTCGAGCATCGCGCCGCCCATCGCCCAGGCGTCGAGGTTCAGGCTCTCGCGCCCCGTCGCGGCGCGGTGGAAGGCGGGGTCGATGTAGTCCGGCCCGGCCTTGAAGCACTGCACCGCCACCCCCGCGCGGGCGAGCGCGTGGGCGATGCCGAGCGTCACCGTCGTCTTGCCCGTCCCGCTCGCGGGGGCCGAGATTATGAGGCCCGGCGTCACTCGGGGAACCGCGGGGCGGTGCCGACGGGGCGGAAGCGGCGGTCGTAGTCGCCGGCGTAGAGGCGGCTGGTGCCGAAGTCGGGGTCGCCGACGGACGGCCCGATCAGGATCAGCGCCGTCCGCTCGCCCTCCATCCCGGCGGTGTCGAGCGTGCCGAGCGTCGCGCGCAGCACCCGCTGGTCGGGCCAGCTCGCGCGCCAGACGACGGCGACGGGGCAGGCGGGGCCGTATTGCGGCAGGCAGTCGGCCACCACCTGCGGCAGGACATGCACCGACAGGTGCACCGCCAGCACCGCGCCGGTGGCGGCGAAGGCGGCGAGGCGCTCGCCGTCGGGCATGGCCGAGGCGCGGCCCGATGTGCGCGTCAGCACGACCGACTGGACGAGGCCCGGCAGCGTCAGCTCCGCCTCGAGCGCGGCGGCGGCGGCGGCGAAGGCGGGGACGCCGGGGGTGACGGTGAAGGGGATCTTTCGCGCGCGCAGTTCGCGGAGCTGCTCGCCCATCGCCGACCAGACCGACAGGTCGCCGGAGTGGAGCCGCGCGACATCGAGGCCCGCGTCGGTCGCCGCCTGCATCTCGGCGATGATCGCGTCCAGCGCCAGCGGCGCCGTGTTCACGATCCGCGCGCCGGGGGGGCAGTGGGACAGCAGCGCCTCGGGCACCAGGGAGCCTGCGTAGAGGCAGACCGGGCAGGCGGTGATCAGGTCGCGGCCGCGCAGCGTGATGAGGTCGGGCGCGCCGGGGCCCGCGCCGATGAAGTGGATCATGGGCCTTCTCCTTCCGCGACCGCGCCCGTGACGGTGCCGCAGGCGCTGGTGATGCGCGGGATGACGATCCGCGCGCCCCGCCCCGCGACGCGCAGCGCGCAGGCCTCGGCGACCGATCCGGTGCCGAAGCGGTCGAGGACGCGGGGGCTGTGCGTCGGTGTCGGCACGCCGCGCAGGTCGTCGACCGCCTGCACCGCGCGCCCGGCCAGCGCCGCCAGCCGTGCGGCCTTGGCGCTGACGGTCGCGAGCCGGTCGCTGGGGCCGAGGCGGGCGAGCACCTCCGCCACGCCCTCGCGGGTGGCCCGCGCGTTCAGGCCGATGCCCGCGACCCTCACAGGTCCACCGCCCATTGCACGACCGGCCGGGCGGGCGCGAAGCCCTGCCCCTGGCCGAGCGGCGCGGCCCGGGCCAGCGCGACGTGCATCAGGTCGCCGCCGTGGGTGGCGTGGAGCGCGGCGAGAAGGCCCTGGGTCTCCAGCGTCACGGCGTTCACCACGAGGCGGATGCCGCGCGGCAGCGCGTCGAACAGCGCCCGGTCGAAGCCGCCGCCGACGAAGACGGCGTCGGGCGCGGGCAGGGAGGGGAGGACCTCCCGCGCGTGGCCGGGGTGCAGCGTCACCCGGTCGTCCACACCGAAGGACGCGATGTTGGCGGCGATGGTGGCGCAGCGGTCGGGGCGAAGCTCCACCGCCGCGGCGAGGCCCCCGGCCAGCGCCCATTCCACGCCGACCGCCCCCGACCCTGCGCCGAGGTCCCAGAGCCGCGCCCCCGCGCGGGGCCTCAGCGCGGCGAGCGTCAGCGCGCGCACCGGGGCCTTGGTGATCTGGCCGTCGTGGACGAAGAGGTCGTCCGCCCGCCCCGGCGCGGTGCCGAGCGTCGGCCCGTCCACGACCTCCACCGCCATGGCGACGGGGGCGGCGGGGGTGTCCGGGACACCCTCCGTCACCCGCTCCGCCGGGCCGCCGAGGCGTTCGAGCGTCCGGAGCCGGCAGGTCCAGCCGCCGTCCCTCAGCCAGGCCGCGAAGGGCGCGGGCGCGTCCCCGTCGCGCAGCGTGCAGATCAGCCGCACCCCGGGCGCGAGGTCGCGCCGGATCCGCGCGAAGGGCGCGGCGTGGAGGCCGCGGCAGAGGGTGCTTTCCAGCGCCCAGCCGAGGCGGGCGGCGGCGAGCGCGAAGGTGGAGGGCGCGGGGTGGCAGGTCCACTCGCCCGGGGCAAGGTCGCGGACCAGCACGGACCCGGCACCGAACCAGAAGGGGTCGCCCGAGACCAGCGCGACGGTGGGCCGGCCCCGTCGCGCGAGGAGGGGTGCGGGGTCGAAGGGCACGGGCCAGGGGGTGCCGGCGACGCCTGCGAGCGCGAGATGCCGGGCGCCGCCGAAGACGGCGCCCGCGGCCAGCGCGGCGCGGCTTGCCGGGGAGAGGCCCGCCGGTCCATCCTCGCCGATGCCGACGAGGGTCAGCCAGGGCGCGAGAGGGGTGGGGTCAGGCATGAAGCTGCTCGTGCTGGGCGGCACGACCGAGGGCGCGGCGGTGGCCCGCGCGCTGGCGGGGACGGAGGCCATCGTGTCGCTGGCTGGGCGGACGGAAAACCCCGCCCCGCTGCCGGTGCCGGTGCGGGTCGGCGGCTTCGGCGGGGTGGCGGGCCTCACGGCATATCTGCGGCAGAACCGCATCACCCATGTGATCGACGCGACCCACCCCTTCGCCGCCCGGATCAGCGCGAACGCGGTCGCGGCCTGCACTGCCGCCGGGGTGCGGCTCGTCGCGCTCGAACGCCCGGCCTGGGAGGCGCAGCCGGGCGACCGCTGGACCCGCGTGCCCGACATGGCGGCGGCGCGCGCGGCGCTGCCCGACTGGCCCGCGACCGTGTTCCTCGCGATCGGGCGGCAGGAGGTCCCGGCCTTCGCCGGGACGCCGCATCGCATGGTGGTGCGGCTGGTCGATCCGGGCAATCCGCTGCCGGGGGCCGTCGTGATCGTCGCGCGGGGGCCGTTCACGCCGGAAGGCGACCTGGCCCTGATGCGGGAGCATGGGGTGGAGGTCGTGGTCAGCAAGAACGCGGGCGGGTCGGGCGCGCGGGCGAAGCTCGACGCGGCCCGCGCGCTCGGCCTGCCGGTGGTGATGGTGGACCGGCCGCCGGTCCCCGACCGGCCGACCGTCGCCACGGTGGCGGAGGCGCTGGCCTGGCTTCACGGCGCGGGCTCCACGGCGCTGCGGGGTGCGTAGACCCACGGCCCGACCCGCCGCGTGGCGGCGTTGCACAGGATGACGAGCGTGCGCATGTCGGCCATGTCCGCCGTGGCCTCGGCCAGCGGGACGATCCGCAGCGCCTGGTCCGGGCGGCTGACGTTGCGGGCGAAGATCGTCAGCCGGTCGCCCGCGCCGGCCTCGCGCAGCACCGACAGGACATGCCCGAACCCCTCGGGCCGGCTGGCCGAGCGGGGGTTGTACATGGCGATGGCGAAACCGGCCTCCACCGCCAGCCGCAGGCGGCGGTCGATCAGCGCCTGGGGCTTCAGGTTGTCCGACAGGTTGATCGCGCAGAAGTCGTGCCCGAGCGGCGCGCCCGCCGCCGCCGCGGCGGCCAGCATCGCGGTGATGCCGGGCAGGACGCGGATGTCGGGCAGGGGCGCGCGCGCCGCCTCGAACACCGCGGCGGCCATGGCGAAGACGCCGGGGTCGCCGCCCGAGACGACCACCACCCGCCGCCCGGCCCGCGCGAGGTCGAGCGCCTGCGTGGCGCGCGCCAGCTCCTCGCGGTTGTCGCTGGGGTGCAGCGTCAGGCCCGGACGTGCCGCCACGCGGGCGACGTAGGGCGCGTAGCCCAGCACGTCGGTCGCTTCGGCCAAGGCCGCCGTGACCTCGGGCGTGACCATCCCCTCGGCCCCCGGCCCCAGGCCCGCGATGGCGAGCCAGCCCGTCACTCCGGCACCTCCGGCCGTCGCCCCCGGCCGTGGACGATGACGATCGCGAAGTAGGGGCAGTCGGCCGCGTCGACCTCCGCCAGCCGGGCGACGCGCTGGCCGGGCATCGTGCCGCGTTCGACGAGCCAGGCCCGGTCGAGCCGCCCCGCCCGCGCCAGCGCCGCCCGCACGCGGGGCAGGTTTCGGCCCGTCTTCATGATCGCGAGCGCGTCGGCCCGGGCCATGTGGGCGGCGAGCGCGTCCTCCTCCATCGTGCCCATCAGCACGGTCAGCACGTCGTCGCCCCAGGTCACGGGCAGCCCGGTCGCGTGCCAGCAGCCGACCATGCCGGGGATGCCGGGGACGACCTCGACCTCCACCCGGCCCTGCAGGCGGGAATGCAGGTGCATGAAGCTGCCGTAGAAGAACGGGTCGCCCTCGCAGAGGACCACGACGTCGCCGGTCGCGCAGAGCGCGGCCAGCCGGTCCGCCCAGTGGTCGTAGAAGGCGGCGAGCGCGGCGTTGTAGGGCGCGCCGTCGAAGGGGAGTTCGGTGGTGACCGGGTATTCCATCGCGTGTTCGGTGGCCTCGGGGTGCAGCATCCCCTCGACCATCCGCCGCGCCTGGCCGGGGCGGCCGGCCTTGCGGAAATAGGCCACCTGCCGGGCCTGCCGCACCAGCCGGTCGGCGCGGACCGACAGCAGCTCCGGGTCGCCGGGGCCGAGGCCCGCGCAGATCACGCGACCGGTCATTCCAGCGGGCTCGCGAGCGCGTTGACGGCGGCGACGGTGATCGCCGACCCGCCGAGGCGGCCTGCGACGATCAGCGCCGGGGCCGGGGGGGCTTCGATCAGCGCGGCCTTGGATTCGGCCGCGCCGACGAAGCCCACGGGGCAGCCGATGATCGCGGCGGGGCGGGGGCAGGCGGGGTCATCGAGCATGTTCAGGAGGTGGAAGAGCGCGGTGGGCGCGTTGCCGATGGCAACCACGCTGCCGGCCAGGTGCGGCCGCCACAACTCCACCGCCGCGGCGCTGCGGGTGGTGTGCAGGCGGTGGGCGAGGGCGGGGACCTCCGCGTCGTGCAGGGTGCAGATGACGGGGTTGGCGGCGGGCAGGCGGGGGCGGGTGATGCCTTCCGACACCATCCGCGCGTCGCAGAGGATCGGCGCGCCCCGCGCAAGCGCGGCCTCGGCGGCGGCGGCCATGCCGGGGGTAAAGCGGATGTGGTGCTCCAGCCCCACCATCCCGGCGGCGTGGATCATGCGGACGGCGCAGCGCTCCTCGATCGGGTCGAAGCGGGTGAGGTCGGCCTCGGCCCGGATGATGGCGAAGCTTCGGGCATAGATCGCGGGGCCGGAGGTTTCATAGGCGTAGGGCATCGGGGGCGTCCAGATCGGCGGCGGTCAGGCCCGGGCGGAGCGGCGGGTCGCCCGCGCGGGCATCGCGCGCGAGGTCCCACAGGCTGGCGCGGGCGGTCAGGGTGATGTCGGCGGCGCGCGGGTGGGCGCAGCCCTTGGCGCAGCCGGAGACGTGCAGGCGCGCGTCACCGGGCACCCGCGGCGCGAGGCGGCGGGCCAGGTCGCGCGTCGCCCCCTGCCCCTGCGGGCAGGCGGGCGCGCCGGGGCAGGCGGTGACGCGGAGGAGCGGGTCGTCCGCCAGGATCAGCGCGGGGTCGTCGGGCGGCGGGGTTTCCAGCAGGACCATGCGCCAGGGCGTCAGGCGCAGCGGGCCGAGCCGCGCCAGGGTTTCCGCGCGGAGCTGTCCGAAGGCGAGCGCGGCCAGCGTGCCCTGCGGGACGGGGCCGGGGGCGGGGCCGGACACGGGGGCGGGGCCGGACACGAAGGAAGGGGGCGTTGCCCCCTCGCGGCTGGCGCCGCTCACCCCCAGGATATTTGGGGGAAGATGAAGCGCGCGCATCCGGGGGGGCTTCGGCAGCCCGGCGGTGCGGGCGAGGTAGCTGCGGGCGAGCGACAGGGCGGCGGTGGCGGCGGCGGCGGGGGTGTCGGCGGCGGTGGCGGGGCCGCCGTCGGGGGTGACGCGGATGTGGCCGGGCGTGATGGCGATGCGGATGTCGGCGGAGGTCCCGGCCAAGGTGTCGCCCTTGTCCACCGCGAAGCCGAACTTGGCGGGCAGGGGAAGCGCGGCCCCGGACAGGGCGGCGGCGAGCGCGGCCGCCGTCTCCTGCACGCCGTCCCCCGGGGCCCAGAAGGGGGTGACGACGATCCCCGGCAGGTCGCGGTCGCCGGGCAGGAGGCCGAGCGCCGCGAGGTTTTCGCGCAGGGAGTCGTGCGTGCTGAGCCGGGTGCCGCGGAGTTGCAGGGCGGCGCGTTGGGTCAGGTCGAGCCAGCCGTTGCCATGCGCCAGCGCCGCCTGCGCCAGCCCTCCGGCCTGCGCGGCGGAGAGCCGCCCGCCCGGCGGGTGGACGCGGACCAGCCAGCCGTCCCCCGCCTCCATCGGCCGGAAGGCGCCGGGGCACCAGCCCTTGACCAGCGGCCCGGTCATGCCAGCGCCGCGATGGAGTTGCGGCGGGTGGCCCAGAGGCCGGCCTCGCGCAGGCGGCGGAAGATGTCCTGCAGGGACGCGAGCGCGCCGGGGTTTTCGCGTGCCAGGAAGTCACGCACCGCCTCGCGGCCGAGCGTCGCCGCCCAGGCGGCGTCGAAGAGGTGCGGCGGCACCGCCCGCGCGAGATGCGCGAAGGCCGCGAGGTGCTCGACCGTCGCCGCGATCTCGGCCCCGCCGCGGAAGCCGTGGGCCATCATGCCGTCGGCCCAGCGGGGGTTCTCCAGGCGGGCGCGCACGACGCGGGCGATTTCCTCGGTCAAGGACCGCGCCCGGGGGGTTTCGGGGCGGGTATTGTCGAGGTGCCAGAGGGCAGCCCTGCCGCCAAGCGCCCGGTTGGCCGCCGCAAATCCCGCCTCGTGCGCGGCGTAGTCGGCGGCGAGGAGGAGGTCGGACTCGGGCAGATCCTGCGCGTGGACGAAGGCGTCGGAGGCGCGGACGCGGGTTTCGATCCCCGCGCGGTCCTGCGCCACCGATCCGTCCGCCGCGATGGCCCAGGATGAGGCCGCGAGCCAGGCCTCCGCCGCCTGCGCCCGCGCGGCCTCGGTGTAGTCGTCCGCCGCGCCGCCCATCGCGAGCCCGTACTGCCCGGGCTGCGGCCCGAACACCCGCGCGCCGCCGCGGTAGGGGTTGAGGTCGGGGGCCTCGTCGCGCGCGGCCAGCGCCTGCGCCCCGGCCTCGAAGAGCTGCGCGAGCGTCGGGAAGATGTCGCGGAACAGGCCGGACACGCGCAGCGTGACGTCGATGCGGGGGCGGTCGAGGAGGGCCAGCGGGATCACCTCGAACCCCGAGACGCGGCCCGAGCCGTCGTCCCAGACGGGTTTCAGGCCCGCCAGATGCAGCGCCATGGCGAAATCCTCGCCCGCCGTGCGCATGGTGGACGAGCCCCAGAGGTCCACGACCAGCCCGCGCGGCCAGTCGCCGTGGTCCTGCAGGTGGCGGCGGAGCAGTTCTTCGGCGAGCCGCACGCCTTGCGCGTGGGCCGCGGGCGAGGGCACCGCGCGCGGGTCGACGGAGAAGATGTTGCGCCCGGTGGGCAGCACGTCGGCGCGCCCCCGCGCGGGCGACCCGGCGGGGCCGGGGGGCACGTGGCGGCCGTCGAGCGCCTTGAGCAGCCCCGCGATCTCCTGCGCGCCGCAGGGGCCGGTGCCGAAGACGTGCAGCCCCGCGCCGAAGCGCGAATCCTTCAGGTCGCAGACGAAGCGGTCGATGCGGGTGATCGCCTCGGCCGGGGAGGCGCTGGCGGGCAGGCCCAGGTCATGCTCGACCCCCGCGGCCTGCGCCTCGCTGCGGATCGCGGCGATCAGGCGGGTGCGGCGGGCGGGGTCGAGGCCGTCGGCGGTGGCGTATTCGTCGAGCAGCCGCTCCAGCGCCGAAAGGGCCGGGGGCACCTCGGCCGCGTCGAGCGGCGGCGGCAGGTGGCCGATGGTGACCGCGCCGATCCGCCGCTTGGCCTGCGCGGCCTCGCCGGGGTCGTTGACGATGAAGGGATAGACGACGGGCATCGGCACCAGCGCCTCGGGCCAGCAGGTGTGCGACAGGGCGACGGACTTGCCCGGCAGCCATTCGAGCGTGCCATGCGCGCCGATGTGGACCACCGCGTGGTTGTCGCGGAGCCAGAGGTGGAACGCGACATAGGCGTGGCGGGGGGTGCGGGTGAGGTCGTGGTAATCCTGCGCGCGGGACGCGGGAAGGCCGCGTTCGGGCTGCAGGGCGAGCGTCACGTTGCCGGTCCGCACCGCGCGGAAATGGAGCCGCCCGTCGCGGCAGTCGGGGTCGTCCTCGGGTGCGCCCCAGCGCGCAGCGAGATCGTCCCGCAGCGATTGCGGCAGCGATGTCAGCGCCTTGCGGTAGGCGTGAAGCGGCCAGGCCAGCGTTTCGGTCTGCAGGCGCAGGGGGTCCGCGTCCGGCGCGTCGTGCCCGGCGTCGCGCAGCGCGGCCAGGATCGCGCGGGCCGAGGCCGGGGCGTCGAGGCCCACCGCATGGGCCATCTGGTGCGCCCGGCCGGGGTAGGTCGAGAGGATCAGCGCGAGTTTCCGGCCCGGCGCGGGTGTGGCGGCGAGGTGGAGCCAGGCCAGCACGCGGGCGACGGCGGCCTCCAGCCTGTCCGCGTCGGGGCGGTGGACGAAGCGGCTGAACTCGGTCGCCGGATCGCGGGGGGTAGGGGCCTTGAAGCTGACGACCCCGGTGAAGCGGCGGCCGTCGACCTCGGGCAGGGCCACATGCATGGCGAGGTCGGCGGGCGACAGGCCGCGGTCCGAGGCCGCCCAGTCGCGGCGGCGGGCGGTGGAGAGGGCGACCTGGAACACCGGCACGTCCCAGGCGTCGAAGGGGGTCGTCCCGTCGCCGGGGCCGGCGGCGAAGGCGGTGGCGTTGACGATGGCGCGCAGGGTGCCGGGGGGGACCGTCGCCGCCAGCCAGTCGCGGAACCCGTCGGCCTTCAGCGAGGGGGCGAAGGCCCCGATCGCCGGCAGCCCCGCGGCGCGGAAGGCGCGGATCAGCGCATCGACCGGGGCCGTGTCGGCCGAGGTGAGGTAGCTGCGGTAGAAGGTGACGAGAATCCCAAGGGTTGCGCCGCCGACCACGCCGAGATCGGGGTCGTAGAGGCCGAAGGGCGGCACCGACTTCTCCCCCGCCACCGGCCCGGCATAAAGCCCCGCGGCCAGCGCGAGCTGCGCCAGCGCCGCCTGCGCCGCGACCGCGCCGCCGTGGTCGCACAGGTGCTGCAGCCGCCGGAGCGTGCTGACCGGCAGGGTGGACAGCGCGTCGAGCCGCGGGTCCTCGCGCCCGTCGGCGGGGATCACGGCCAGCGCGATGCCGCGGCGGCGGGCAAGGTCGTGCAGCGAGGCCAGGCCGTAGGGCCAGTAGGGCTCGCCGCCGATCAGCCGGACGAGGATGCCCTTCGCGGCCTGGGCGGTCTTGTCGATCCAGGTGTCGACCGACACGGGGTGGCGCAGGGCGACGAGGTTGCACAGCCGGAGGCTCGGCAGGGCGGCGGCCCGGTGCCAACCCGCGGAAAACGCGCCGAGATCGCTGTCGGAAAAGCTGAGGACGATGAGGTCCGCCGGGCTCTGGCCCGGGTCGAAGGGGGCGCAGGTTTCCTCCAGCCCGTGCGTCTCGCGGAAGACGACGTGCATCAGCGCGGCCTTTCCGCGCGAGCCGTCGCGTCCCGGCGCAGGCCGGGACCTCGCCCGGCGTGACGGTGAGGCCCCGGCCTGCGCCGGGGCGCGGTCGTCACCCGGCTGACGCTGTCCATCACAGCCCGAGCGCCCGGCGGATCGCCGGTGCGTCGAGGTCGCCGGCCTCGGCGATGACCACGAGGCGGCCCTGCCGCGGCGCCGCGCCCCAGGGCCGGTCGTACTGATGGCGGACGCGGGGGCCGACGGCCTGGATCAGGAGACGCAGGGGCTTGCCCGCGACGGCGACGTGGCCTTTCACGCGCAGGACCTTCAGCGCGGAGAGGGCTTCGACGCGGGCGATGAGGTGCGCGGGGTCGGCGACTTCGGGCAGCTCGATCACCGTGCTGGCGAAGTCGTCGTGCTCGTGGCCGTCTTCGCCGTCGTGGTGGCTGGGGCGGGCGGCGAGGTCGTCCTCGGCGGCGGCGTCGAGGCCCAGGATGACGCGCGGGTCGATGACCCCGTCGGTCATGGGCAGGACCGGAACGCGGCGCGGCATCTCGGCCCGGATGACCTCTTCGGCCGCCGCCAGGCCCGCGGACCCTGCAAGATCCGCCTTTGACAACAACACGATGTCGGCGCAGGCGAGCTGGTCCTCGAAGACCTCGGACAGCGGCGTCTCGTGGTCCACCCCAGGGTCGGCCTTGGCCTGCGCCGCCACTGCGGCGGGATTTGGGGCGAAGCGGCCGGCGGCGACCGCTTCGGCGTCGGCCAGGGTCACCACCCCGTCGACGGTGATGCGCGAGCGGATCGCGGGCCAGTCGAAGGCCTTGAGCAAGGGCTTCGGCAGGGCGAGGCCGGAGGTTTCGATCAGGATGTGGTCGGGGCGGACGGGGCGCGAGAGCAGCGTCTCGATCGTCGGGATGAAGTCCTCGGCCACGGTGCAGCAGATGCAGCCGTTGGCGAGTTCGATGATGTTCTCGTCGGGGCAGCTTTCGTCGGCGCAGGCGCGGATCAGGTCGCCGTCGACGCCCATGGTCCCGAATTCGTTGACCAAAACGGCGAGCCGACGGCCGCCCGGGTTCTGCATCAGGTGGCGGATCAGCGTGGTCTTGCCGGCACCGAGGAAGCCCGTGATGACGGTGACGGGGGTCTTGGCGAGGTCGGTCATGCGGGGGCCTTCAGCGGAGGGACACGGGCGAGGCTGCGCTTGCGGAAGATCGCGGGGCGGTCGCGCCAGACGACGACGCCGTCGGTCGTTCCGGCGTAAAGCGTTGTTCCGCGGAGGATTTCGGGCGCGTCGTCGGCGGTCATGTGGCCGTAGACGTAGGACCACCGGCCCGGGGCCGTCAGGGCGACGGTGCAGCCTGCGCCGCAGGCCGACAGGCATTCGACGGGCTGGACGGTGACCCCCGCGCCGGCACCCTGGGCGAGCGCGGCGTGGAGCTGCGCGCCGGGCGTCGGTGCGCCGTCGGACAGCGGCTGCCCCGCCTTGCAGGTGACGCAGACATGCAGCGTAACGCCCATTTCCGTTCCTTTTTCCTGAGCGTTGTCAGGGGAATGGCGCCAACGGGGGTGCAATGACCCCAGCCGGCGCGGCACACCCCGTCCGCCCGTTACGTTCCGACGCAGGCAGGTCTCCCGGCTGGCCGGAGCGGGTTTCCCCCCGGCCCGGCCTTCCCGGTTTCTCACCAGTGGCACGGACCTCTCCGGTTGACGGTCGCGGGGGCGGCTGCGGATCGCGCATTCCCTATTGTCCTGCCGAGGCAGGAACCGGCGTCAGGGGTGTTGTCGCAGGAAGGGGGGGCGGTGGCAAGGCGGAGGGCGACGGGATGAGGGCGGAAAGCGGCGGCGGAAGACGGGGACAGGCGGAACCTGAGGGACGGTGGGTTAACCGTCTGATTTGGCGGAGTTCTGGCTGTCTTCCGGGCGTCTTCCGGGCGTCTTCCGGGCGTCTTCCGGCCGGGGGCGACGCGGCGCGGTTAACCATGATGCGCGGGGCTGCGATGCCCTTTGCCTGAGGACAGTCGTGCAAGTCCATGCAAAACCTGAAGAAACCCTGCGAATCCCGCGGATGGGCCTCGGGCCGCAGCCGGGTTCGCGTCCCGGGGCCTGCGCGGCCACAGCAGAGCCGCCCGAGGGCTGCCGGCGGCCCGTCCTTTCGCAAGACCGATGGCGCTGCCTCGTTTCGCCCTTGCCCTTGTGCCCTCGTTCGGGAACGACTGGCCGCATGGACACCGCCCCCGAAGCCCCCGACACCGCCGCCCGCCATGCCGCGAAGATGGCGAAGAAGAAGGCGGCGCGGGACCGGATGATGGCGGGGAAGGCGGGCGAGCGGGGCCTCGTCATCGTCCATACCGGGGCGGGGAAGGGAAAGTCCTCGAGCGGGTTCGGGATGATCCTGCGCTGCGTGGCGCACGGGATGCCCTGCGCGGTGGTGCAGTTCATCAAGGGGGCCTGGGATACCGGCGAGCGGCGGCTGCTGACCTCGCATTTCGGGGACCTCTGCCGGTTCCACGCGATGGGCGAGGGCTTCACCTGGGAGACGCAGGACCGCGACCGCGACATCGCGGCGGCGCGGGCGGGGTGGGCGGTGGCGCAGGGGCTGATCCGGGATCCGGGGGTGCGGATGGTGCTTCTGGACGAGATCGTGATCGCGCTGCGCTACGGCTATCTGGACGAGGGCGAGGTGCTGGGGTTCCTTGCCGCCGAGAAGCCGCCCCTGAGCCATGTGGTGCTGACAGGGCGCGGCGCGAGCGAGGCGCTGATTGCCGCGGCGGATTTGGTGACCGAGATGACGCCGGTGAAGCATCCCTTCCGGTCGGGCGTGAAGGCGCAGGCGGGGGTGGAGTTCTGACCGCTAGCGGCTGTGGGATTCTGTTTTCGTTCACCAGACATCTTGTATAGTCGCGGCGAGGAAGGGAGCCGGGCTTGAGATTCGCGGAGTTCTTTGCAGGCGGCGGCATGGTGCGGGCGGCGCTGGGCGAGGGCTGGACCTGCGTGCTTGCGAACGACACCGACCCGGCGAAGTGCAATGCCTACCGCGCCAACTGGGGCGATGCGCATCTCGTTCCAGGCGACGTGGCGGCGCTCGACCCGCGGCACCTGCGGCAGCCGGTGGACCTGTTCTGGGCGAGCAGCCCGTGCCAGGACTTCAGCCTGGCCGGCAAGGGACTGGGGCTGAAGAGGCGGCGGTCGTCTGCATTCGACGGGTGGGTCGACACGATCGCGGGGCCGGTGCGGCAAGGGTTCGCGCCGCGGGTCATCGCGTTCGAGAACGTGGTCGGGCTTCTGACGTCGAACGGCGGGCGGGACTTCGCCCATGTCTGCGGGCGGATCGCGGCGCTGGGCTATCGGCCGGGGGCGCTGATCCTGGACGCGCAGGACCACCTGCCGCAAAGCCGGCCGCGGGTCTTCGTCGTGGCGGTGCGCGGGGATGTGGCGGTCGACCCGGGTCTGGTCGGGGAGCGCCACGGCGACCCGCGGCTGGCGCGGGCCTGGGGCGCGCTGCCCGAGGCGGTGAAGGCCGGCTGGCTGTGGTGGCGCCTGCCGGTGCCGCCGCCCCGGTGCGTCGGGCTTGCCGACCTGGTCGAGGCCGATGCGGCCGTCGACTGGCATCCCGCGTCCCGCGTCGCGCATCTGATGGGGATCATGTCGCCCGTGAACCTGGACAAGGTCGCGGCGGTGCGGGGCCTGCCGGGCCGACATGTGGGCACCGTCTACATCCGCGGCCGGCCGGACGGGGACGGGACCGTGCGCCAGCAGGCCGAGGTGCGGTTCGACGGGATTGCGGGCTGCCTGCGGACGCCGGCGGGCGGGTCGTCGCGGCAGACGCTGATCGTGGTGGAGGAGGGCCGGGTGCGGGCCCGCCTGCTGACCGCGCGCGAGGCGGCGCGGCTGATGGGGCTGCCGGACAGCTACCGGCTGCCCGAGCGCTACAACGACGCCTACAAGCTGGCTGCGGATGGCGTGGCCGTGCCGGTCGTGCGGCATCTGGCGCGGACGTTGCTGGAGCCGCTGGTCGCGGGTGGGACGCTTTGCAAGGTGGCGTGACGGTGGACCCCAAACGGTTCAGGAAGCAGCAGGTCGCGACGCTGACCGACCGGATCGGGGTCTATGCCCTCTGCGACCTGGACGGAGTTCCGATGTATGTCGGTCAGTCGGTCGACGGGATACGCGCGCGGGTGCAGCGGCACCTGACCTCGGCGCGGTCGGACATCATCGCCAACCGGCAGATCGACGTGTGGGAGATCGCGCATGTCTCGGCCTGGCCGGTCACGTCGGCCGCCGAGATCGACGGTCTGGAGGGAGACCTGTTCACGGCCTTCGACGTGCAGGTGCCGCTGATGAACGGCAAGACCTTCCGGCCCGCTGCGCTGACGATGCCGGTGCTGCCGGCCCAGCAGGTGCAGGTGATCCTCGAGGAGCTTCGGCTGGATCGCCTGCGCCCCGAGGTGCGCCTGCCGCGGCAGATCGCGCAGTATCTGAACCTGGTGGACGATATCCTGACGGTGAAGGACGAACCGCATCTGAAGCGGACCCTGGCGGCGCATTTTTCGCGGCTCGTCCGGTATCACGACACGTTCCTGACCCCGCGCCTGCCCTGATGCGCGCGCTCATGATCCAGGGCTGCGGGTCGAACGTCGGCAAGTCGCTGATCGTGGCGGGCTTGTGCCGGCTGGCGGCGCAGCGGGGGCTGCGGGTGGCGCCGTTCAAGCCGCAGAACATGTCGAACAATGCCGCCGTCACGGTCGACGGGGGGGAGATCGGGCGGGCGCAGGCGTTGCAGGCGCGGGCCTGCGGACTTGCCCCGCATACCGACATGAACCCGGTGCTGCTGAAGCCCGAATCGGAGACCGGCAGCCAGGTCATCGTGCAGGGGCGGCGGGTGGCGACGGTGCGGGCGCGGGAGTATGCGGCGATGAAGCCCGGGCTGATGGGGCCGGTCATGGAGAGTTTCGCGCGGCTGCGGGCGGCGCATGATCTCGTGATCGTCGAAGGCGCGGGGTCGCCGGCCGAGGTGAACCTGCGGGCGGGGGACATCGCCAACATGGGGTTCGCGCGCGCGGCGGAGGTGCCGGTGGTGCTGGTGGGCGACATCGACCGGGGGGGCGTGATCGCTCAGGTCGTGGGGACCCAAGGCGTGATGGACGCGGGCGATGCGGCGATGATCGCGGGGTTCCTCGTCAACAAGTTCCGCGGCGACCCGCGGCTGTTCGACGACGGCTACCGGATGATCGCGGCGCGCACCGGCTGGCGCGGGTTCGGGGTGCTGCCGTGGTTTCCGCAGGCGCAGCGGCTGCCGGCGGAGGATGCGCTGGATTTGCCCCCGGTTTCGGGCACGGGGCCGGTCAAGGTCGCGGCGCTGGCGCTGAGCCGGATCGCGAACTTCGACGACCTCGACCCGCTGGCGGCGGAGCCGGGGGTGCGGCTGGTGATGGTCCGGGCGGGGGAGGCGGTGCCGGGGGACGCGCGGCTGGTCGTGATCCCGGGGTCGAAGAGCACGCGGGCGGACCTGGCCTTCCTGCGGGCGCAGGGGTGGGACGTGGACATCGCGGCGCATGTCCGGCGGGGCGGGCATGTCTGGGGCATCTGCGGCGGCTACCAGATGCTCGGGCGGTCGGTGAGCGACCCGGAGGGGATGGAGGGGCCGCCGGGGGAGACGGCGGGGCTGGGGCTTCTGGACGTGACGACGGTGATGACGCCGGACAAGCGGCTGACGCGCACGGTCGCGGTGCGGGACGGGCTGGAGGTCGCGGGCTACGAGATCCACATCGGGCGGACGGCCGGGCCGGACTGCGCGCGGCCCTTCGCGACGGTGGACGGGCGGGCGGAGGGGGCGGTATCGGCCGACGGGCGGATCGTCGGCACCTACCTGCACGGCCTCTTTGCCGCGGACGCCTTCCGGGCGCGGGTGCTGGAGGGGCTGGGGGCCGCGCCGTCGGGGCTGGTGCACGGGGCGCTGGTCGAGGCGACGCTCGATGCGCTGGCCGCGCATGTCGCGGCGCATGTGGACGTGGAGGGGCTTTTCGCGCTTGCGCGCTAGGGAGGGGCTGTTCGCGCTCGCGCGCTAGGGAGGGGCTGTTCGCGCTGGCGCGCTAGGGGGCGGCGATGTGGGCGGCGGGCGGGGCGGGGGGCGTCCCGGCGTGGGCCGGTTGCAGCGTGACGAGGCGCAAAAGCGCGGAGAGGCCGATGATGGCCCAGACGATGCGGCGGAGGAGGGGCGAGCGCATGAGCGAGCTTCGCGCCACGCGGGCGGCGGCGCCAGCCCCCTCACCGCAACTTGAACGGGGGCAGCGGCGGGGGTAGCCTCCGGGCCATGCATGTCTCGACCCACCAGGCCGCGCAGGACCCCCGCAACGACGACCTGCGCCTGTGGGTGAACGGGCGGATCGTGCCGAAGGCCGAGGCGGTGGTCAGCGTCTACGACTCGGGTTTCATGCTGGGCGACGGGGTGTGGGAGGGCATCCGGCTGTATAACGGGCGCTGGGCCTTCGTCGACGACCACATGGAGCGGCTGTTCGAGGCGGCGCGGGCGATCGACCTGGATATCGGGATGACGCGCGAGGCGGTGAAGCGGGCGATCCTCGACACCCAGGCCGCGAACGGGATGGAGACCGATGCGCATTGCCGGCTGATGGTGACGCGGGGGGTGAAGACGCGGCCGTTCCAGAACCCGCGCCTGTCGGAGCAGGGGCCGACGGTCGTCATCATCATGGAGCATTCCCGTCCGAATGCGCCGCGCCCGATCCGCATGGCGACGGTGCCGCATCTGCGGGGGCTGCCGATGACGCAGGACCCCAAGCTCAACAGCCATTCCAAGCTGAACTGCATCCTCGCGCTGATCGCGGCGCAGAAGGCGGGGGCGGACGAGGCCCTGATGCTGGACGTGCATGGTTTCGTGAACACGACCAACGCCTGCAACTTCTTTGTCGTGCGGAAGGGGGAGGTCTGGACCAGCACCGGCGACTACTGCATGAACGGGATCACGCGGGGGAAGGTGATCGACATCTGCGCCGCCGAGGGGATCGTCTGCCGGCAGAAGAACTTCAGCCTGGTGGAGACCTATTCGGCGGAGGAGGCCTTCCTGACCGGGACCTTCGGCGCGCAGACTCCGGTGGGGGAGATCGACGGACGGGTGATCGGAACGGGCCAGATGGGGCCGGTGACGCAGCGCATCCGGGCGGCCTACAGAAAGCTGGTCGGGGCGTGACGGTCCGGGTAGCCATGTGGTCCGGCCCGCGGAACCTGTCGACCGCGCTGATGTACAGCTTTGCCGCGCGGGGGGATGCGCGGGTCTGGGACGAGCCGTTCTATGCGGCCTATCTGGCGGCGACGGGCCTCGCGCATCCGATGGCGGCGGAGGTGATCGCGGCGGGGGAGGTCGATCCGGCGCGGGTGGCGGCGGCCTGCCTGGCCGATGTGCCGGAGCCGGTGTTCTACCAGAAGCACATGACGCTGCACATGATTGCGGGCTTCGACCGGGGGTTCATGGCGCGGGTCGCGAACGTCTTCCTGATCCGCCACCCCGCCCGGGTGATCGCGAGCTATGCCGCCAAGCGCGAGGCGCCGGTGCTGGACGACATCGGCTTCGTGCAGCAGTGGGAGCTGTTCGATCAGGTCTGCCAGGCGCAGGGCGCGGCCCCCCCGGTGATCGACAGCGCCGCGGTGCGGGCCGATCCGGGGCGGGTGCTGGCGGGCCTCTGCGCGCGGCTGGGCATCCCCTGGACCGACCGGATGCTGTCCTGGCCCGCCGGGCCGAAGCCGTATGACGGGGTCTGGGCCGCGCACTGGTACGGCGCGGTGCATGGCTCCACCGGCTTCGGCGGGCCTGAGGGGCCGCTGCCGGTGCTGGCGGGCGAGGCGGCGCGGCTGTGCGATGCGGCCTGGCCGTGGTACGAGCGGATGCGGCCCTATCTGGAGTCGTGAACGGACGTTCGGCACCCAGCCGCCGGGTCAGTCGGGTGCGAGCCGGCTTGGAAAACCGTCGGCGCGCAGGGGGGTGGCGAGCGCGTCCTCGAGGAGCTTGACGATCTGCGTGGAGTTGGCGTCGCCGCCGTAGGCGGCGCGGCCGCGCAGGAAGGTCTGCATGGCGACCGATGCGAGGTCGAGCGGCACGCCGTGGCGCTGGCCGAGGCCGAGCGCGAAGCCCAGGTCCTTGAGCGCGAGGTCCATGCCGAAGCCGACGTCGTAGCTGCCGTTCAGGATCAGCTGCCCTTCGGTTTCGTGGACGAAGCTGGTGCCGCTGCTGGCGGCGATGATCTCCCACGCGGTGCGCAGGTCGAGGCCGCCCTTCGCCGCCAGCATCAGCGCCTCGCCGTCG
Source organism: uncultured Exiguobacterium sp. (assembly GCA_964575185.1). Classification (GTDB taxonomy): domain Bacteria; phylum Pseudomonadota; class Alphaproteobacteria; order Rhodobacterales; family Rhodobacteraceae; genus CAZNPW01. The sequence continues at coordinate 70,587 of CAZNPW010000007.1, forward strand.
GCCAGGAGGTGGATGAAGGCCAGCATGTTGGTGATGACCTTGATGACCGCCGCCTTGCCGAGCGGGCCGGCGTGGAAGAGCCGTTCGCCCATCGCCTGCAGGGCGGGGCGGTGCAGCGCGAAAAGGTCCGGGTCGCCGCCGACGATGACGGTGATGCGCCCGCTGGCGGCGCGGTGGACGCCGCCGGTGACCGGGCATTCGAGCATCCGCACGCCGCTTGCCGCGCAGCGGTCGGCGAAGGCCAGGACCTCGGCCTCGCCCAGGGTGGACATCTCGATCCAGGTGGCGCCCGCGGGCAGGGCGGGCAGGAGCGCGTCGAGCACGCGGGCGGAGGCGGCGGGGGAGGGCAGGCAGGTGATGACGGCGTCGGCGGCGCGGGCCGTGGCCGCGGGCGTGTCGGCCCAGGCCGCGCCGGCCGCGACGAGGCCGGCGGCGGCGGCGGGGTCGAGGTCGGTGACGGTCAGGGGCAGGCCCGCGCGCACGAGGCTCATGGCCAGATGGCGGCCGAGGTTGCCGAGGCCGATGAACCCGTAGCGCATGTGTGTCCCCCGCAGGTGCCGGGGCGATGCTAGAGGAGGAAGTTCGCGCTGTCCTAGATTTCCGGCAGGGTGACGCCCGCGACGACGACGATGATGTCGGGGTATGGCTCACGTCCTGGCGGGCATCGGACTGGTGAAGGCAAGCTCGCGCGCACCGGTTTACGACTGAAACCTGAACGGCGGGTGGCCTGGTGGCCGCCTACCCCTTCACCCGCGCGTTCCGGGCCGCGATGAGGCGCAGGCGGAGGGCGTTGAGGCGGATGAAGCCGGCGGCGTCCTTCTGGTCGTAGGCGCCGGCGTCTGCCTCGAAGGTGACGTGCTTTTCGGAATAGAGCGAGTGGGGGGACCAGCGGGCGACGGTCCTTGCCGAACCTTTGTACAGTTTCACGCGGACGGTGCCGGTGACGTGCTGCTGGCTGTGGTCGATGAGGGCCTGGAGCATCTCGCGTTCGGGGGAGAACCAGAAGCCGTTGTAGATGAGCTCGGCGTAGCGGGGCATGAGGCTGTCCTTCAGGTGCCCGGCCCCGGCGTCGAGGGTGATCTGCTCGATGCCGCGGTGGGCTTCCAGCAGGATCGTGCCGCCGGGGGTCTCGTAGAGGCCGCGGGACTTCATGCCGACGAAGCGGTTTTCGACGAGGTCGAGCAGGCCTATGCCGTGCTTCGACCCGAGGGTGTTGAGTTCGGCCAGCAGCGCGGCGGGGGTGAACGAACGTCCGTTCACCGCGACCGGATCGCCCTTCGCGAAGGTGATCTCGACCATCTCGGGCGTGTCGGGGGCGTCCTCGGGGCGGGTGACGCGCTGGGCGACGTCGTCGGGGGCTTCCTCGGCGGGGTTTTCCAGGACCTTCCCCTCGCTGGACGTGTGCAGGAGGTTCGCGTCGACGCTGAAGGGGGCCTCGCCGCGCTTGTCGCGGGCGATGGGGATCTGGTGCGCCTCGGCGAAGGCGAGGAGCTGGGTGCGGCTTTGCAGGCTCCACTCGCGCCAGGGGGCGATGACGCGGATCGCGGGGTCGAGCGCGGCGGCGGAAAGCTCGAACCGGACCTGGTCGTTGCCCTTGCCGGTGGCACCATGGGCCACGGCATCGGCCCCGGTTTCACGCGCGATGCGGACGAGGTGCTGCGCGATCAGGGGGCGGGCGATGGAGGTGCCGAGGAGGTAGAGGCCTTCGTAGAGCGCGTTGGCGCGGAACATCGGGAAGACGAAGTCGCGGACGAACTCCTCGCGCACGTCCACGATGTGGATGTTCGAGGGCGCGATGCCGAGGAGGAGGGCCTTCTGGCGCGCCGGTTCGAGCTCTTCGCCCTGGCCGAGGTCGGCGGTGAAGGTCACGACCTCGCAGCCGTATTCGGTCTGCAGCCATTTGAGGATGATCGAGGTGTCGAGCCCGCCGGAGTAGGCGAGGACGACTTTCTTCGGATTCTGCATGTGACTTCCCAGTGACACGTGGGGTGCGGTTAACGCGAGGGCGAAGGCGGTGCAAGCAGAGGCCGAAGTGCCTGCGCGCTCAGGGTTTCACATTTGCAAGTTGGTATGGTAAGAAAGCAAGGCCGTTCGGCAGAACGGCCTTGCCAAGGACTACGCGCACGCGTTGCGTGTCGGTATGATGGCTTGCCACATGGGTTACTCCTTTCTCATGCGCCCGCAGGGCTGGGGTGGGAGTTGAAGCCGGGGCGGTCGTCAGCCGCCTCGGCTTCGGTTTCTGCCGATGCTGCCGCACCAGCATTCTCATTGGGGCTCTCATAACCCGCGACGGTCCAGACGCCGTTGTTGAGGGTGATGCGCCCGGCATTCTTTGTCCGCGATAGCGTCGACACAAGGGTCGTCTCGCCGAGGTCCTCCCGCCAGTTGGCGCGCAAGTGCAGCAGCAAGTCCGCCTTTGTCATCGGCCCCGCTTCGCTTAAGGATTGGACGATCATGTCGGCGATGGTGGCATCTTTAGTACGCAAACCGCCGCTGGACACATGGTGTTGGCTTTCGTCGGCGTCCGATGACAAGCGCCGCAACACGCGCTCCGCGACCTGCAGTTCTGTCAACTCCGCCTGCGCCGCAGCAATGACCGCCTGCAGCTCTTGCGCGCGCTCGCGAATGCGTTGTGTGTAACCGGCCTTCATCGAGACATCTCCTAGGCGTAGACGTTATGCCCGCGAATCACTTGGTCTGCAAGTGTCAAAAGCAAATCCGCCGGTGGTCTCCGCCTTGGGGCGGGTTGTTTGATTGGCTAACCGCCACCAAACACTCTCTCGCGACTGTTTGGGATTGCCTATCGCGCCAGATAGCTGCACAAACCTGATATGTCTTTCGCTTCCGCCGCCCTTGCCGCCGAGGCCGCGCTGCGGGACCTGTTCCCGCCGACGCCGCTGCAGCGCAACGACCATCTGTCGGAGCGCTGGGGCGCCGACATCTGGCTGAAGCGCGAGGATCTGTCCCCGGTGCGCAGCTACAAGCTGCGCGGGGCGTTCAACGCGATGCGGAAGGTGCGGGCGGCGGACCCGGGGCAGCGGCATTTCGTCTGCGCGAGTGCGGGCAACCACGCGCAGGGCGTGGCCTTCGCCTGCCGGCATTTCGGGATGCGGGGGACGGTGTTCATGCCGGTGACGACCCCGGCGCAGAAGATCATGAAGACGAAGGTCTTCGGCGGCGGGCAGGTGGAGGTGGTGCTGACGGGCGACTACTTCGACCAGGCGCTGGCGGCGGCGCAAGGGTTCTGCGCGGCGGAGGGGGCGCATTTCCTGTCGCCCTTCGACGATGCCGACGTGATCGAGGGGCAGGCGACGGTGGGGGTGGAGGTGCTGGCGCAGCTCGGCGCCGCGCCGGACATGGTGGTGCTGCCGGTGGGCGGGGGCGGGCTGTCCGCGGGGGTCACGTCCTATCTGCGCGAGGCGGCCCCGGCGACGGGGTTCCGCTTCGTGGAGCCGCTGGGGGGCGCGAGCCTGATGGCCGCGCTGCGGGCGGGGCGGCCGGAGCGGCTGGCGCGGGTCAACAGCTTCGTCGACGGGGCGGCGGTGGCGCGGCTGGGGGACCGGACCTGGGCGCGGTTGTCGTGGATCGACCCGGCCTGGGTGCACCTCGCGCCCGAGGACAGGATCTGCATCACCATGCTCGAGATGCTGAACGTGGAAGGGATCGTGCTGGAGCCGGCCGGGGCGCTGGCGGTGGACGTGCTGCCGGAGCTGGCGGGGGAGATCCGCGGCAAGGTGGTGGTTTGCGTGACATCGGGCGGCAACTTCGACTTCGAACGGCTGCCCGAGGTGAAGGAGCGGGCGCAGCGCTTCGCGGGGCTGAAGAAGTACTTCATCCTGCGGATGCCGCAGCGGCCCGGCGCGCTGCGCGAGTTCCTGGGGATGCTGGGGCCGGACGACGACATCGCGCGGTTCGAGTATCTGAAGAAGTCGGCGCGCAACTTCGGGTCGGTGCTGATCGGGATCGAGACCTCGGAGGCGGGCAACTTCGCCCGGCTGGTCGCGCGGCTGGAGGAGGGCGGGTTCGTCTGGCGCGACATCACGGGGGACGAGACGCTGGCGGAGTTCCTGGTGTAGGCGACCCGGCGCAGGCTGCGTTCCGGGGACGGCCGGGACGGGCCTCGACCCTGCCGCCGGACATGCGGATCGGGTGAGGTCCCGGCCTTCGCCGGGACGCGGAACCCTGGCGGACGTGTCGGCCCTTGCAGACTCGGGGCCGCCCCCGTATATCCGCCTTGACAGCGCGACCGGCCTCCACCCCCGGCAGCATCGACCTTCGGAAACGGGCCGCTGCGGGCCCGTTTTGCATTTCCAGGCCACATGACCGACCTGATCGCCAAGACCGCCATCGACCGCCGCCTCGCGGCCATCGTCCAGCCCACGATCGAGGGGATGGGGTTCGAGCTGGTGCGCATCCGGCTGATGGGCGGGAAGACGCACACGCTGCAGATCATGGCCGACCGGCCCGACGGCGGGATCGGGGTAGAGGAATGCGGGCGGATCAGCACGGTCGTCTCGGCGGTGCTGGATGTGGAGGACCCGATCGCGGAGAACTACGTGCTCGAGGTGTCCTCGCCCGGGATCGACCGGCCGCTGACGCGGCTGAAGGACTTCGAGGCGTGGAAGGGCTGGGAGGCGCGGCTCGAGACCGAGGAGCCGATCGACGGGCGGCGGCGGTTCAAGGGGACGCTCGGCGGGGTCGAGGGCGACGAGGTGCTGGTCGAGATCGAGGAGCCGGGCGGGCCGGTGGTGATCGGCCTGCGCTTCGACTGGCTGGCGGATGCCAAGCTGATCCTGACCGACGCGCTGATCGCCGAGATGCTGCGGCAGAAGAAGGTGGCGGAGCCCGAGGAGGGCGCGTTCGACGCCATCGAGGACGACGACACCGACGAAACGGAGAGGGGATAGGCCCATGGCCATCACGTCAGCCAACCAGCTGGAGCTGTTGCAGACCGCCGAGGCGGTCGCGCGGGAAAAGATGATCGACCCCGGCCTGGTGATCGAGGCGATGGAGGAGAGCCTCGCCCGCGCCGCGAAGTCGCGCTACGGGGCCGAGATGGACATCCGCGTCAAGATCGACCGCAAGACGGGGCGGGCGACCTTCACCCGGCACCGCACGGTGGTGGAGGACGAGGCGCTGGAGAACCACCACGCGCAGGTGACGGCGAAGGATGCCGCGCGCTACCTGGCGGAACCGAAGGTCGGCGACGAGATCGTGGACGAGGTGCCGCCGGTGGACCTGGGCCGGATCGCCGCGCAGTCGGCCAAGCAGGTGATCCTGCAGAAGGTCCGCGAGGCCGAGCGCGACCGGCAGTACGAGGAGTTCATCGACCGCAAGGGCACGATCATCAACGGCGTCGTCAAGCGCGAGGAATACGGCAACATCATCGTCGACATCGGCCGCGGCGAGGGCATCCTGCGCCGCAACGAGAAGATCGGTCGCGAGAGCTATCGGATCGGCGACCGCATCCGCTGTTTCATCAAGGACGTGCGGCGCGAGGCGCGGGGGCCGCAGGTGTTCCTGTCCCGCACCGACCCGCAGTTCATGGCGGAGCTGTTCAAGATGGAGGTGCCCGAGATCTACGACGGCATCATCGAGATCAAGGCGGTCGCGCGCGACCCCGGCAGCCGCGCGAAGATCGCGGTCATCAGCTATGACAACTCGATCGACCCGGTGGGGGCCTGCGTGGGGATGCGTGGGTCGCGCGTGCAGGCGGTGGTGGGCGAGCTGCAGGGCGAGAAGATCGACATCATCCCCTGGAACCAGGACATCGCGACCTTCCTCGTGAACGCGCTGCAGCCGGCCGAGGTGGCCAAGGTCGTGTTCGACGAGGAGGCGAGCAAGATCGAGGTCGTGGTGCCCGACGAGCAGCTTTCGCTGGCGATCGGCCGGCGGGGCCAGAACGTGCGGCTGGCGAGCCAGCTCACGGGCCTTGATATCGACATCATGACCGAGGCCGAGGAGAGCGCCCGCCGCCAGGCGGAGTTCGCCGAGCGGACGAAGCTGTTCATGGACGCGCTGGATGTCGACGAGATGATGGCGCAGCTTCTGGTCGCCGAGGGGTTCACCAACCTCGAGGAGGTGGCCTACGTCGACATCGACGAACTGCTGTCGATCGACGGATTCGACGAGGGCACCGCCGCCGAACTGCAGGCGCGTGCCCGCGACAACCTGGAGGAGCAGGCGAGGACGGCGCTGGAGAACGCCCGCGCGATGGGGGTGGACGAGAGCCTGATCGCCTTCGAGGGGCTGACGCCGCAGATGCTCGAGGCGCTGGCCAAGGACGGGATCAAGACGCTGGAGGACTTCGCCACCTGCGCCGACTGGGAACTGGCCGGCGGCTGGACGACCGAGAACGGCCAGCGCAAGAAGGACGACGGCATCCTGGAGCCCTTCGACGTGAGCCTGGAAGAGGCGCAGAACATGGTGATGACCGCGCGGGTGATGCTGGGCTGGGTCGATCCGACCGAGGGCGAGGCCGAGGCCGCGGACGAAGACGACGACAAAGACGGGGAGGCCGGGGTGTAATGCCCCGGATCGCCCCTGACCCGCGGCGGAGCAGCCAAGGCGCGTGAGGACCCCGAACGCCGGTGCATCGTCACCGGCGACAGCGCGCCCAAGGCCGGGCTCGTGCGGTTCGTCGTGGGGCCGGACAACGCGATCGTGCCCGATGTCCTGAACCGGCTGCCGGGCAGGGGCATCTACGTGTCGGCCGACCGCGCGGCGGTCGACAAGGCGGTGGCGAAGAACCTGTTTTCGCGCGCGGCGAAGGCGCAGGTCGCGGTGGCCCCGGACCTGGGCGCGCAGGTCGAGGCGCTGCTGGCGCATCGGGTGACCGACCTTCTCAGCCTGGCGCGCAAGGCGGGCGAGGCGGTCTGCGGGTTCGAGAAGGTGAAGGACTGGCTTGCCAAGGACCGCGCGCGCGTCCTGATCCAGGCCAGCGACGGGTCGGAACGGGGCAAGGACAAGCTTCATCCGCCGGGGGGGACGGGCACCTGGATCGGCTGCCTGACGGCCGGGGAATTGGGTTTGTCGTTCGGGCGCGAACGTGCGATACACGCCGCGCTCGCCACTGGTGGACTCACCACGCGTATTGTAGAGGAAGCCGCGCGACTTGCCGGCTTCCGCGGGCAAATGGGCGGAACCGGGATCATCCGGGGCCGCCGTGAAGGATCGAAAGACGCATGACGGATACTGACGGCAAGAAGCCCCTCGGTCTGGGCGGCGCTCCGCGTTCGGGGTCGGTGAAGCAGAGCTTCAGCCACGGCCGGACCAAGGCGGTGCTGGTCGAGACGAAGCGCAAGCGGGTGATCGTGCCCGCGACGCCCGCGCCCACCGGGCGGGTGGAGGGTGCGCCGGCCACGCCGATGGCGACGCCCGCCGGGATCAAGCGGCCCGCCGGCATCTCGGACGTCGAGATGGCGCGCCGCCTGGCCGCGCTGAAGGCCGCGCAGGCGAGTGCCGCCGAGGAAGCCGCCCGCCGGGTTGCCGACGACCGCGCGCGCGAGGAAGAACGCACCCGCCGCCGCGAGGAGATCGAGGCGAAGGAGCGCGAGGACCGCGCGCGGGAAGAGGCGCTGCGCCAGAAGGCGGCGGACGACGAACGCGCGGCGCGCGAGGCCGCGGCCGAGAAGGTCCGCGCCGCCGAGGCGCGCAAGGCCGACGTGCTGGGCACGCGGTCGCGGTCGACCATCCCTGCGCCGGCCGAAAAGGCCAAGCCGGCGGCGGCCGCCGCTGCGGCCCCGGCGACCCCGGCTGCCGACGACCGCGGCGGTGGCCCGCGGCCCGGCCTGACCTCTCCGCGCAAGACCGACCGCGACCGCGACGACCGCGAGAAGTCGGGCGCGCGCAAGGGCGGCGAGGAGCGCCGGTCGGGCAAGCTGACGCTGAACGATGCGATTTCGGACGAAAGCGGGCGCCAGCGCAGCCTGGCCGCGATCAAGCGCAAGCAGGAAAAGGCGCGCGCGAAGGCGATGGGCTTCGGCCACAAGTCGGAAAAGCAGGTCCGCGACGTGCAGCTGCCCGAGACGATCGTGGTCAGCGAGCTTGCCAACCGCATGGCCGAACGCGCCGCCGACGTGGTCAAGAGCCTGATGAAGATGGGCATGATGGTCACGATGAACCAGGCCATCGACGCCGACACGGCCGAGCTCGTGATCGAGGAGTTCGGCCACAAGGCGGTGCGGGTGACCGACGCCGACGTGGAGCAGGCGATCGACACGGTCGCCGACCGCGCGCAGGACCTGATGCCGCGCCCGCCGATCGTGACGATCATGGGCCACGTCGACCACGGCAAGACGAGCCTTCTGGACGCGATCCGCCATGCCAACGTGGTGGCGGGCGAGGCCGGGGGGATCACCCAGCACATCGGCGCCTACCAGGTCCGCACCGACTCGGGCGCGCCGATCACCTTCCTCGATACGCCGGGCCACGCGGCCTTCACCTCGATGCGCGCCCGCGGCGCGCAGGTGACCGACATCGTGGTGCTGGTGGTGGCGGCGGACGACGCGGTGATGCCGCAGACGGTGGAGGCGATCAACCACGCCAGGGCCGCGCGCGTGCCGATGATCGTGGCGATCAACAAGGTCGACAAGCCCGCGGCCAACCCGCAGAAGGTCCGCACCGACCTTCTGCAGCACGAGGTGGTGGTCGAGGCGATGTCGGGCGAGGTGCAGGACGTCGAGGTCTCGGCCGTGACCGGCAAGGGATTGGACAACCTGCTCGAGGCCATCGCGCTGCAGGCGGAGATCCTCGAACTGCGCGCCAACCCCGGCCGGCAGGCGACCGGCGCCGTGATCGAGGCGAAGCTCGACGTGGGCCGCGGGCCGGTGGCGACCGTGCTGGTGCAGAACGGCACGCTGCGCAAGGGCGACATCTTCGTCGTCGGCGAGAAGTGGGGCAAGGTCCGCGCGCTCATCAACGACAAGGGCGAGACGGTCGCGGAGGCCGGCCCGTCGGCCCCGGTCGAGGTGCTGGGCCTGAACGGCACGCCCGAGGCGGGCGACGTGCTGAACGTCGTCGAGACCGAGGCGCAGGCGCGCGAGATCGCCG
>CAZNPW010000008.1:0-74067 GCA_964575185.1 uncultured Exiguobacterium sp.
CGCGACTTCTGCCCCTTGATCCCGCGCCCGGCGGTCTTGCCCTTGCCCGAGCCCGGGCCGCGGGCCACGCGGCGCGCCTTCTTGGCCGCACCGGGATTGTCGGCCAGTTCGTTCAGCTTCATGTCGCATCTCCTCTCGCCGGAAAGCCCCCGCCTGCGACGGGCAGGGGCAACGCGGCCTGTGTGCATGTCCACGCGGGACCGGCGGCGCATACACCGGCCGACCCTGCAGGGCAAGCCTTCCGACAGGCCACCGCGCCCCGGCGCAAGCCGGGGCCTCCGCCCCTACCGCGTCGACTCCCGCAGCACGAGCCGCACCGGCGTCAGCGTCACCGGCGGCGGCGGGGTCCCGGCCTCCAGCCAGCCGGTCAGCGCCCCGGCCATCGCCCGCCCGAAGCCCGCCACGTCGCAGGCGACCGTGGTCAGGGTCGGATGCACCTGCGCGCAGTCCTCGATGTCGTCGAAGCCCACCACCTGCAGGTCGTCCCCCACCCGCCGCCCGATCTCGGCGCAGCCCGACAGAAGCCCCAGCGCCACCAGGTCGTTGAAGCACATCACCGCATCGACATCGCCCAGCCCCGCCGCCGCCGCCCGCCCGAAGGCGCGGCCCGGCCGCCCCGGCAGCACGCGCGGCGCAAGCCCCGCCTCGGCCATCACCGCCAGATACCCCGCCATCCGCGCCTGCGTGACCGTCCGCCCCTCCAGCCCGCCCAGGAAGGCGATCGTCCGCGCCCCCCGCGCGACCAGATGCCGCGCCGCCTGCCGGCTCCCCTCGGCATAGTCCGGCGCGGCGAAGGGCGCGCGGGCGGGGTCCACCACCCGGCGCAGCACCTGCAGGACCGGCACCCCGGCCCGCGCGACGCGCCCGAAGGTCGCCTCCTCCTGCCCGTAGGCGGGCGAGATCATCAGCCCCGCCACCCCGTGCTCCAGCATCGCGCCCACGACCTGCGCCTGAAGCCCCGGGTCATCGTCGGTGTTGGCGATCACCGTCGCATGGCCCCGCGCCGCCAGCGCCATCTGCACCGACGTCGCGAACTCGGTGAAGAAGGGGTTGCGCAGGTCGTGGATGACCAGCCCGATCAGCCCGGTCCCGGCGCCCCGCAGCCCCGCCGCCGCGCGGTTGCGCACGTAGCCGAGGTCGGCCATCGCCGCGCGCACCGCCTCCGCCGTCGCGGGGGCCACGACCGCCGCGCCCTGCAGCACCAGGCTGACGGTCGACTTCGACACCCCGGCGCGCCGGGCCACGTCGACGATCGTGGGCCGCCGCGCCCTCATTCCACGCCGTGCAGCGCCAGCAGCGCCTTCATCCGCGCGACCGCGAGGTCCGGGTCCGCGACCAGCCCCGCCGCATCCGCCAGCCGCAGCACCGTCGCATAATGCGTGATGCCGCGCGCCGCCTGGAACCCCGCCGGCATCACGAAATGCCGCTGCTGCCCGTTGATCCACGCCATGAACCCGATCCCCGCCTTGTAGAACCGCGTCGGCGCGGCAAAGATCTCTCGGCTCAAGGGCACGGTCGGCGCGAGCAGCCGGTCGTAGGTCCCCCGGTCCCCCAGCGCCAGCGCCTCCAGCGCCTGCGCCGCCGCGGGCGCGATGGCGCCAAAGATCCCCAGCAGCGCGTGGCTGTGCCGCTGCCCGTCCCCGGCGATCAAGGGCGCATAATTGAAGTCGTCCCCGGTATAAAGCCGGACCCCCTCCGGCAGCCGCGCCCGGAACGCCACCTCGTGCGCCTCGTCGAGCAGGCTGATCTTGATCCCGTCGATCCGGCCGGCATGGGCGTGGATCAGCCCCAGCACCGTTTCCGTCGCCGCCGCCAGGTCCGTGGTGCCCCAGTAGCCGCGCAGCGCGGGGTCGAACATCTCGCCCAGCCAGTGCAGGATCACCGGCCGGTCGGCGGCCCCGATCACCTCGCCATAGACCGCGGCATAGGCCGCCGCATCCGCCCCCATCGCGGGCAGCGCGCGCGTGGCCATCAGGATGACCTGCCCGCCCGCCCCCTCGATCGCCTCCGCCTGCTCGCGCCAGGCGCGCGCGACCGCCGCCGTGCTGCCCAGGTCCGCCGCATGGTCCGTCCCCGCCCCGCAGGCCACCCGCGGCCGCAGGGGATGCGCCCGCGCCGCCGCCATCGTCCGCCCGATCAGCTCCCGCGCGGTGATCCAGTCCACCCCCATCCCCCGCTGCGCGGTATCCATCGCCTCGGCCAGATGCAGCCCCTGGTCCCAGAGCCGCACCCGGACCGCGAGCGTCGCCTCCCAGTCGACCGCCGGCCGCCCGTCCCAGGGGCTGCGTTCGCGCAGCGGGTCGCTCACGACATGCGCCGCGGCAAAGGCCGTCCGCGTCAGCGCCACCCGCGGCGCGCGCGGCACCAGCGGCGCGCCCGTCGGCCGCCAGACGGCCAGCGTCCCGTCGGGCATCGGCAGCGTCAGCATTCCCCGCCCTCGCCGTCACCCTGCATGAAGGTTGACGCCCCGCCATCCGGCCCGCCGTCGCACCCCCCCGCCCTCATCTTCCCCCGAAAATCCCCGCCGGAGGCTCCCGCCCGCCCCGCCATCACCGATCCTCCCCGAGACAGGGCAGATCGAACACCAGGATCCCGTCCAGCCCCCCGACCGCATGGGCCACCAGCGCCGCCCCGCAGCGCCGGTGCTCCGGGTCCGCCTGATAGGCGGCCAACGCCGCCCCGTCCGCGAAATCCGCGGTAAAGCCGTGCAGATACCCCCGCTCGATCCCCTCGGGGCTCTCGCTCCGCCCCGCCTCCAGGGCGATCAGCCCGGGCAGCCGGCCGACCAGCGCCCGCAGGTCGGCGAAGATCGCGGCGATCGCGGCCTCCTCCACCTCCGGCCGGAACCGGACCAGGACGACATGGCGGATCATGCCGCCACCCCCGCCACCGCGCCGCCCCGGACCAGGTCCGCCGCCTTCTCGCCGATCATGATCGCGGTCGCATTGGTGTTCGACGACACGACCGTCGGCATGATGCTCGCGTCCGCCACCCGCAGCCCCGCGATCCCGTTCAGCCGCAGCGCGGGGTCGACCACGGCGCCGGGGTCGATCCCCATCCGGCAGGTGCCCGCCGGGTGGTGGTCGGTCTTGGCATTGGCCCAGGCATAGCGGGTCAGATCCTCGGCCGAGACCACCCCCGGCCCCGGCAACCTCTCCGCCAGGACGTAAGGCTTCAGCGCCGCCTGCCCCATGATCTCGCGCGCGAGCCGCAGCCCTTCCAGCGACATCGCCCGGTCATAGGGGTCGGCCCAGTAGTCGGGGTCGATCAGCGGCGCGGCCTGCGGGTCGGCACTCGCCAGCCGCACCGTCCCCCGCGACCTTGGCCGCAGGAAGGCGCTGTTCAGCGTCACCCCGCCGTTCGGCATCGCCGCCACCCCGGCCTCGATCCCCGAGCCCAGGCCCAGATGGAACTGGATGTCCGGGCTGCGGGCCGCGGGGTCGGCGTACCAGAACCCCCCCGTCTCGAACAGGCTCGAGGCCACCGGCCCGGCCTTCGTCAGCAGATACCGCACCCCGGCCAGCGCCCCGCGCAGGGGCCGCGCATAGCGGTCGTAGGTATGCGGCCCGGTGCATTCGGCGATCACGAAGAGGTCGAGGTGATCCTGCAGGTTCGCCCCCACCTGCAGCTGGTCCAGCACGACCGGAATGCCCAGGCCGTGCAGGTGCTCCGCAGGCCCGATCCCCGACAGCATCAGAAGCCGCGGCGAGCCGATCGCACCCGCGCTCAGGATCACCTCGCGCCCCGCCCGGCGCAGCCCCGCGGCGGTCTCGACCCCCACCGCGCGGCCGCGCTCGACCACGACCCGACGCACCTGCGCGCCGGTCTCCACCGCCAGGTTCGCCCGCCCGCGCGCGGGCCCCAGATAGGCCACCGCGGCCGACGATCTGCGCACGTTCCGCTGCGTCAGCTGGTAGTACCCGACCCCGTCCTGCCGCTCCCCCGCCATGTCCATGTTGCGCGGGATGCCCATCTGCCCGGCGGCGGCGAAGAACGCCTCGCAGATCGGCAGCGGCGCTCGCGGCTGCGAGACGCCGAGCGGCCCGCCCGTCCCGTGATAGCGGTCGTCGTGCGTGTCGTTGTCCTCGGCCCGCCGGAAATAGGGCAGCACGTCCTCGTAGCCCCATCCCGCACAGCCCGCCTGCCGCCAGTCGTCGTAGTCCTGCGCCGCCCCGCGCGTGTAGATCTGCGCGTTGATCGACGACCCGCCGCCGATCACCCGGGCCTGGGTATAAGTCAGCACCCGCCCGCCCAGATGCCGCTGCGGCACCGTCCGCCAGCCCCAGGACCCGATCCCCTTGGTCATCTTCGCGAAGCCCGCGGGCAGGTGATAGAACGGATGCCGGTCGCGCCCCCCGGCCTCGAGCAGCAACACCCGCACGCCGGGGTCCTCGCTCAGCCGCGCCGCCAGCACGCAGCCCGCCGAGCCAGCCCCCACGATGATGTAGTCCGCCTCCATCACGCACCCCGCCGGGCATCGGGCGCCCGGAATTTTCCAAAATTCCGGGCAAATTCCTTCGAAGGAATTTGCGCGCGGAGAGCTTCGGCCATCATCCCTCACAGCCTCCCGATCGACAGCCCGCCGTCCACCGGGATCACCGCCCCGGTAGCAAAGGCGAACTCCCCCCGCGCCAGCGGCACCACCACGCGGGCGACGTCCTCCGCCTCGCCCCAGCGGCCCGCCGGCACCAGGCCGCCCGCGATCCGCGCCTCATGGCGCGCCCGCACACCGTCGGTCATCGGCGACGCGATGATCCCCGGCCGCACGTCGAACACGCCGATGCCATGCGCCGCCAGCCGCAGGGCCAGCGCCTGCGCCCCCATCGCGAGCGCGGCCTTCGACATGCAGTAGCCCGCCCGCTCCGGGCTCGCCATCTGCGCCGACACGCTGGTCACGAAGACGATGCTCCGCGGCCCGCTGCCGTGGATCATCCGCCGCGCCACCCCCTGCGCCAGAAACAGCGCCCCCCGCGCGTTCACCGCCATCACCGCGTCGTAGTCCTCGGGCGTCAGCTCCAGCATGTCGCCCCGCACGGGTGCCGCGATCCCGGCGTTCTGCACCAGCACCGCGACCTCCCCCACCGCGTCGAGCATCGCCTCCACGCCCTCCACGTCGCGCAGGTCGTGCCGGTGGTAGCTCGCCCCCGGCAGCCCCGCCATCGCCGCCACCACGCCCGGATCGTCGGCCTCCGGCAGCGACGCCACCGCCACCCGGAACCCCGCCGCGTGCAGCGCCCGCGCGATGCCGAGGCCGATCCCCTGCTGCCCCCCCGTGACCAGCGCCACGCTCATGCCGCGCGCGCCGTCAGGAAGGCCCCGGCGCGCAAGGCCAGCGCCGCGACCGTCAGCGAGGGGTTCACGGCGGCCGAGGTCGGCAGCACCGACGCATCGCAGACCATCAGGTTGTCCAGGTCATGCGCCATCAGGTTCGCGTCCACCACGCTCGCCCCCGGGTCCGCGCCCATCCGCAGCGTGCCGCACTGGTGGCTGGGCTTGCTCTTGGGGAACCCCCGGCTCAGCACCACCGGCCACCCCGCCAGCCGCATCATCCGCCGCAGCCGCGCCACCAGCAGGTCGTGCGCGCGGGTGTTCGTCCGCCGCCAGTCCAGCACCACCCCGTCCTTCCACATCACGCGGGATGCGGGGTCGGGCAGGTCCTCGCTCATCGCCATGATGTGGATCGACCGGTCCGCGATGTGGGTGGCGAGCCACAGGGGCAGCCCCGCCTCCCCGGCGAGGATCGCACCCGTGATCCGGCCGAGCATCTGGATGTTGCCCAAGGGCTCCCCGCCCGGCCCGCCGGTCAGGTAGAAGTCGTTGACCTGGATCGTCTTTTCATAGACCGCCCGGTTCCGGCGGAGCGGGCTGTAGGCCACCATCCCGGTCAGGTTGTGGTTCATGAAGTTGCGCCCCACCTGGTCGCTGGCATTGGCCAGCCCCCGCGGATGGTCCCCGTTGGCCGAGGCGAGCAGCAAGGCCGCGCTCAAGACCGCCCCGGCGCAGAGGCACACCGTCCCCGCCACCAGCACCCGCCCGTCCGCCAGCTCCACCCCCGTCACCCGCCGCCCTTCCGCGCGCAGCCGCACCACCCGCGCGCCCGTCAGCAGGGACACGTTCGGGTGCCGCAGCGCCTCGGCCAGCCCGCAGCTCTCCGCATCCGACTTCGCCCCCGTCGTGCAGGGGAATGCATCCCAGGTCGTCGGGGCCCGCGCCAGCCAGGCGTCGATGTCCACCCCCAGCGGCAAGGGCGCCGGGTGCAGCCCCTGCGCCGCGAAGGCCGCGCGCAGCCGCGCGATGTCGGGCTCGTCGGGCACCGGCGGAAAGGGATAGTCCGCCGAATGCGGCGGCTCGAACGGGTCCGCCGCCGCATCCCCCCGCACCCGATACAGCCGCTCTGCCGCCGTGTAGAACGGCTCCAGCTCGCCGTAACCAATGGGCCACCCCGGCGTCACCCCGCCGAGATGGCGCAGCGGCCGGAAGTCCTCTTCCCGATACCGCAGCAGCACCGCGCCGTAGAACTTGGTGTTCCCGCCGACGCAGGCGTAGTTGCCGGGGCTGAACGCCTGGCCCCCCACATCCCGCCACGTCTCCGCGGGCTTGAATTGCCCCCGCCGGAAGATCGCGTCGGGGTCGCGCGCCGCGGGGCTGTCGGCCAGCCGCTCCCCCCGCTCCAGCACCAGCACCCGCAGGCCCGACGGCCCCAGCGCCGCCGCCAGCGTCGCCCCCCCCATGCCGCTGCCGATGATGATGACATCGGCATCCATCAGCCGATGCGCGCCTCGGTCTCGGGGTCGAAGGCCACCGCCTTGCCCATGTTGACGGCGAAGCCGAAGCCCTCCCCCGCCACCGCCCGCGCATCCGCCCGCATCCGCGCCACCACGTCGCGGCCGCCGAGCGTCATCGTGGCAAAGGTATCCGCCCCCGCGGGCTCGATCACCGTCACCCGGTTGGTCAGGCCGGCAAGGCCCCTGGCATCCCGGTCGGCCCCCTCCGGGTCGGTGATCGCCTCGGGCCGCAGGCCGAGCAGGATTTCGCGCCCCTCCCACGCGCCCAGGTCCTGCACCAGCGGCAGCCGCAAGGGCGCGCCCGCGTGATCCATCACCTCCGCCGCGCCACCGACGACCCGGGCCGGGATGACGTTCATCGCAGGGCTGCCCATGAACGTCGCCACGAAGACGTTCGCGGGCCGGTCGTAGATCTCCTTCGGCGTGCCGAGCTGCTGCACCAGCCCCCTGTTCATCACCGCGATCCGCGTGCTCAACGTCATCGCCTCGATCTGGTCGTGCGTGACATAGACGATCGTCGTCCGCAGCTTCTGGTGCAGCTTCTTGATCTCGGTCCGCATGTCGACCCGCAGCTTCGCGTCCAGGTTCGACAGGGGCTCGTCGAACAGGAACACGTCGGGCTGCCGCACCAGCGCGCGCCCCATCGCCACCCGCTGCCGCTGCCCGCCCGACAATTGCCCCGGCTTGCGGTCCAGAAGGTGGTCGATCTGCAAAAGCTTCGCCACGTCGGCCAGCGCCCGGTCCCGCTCCGCCTTGGGCGTGCCGTGCATCTCGAGGCCGAAGGTGATGTTCTGCGCGACCGTCATGTTGGGGTAAAGCGCGTAGGACTGGAACACCATCGCGATGTTGCGCTTGCTCGGGTGCACCCCGTTGACCACCCGCCCCCTGATCGCGATGTCCCCGCTGGTGATCGCCTCCAGCCCCGCGATCATGTTCAGAAGCGTCGACTTCCCGCACCCCGACGGGCCGACGAGCACAAGGAACTCCCCCTCCTCGACCCCGATGTCGATCCTCTGCAGGACCTGGACGCCCCCGTAGGCCTTCGTGACCCCGCGAATGTCGAGAAAGCTCATGCCTTACCCCTTGACCGAACCCGCCATCAGGCCGCGCACGAAGTAGCGGCCCGCGACGATGTAGACGACCAGCGTCGGCAGCGCGGCCAGGATCGCGCCGGCGAAGTGGACGTTGTATTCCTTCACGCCCGTGCTGGAGTTCACCAGGTTGTTCAGCGCCACCGTCATCGGCTGGTTGACGCCCCCGAAGCTCGCCCCGAACAGGAAGTCGTTCCAGATGTTGGTGAACTGCCAGATCACGCTGACCACCGCGATCGGTCCCGACACCGGCAGCATGATCCGCCAGAAGATGCGGAAGAACCCCGCCCCGTCGATCTGCGCCGCCCGCACCAGCTCGGTCGGGAAGGCGGCATAGTAGTTGCGGAAATAGAGCGTGGTGAACCCGATCCCGTAGACCACATGCACCAGCACCAGCCCCGGCACCGACCCCGCCAGCCCCAGCAGCCCCAGCGTCGATGCCATCGGCAGAAGCACGATCTGGAACGGGATGAACGACGAGAACAGCATCAGCCCGAAGACCCAGGTATCCCCCCGGAACCGCCACTTCGTCAGCACGTAGCCGTTCAGCGCGCCGAGCATGGTCGAGATCGCGACGGCGGGCACCACCATCAGGATCGAGTTCAGGAAATAGGGCCGCAGGCCGGTCGGCTCCACCCCGATCTGCGCCTCCGACCAGGCCTGCGCCCAGGGCTCCAGCGTCCAGACCGAGGGCAGGTTCATCATGTTGCCGCCGGTGATCTCGGCCAGCGGCTTCACGCTGTTCACCGCCATGACATAGAGCGGCAGCAGGTAGAACAGCGCGAACAAGAGCAGCACCAGATAGATGAACACCCGCGCCGCGCGGCCGGTCCGCACGGCGGTGTCCTGCGACGCGACGGCCATCACTTCCGCTCCTTCAGCTCGGCATAGAGATAGGGAACCATGATCGCGGCGATGGTCATCAGCATGATGACCGCGCTCGCCGCGCCCACCCCCATCTCGTTGCGGGTGAAGGTGTAGGAATACATGAACGTGGCCGGCATCTCGGTCGCCCGCCCGGGGCCCCCGTCGGTCATCGCCTTCACCAGGTCGTAGGACTTGATCGCCAGATGGCTCAGGACCACGAAGGCCGACAGGAAGGCCGGCCGCAGCATCGGGATCACGATCCGGCGGTACAGCTGGAAGGCGCTCGCCCCGTCGATCTGCGCGGCCTTCAGCATCTCGTTGTCGATGCCGCGCAACCCCGCCAGGAACATCGCCATCACGAAGCCCGACGACTGCCAGACGGCGGCGATGACGATGGTGTAGATCGCCATGTCGCGGTTCTTGATCCAGTCGAAGGCGAAGCTCTCCCACCCCCAGGCGCGCATCGTCTGCTCCAGCCCGATGCCGGGGTCGAGGAACCACTTCCACGCCACCCCCGTCACGATGAAGCTCAGCGCCATCGGGTACAGGTAGATCGGCCGCAGCATCCCCTCGCCGCGGATCTTCTGGTCGAGCAAGATCGCCAGCATCAGCCCGATCGCGGTGCAGATGACGATGTAGAGGCTCGCGAAGATCGCGAGGTTCACCAGCGCGGTGCGCCAGGCCGACAGGCCCCAGAGCCGGGCGTAGTTGTCCCAGCCGACCAGCCCGTAGGAGGGCAGCATCTTGCTGTCGGTGAACGACAGATACACCGTGTAGAGGATGAACCCGTAGACGAAGAACAGCGTGATCGCCAGCGACGGCGACAGCACGATCCTCGGGATCAGATCCTGCATCCGGGTGCGGAAGTCGACGGCCTCGGCCATGCGCGGTCTCCACGGGGCCACGCGCGACGGCGGGGCCGGGACAAAAGCTTTCCGGAACCTTTGGCGAACTGCGCGGGCGGAGGGGTGGCCCCCCGCCCGCAAGGTCAGGTCACTGCGCGTCGGCCACGGCCGCGGCAAGCTCCGCCGCCGCCGTCGCGCTGTCGTACTCGCCGTTGAAGTTCGCGGTCACCACGTCGTAGACCGCGTTCTTCACCGCCGCCGGTGCCGCGTGGCCATGCGCCATCGAACCGTAGAGCGTGCCGTTGGCGCTGGCCTCGGCCAGGTCCTTGATGCCCTTCTTGCCGCAGTCGTCGAAGGCCGTGTCGGGCACGTCGGTCCGCACCGGCACCGACCCCTTGACCACGTTGAACGCGATCTGGAAGGCCGGGTCCATGATCGCCTTCGCCATCTCGATCTGCGCCGCCTGCTTGGCCGGATCGGTCTGGTTGAACATCGCGAACTGGTCGGAGTTGAAGGTCACCGACCCCTGCGTGCCCGGAAAGCGGATGCAGACGAAGTCCGTGCCCGGCACCTTGCCCGCCTTCAGGAACTCGCCCTTGGCCCAGTCCCCCATCATCTGCATCCCGGCTTCGCCGTTGATGACCATCGCGCTGGCGAGGTTCCAGTCGCGCCCGCTGAAGTTGTCGTCCACATAGGTCCGCAGCTTGGCCATCCGGTCGAACACCGTCACCATCTCCGGGCTGTTCAGCGCCGCGGGGTCGAGGTCGATCATCGCCCGCTTGTAGAAGTCGCCGCCCATCGACAGCACCACCGCGTCGAAGATCGTCGCGTCCTGCCAGGCCTGCCCGCCATGCGCCAGGGGCGTGATGCCCTGCGCCTTCATCGCGTCCAGAACGGCCACCAGCTCGTCCCAGGTCGTCGGCGCCGCAAGGCCGGTCTTGTCGAGCGCGGCCTTGTTGATCCAGATCCAGTTGGTCGAATGCACGTTGACCGGTGCCGCGACCCACTTGCCGTCATAGGTCGAGAACGCCTGCAGCGCCTGCGGCACCACCTTGTCCCAGCCCTCGGCCATGGCCGTCGGCGTCAGGTCGGCGAGCGCGCCCTCCTTGGCCCAGTCGCGGATGTCGAAGCCCAGCATCTGCACCGCGGTCGGCGCGTCGCCCGCCTGCACCCGCGCCCGCAGCGCGGTCATCGCCGCCTCGCCGCCGCCGCCGGCCACCGGCATGTCGACCCAGCCCACGCCCTTGCCGGCCAGGTTCTCCTTCAGCACGCCCACCGCCGCGGCCTCGCCGCCGCTGGTCCACCAGTGCAGGACCTCGACCTGCTCCTGCGCCATGGCCACCCCTGTCGTCGTGACCAGCAGCGCCGCGACGATGGCCGTCTTCCTGAACATACGCATGTCGTCTTCCTCCCGTTGCGTTTTGCATTGCCCCCTCAGGGGGTCGTCACCCAAGGCACCCGCGTGCGGCCGATCCGCATCACCAGCGACTTGATCTCCTGATACTCCTCGAACCCCGCCCGCCCGATCTCGCGTCCCAGGCCCGATTGCTTCATCCCCCCGAACGTCACCTCGGGATAGCCGTCCATCCAGGTGTTCGTCCACACGGTCCCGGCCTGCACCCGGCGCGCGAAGTCCAGACAGGTGTGGATGTTCCCGCTCCACACCCCCGCCGACAGGCCGTAGGGCGTGGCGTTGGCCATGCCGATCGCCTCGTCGAGCGTCTCGAACGTCTGCACCGCCAGCACCGGGCCGAAGACCTCGTCCTGGACCACCGCCAGGCCGGGCGACAGCCCCGCCAGCACCGTCGGCTGGTAGAACTGCCCGGCCAGCCCCGGCACCGCCAGCGGCCCGCCGCCCAGGCGCACCTCCGCCCCCGCCGCGACCGCCGCGCGGACATGCCCGTCGATCGCGGCGCCATGCTCCGGCGTCACGATCGCCCCCACCTGCGTCCGCGCATCCAGCGGATCGCCGAAGGCGACGCGCCCCGACAGCGCCGCCACCCGCGCGGTGAACTCCTCCGCGATGCCGCGCTGCACCAGCACACGGCTGCCCGCATTGCAGCACTGCCCCGCGTTGAACACCGCCCCGAAGGCCACCGCATCGGCCGCGCTCTCCAGGTCCGCATCGGGGAACACGACCTGCGGGTTCTTCCCCCCCAGTTCCAGCGCCACCCGCGCGAGCCGCCCCCCCGCCTCGCGCGCGATGGTCCGGCCCACGGCGGTCGATCCCGTGAAGCTCACCATGTCCACCCGGCCGTCGCCGACCAGCGCCGCCCCGACCGACGCCCCGCTTCCGAGCACGATGTTCGCCACCCCGTCGGGCAGCCCCGCCTCCTGCAGCAGCGCCCCCAGCATCACCGTCGAGGAGGGCGTCATCTCCGACGGCTTCACCACCACCGTGCAGCCGGCCGCGAGCGCGTAAGGCAGCTTCTGCGACAGGATCCAGAAGGGGAAGTTCCACGGCGTGATGATCCCCACCACCCCCCGCGGCCCGCGCAGCGTCAGCGCGAGCATGTCGGGCCCCAGCGTGTCGTAGGCCTCGCCGTGGCTCGCCCGCGCCATCGCCGCCGCATGCCGCCACAGGTCCGCGGCACCCCCGACCTCGCCCCGCGCCTGCGCGATGGGCTTGCCCGACTCCAGCGTCTCGATCAGCGCGAGCCGCTCCACGTCCCGCGCGATCAGGTCGGCCACCCGGAGCAGCACCGCCGCCCGCGCGCGGCCCGGCAGCCGCGCCCACCGCCCGTCGTCGAACGCCGTCCGCGCCGCCGCGACGGCGGCCCGGGCATCCGCCGCCGTGCCCTCTTCGGCCCGGCTCGCCACGGTGCCGTGCGACGGCGAGACCCGGTCGCGCGTCGCGCCCCCGGCCCGCCAGACCCCGCCGATCAGATGGCGCGCATGGAACGCCTCGGGCAGCGCCGCGCAGCTGTCGGGGATGATGTTCAGGCCCATCTCATGCCCCCGGAAACGCCGGTGCGCGCTTGCCGCGGAAGGCCGCCACGCCCGCGTCGCGGTCCGCGCTCGCGGCGATCGCCGCGGCCCCCAGCATCTCGACCATCGCCCCCCGGTCCTCGCCGACGCCCGCGTGGATCATCGCCTTGGCGATCTCCACCGCCCGAGGCGACAGCCCCGCCGCACGGGTCCCCCGCGCCAGCGCCGCCGCCCGCGGGTCGTCCGACACCTCGGCCACGAAGCCGCAGGCCAGCGCCTGCGCCGCCGTCAGCCGCGTGCCGCACAGCGCCATGTCCTTCAGCCACCCCTCCGGGATCAGCCGCGCGAGCCTTTGCGTCCCCGACCAGCCCGGCACGATCCCCACCCCCGCCTCGGGCAGCGCGAGCGTCGCCTTGGGGTGCATCACCCGCACGTCGCAGGCCGCGGCAAGCTCGAGGCCGCCGCCGAAGGCATGGCCCTGGATCACCGCGATCACCGGCTTGCCCAGCCGCGCGAGCCGGTCGAACAGCCGGTGCCCCCCCGCCACCCAGTCCCGCGCGAAGGCCGCGGGCGACAGCTCCCCCCAGGCCCCGATGTCGGCCCCGGTGCAGAAGGCGCGGTCGCCCGTCGCCGTGACCAGCACCGCCCGCACCTCCGGCCGCCCCGCGATCACCTCCAGATGCCCCGCAAGCTGGCCCAGCATCGCGGCGGTCAGGCAGTTGAGCTTGCCCGGATTGTCCAGCCGCAGCTCGGCCAGATGTCCGACAAGTTCAAGATGCACCGCGCTCATGCCCGCCACCCCATCGGTTCCGGTCGCAGAAGTGCAAGCGGCATCGCCACGGCATCCTCCGCCACCGTCACCCGGCCACCGCTCGCCGCCACGATGTCGCGCGCGGGGTCGATCCCCGGCATGACCTCCACCGCCACCAGCCCGCCGTCGCCCGGCCGCATCACGCAGCGCTCGGTCACATACAGCACGTCCTGCCCCTGCGCCCGCGCACGGGCGCCTGCAAAGGTCACATGCTCCACCGCCTCGACCATCTTGGCGAACTTCCCCGGCCGCACCACCCGCAACCCGTCGCCCTCCAGCGCAAGCTCCGCCCCCGCCTCGAACCAGCCCGAGAAGACGATCCGCTTCGCACGCGCCGTGATGTCCACGAACCCGCCGCAGCCCGCGGTCAGATACGGCTTCTTGCCCAGCTTGCTGACGTTGACGTTCCCCTCCCGGTCGACCTCGAGGAATGACAGGAAACTGACATCGAACCCCCCGCCCTGGAAGTAGATGAACTGCTGCGGCGAGGGCACGAAGGCGTCCGCATTGCTCGCGCAGCCGAAGGCGAAGCCGGTAAGCGGCATCCCCCCGACCGCGCCCTGCTCGATGGCCCAGGTCACCGCGCCCGCCTGCCCCTCCTCCAGCAGCACATAGGGCACCATCGCGCTGATCCCGAAGCCGAGGTTCGCGACCATCCCCGCCCGCAGCTCCATCGCCGCGCGCCGGGCGATGACCTTCTCCACCCCGTGCTCCGGCGCGGCGAAACTCGCCAGCGGGCGCACCACCTCGCCGCTGATCGCCGGGTCATACCCCGTCTCGGTCGTCTGCCGCTGGCCCTCGTCGACCACCACCAGGTCCACGAGATGCGCGGGCACCCGCACGTCATGCGCCCGCAGGCTGCCCGCCGCCGTCACCCGCTTGACCTGCGCGACGACCAGCCCGCCGTGGTTCCTGACACAGATCGCCTGCTCGAGGCCCCCCAGATAGGCCCCCTCGTGTTCATAGGTCAGGTTGCCGCGCTCGTCCGCCGTCGTCGCCCGCAAAAGGCAGACATCGGGGATGATGTTCGGAAAGTGCAACCACTCCTCGCCCGCGAACTCCACGCGGGCGACGATCGGGGCGGCGGCGGCGCACGCGTTCATCGCGCAGCCCTCGCGCCGCGGGTCCACGAAGGTCTCCATCCCCACCTGCGTCAGCACGCCCGGCCGCCGCGCCGCCGCCTCGCGGTGCATGTCGAACAGGATCCCCGAGGGCACGTTATACGCCGGGATCCGGTCCTCGACGATCATCCGCCAGATCGCGGGCATCGGCAGGTGCGACCCGCCCGACGGATAGCTCCCGGCGATCACCGCCGCGAGCAACCCCTCGCGCGCGATGTGGTCGATCCCTTTCACGCCATACATGTCCCCCGCGGCGATGGGATGGATCGTCGTGATCCCCCGCGGGTGCCCTTCGGCCGCGAACCGCGCCCCCAGCGCCGCCAGCACCGCATCCGGACAGCCCAGCGCCGAGGACGAACTGACCGTCACCACCGCCCCGTCGCGGATGCGCCCCACGGCCTCGGCGGCGGACACGACCTTGCTCACGGACCCGCCGCCCCGCCGCGCCGCCGCAGGTTCCGCACCGCGGTCGCGGCGACCCCCCGGCCGTCCGCCCGCGGGGACGCGATCGCGCGCCCGGACGCGCACCCGGACGCGCGCCCGGACGCCCGCCCGGACGCCATCGTGCCCGCCCCGATCAGCCCCCCGCGCATCCCCCGACCCCCCTCCCGGATTTGGATCGTTCCAAGCCGTAATGGAACGGTCCAAAGGCAGTCAAGCCGAATTGTAGTCCCGCCCCTTGCCAGGTGCGCCGAAGGGTGGTCCCGTCGCCCTTCCGACGTCACCCGCTCGAAAGGCCCGCCATGCTCCGTCCCCTCGCCGTCCTGGCCCTGACCCTCACCCCCGCCCTCGCGCAGGAGCCGCCGGTCGACCAGCCCTGGGAGGCCGTGGTCGCCGCCGCCCGCGGCAAGGAGGTCAACTTCTTCCTCTGGGGCGGGTCCGACGCGATCAACGCCTACGTCAGCGATGTCATCGGCCCGATCCTGGCCCGCGACTACGGCATCACGCTGAACCGCGTGCCGCTGACCGACACCGCCACCGCCGTCAACGCCGTGCTGGCCGAGAAGCAGGCGGGCAACCTGACCGACGGCGCGATCGACCTGATCTGGATCAACGGCGAGAACTTCCGCACCATGAAGGACGGCGGCCTCGCCTTCTGCGGCTATACCGACAGCCTGCCCAACAACGTCTTCATCGACTGGGCCGACCCGTCGATCGCCAACGACTTCGGCGTGCCGGTCGACGGCTGCGAGGTGCCGTGGAGCCGGGCGCAGTTCGCCTTCGCCTACGACAGCGCGACCGTCCCCGTGCCCCCCGCCGACATCGCGGCGCTGCTCGACTGGATCCGCGCCAACCCCGGCCGCTTCACCTACCCCGCCCCGCCCGACTTCAACGGCGCGGTCTTCGTCCGGCAGGTCTTCTACTTCGCCGCCGGCGGGGCGGAGGCGCTGGCCGGGCCCTTCGACCAGGCCCGGTTCGACGCCGCGGCGGCCAGGGCCTGGACGATCCTGAACGACCTGAAGCCCTTCCTCTGGCGGCAGGGCGCGACCTATCCCACCACGATCGGCGCGCTGAACCAGCTCTACGCCAACGGCGAGGTCGATTTCACCTTCGACTACGACCCGTCCCAGTTCGGCCTCGCGGTCGATGCCGGAACCTTTCCCGCCACCACCCGCAGCACCGGCCTGACCTCGGGCACCATCGCCAACACGAGCTACACGCTGATCCCGGTGAACTCGCCGAACAAGGCCGCCGCGATGGTGCTGCAGAACCTGCTGATCTCGCCGCAGGCGCAGCTCCTCAAGGCCGACCCGCGGGTCTGGGGCGCGGCCCCGGCCATCGACATCGCCCGCACCCCGCCCGACATCCGGGCGGCCTTCGCCGCCCTGCCGCGCCACCCGTCGGTGATCCCGGCCGCCGAACTCGCCGCCGCAGCCCTGCCCGAGCTGCAACCCGACTGGACGCGGGCCATCGAGGACGGCTGGCGCGCCAACGTCGGGCAATAGAACCGACGCCGGGGCCGCGGCGCACCGCCGATGTCTTGCAAGACATCGGTCCGGTTCCTTCCAAGGAACCGGGGCCGCGCCGCCGGCAGGGCCGCGCGTCCCCGGCACGGGTTGACGCCGCCGCCCCGCCGCGCCAGCCTGCGCGCCATGTCCGACCGCCTGCGCACGGCCCTGCTGCTCGCTCCCGCGGTCGCCACCTTGGGCGCGCTCTTCGCAGGCGGGCTCGCCATCGCCGCCTGGCGGTCGCTCGACACGCCCGTGCCGTTCGGGGCCTACCGCGCGATCCTGGCCGACCCCGGTTTCCTGCGGTCGCTCGGCCTCTCGCTCTGGATCGCCGCGGCCTCGACGGCGCTGTCGGCGCTGATCGCCCTGCCGCTCGCGCTGATGCTGCGCCGCCGCTTCGCGGGCCGCGGCCCCCTGCACGTCCTGCTGAACCTGAACCTGACCGTCCCCCACGTCGTCGGCGCCTTCGGCATCCTGTATCTCTTCGGCCAGTCGGGCCTCCTCGCCCGTCTCGCCTGGCACGCGGGCCTCATCACCCGCCCGGCCGAGTTCCCCGTGCTCGTCCAGGATCCCTGGGCGATCGGCATCCTCCTCCACTACACCTGGAAAGAGGCGCCCTTCATCGCCCTGATCCTGCTCGCCCGCCTGAGGGCGATGGGCGACGACCAGGCCGCGGCCGCCCGCTCGCTCGGGGCCTCGCCCTGGCAGGCCTTCCGCCACGTGACCCTGCCGCAGCTTCTGCCAAGCCTCGCCGCCGCCGCGCTGATCGTCTTCGCCTTCGGCTTCGGCACCTACGAGGTGCCGCTCCTGCTCGGCGCGTCCTCGCCGCGGGCGCTTCCCGTCACCGCCTGGCAGGCATGGGCCGACACCGACCTCGCCGCGCGCCCGCAGGCCATGGCGATGGGCCTCGTCACCGCAGCCGTCGCGGGCCTCGTCACCGCGGCGCTGCTCCGGCTCCTGCGGCGATGACCCGCCGCGCCCTGCCCGTGATCGGCGCGCTCCTGTCGCTCTGGCTGGTGCTGCCGCTGGTCCCCATGGCCATCGCCGCCTTCGGCCGCGGCTGGCGCTTCCCCGACCTTCTACCCCGGGCCGCCTCGCTCGCGGGCTGGCAGGCCGCGCTCGCCCCCCGCAGCGGGCTCGTGGAGGCGCTGGCGACCACCCTCGCCATCGCCGCGCTCGCGACACTCGGCGCGACGCTGATCGGCCTGCCCGCCGGCGCGGCGCTGGGACGCCGCCGCTTCCGCGGCCGGGGGCTGGTGCTCGCGCTGGTGACGGCCCCGCTGATCGTCCCCGCGATCGCCGTCGCGCCCGGCCTGCACGAGGCCTTCATCCGGGCCGGCCTGACGAACACGATCGGCGCCGTGGCGCTCGCCCATCTGATCCCGACGATCCCCTACATGACGCTCATCATGACCGCGGCCTTCGCGCGCCTCGACCCCGACCTCGCGGCCCAGGCGCGCACGCTCGGGGCCTCGCCCGCGCAGGCGTTCCGGCACGTCACCCTGCCCGCGCTGCGCCCGAGCCTTCTCGCCGGGGCGCTGTTCGTGTTCCTCGTCTCCTGGGGCCAGTATCTGCTCACGCTGATGATCGGCGGCGGCCGGGTGATGACGCTGCCGCTCCTGCTCAACGCCTTCGCCGCCTCCGGCCGCACCGACATCGCCGGGGCCGTCGCGCTCGTCACCATCCTGCCCGGCGCGCTGGTGGCGCTCCTCGCCGCCCGCGCCATCGCCGGCGCGCACGACGCCCTGACTCCCCCGCGATGAGCCGGCTCGACCTCCACGACCTGACCCACGCCCGGCCGGGCCACCCCGCCACGCCGGACGGCATCTCACTGGCCGTTCCGGCAGGGACGCTGACCGCGCTCCTCGGCCCCTCGGGCTGCGGCAAGACCACCACGCTGCGGCTGATCGCCGGGCTCCTCGCGCCGACCTCCGGCGACATCCGCATCGACGGCCGCTCGATCCTGCCCTTGCCGCCCGAACGCCGCGGCACCGTGCTCGCCTTCCAGGCCGGGGTGCTGTTCCCCCACATGACCGTCGCCGACAACGTGGGCTTCGCGCTCAGGATGCGCGGCCTGCCCGCGCGCGAGATCGCGCGGCGCGCCGAAGCGATGCTCGCCCGCGTCGACCTCGCGGGCAGCGGCCCGCGCCTGCCCGCGCAGCTCTCGGGCGGCCAGCAGCAGCGCGTCGCGCTCGCCCGGGCGCTGCTGGCCGACCCCCGCGTGCTCCTGCTCGACGAGCCGCTGTCGAACCTCGACCCCACCCTGCGCGACGACATGCGCGCGCTGATCCGCGCGATGCAGGCCGACCTCGGCACCACCACGCTGATGGTCACCCACGACCGCGACGACGCGCTCGCGCTCGCCGCCCGCACCGCGCTGATGCTCGGCGGGCGCATCGCGCAGGAGGGCAGCCCGCAGGACCTGTTCCTGCGCCCCGCGACCCGCGCGGTCGCGGCCTTCTTCGGCGGGCGCAACTTCATCGCAGGGCAGGTCGCGGGCGGCGTCCTCGCCACCCCCCTCGGCCCCCTGGCACTGCCGCCCGGCGTCCCCGACGGCCCCGCCACCGTGACGATCCGGCCCGAGGCGCTGTCGCTCCTCCCCGGCCCCAACCCCGTCACCGCGCGCCTGACCGACCGCAGCTTCCGCGGCCCGCTCACGCATCTGACGCTCGCCGCCGCGGGCCTCGACCTTTACGCCGCGGTGCCCGAAGGTGCCGCCGCCGCGCTGACCCCGGGGGCCGAGGTCACGCTCTCCCTCCCGCCCCGGGCGCTGTGGCTGCTGCCCGGCTAGCCGCGCCCGACGAAGGGCATCTTCGTCGCCATCACCGTCATCGCCAGCACGTTGGCCGACAAGGGCAGCCCCGCCATGTGCAGCACCGCCCGCGCGACCTCGGCCACATCCATCACCGGCTCGGGGCGGATGCCGCCGTCGGCCTGCGGCACACCCTGCGTCATCGGCGCGGCCATCCCGGTCAGCGCATTGCCGATGTCGATCTGCCCGCAGGCGATGTCGAACGGCCGCCCGTCCAGCGCGATCGTCTTCGTCAGGCCCGAAACCCCGTGCTTGCTCGCCGTATAGGGCGCCGACCCCGGGCGCGGCGCCTGCGCGCTGATCGAGCCGTTGTTGATGATCCGCCCGCCCTGCGGCACCTGCGCCCGCATCTGCCGGAAGGCCGCCCGCGCGCACAGGAACGCGCCGGTCAGGTTCACCTCCACCACCTGCCGCCAGACCTCCACCGGCGTCTCATCGATCGTGCGCGACGGCGAGAAGAGCCCCGCATTGTTGAACAGCACGTCCACCCGCCCGAACCGCGCGACCACCGCGGCAAAGGCCGCATCCACCGCCGCCTCATCGGTCACGTCGCACGCCACGCACAGCGCCTGCGGATGCCCCTCCGCCGCCGCCTCGAGCGCCTGCGCCCGCCGCCCGAGCAGCGCAACCCCGTCCCCCTGCGCCAGGAACGCCCTCGCCACCGCCCGCCCGATCCCGGACCCCGCGCCGGTGACGATCACGACCTTCCCGCTCACGGGGCTACCACCCGCGGTGCCCCCTGCGCGATGAAGGCGCGGTCGAAGGTCACGACATCGGCGCAGCCCGCCGCCCGCACCAGATGCAGCGCATCGGCCAGATCCATGCCCGCATCGGCCAGCCGCAGCGCCTCTTCGACCCTCGCCGCATCCTCGACCGTCACGGTCGGCTCGCCGCCGAAGGCGCGCAGGGCCATCGCCACCTCGCCCGCGCCGAACCCGTAGGCCGCCCGCAGGACCCAGGCCGTCTCCAGCACGACCGTGACGGGCACGAACACCGCATGACCCGCGACCAGCGCGCGCGCCTGCGGCGACTGCACCGGATCGTCCCCGGTCAGGTAGCGGACGACGATGTTCGTATCAATCGCGCGCACGCCGCCGGGCCTCCGCCAGGACCGCCGCGTCCATCGCATCCAGCGGCAGCGGAGGTCCTCCGCGCCGCAGCACGCCATAGGCCGCTCCCGGTGCGCCCTTCGCAAAGGCCGGCGCGGGCTTCAGCAGCACCCCCTCGGCCGTCTCCTCCACCACCAACCGCACCCCGGCCCCCCAGCCGCGCCGGTCGCGGATGGACTTGGGCAGGATGACCTGCCCCTTGGTGGACATCCGCGTGGTCGCATCGGTCATGCAGGGCCTGAAGTAAGACACAGGTAAGATAGCGCGGGACACCCTACCCCGCAAGCCATCCTATCCCCCGAACAGAAAGTGCATCACGTCCCCGTCCTGCACCACATACCCCTTGCCCTCGACGCGGAACCTGCCCGCCTCCTTGGCCCCCGCCTCGCCCTTGCCCGCCACATAATCCGCATAGCCCACCGTCTCGGCCCGGATGAACCCGCGCTCGAAGTCGCCGTGGATCACCCCCGCCGCCTGCGGGGCGAGCGTCCCCTTCGGGATCGTCCAGGCCCGCGTCTCCTTGGGGCCGGCGGTGAAGTAGGTCTGCAGCCCCAGCAGGTCGTAGCCCGCCCGGATCAGCCGGTCCAACCCCGCCTCGGCCAGCCCCATCTCCGCCAGGAACAGCGCCGCCTCCGCCTCGGGCAGCTGCGCCAGCTCCTCCTCGATCCGCGCGCTGATGACGACGACCCCGGCCCCCTGCGCGGCGGCCATCGCGGCCACCCGTCCGGTCCATGCGTTGCCCGTCGCGGCCTCGGCCTCGGCCACGTTGCAGACATAAAGGACCGGTTTCGCGGTCAGAAGCTGCAACAGCCCCCAGGCCCGCCGGTCGTCCGCGGCCACCGCCACCGTCCGCGCCGACCGCCCGGCCTCGAGCGCCGCCTGCGCCGCGGCGAGCAAGCGGTCCTGGTCCGCCGCCTCCTTGTCCCCGCCCTTCAGCTTCCGCGCCAGGTTCGCCCGCCGCCGCTCGACCGATTCCAGATCCGCCAGCATCAGCTCGGTCTCGATCGTCTCGGCATCGGCGATGGGGTCGATCCGCCCCTCGACATGCGTGATGTCGCGGTCCTCGAAGCAGCGCAGCACATGCGCCACCGCATCGCATTCGCGGATGTTGGCGAGGAACTGGTTCCCCAGCCCCTCCCCCTTGCTCGCCCCCCGCACCAGCCCCGCGATGTCCACGAAGGTCATCCGCGCCGGGATGACCTGCCTCGACCCCGCGATCCCCGCCAGCACCGCCAGCCGCGCATCGGGCACCGCGACCTCGCCCACGTTCGGCTCGATCGTGCAGAAGGGAAAGTTCGCCGCCTGCGCCGCCGCCGTCCGCGTCAGCGCGTTGAAGAGCGTGGACTTCCCCACGTTCGGCAGCCCCACGATCCCGATCTTCAGCGCCATCGCCGCCCGCCCCCGCTGTCCCGCGCCGTCCCTTACGGGCGCGCACCCGCAGGATCAAGGGAACAACCGCCCGCCCCGCCCGTTGCCGGTGCATGGAAACCCCCGACCTCAAGGTCCTCGTCACCGGCGGCACCGGCGGCATCGGCAGCGCGACCGCCCGGCTCCTCGCCGCCGGCGGGGCCAGCGTCGCCATCGCCGACCTCGACCTGCACCGCGGCCAGCAGCTCGCGCACGAGATCGGCCCGGCGGTGACCGCGCTCGCGCTCGACGTGACCGACGCCGCCGCCTGGGACCAGACGGTCGCGCAGGCCGAAGAAGAGCTCGGCGGGCTCAACGCGCTCTTCAACAACGCAGGGATCGCGACCTACGGCACCACCGCCGACTGCGCCCCCGACGCCTTCCGCCGCACCATCGACGTGAACCTGACGGGAGTCTTCCTCGGCATGCGCGCCGTGACCCCCGCGCTGCGCCGGGCGGGGGGCGGGGTGATCGTCAACACCTCCTCCACCGCCGGGATGCTGGGCTACCCCAACCTCATCGCCTACGTCGCCTCCAAATGGGCCGTCCGCGGCATGACCAAGGCCGCGGCGCTCGACCTCGGCCCCGACGGCATCCGCGTCGTCTCGGTCCACCCCGGCCCGGTCCGCACGCCCATGACCGAAGGCCTCTCCGACAGCGCCGTGGCAGGCCTGCCCCTCCCCCGCCTCGGCCAGCCGGAGGAGGTCGCCCGCCTCGTCCGCTTCCTGATGACCGAGGCCACCTGGTCCACCGGGTCCGAGTTCCTGATCGACGGCGGCGAAAGCATCGGCAAGCCGGTTGCCAAGCCCGGCTAGGCCGTGGCACACGGGCGGCCAGCAACCGCAGGCCACGATGACCCGGATCGACGCCACCTTCGCCCGCCTCCGCGCGCAGCAGCGCAAGGCCTTCGTCGCCTACATCATGGCGGGCGACCCCGATACGGCCACCTCGCTCGCCATCATGCAGGCGCTGCCCGCCGCCGGGGTCGACATCATCGAACTGGGGCTTCCCTTCACCGACCCCATGGCCGACGGCCCGACGATCCAGCGCGCGGGCCAGCGGGCGCTCGACGCGGGCCAGACGCTCGACGCGACGCTGCAGATGGTCCGCGACTTCCGGGCCACCGACACGACCACGCCCGTCGTCCTGATGGGCTACTACAACCCGATCCATTCCCGCGGCGTCGACCGCTTCCTCGCCGACGCCCGCGCCGCCGGGATCGACGGCCTGATCGTCGTCGACCTGCCCCCCGAGGAAGACGCCGAGCTCTGCATCCCCGCGCAGGCCGCGGGCCTCAACTTCATCCGCCTCGCCACCCCCACGACCGACGACCGCCGCCTGCCGGCCGTGCTGCGGAACACCAGCGGTTTCGTCTACTACGTCTCGATCACCGGCATCACCGGTGCCGCCGCCGCCCGGGCCGCCGATGTCGCCCCCGAGGTCGCGCGGATCAAGGCCGCGACCGACCTGCCCGTGATCGTGGGCTTCGGCATCTCCACCCCCGAGGCCGCCCGCGCCATCGCGGACGTGGCCGACGGAGCCGTCGTCGGCTCGGCCATCGTCGCGCTGATCGGCGAGGGCAAGTCGCCGGGCGAGGTCGCGGCCTTCGTCGCCACCCTCGCCGAGGGCGCCCACGCCGCCTGAAGCGGCGGGCGGGCGGCACCGGCGAGCTGCCGGCCCGTCGGGGTCAGGCGCGGTCGCGCGCCTCGTCCATCTCGGCGCGGATGATCGACAGGTGGAAGGTCAGGTCGCCCAGGTCCGACAGCGGAAAGCACTTGGCGATCCGGCGCACCTGCGGCCGCAGCCGGTCGATCGCGTCGTCGCGGAAGGCCCGGCCGGCGTCGGTGATCGTCACCACCTTGGACCGGCCGTCCTTCGGGTTGACGACCGTCGCCACATAGCCCGCGGCCTCCAGCACCGACAGGCTGTGCGTCATCGACGTCTTCGGCACCTGGAACGCGCGCGCCAGCGCCTGCGGCGTCTGGTGGTCCTTGACCCGCACCAGATGGTTCAGCACGGTGAACTGCGACACGGTGAACCCGTCGGGCAGCACCGCCTCGAACATCGCGCGGCTCAGCTGCGCGATGATCCCGACCTCGGTGAAGAAGGCGAACCATTTCGGGGTCGGATCGTCAGCCATGCCTCAGGCGGGTCTCCAGCGGCCAGCGCGAGCTCGGGCCCGTGGCCGGGCCATAGCCGATGCGTGCCAGCATCTGAACCGTCCCGCCCGCCGCCGCAAGCCTTCCGTGCACCTGCGCGTAAAGCCCCGCCATCTCGGGATATTCCTGCAACGCCTGGCTCAGCGGAACCCCAGGCCCAGCGCCGTGCAGGCGAGGTTCACCCGCAGCCAGTCCGCCCCGGCGGCGAGCTGGTCGCCCCGCGTGTTGCCGGGGCTCACCAGCCACAGATGCCCCATCGCCGTGTCGGTATTGGCAAAGACCGCCGCCAGCCCCTGCCGGAAGGCGCTGCTCGTGGGGTCCGCCGCGCTGGCGCGGGTGAACAGGCCGAACAGCCGCAGCCCCTCGAACACCGGCCCGGTGAAGTCGATGCCGTCGAACGGCGCCTTCAGGCTGCGCCGGGCGGGAACCTGCGCGAACAGCGGGTCGGCCGCAGGCGGGGCCGGGGCGAACACCACCCACCCCTGGCGGTGGCGGCGAGCACGATGCCTCCGGTGGCGAGGGCGATGACGTTGCGGCGAGAGGTCATGGCGCGTTCCTGCAAAACCGGTCCGATATCGCACCAGTTAGTGCGATTTCGCACTAGATAGTTCGATATCGCACTAGTCAGTTCGATATCGAACCAGTTTCAAGCCCCTGTTGCAGCCCCCTTTCGCGATGCCTAAAGTGGCCTGACCACTGGCGCGAGCGACCCCCTGAAATGCCCCCCGTCATCACCTGCATCGACGACCTGAAACGCCTGCACCGCGCCCGCGTGCCGCGCATGTTCTGGGACTACTGCGAAAGCGGCAGCTATACCGAGCAGACGTTCCGTGACAATTCTGCCGACTTTTCCGCGCTGCGGCTGCGCCAGAGGGTCGCGCGCGACCTGTCGGGCCGGGTCCTGTCCAGCACGATGGCGGGCGAGACCGTCGCGATCCCCGTGGCGCTCGCCCCCGTCGGCTCCACGGGAATGCAGCGCGCCGACGGCGAGATCCTCGCCGCCCGCGCCGCGGCGGCCTTCGGCGTGCCCTACACGCTGTCCACGATGTCGATCTGCTCGATCGAGGACGTCGCGGCCGCCTCGACCAAGCCCTTCTGGTTCCAGCTTTATGTCATGCGCGACGAGGATTTCGTCGACGCGATCATCGAACGCGCGCGGGCCGCGAAGTGTTCGGCGCTGGTGCTGACGCTCGACCTCCAGATCCTCGGCCAGCGGCACAAGGACCTGAAGAACGGCCTGTCCTCGCCGCCGAAGCTGACGGTGCCGAACCTGATCAACATGGCGCTGCACCCCGGCTGGGCCATGGGCATGATGGGCACACCCCGTCGGCAATTCCGCAACATCGTGGGCCACGTCAAGAACGTGAAGAAGCTGTCTGACCTGACCGCCTGGGCGAACGAACAGTTCGACCCCAAGCTCGACTGGACCAAGGTCACCCGCATCCGCGACCGCTGGGGCGGCAGGTTCATCCTGAAAGGCATCCTCGACCCCGACGACGCGCGGCTGGCCGCCGACGCGGGGGCCGACGCGATTATCGTTTCGAATCATGGCGGTAGGCAACTCGACGGGGCCATGTCCTCGATCCGCATGCTGCCCTCGATCCTCCGCGCCGTGGGCGACCGCACCGAAGTCTGGCTCGACGGCGGCATCCGCTCCGGGCAGGACGTGCTGAAGGCGCTGGCCTTGGGCGCGCGGGGGACGATGATCGGGCGGGCCTATATCCACGGGCTCGGGGCCATGGGGCAGGCGGGGGTGACGCGGGCGCTGGAGGTCATCGCGCGCGAGCTCGACATCACCATGGCGCTGTGCGGCGAGCGCGACGTGAAGGACCTCGGCCGGCACAACCTGCTGATCCCGGAGGATTTCGAGGGCCGCTTCGTTGCCTGACCGGCACGCCTTCGTCACCGGAGCCGCGGGGTTCATCGGCTTCCACACCGCCCGGCGGCTGCTCGACGACGGCTGGCGCGTCACGGGCCTGGACGCGATGACCCCCTACTACGACCCCGCGCTGAAACGCGCGCGGCTGGCGCAACTTGTTGACCGCAATGGCTTTTCCTTCACCGAAGGGCGGCTGGAGGAGCCGGGCCTCGTGGCCCGCCTGATGGCCGGGGCCGACACTGTCATTCACCTCGCGGCGCAGGCCGGGGTGCGGTATTCCATCGACGCGCCGGAGAGCTACGTCGAGGCGAACCTGGTCGGCACCTTCCGCGTGCTCGAGGCCGCGCGGGCCAGCGCGCCCGCGCACCTGCTGCTGGCCTCGACCAGTTCGGCCTACGGGGCGGCGACGACCATGCCCTACGCCGAGACCGACCGCACCGCGCATCCGCTCAGCTTCTATGCCGCCACGAAAATCGCCAACGAGGCGATGGCGCACAGCTATGCCCACCTCTACCGCCTGCCCACCACGATGTTCCGCTTCTTCACCGTCTACGGGCCCTGGGGCCGGCCCGACATGGCGCTGTTCCGGTTCGTGAAGGCGATCGCGGAGGGCCGGCCGATCGACCTCTACAACCGCGGCGACATGCGGCGGGACTTCACCTATGTCGATGATCTGGTTGAGGGAATCCTCCGCCTGATCGACGTGGTGCCGGGGACGGAGCCCGTGGAGGGCGACAGCCTGTCGCCCGACGCGCCCTTCCGCATCGTCAACATCGGCAACGGCGACCCCGTGCCGCTGGAGGCCTTCGTCGCCGCCATCGAGGCCGCGATGGGCCGCCCGGCGGCGCGGAACCTGCTGCCGATGCAGCCGGGCGACGTGCCTGCGACCTGGGCCGACGCCGGACTGATCGCCCGGCTGACCGGCGCGCCCTTGCCGAAGACACCGCTGGATCAGGGGGTTGCGGCCTTCGTCGCGTGGTATCGCGATCAGTTCACCTGATCGGGGTCCGGCCCGGTGCGTTCTGCCGCATCCAGGCCCTGCAACGCCACCATGTCGCCGTCGGTCAGTTCCACCTCGCGCGCCGCGAGGTTCTCGGCCAGCCCTTCCGCGCGCGTCGACCGCGGGATGACGTTCAGGCCGAGCGCGAGGTGCCAGGCGATGACGACCTGCGCGGGCGTCGCGCCGATCCGCTGCGCGATTCCCGCAACCACCGGATCGTCGAAGGATTTCCGCTCGCCGAGCGGCGACCAGCTTTGCGTCACGATCCCCCGGTCGCGGTGCGCGGCGCGCAGGGTGCCCTGCTGCAGGCGGGGGTGGAGCTCGATCTGGTTCAAGACCGGCAGCACGCCCGTCTCGCGCTCCAGCCGGTCGATCTGGTCGGCGTTGAAGTTCGACACCCCGATCGACCGCACCCGCCCGTCGGCCTGCAGCGCGATCAGCGCGCGCCATGTGTCGACATACTGGTCCTTGCGCGGGCAGGGCCAGTGGATCAGGAGGAGGTCGAGGGCATCGAGCCCGAGGTTCCGCAGCGAGTCCTCGGCCGACCGCACGGCGTTGTCGTAGCCGTGCAGGTGGTTCGGCACCTTGGACGTGACGAAGACCTGATCGCGCGGCACGCCGCTGGCGCGCAGGCCCTGACCCGCGCCGCGTTCGTTTTCGTAGGCATAGGCACCGTCCATCAGCCGGTAGCCGAGGCCGAGCGCGGTCTCGACCACAAAGGCCGCATCGCGCACCTCCCACAGGCCGAAGCCGAGCGCCGGAATCTCGTGGCCGTCGTGGAATCTCATGGGGTTGCCTCCTGCAGGCGGCCGCCGAGGCGGACCGGGCGGATCGCCTGGGCCAGCCCCGTGCGGTCATCCGTCTGCACGAACGTGCCGCAGAGCGTTGCTGTTCCCTCGGCCGGCTCGAAGCGGCCCCTCGCCATCCCGGTGACGAAGCGGCGCATCGGCTCGAGCTTCTCCATCCCGATCACGCTGTCGTAGTCGCCGCACATGCCGGCGTCGGACTGGAAGGCGGTGCCGCCGGAAAGGATCTGCGCATCCGCGGTGGGGATGTGGGTGTGGGTGCCCACCACCAGCGAGGCGCGGCCGTCGCACCAGTGGGCGAGGCCCATCTTCTCGGACGTGGCCTCGGCGTGGACGTCGATGACGGTGGCCTGCACGGCGGCCCCGAGGGTGTTCTGGCGCAGCACGGTGTCGAGCGCGCTGAAGGGGTCGTCGAAGGGGCGCTTCATGAACACCTGCCCCAGCACCTGCGCCACGAGCACCCGGCGGCCGCCGGGTGCGGGGAAGACGCGGGCACCGTGGCCGGGGGCGAGGCGGGCGTAGTTCAGCGGGCGCAGGACGCGCGGTTCGCCCTCGATGAAGGCCGCCATGTCCTTCTGGTCGAAGGCATGGTCGCCGAGCGTGAGGCAGTCGGCCCCAGCGGCGAGGATGGCGCGGGCGTGCTCGCCCGACAGGCCCGCGCCGCCGGTGGCGTTCTCGGCGTTCACCACGATGAAGTCGAGCGCCCAGTCGGTGCGGAGGGAGGGCAGGCGGTCGGCCACGGCCGTGCGCCCGGTGCGGCCCATGACGTCGCCGAGAAAGAGGATGCGCATCGCAGGCAGGTAAGCCGGCCGCCTGCGGTGGGCAAGGGCGATTGTCCCGGCAGCGCGGGCGCTTATGTTGCGGGTGAGGCCCCGGCCTGCGCCGGGGCGCGTGGTTTCCGCTGGCGCCGGTTGGAGTGCGATGACCGACCTGCCGCTCTCGCTGACCGCCTGGTTCGCCGCGCAGGGCTGGGCGCTGCATCCCCACCAGACCGCGATGCTGGCCCGGGCGGACCGGCCGTCGACCCTGCTGATCGCGCCGACGGGGGGCGGCAAGACGATGGCCGGGTTCCTGCCGACGCTGGCGGAGCTGGGGGCGACGCCGGGGCCGGGGCTGCACACGCTGTACCTGTCGCCGCTGAAGGCGCTGGCGGCGGACATCCGGCGCAACCTGCGGGCCCCGCTGGAGGGCGCGGGGCTCGCGATCCGGGTGGAGGACCGGACGGGCGACACCGGCCATGCCCGGCGGCAGCGGCAGCGGGCGGACCCGCCGCACATCCTGCTGACGACGCCCGAGTCGCTCGCGCTGATGCTGAGCTATCCCGATGCCGCGCGGACCTTTGCCGGCCTCAGGCGGGTGATCGTGGACGAGATCCATGCGCTGGCCGAGAGCAAGCGGGGGGACCAGCTGATGCTGTGCCTGGCGCGGCTGGCGGCGATGTGCCCCGGGCTGCGGCGGGTCGGGCTGTCGGCGACGGTGGAGGATCCGCCCGCGCTGGCGCGGTATCTGGCCGCGGGGACGGAGGTGCTGCTCGCCGACCCCGGGCCGGAGCCCGACATCACGATGCTGGAGCTGGAGGCGCCGCCGCCCTGGGCGGGGGGCGGGGGGCGGCACGCGATCCCGGCGGTGCTGGAGGAGGTGCGGCGGCACCGGACCACGCTTATCTTCCACAACACCCGCGCGCAGGCCGAGCTGTTCTTCCGCGACCTGTGGCTGGCGAACGACGAGGGGCTGCCGATCGCCATCCACCACGGCTCGCTCGCGCGCGAGCAGCGCCAGCGGGTGGAGGCGGCGATGACCGCCGGGCAGTTGCGCGCGGTGGTCTGCACGGGGACGCTCGACCTCGGGATCGACTGGGGCGACGTGGACCTGGTGATCCAGATCGGCGCGCCGAAGAACGTCAAGCGCCTGGTGCAGCGGATCGGGCGGGCGAACCACCGCTACAACGCGCCGTCGAAGGCGCTGGTGGTGCCCGCGAACCGCTTCGAGGTGGTGGAATGCGTGGCGGCGCTGGCCGCGGTGACGGCGCACGACCTGGACGGCGAGCCGCGGGGCGAGGGGCCGCGCGACGTGCTGTGCCAGCACATCCTGATGCGCGCCTGTGCGGGGCCCTTCGCGGCGGACGACCTGTTCGCCGAGGTGACGCAGGCGGGTCCCTACCGGGGCCTGCGCCGGGAGGGGTTCGACGCCTGCCTCGATTTCGTGGCGACGGGGGGTTACGCGCTGCGCGCCTACGACCGCTGGCAGCGGCTGATGCTGCGCGACGGGCTGTGGACCCTGCGCGACCCGCGCGCGGCGGCGGTGATCCGGCAGAACCTGGGCACGATCATCTCGTCCGAGGTGCTGCCGGTGCGGATGCGGGGGCGGGGCATGCCGCTGGGCGAGGTCGAGGAGGATTTCGCGGCGCAGCTGACCCCCGGCGACACCTTCCTGATGGGGGGCGAGGTCGTGCGCTACGAATCCCTGCGCGAGATGACGGTGGAGGTGTCGAAGGCCCCCGGCCGCGAGCCCAAGGTCGCGACCTTCTGGGGCACGAAGTTCGCGACCTCCACCCGCCTGACGCACCGCATCCTGCGGATGTTCCGCGACCGCGACTTCGCGCGCCTGCCCGCACACACCGCCGACTGGCTGCGGTTGCAGGAGGAGGTGAGCCGCCTGCCGCAGGCCGACCGGCTGCTCTGCGAGAGTTTCCCGCATGACGGGCGCGAGCACCTGTGCGTCTACGGCTTTGCCGGGCGGAACGCGCAGGCGACGCTGGGGCTCTTGGTGACGAAGCAGATGGAGGAGGCGGGGCTGCACCCCTTGGGCTTCGTCGTGACCGACTACGCGACGCTGATCTGGGGGCTAGAGGCGGTGCACGACCCCGCGCCGTTGTTCGACGCCGACGCCATGCGGGCGGGGCTGGAGGGCTGGCTTGCCGGCAACGCGGTGATGAAGCGCACCTTCCGCAACGCCGCGATCATCTCGGGGCTGATCGAGCGGACGCATCAGGGGCGGCGGAAGACGGGGCGGCAGGCGACGTTCTCGTCCGACATCCTGTATGACACGCTGGCGAAATACGACCCCGGCCACGTCCTGCTGGAGATCACCCGCGAGGAGGCGATGCGGGGGCTGGTCGACTTCGGCCGGATCGAGGAGATGCTTTCGCGCGTGCAGGGCCGGATCGACGCCGTGCGGCTGGCCCGCGTCACCCCGCTCGCCGCGCCGATGTTCCTCGAGCCGGGGAAGATCCCCGTCTTCGGCGCGGGGCGCGAGCGGCTGCTCGAGGACGCGGCGGCGCGGCTGATGGCGGCGGCGGGGCTGGGGTGATCCGGCACCGTTCGGGCGACATCAGGGTGAACCGCTCGCTTTCCGGTCAAGACGCTCCACGGCGGGTCGCCGGCCGGTGCGCCACCGGTCCGGGGACCAGCCGGCGACGGGGTGGGAACCCCCCCCGTGCGACGGCTTTGCAAGCGTCACGCCGCGTCCAGGAGTCCCCGTCCCTTCAGCAGCGCCTCGACCCCCGGCATCCGGCCGCGGAAGCGGAGATACAGCGTCTCGGGGTCGGCGGAGCCGCCGGTGGCGAGGATGGTTTCCTCCAGCCGCCGGGCGGTCGCCGGGTCGAAGGGGTCGCCCGCCTCCTCGAAGGCGGCGAAGGCGTCGGCGTCCATCACCTCGGACCACATGTAGCTGTAGTAGCCCGAGGAATAGCCGTCGCCCGAAAAGACGTGCGCGAAATGGGGCGTCGCGTGGCGCATCGCGATCGCGCGGGGCAGGCCGAGGTCCTCCAGCACCCGCGCCTGCGCGGCCATCGGGTCGGCCGGGGGCGCACGATCGTGGAAGGCGAGGTCGACGAGGGCGGAGGCGAGGAACTCCACCGTGGCGAAGCCCTGGTCGTAGGTCGCGGCGGCGAGCAGGCGGTCGCGCAGCGCCTCGGGCATCGGCGCGCCGGTCGCGTGGTGGCGGGCGTGGGCGGCCAGCACCTGCGGCACCTCGAGCCAGTGTTCATAAAGCTGGCTCGGCAGCTCCACGAAGTCGCGCGCCACGCTGGTGCCGGAGACGAAGGGGTGGGTCACGTCGGACAGCATCTGGTGCAGCGCGTGGCCGAACTCGTGGAAGAGCGTGCGCGCGTCGTCCCAGGACAAAAGCACGGGGTCGCCGGGGGCGAAGTTGCAGACATTGACGACGACGGGGCGGATGTCGGCGCCGAGCTTGCGCTGCTGGCGGAAGGCCGCGCACCAGGCGCCCGACCGCTTCGATGCCCGCGCGACATAGTCGCCGATGAAGACGGCCATGTGGCGGCCGGCGCGCGTGACCTCCCAGGCGCGGACGCCCGGGTGGTAGAGCGGCAGGTCGAGCGGGCGGAACTGCAGCCCGAAGAGCCGGTGCGCGCAGTTGAACTGCGCCGCGAGCATGGCATCGAGCGGGAGGTAGGGTTTGAGGACCGCCTCGTCGAGGTCGTGTTCGGCCATCCGGCGCCTTTCGGAATAGAAGCGCCAGTCCCAGGGTTCGAGCGGGCCGTTGTGGCCGTCGGCGTGGAGCATCGCCTCGAGGACCCGCGCGTCGGCCTCGGCCCGGGCCTTCGCCGGGGCCCAGACGCGCATGAGGAGCTCGCGCACGGCCTGCGGCGTCCCGGCCATCTCGGGTTCGAGCTTGAAGGCGGCGAAGGAGGGGTAGCCGAGCAGCGCCGCGCGTTCGTGGCGCAGGGCGAGCGTTTCGGCGGCGATGGCGCGGTTGTCGGTCGCGCCGCCGTTCGCGCCCCGGGCGGTCCAGGCGCGGAACGCCGTTTCGCGCAGCCTGCGGTCGGGGGAGAACTGCAGGAAGGGCACGATCAGGCTGCGGTTCAGCGTGACGACGGGGCCGGGCTGCCCGCGCTCCGCCCCGGCGGCGCGGGCGGAGGCCGCGACGAAATCGGGCAGGCCCGCAAGGTCGGCCTCGGCCAGCGGCAGGAACCAGTCGCGTTCGTCGGCCAGCAGGTTCTGCGCGAACTGCGTGCCCAGCACGGCGAGCCGGGACTTGATCGCGGTCATCCGTTCGGCCTGGCCACCCGTCAGCGCCGCCCCGGCGCGCAGGAACATCCGGCGGTAGAGCATGAGCACGCGCGCCTGTTCGTCCGTCAGGCCGAGCCTGTCGCGCGCATCCCACAGCGCGGCGATCCGGGCGAAGAGGGCCGCGTCGTTGGTGACCTCGGAGGCGAAGGCCGAGAGCTTCGGCGCGAGGTCGCGCTGGAGGTCCTCGCGCGCGGGGGTGCTGTCGGCGCCGGCGAGGTTCCAGAACACGCCGCCGACGCGGTCGAGCGTCGCCTCGGCCAGCTCCAGCGCGGCGATGGTGTTGGCGAAGGTGGGCGCGGCGGGGTCGGCCGCGATCGCGGCGATGGCCGCGCGCGCCTCGGCCAGCCCGGCGTCGAAGGCGGGGGCGAAGTGGTCGTCCCGCAGGGCGGCGAAGGGCGGCAGGGCGAAGGGGGTATCCCAGGGGGCGAGCAGGGGGTTCATCGGGAGCCTCTACGGGGGGTGCGGGCGCGCAGGCGCATCTCGATGCGGCGCAGGATCAGCGACAATGTGATGGTTAGCGTCAGGTAAAGGAAGGCCACCACGTTGTAGGTCTCAAAGTAGCGGAAGTTCGAGGCCGCGATCACCTTGCCGAGCTGTGCCACGTCGGTGACGCCGAGCACGCTGACGAGCGAGGAATCCTTCACCATGCTGACGAAGTCGTTGCCGTAGGGCGGCAGGATGATGCGGAAGGCCTGGGGGAAGGTGACGGTGCGGAAGATGGCCCGGCGCGAGAGGCCGAGCGCCTGCGCGGCCTCGATCTGGCCGCGGTCGACGGCCTGCAGGCCCGCGCGGAAGATCTCGGCCAGGAAGGCGGAA
Organism: uncultured Exiguobacterium sp.; assembly: GCA_964575185.1. Classification (GTDB taxonomy): domain Bacteria; phylum Pseudomonadota; class Alphaproteobacteria; order Rhodobacterales; family Rhodobacteraceae; genus CAZNPW01. Next base: position 33,416 of record CAZNPW010000008.1, read on the forward strand.
TAGGCGAGGATCAGCGCCAGCACGGCGCGGGCGACCAGCGGGAAGTCGCGCGGGCGGACGGGGTCGAGGCCGCCCTGCGCGAGGAGCCGGTTCAGGCCCTCGACCGCGAGGGGCGCGAAGACGAAGGCCACGTAGAGCAGGAGCACGATGATCGGGACGCCCCGCACCACCTCGATGTAGAAGCGCGCGACCTGGCGCAGGACCAGCCGGCGCGACAGCGACATCAGCGCGAGGCCGAGGCCGAGGACCGAGGCCCCGGCGAAGGCGACGACGGTGACGAGGACGGTGATCTCGATCCCGAGCGCGAGCTTGGCCAGCGCGTCGGCGTAGACGGGGTTGGCGAGGATCTGCCACAGGATGACGAGGCCGGTCGCGACGAGCGCGACCAGCCACCAGGGGAAATCCTTGTCGGGTTCGGGCGAGACCATCGGGGGAGGCCCCGGCCTGCGCCGGGGCGCCCGTCGCTACTGGCCGGCGAAGTCGACGAACCACTTCCGGTTCAGCGCGTCGATCGTCCCGTCGGCCTTCATGCTGGCGAGGGCCGCGTTGATCGGGGCGACGAGGTCGGAGCCTTTCGGGAAGATGAAGCCGAAGTCGGACGACGCGAGCGGCTGGCCGATGATCTTGATCGCCCCGTCGCTGGCCGCGACGATGGCGTTCGCGGCGGTCGAATCGGTCAGCGTCATGTCGACGTCGCCCGCCTTCAGCGCCTGGAGCGAGGCCCCGAAGGTCTCGAACAGCTTGATCCGCGGGTTCGCCTCGTTGCCGTCGAGCACGTCGTAGACGGCGGTGTAGAAGGGCGAGGTGCCGGGCTGGGCGCTGACCAGGAGGTCGGGGTCGGCGGCGAAGCTGGCCGCGTCGGTGAAGCGGCTCTCGTCGGCGCGGACCAGCATCAGCATCTCGGACCGCATGTAGGGGTCGGAGTAGTCGACCTGTTGCTTGCGCTCGTCGGTGATCGAGATGCCGTTCATCGCCATGTCGTACTGGCCCTGCGAGATGGCGGCGATGGTCGCGTCCCAGGCGAGCGTTTCGTACCTGACCGTCGCGTTCAGCCGCTTGGCGATCTCGGCCACCGCGTCGTATTCCCAGCCGACGGGCGTGCCGTCCTTGTCGAGGAACTGCAGCGGCGGATAGGTATTCTCGGACGCGACGGTGATCTCGCGGCCCTGCAGGTCGGGCAGCGACTGCGCGACGGCCCCGGTGGCGGCGAGGGTGAGGGCAAGGGCGGCGGCGGCAAGTTTCATGGACTATCCCTTCGTCATGATCGGCGCGGAATCTAGACGCTGGCCGCGCGGACGCAAGGCGTGGCGGGGCAAGGCGCGGGCATTTGCCTCACTTCACGGCCGCGGTGCCCGCAGGGTAGGCTGCGGCCGCCGATCCTCCGGGGGTTCTTCATGCGTCTGACGGCCTTCTGCCTTGCCTGCCTCGTCCCCTCGGCCGCGCTGGCGGTGCCCTGTTCGGACACCGGCGGCGATTTCGAGGCCTGGAAGCCGCAGATGGCCCAGGTGGCGGCGGCGAACGGCGTCGGCGCGGACGGGATCGCGGCGCTGATGGGGACGCGCTACGCGCAGGAAACGATCGACGCCGACCGCAACCAGCGCAGCTTCCGCTACACGCTCGACCGCTTCATGGAGGTGCGCGGGGCCGACACGATCATCGCGCAGGGCAAGCGGCGGCTGGCGCGCAACCGCGCGTTCTACGCGGGGCTGGAACGCACCTACGGCGTGCCGGCTGGCGTCATCATCGCGATCCACGGGATGGAGACGGGGTTCGGCAGCTTCATGGGCGACAGCAACGTGCTGTCGGCCGTGGCGACGCTGACCTACGACTGCAGGAGGTCCGATTTCTTCATGCCGCACCTGATCGCGGCGCTGAAACTCGTCGATCTCGGCGAGATTTCTGCAAGCACGGTCGGCGCGAAGCACGGCGAGCTGGGGCATACGCAGTTCCTGCCGGGCAACGCGCTGACCTATGGCGTGGACGGCGACGGCGACGGCGACATCGACTTCGGGAATGCCGCCGACGCGCTGGCCTCGACCGCGAACTTCCTGGCGCAGAAGGGCTGGCAGCGCGGGGCGGGGTTCCAGGAGGGCGAGCCGAACTTCGCCGTGATCGAGGCATGGAACGCGGCCAAGGTCTACCAGCAGGCCATCGCGATCATGGGGGCGGCGATCGACGGCTGAGCGCGTCGAGCCGGTCGCGGACCACCGCGCGGACGGGCCCGGCGCGGGGCGGGTCGCGCAGCGTGGTCAGGAGGTGCGGCGCGGGCGGCGGGCGCTTGCCGCCGTTCCACGACAGCCCGGCGAGCACCTGCGCGGCCTCGGGCGGCAGCCGGTCGGGGATGTCGTGCCCCGCGATGATCCCCCACAGCCCGGTCCAGAGGCGGCCGACCGTCCAGGGGTTGTAGCCGCCCCCGCCCAGCACCATCAGCCGGTCGCACAGCGGGATCAGCCCGCGCAGGATGTCCCAGTGCGCGTTGTTCGACAGCGACAGGCGCGACAGCGGATCCTCCTCCACCGCGTCGGCACCGCATTGCAGGACGATCGCCTGCGGCGCGAAGGCGGCGGTGACGGGCAGGATCAGGCGGTCGCGGACCAGCGCCATCTCGGTGTCGTTCATGCCCCGCGGCACCGGCAGGTTGAAGACCTGCCCCCTGCCTGCGTCGGTCAGCGCGCCGGTGAAGGGCCAGCGCGCCTCCTCGTGGGTGGAGATCATCAGGCAGTCCTCGTCCTGCCCGAAGGCGAGTTCCACCCCGTCGGGGTGATGCGCGTCGATGTCGATGTAGGCGAGCCTGCGGAACCCCAGGCGGCGCAGGGCCATGAGCGCGAGCACCGGGTCGTTCAGGTAGCAGAAGCCGTTCGCACGGTCGGGCAGCCCGTGGTGCGTGCCGCCGCCCGGGACGTGGACGATGCCCGGGGCCTGCGCCAAAAGCTCGGCCGCGAGCATCGCGCCCCCTGCGCCGGTCGCCGGGCGGCGGAACATCTGCGGAAAGACCGGGTTCGACAGCGTGCCGAGCCCGTGGCGGGCGCGGTCGTCGTCGGTGACGGCCTGTGCGGCCTCGGCCCGTTGCAGGGCGGCGACGTAGGCCGGCGTGTGCCAGGCGGTCAGCGCGGCGGGCCTGGCGCAGGGCGAGGTGCGGAAGCGGTCCGCCGGCAGCCAGCCGAGCGCGCGGGCGAGGTCCATGACGGTCGAGACGCGGGGGACGCGGAGCGGATGCAGGCCGCCGTAGCCCGACCCGCGGTAGATTTCGGCGCCGACGAAGACCGGCGGCGCCGGTGCGGTCGCGGCCGCGTCGGTCAAGGCCATGACGCGCATCCTCGGGCGTCCATCCTCTGCCCCCTGTCACCGCGCGATTCGCGCCTGCCGCAGCCTGCGTCACACGGCGCGCCGCATGGCGGAAACTTTGCGCCGGCGCACCGCGTTCATTGTCTTGCAACCCGTTTTCGGGCAACATCCATGCAGATCCGGCGACAGACCGGACCGGGATCCGGGCAGATGAAGACAGGCCGATTTCCACAGGTGGCAGGTGAGGGTCCGACGGTCCAGGTCGGTGCCTTGTGCTGGCGGCTGCGCCGGGGGCGGGTGTTCGTCCTGCTCGTCACCAGCCGCGACACCGGGCGCTGGATCATCCCCAAGGGCTGGCAGGTGGCCGGGCTGACGCTCGCCGAGGCGGCGGGGCGCGAGGCCTGGGAGGAGGCGGGCGTGACGGGGCAGGTGCAGGACGCGGCGCTGGGCAGCTTCGGCTACGACAAGGTCATCGCGCCCGGCATGGCGGTGACCTGCCGGGTCAGCGTGCATGCGCTGCGGGTGGCCGGCGTCGCGCACCGCTTTCCCGAACGCAAGGCGCGGCGGCGCAGGTGGTTCAGCGCGGGCAAGGCGGCGCACAAGGTGGCCGAGCCGGGGCTGCGCGACCTTCTGCAGCGGCTTTCGGACGACGGGCCGCGGCTGCTCGCGGCTTGACGCCCCGGCGGGGGTGCTTATCTGAGGCGGCCGAGGCAAGGGTGATCCGGTGATCCGCTACGATCTGGTCTGCGACCGCGCGCACGGGTTCGACGCCTGGTTCGGCTCGGCGGCGGCCTACGACCGGCAGGCGGCGGCGGGGCAGGTCACCTGCCCCGATTGCGGGTCGGCGCGGGTGTCGAAGGCGCTGATGGCCCCCGCGGTCGGCAGCCGCGAGGCGACCCGCGCGGCGGCGCTGGCCGAACTGCGCGCGGCGGTCGAGGCGAACTCCGACTACGTGGGCCTGCGCTTCGCGGCCGAAGCCCGCGCGATCCACGAGGGCCGCGCGCCCGAACGGTCGATCTACGGCGAGGCGCGGCCCGACGAGGCCCGCGCGCTGATCGAGGACGGCGTGCCGGTTGCCCCGCTGCCCTTCGTGCCGAAGGCGCGGGCGAACTGAGACGCCGGGGGCGGTGGCCGCGACCGGGACGCGTCCACGCCGCATCAACTTGACGCGCCCCCGAAGGAAGGACGGGCGATGCCGCACGACCGGTGTCGCCCGGCGGCCCGCCCCGCCCCCTTCATCTTCCCGCAAATATCCGCAGGGGTGAGCCGCGCCCGCGGCGAGGGGGCGGCAGCCCCCTAGATCTGCTTTTCCGGCATGAAGACCTTCAGGCCGTCGAGCGCGGCCGAGACCTTGAGCTGGCAGGTCAGCCGCGACCGGGCGGGGTCGGGCTTCCAGGCGAAATCGAGCATGTCCTCCTCCATGCTGTCCTTCTTCGGCAGCCGTCCGACCCAGGCGGGGTCGACATAGACGTGGCAGGTCGAACAGGCGCAGGCGCCGCCGCAGTCGGCCTCGATCCCGGGGATGCCGTTGTCGCGCGCGCCTTCCATGACCGTCAGGCCGTTCGGCACGTCGACCACATGCTCGCGTCCGCCGTATTCGACATAGGTGATCTTCGCCATTCCCGCCGTTCCCTGGTTGCAGGCCCGGACATAGGCGAGACGGCGGCGATTTGCCAGAGGCCGCGGGTTGGCGGGGCGGGGCGAATGTTCTATATCCGTTCTCATGGACGCCGCATGGACCGTGCCGACGACGCCCCCCGGCACCTGGCCGCGCCCGCCGGCCGCGCTGCCCGCCGCGCGGCTGGGCGAGCCCGGCGCGGGGGCGCGGGTCTGCGTCGCGGGGCTGGTGCTGGTGCGGCAGCGGCCCGGCACCGCGAAGGGCGTGATCTTCGTCACGCTCGAGGACGAGACGGGGACCTGCAACGTCGTCGTCTGGGCGAACGTGTTCGCGCGTTTCCGCCGGGCGGTGATGGCCGGGCGGCTGTTGCGGGTCACCGGCCGGGTGCAGCGCGAGGCGGGGGTGGTGCACGTGGTGGCCGAGGTGATCGAGGACATCTCGCCGATGCTCGACCGGCTCCTGTCGCCCGCCTTCCGCCACGACGGGGCGAAGGCCGGGGATCAGCCCTAGCCGGGCGGGGTCGGCGCGGCTATGGTCGCGGCCATGCGGCGGGCGGTCCTGGCAGTGTTGACGATGGCGGCCTGCGCCCCGGCACTGCCGCCGCCGCAGGTGACGGACCTGCGCGCGGCGCTGGTGACCGCGCCGCAGCCGCCCGTCGATGCGGGCGGGTGCTGGGGCACCGACACGGTGCCCGCGGTGATCGAGACCGAGACGGTGCAGGACCTCGTCGCGCCCGAGCAACGCGCGGCCGACGGCAGCATCCTGCGCGCGGCGGTGTTCCGCACGCGGGTCAGCCAGCGGATCGTGGGCGACCGGCAGGAGGTGTGGTTCCGCGCGCCCTGCCCGGCCGACCTGACGATCGCCTACCTCGCCACGCTGCAGCGGGCCCTGAAGGCGCGGGGGTTCTTTCCCGGTGCCGTCACCGGCATCTACGATGCGGCGACGGCGGCGGCGGTGCGGCAGTACCAGGCGGGCCGGGGGTTCGACAGCGACCGGCTGACGCTCGCCGCGGCGCAGGCGCTCGGGGTGGCGGTCACGCCGGTGGAGTGAGGCACCCCCCGCCCGCCCCTCCCCCACGAAGGGGGGGAGGAAGGCTCGTCCCGGGGGGACGCGCTACTGCCCGGCTTCGGTCACCGTCAGCGCGACGAAGCGCGGGTCGCCGCCGCGGCGGACGAGCAGCAGCAGCGAGTTGCGCCCGGCGTCGCGCGCCTCGGTCACGCGGTCGGTCAGGTCCTGCACGACGCCGACCGGGCGCTGGCCGGCCTCGGTGATGACGTCGCCTTCGCGCAGGCCCTTCTCGTAGGCCTCGGAGGCCACGTCGACCGCGGTCACGACCAGTCCCGTCCCGTCGGCGGGCAGGCCCAGGCCTTGGGCCATGTCCGGGGCGACCTCCTGCAGGGTCAGGCCCAGCATCTCGCCCTTGCCGGGCACCTCGGGGGCGGCCGCGGCGGGGAAGGCACGCGCCTCCTCCTCCTCGCGGCGGCCGAGCGTGACCTGCAGGGTCTGCTCCTGCCCCCCGCGCAGCACCACCACCGGCACGGCCGAGCCGATGGGCGCGGCGGCGACGCGGCGCGTCAGGTCGCGGGTGTCCTTGACCGGCTGGCCGTCGAACTGGGTGATGACGTCGCCCGACAGCATGCCCGCCGCCTGCGCTGGGCCTGCGGGCACGTCGGTGATGAGCGCGCCCGAGGCACCGGCGAGGCCCATGGCCTCGGCCACGTCGGGGGTCACGTCCTGGATCCGCACGCCGAGCCAGCCGCGCCGCGTCTCGCCGAACTCGCGCAGCTGGTTGACCACGCCGGTCACCACGTTCGAGGCCATCGAGAAGCCGATGCCGATCGAGCCGCCGTTCGGCGACAGGATCGCGGTGTTCACGCCGATGACCTCGCCCTGCATGTTGAACAGCGGGCCGCCCGAGTTGCCGCGGTTGATCGCGGCGTCGGTCTGGATGTAGTCGTCGTAGGTGCCGGCCAGCTCGCGCCCGCGGGCCGAGACGATGCCCGCGCTGACCGAGAAGCCCTGGCCGAGCGGGTTGCCCATCGCCACGACCCAGTCGCCCACGCGCATCGCGTCGCTGTCGCCGAAGCGCACGAAGGGCAGCGGCGTGGGGCTTTCGACCTTCAGCAGGGCGAGGTCGGTCTTGACGTCGGTGCCCACGACCTTGGCCGGCAGGCGCTGGCCCGAGAAGAACTCGATCTCGATCTCGTCGGCCCCGGCGATCACGTGGTTGTTCGTGACGATGAAGCCGTCGGCCGAGATGACGAAGCCCGACCCCAGCGCGTCGGACCGCTGGGGGGCCTGGTTGCCGTCGGGGGTGTTGAACTCGTCGAAGAAGTTCTGGAACGGGCTGCCGTCGGGAAGCTGCGGGCCGCCCTGCACGTTGCCTGGGACCACCGCCGAGGTCGTGATGTTGACGACCGACGGGCTGATCTGCTCGGCCAGGTCGGCGAAGCTCTCGGGCGCGGCGAAGGCGTTGGCCTGGATCGCCTGGCCGAGCGCGAGCGTCATGCCGAGCGCGAGCGCGAGGAAGACGCGGGGGACGCGCGGGCTGCGGGGGATGGCGAGCATCGTCAGCGGGGGCAGAAGTTGGGGCTTTCCTGGGATCGGAAGCACGGCGGGGCTCTCCTCGAGGGGGCGGTTGTGACTGCCGGGCAGCATGTGGCCAAAGCTGCGGCCATTGCAATTCGGATGCGCCGCCGTCGCCGCGTTGTGAACGGCGGTGAGCGTCAGGTCAGCGTCGCGGCGAGGGCGACGAGGCCGCTGCCCGCGACCATCAGCGTCAGGCCGATCATGCGGCGCTGGTCGACCGACAGCGCGGCGAGCAGGCGCAGCGCCTCCTCGATGCGCGACGGGGCCAGCGCGAAGGCCAGCCCCTCGATCAAGAGCACCAGCCCCAGCGCCAGCAGGACCGTCGTCACGGCTGCGCCGCCGCGACCCCGCCGGCATCGGGCGCGGGCGGCTCGTAGCTGCGCAGGTAGCGGAAGAAGTCGCTGTCGGGCTGCATCACGATCGACGAGTTCTGCCCGCGCAGCGCGTTCTCGTAGGCCGTCATCGAGCGGGTGAAGGCGAAGAACTCGGGGTCGGCCCCGAAGGCGTCGGCGTAGATCGCGTTGCGTTCGGCGTCCGCCTCGCCGCGGATGACGCTGGCCTGGCGGCGCGCGTCCGAGGTCAGCTCCACCCGCGTCCGGTCGGCGGCGGCGCGGACGCGCTGGGCGGCCTCGTTGCCGCGGGCGATCTCGTCGGCGGCCTCGCGCTCGCGCTCGGCGCGCATCCGGGCGAAGGTCGCCTCGAGGTTCTGCTCGGGCTGGTCGGTGCGCGTCAGCCGCACGTCGAGCACGTCGATCCCGAGGTTGGTCGCCTGTTCGCGGGCGCGGTCGCGGATCTGGTTCATCAGCGCGGTGCGTTCCTCGGACAGGACGGCGGTGGAGGGCACCTGGCCCAGCACCTCCGAGATCAGCGGCGGCACGATGCTTTCCAGCCGCTGCGCCACGAAGGCCTCGCCGCCGGCACCCGCGGCGGTGCGGAAGCGGCGCAGGTCGGTGATGCGCCAGCGCACGAAGGCGTCGACCACCAGGCGGCGGTCGTCGTTCATCGTCACCTCCTGCGGCGGGGTGGTGACGCCGAGGATGCGGTCGTCGTAGCGCACGACCTCCTGGATGAAGGGGATGCGGAAGCCGAGGCCGGGCGTCGTCTTTTCCTGCCGGATCTGCCCGAACTGCAGGACCAGGGCGCGTTCGCGTTCGTCGACGATGAAGACCGACTGCAGCGCGGTGAAGAGGATCAGCGCGACGGCGACGAGGATGATCATGCCGCGGTTCATCAGTTGGTCCCCCCGGCCGGCAGCGCGGTCGCGGCGGCCCCGGCGGCGGGGGCGGGCGGCGCGGGCCGGTTCAGCTCGTTCAGCGGCAGGAAGGGCACGACGCCCTGCCCGCCCTCGCCCCCCGCGGTGCCGTCGAGGATCACCTTGTTCATGTCGCCGAGCACCCGTTCCATGGTTTCGAGATACATCCGCCGCCGCGTGACCTCGGGCGCGAGGATGTATTGCTGGTAGACCGCCGTGAAGGCCGCGGTTTCGCCCTGCGCGCGGTTGATGACCTCGGCCCGGTAGGCCTCGGCCTGTTCGAGCAGCGCCGCGGCGTCGCCGCGGGCTTCCGCGGTGACGCGGTTGGCGTAGGCGTCGGCTTCGTTCTGCAGCCGCTCGCGCTCCTGCTGGGCGGCCTGGACGTTGCGGAAGGCCTCGACCACCGCGGCGGGCGGGGCGGCCTGCTGGAGGTTGACGCGCAGGACGCGGATGCCGCTGGCGTAGCTGTCCATCGTGGCCTGCACCTGCCGCTGCAGGTCGGCCGCGATGGCCCCGCGGTCGCGGTTCAGGATCGGCGCGAGTTCCGACCGCGCGATGATGTCGCGCATCGCCGATTCCGAGACGGCGCGGACGGTGCCTTCGGGATCGGCGAGGTTGAACAGCAGATCCTCGGGGTTCGCCACGTTCCAGACGACCTGGAAGCCCACGTCGACGATGTTCTGGTCGCGCGTCAGCATCAGGCCGCTGTCGGACGCGGCATCGCCGAGGCCCACGTCGGTGGTGCGTTCGACGGTGACGGGCACGATCTGGTAGGTCACGATCGGCCAGGGCGCGAAGTTCAGGCCCTCGGTCCCGACCTGGCTGCGCGCGCCGAGGAAGAGTTCGACCGACTGTTCCTCGGGCCGGACGGTGTAGAACGAGTTCCAGGCCCAGAGCGCGACGAGCGCGAGCACGCCGAGGCCGATGCCCTGGCGGGTGAAGAGCGGGTTGCGGCCGCCGCCGCCCTGGCCCGGGCCGCCGGTGCCGCGGCCGCCGCGGCCGCCCATCAGGACGCGCAGGCGTTCCTGGCCCTGCTTCACCAGATCGTCGATCTGGGGGATGTTCTGCCCGCCACCGGGCCGCTGCGGACCGCGCGGCGGCGGCACGTCGCCCCGACCCTCGCCCCGGCCGCGATCGCCGTCGTTGCCTCCTCCGCCCCCGGAGCCTCCGCCCCAGGGACCGCCGCTGCCTGCCATGTGGTGACGTCCTTCCCGTTCCTTTTGCCCTAAACTGGTGACGCAGGGCCCATTTTCAATGGCGGTCGGTCACCCGCACGGGTTTGCGCAGGGTGACGAGCTCTTCGGCCATGGTCGGATGGACCGCGATGGTGCGGTCGAAATCCTCTTTCGTGGCGCCCATGCCGATGGCGATGGCGGCGAGCTGGATCATCTCGCCCGCGTCGGGGGCGACGATGTGGCAGCCGAGCACGCGCCGCGTCGCCTGCGAGACGATCAGCTTCATCAGCACCCGGTCGGGCCGGCCGGCGAAGGCGGTCTTCATCGGCCGGAAGGTGGTGGCGTAGACGGCGACGGGTTCCAGCTCGCGCGCCGCCTCCTCGGTCAGGCCGACGCTGCCGAGTTCGGGCTGGGTGAAGACGGCGCCGGGGATCAGGCTGTGGTCGACCGGGGTGGGCGTGCCGAGGAACACCGTGGCGACGAAGGCCATGGCGTCGCGGATCGCGACCGGCGTGAGCTGCGGCCGCGCCGTCACGTCGCCGAGCGCGAAGATCGAGGGCACGGCGGTCTGGGAAAACGCGTCGACCTCGATGTGGCCGCGGCGGCCGAACTGCACGCCGAGGTCGTCGAGCCCGAAGCCGCGGGCGTTCGGCGCGCGGCCGGTGGCGAACAGGATCGCGTCCCAGGTGCCGGTGCGGCCGCTGGTGAGCTGCACCGCCGCGGCGCGGCCCTGCGGCAAGGCGGTCGCGGCGAGGTCGCCCGCGGGGCCCTCGAACACGGTCCCGGGCGCCGCGATGCGGGCGATGTCGGTGCCGACGTGCAGGTCGATGCCGCGGGCGCGGATCGCCTCGGCGATCAGGCCGCGCGCCTCGTCGTCGAAGCCGCGCAGGATCTGTGCGCCGCGGTAGACCTGCGTGACCTTCACGCCGAGGCCGTTCAGGATGCAGGCCATCTCGCAGGCGATGTAGCCGCCGCCGACGATCAGGATCGACGGCGGCAGCTCCTCCATGAGGAAGATGTCGTCGGACAAAAGGCCCGCCCCGGCCCCGGGCAGGTCGGGGCGCACCGGGTGGCCGCCCGTGGCGACGAGGATATGCGCCGCGGTGACGGTCGTGCCGTCGGACAGGCGCAGGGTATGGGGGTCGGCGACCACGGCCCGGCCGTCGTGGACCCGCACCCCGGCCGCCTCGAGGAGCCGCCGGTAGATGCCTTCGAGCCGGTCGAGTTCCTCGGTCATGCGGGCGCGGAAGGGCTGCCAGTCGAACGGGCCGCGGCCGACCTGCCAGCCGTAGGCGGGGGCCACCTCGAGCGTGTCGGCGAACTGGCTGGCGAAGACCATCATCTTCTTCGGCACGCAGCCGCGGATGACGCAGGTGCCGCCCATGCGGGACTGTTCGGCCAGCATCACCCGCACGCCGCCCTCGGCCGCCATGCGCGCCGCGCGCACCCCGCCCGAGCCGCCGCCGATCACGAACAGGTCGACGTCGAAGGCCATGTCACTCGCCGTCGGCGAAGATGTTGCGGCCGGGGTCGAGGTCGATGCGGCCGTCGTCGGTGGTGCCCGCGTTGATGTCGCGCACCGACACCCGGCCGTCGCCGTGGCCGATCACCACCACGTCGCAGATGTCGATGAAGAGGCCGTTCTCGACCACGCCCGGAATCTGGTTCAGCACCAGCGCGAGCTGGCGCGGGTTGGCGATGCGCTTCAGGTGCAGGTCGACGATGAAGTTGCCCCCGTCGGTCACCAGCGGCCGCCCGCCCGACATGCGCAGCGTCGTCTCGCGGCCGAGCACGTCGAGGCTGATGAGCGTCTCCTCCACCAGCGCCTTGGTCGTCTGCCAGCCGAAGCCCACCACCTCGACCGGCAGGGGGAAGGCGCCCAGCGCGGCGACCTCCTTGGCGGCGTCGGCGATGACGACCATCTGGTCGCTGGCCGTCGCCACGATCTTTTCCTGCAAGAGCGCCGCGCCCCCGCCCTTGATGAGGTTGAGCTGCGGGTCGAACTCGTCGGCCCCGTCGATCGTCAGGTCGAGCCACTTCACGTCGTCGAGGCTGGCCACCGGCACGCCCACCTCGGCCGCGAGGGCGGCGGTGCGGCGGCTGGTCGGCACGCCGGTCACGCGCAGGCCTTCGGCCCGGATGCGTTCGGCCAGGCAGCGGACCATCCAGGCGGCGGTCGACCCGGTGCCGAGGCCGAGCTTCATGCCGTCCTGCACGAAATCCACCGCGCGCCGGGCGGCGACGTATTTGGCGGTGTCGATCGGCGACAGGACGGCGGCCATGGACGGAACCCCTTTGCGTCCCCTCAATCGCACCCGGCGCGGGGGGCGGCAAGAGGGGGGCTAGCTGCCCCGCATCAGCCGCGCGACCTCGGCCACCTCGGCCAGCGCGAGGCTGCCGTCGGCGTTCAGGTCGAGCGCCATCATCGCGCCGAGCCGTTCGCGTTCGGCCGCCGACAGCGCGGCCAGCGCGAGCACGTCGGCCCGCGCCCGCGCCTCCCCCCAGGTGACCGCGCCGTCGCGGTCGGCGTCGGCGGCGATGTGGTTCAGCATGATGCGCCCCCTGACCCCGGCCTCGGCCGCGCCGGCGACGACGGCGATTTCCGCCGCGGCGATGGTACCGTCGGCGTCGAGGTCGGCCTCGACCATCCGGCGCAGGACGTTGCCGCGTTCGGCCGCCTCCAGATGCGCGACGTAGGTGGCGATGCCGGCCTCGGTGATCGCGCCGTCCCGCCCGTAGCCCAGGATCACCGCGCCCGCATCGGCGATGAAATCCTCGGGCGCGCGGCGCAGCCGGTCGGCGAGCGTGTCGGGCAGGTTCGCGAGCCCCGCGGGCAGCGGCGGGGCCTCCTGCGCGGCGGCAGGCAGGGCGAGGGTCAGGAGCAGCAGGACAAGGTGCCGCATGAAAAACCTCCGTCGGCGTTTCCGCCTGATGCACCGGGGCCGGTTAATGCGCGGTTAAACGGGGCATGGCGCCCGGCGGAAAGCGGTGGCAGAGTGCCGCGCATGTACGTCCTGCATTACGCCCCCGACAACGCGTCGCTGATCGTCCGCCTGGTGCTGGAGGCCGCGATGCTGCCCTACCGCGCCGCGCCGGTCGACCGCCGCGCCCGCGCGCAGGACAGCGCGGACTTCCGCGCGCTGAACCCCGCGGGCCTGATTCCGGTGCTGGAAACGCCCGACGGCCCGATCTCGGAGACCGGCGCGATCCTGCTGTGGCTGGGCGACCGCCACGGGTTGTGCCCGGCCCCCGACAGCCCGCAGCGCGCGCATCTGCTGCGCTGGCTGTTCTTCCTGTCGAACACCGCCCACGCCGACATGCGGCAGACCTTCTACCCCGAGCAGTATGTGCCCGACGTCGCGGCCGAGGCGCACCACGGGCTGCTCGTCGGCCGCATCCGGCGGCACTTCTCGCTGCTGGAACACGCCGCGCACGAGGCGCCCGACCTGTGGCAGCCGGGCGGGCTGCTGCTGCCCTATGTCGCCGCGCTGGCGCGGTGGGCGGTGCTCTATCCGCGCGGGCAGGCCCCCTGGTTCGCGCTGTCGCGCCTGCCGCTGCTGGCCGAGCGGCTGGCGGCGCTGGACGGCACGCAGGCCGCCCATGCCGTCGCGCGGGCCGAGGGGCTGGGGCCGCACCCCTTCACCCAGCCCGCCTATCCCCACCCGACCGAAGGCAGCGCCCCGTGAGCTATCGCCTGCATGCGGTGCCCGACTGGGCCTCGCTCGCCGTCCATCTGGCGCTGGCCGAGATGGGGCAGTCCTTCGAGATGGTGCTGCACGCGCGCGAGGACCTCGACACGCCCGCCTACCGGGCGATCCATCCCTTCGGCAAGATCCCGGCGCTGGAGACGCCGCAGGGGCCGATGTTCGAGACGGGCGCGATCCTTCTGTGGCTGGCCGAGGTGCACGGGACGCTCGCGCCGCAGCCGGGCGAGGCGGACCGCGGGCGGTTCCTGTCGTGGTTCGCCTTCGTGAACAACACCGTGCATCCCGGGATGATGGCGCTCGTGCACCCGCACCGCCCGGCGGGCGAGGCGGGCGAGGCGCTGGTCGGGCCGGTCGCGCGCGACGGGCTGCGCGGGATGTATGCGGCGCTCGACGCGCTGGCGGCGACCGGCCCCTGGTGGCTGTCGCCCGGCCGGCCGTCGGTCCTGTCGCTGTATCTGGCGGTGCTGCTGCGCTGGACGTCGGTCTTCGCCGCCGATCCGGGCCTGAACATCCCCGTCGCGGACCACCCGGCGCTGGCCCGGATGGTGGCCGGGCTGCAGGCGCGGCCGGCGGTGCAGGCGGCGCTGGCGGCCGAGGGCCTGGCCCCCGACGCGCTGACCGCGGCGGCCTGACGCGTCGCGCGGCGGCCGGTCACGCGCCGGCCTGTCGCGCCGTCCTGCGGGGGTGCCGTTTCCGTGCCGTCGTGCGCGCCGCGGCGGCCCTACATGGCCTTGCCCGACCGGGCGCGGAGGACTGCGATGTTCCTGTCGGTCTTCGACATGTTCAAGGTGGGCATCGGCCCGTCGTCGAGCCACACGATGGGGCCGATGGTCGCCGCGGGGCGGTTCCTCGACGCGCTGCGCGCGCTGCCCTTTGCCGTGGCGGGGGTGCGGGGGTCGCTGCACGGCTCGCTGGCCTTCACCGGGGTGGGGCACGCGACCGACCGGGCGGTGATGCTGGGGCTGATGGGGTTCCTGCCCGACAGCTACGACCACGACCGGGCCGAGGCGGCGCTCGCGGGCTTGCGCGGCAGCCGGAAGATCGTGGTCGACGGCCTGCCGCCGTTGCGGTTCGACCCGGAGGCGGACCTCGCCTTCGACGTCGGCCCGGCGCTGCCGGGGCACGCCAACGGCATGGTGCTGCGGGCGGTCGACGCGCAGGGCGACGCGATCTTCGCCGAGACCTATTACTCCATCGGCGGCGGCTTCGTGCTGACGGCGGCCGAGATGTCGGCCGGGGCGGCGAAGGCCGCGCGGGCCGACGTGCCCTGGCCGTTCGAGACGGCGGCCGAGATGCTGGCGATGGCGCGGGCGTCCGGCCTGTCGATCGCCGCGATGAAGCGGGCGAACGAGCTGCGGTTCCGGTCGGGCGCGGAGCTCGACCGCGGCATGGCGCGGATCTGGGAGGTGATGGCCGCCTGCATGGACCGCGGCATGGCGCGCGAGGGCGTCCTGCCCGGCGGGCTGAAGGTGCGCAGGCGGGCACCGGGGATAAGGGCCGCGCTGGAGGCCGAGCGGGGGCTGAACCTGACCGCGCCGCACACGGTGAACGACTGGATCGCGCTCTACGCGATGGCGGTGAACGAGGAGAACGCGGCCGGCGGGCAGGTCGTGACCGCGCCGACCAACGGCGCGGCCGGGGTGGTGCCGGCGGTGATCCGCTACTGGCTCGACCATGTGCCGGGGGCCGACCCGCGGCGGCTGGGGGATTTCCTGCTGACCGCCGCGGCGATCGGCGGCCTGTGCAAGCACAACGCGAGCATCAGCGGGGCCGAATGCGGCTGCCAGGCCGAGGTCGGGTCGGCCGCTGCGATGGCCGCAGCGGGGCTGGCCGCGGTGCTGGGCGGCACGCCCGCGCAGGTGGAGAACGCCGCCGAGATCGCGCTGGAACATCACCTCGGCATGACCTGCGACCCGGTGAAGGGGCTGGTGCAGGTCCCCTGCATCGAGCGCAACGGCCTCGGCGCGATCAAGGCGGTGTCGGCGGCGAGCCTCGCGCTGCGCGGCGACGGCGAGCACCTCGTCAGCCTCGATGCCTGCATCGAGACGATGCGCCAGACCGGCCGCGACATGCACGAGAAATACAAGGAAACCTCGCTCGGCGGGCTGGCGGTGAACGTGCCGAACTGCTGAGGCGGCCCGGGGCGCCCCGTGACCCCACCCCTCCCCCCGAGGTGCCTTGCGGCAATCCCGGTCCCGGGTGCGGCGCGGGGTGCCGATGGCGAAGGACAGCGACACCTCGACGCCGCGGGCGGACTGCCGATCGGATGCGCCCTGAGGGGATTCCGCGCAACTGCTGGCTACCGGGCAGTTTATCGTGTTTGTTCAGGGTCTGTTCACGCCTCTGCGGTGGCGGGTGCCCGCGCGATCCTGACCATCCGCGCCCCGGCGGGCAGGGTCACCGACAGGCCCTCCCCCGCGGCCTCGCGCCGCACGCGCAGGCCGCCGTCGGCCAAACGTTCCAGCTGCGCCGTGCCGGCCGCGAACAGCCGCGGCTGGCTGCGCCGCAGGTGCAGGAGGCACCGCGTCAGGCGCAGCTTGGCCGCATCGAACCCTGCCGCCGCCTGCATCGCGGGCAGGTCCACCGGGGCGCGGTTGTCGGGGTCGGTCAGGTGGAAGGCCCCGACCTCGGTGCCCTGGTAGATGTCGGGGATGCCGGGCATGGTCAGCTTGAGGACGAGCTGCTCGAGCGACAGGCGCTCGCCGAGCGCGATCAGCCGCCGCGCGGGCGCGGGCAGGGCGCGGTTCCAGGCCGCGACGATGCCGAGCGCGAAGCGCTTGCCCGCGGCCTCGGCGGCGGCGTCGGGGCGGAGCCAGTGCGTCGCCTCCTTGGCCTCGCGCATGGCCTTCTCGACATGCGTGGCGATGCGGTCGGGCAGGTCGGCGCGGCCGGGCTGCCAGGCGGCGAGCACCGATTGCAGGATGTACCAGGCCAGCGCCGGGGCCACGTCGGGCGGCACCGCGAGGTCGCGCCACAGCTCCAGGAAGGCGTCAGGGTCATGGCTGATCGCGACGAGGCGCATCCGGGCGTCTTCGGCGCGCTTGGTGTCGTGCGAGGAGGTCAGCGTCAGGCCGGTGCCGGACTGGCGGGATATCCAGCGGGTGAAGGCCTGCGGGGTCATCGTGGCGTCGCCCGGATCCGCCCCCACCTCGCAGGCGGCGAGATAGGCGGTGTGGCGGAAACCGGCGGTGTCCTCGTGCGCCTTGGCGAGCAGCGCGCCGGTGACCTGCTGGAACCGCGCCTGCAGGCGGTGGGCGGCGGGGGTGGCGGGCCGCGCGATCGCCGCGGCGAGGCGGCGCGCCGCGGGGTCGTCGCCCGCGGCCCGGTCCAGCAGGGCCAGGTCGGCGGCGGGCCGGTGGTCGGGCGTCAGATAGGTGCGGTAGCGCGGGATGCCGGTCAGCAGACGCCTTACCCCCGTATCGTCGCCGCAGGCGGCGCGGGCGAGCGCGCGCAACTGGGCGAGTTCGGGCGCGAGCTCCTCGGCCAGCATCACGTCCTTGGCCTCGGCGACCACGGCGTGGAAGGGCCGGGTGTCGCCGGTCGCGGCGGCCCAGGCCCGGGTCAGGCGCGCGAGGCCCTGCGGGTCGGTCAGCACCTGCGCGAGGGCGCGCGCGGCCTCGTAGCCCGTGGTGCCCTGCACGGGCCAGCCGGGCAGCGCCTCGTTGCCGGTCAGGATCTTCTCGACCCAAACGGGCGTGCCGGGCAGGCGCGCGCGCAGCCTGCGCAGGTAGCCCGCAGGGTCGGCGAGGCCGTCGACGTGGTCGACCCGCAGGCCCTGGACCTGGCCCGCGGCGACCAGATCGAGGATCAGCGCGTGGGTGTCGGCGAAGACCGCAGGGTCCTCGACCCGCATCCCGACCAGCCCCGTGACGGTGAAGAAGCGCCGGTGCGACAGGCGGGGCGTGTCATGGGGGGCGAGCGTCCAGGCCTGCGCGGCGAGAAGCGCATCCATGTCGGTCAGCGCGGCGCTGCCGGGAGCGAGCGGCAGGGCGATGTCGCCCAGCCGCAGCCCCGCCCCGTCGCGCCTCAGGTGGCCGTCGGCGATGGCGCGCGCGAGCGGCCGGTCGAGCCAGGGCAGCACGACCGGCCCGGCCTCCCAGTCGATGTCGAAATGGCCGGCGAAGCGGCTGGCGCGGCCGTGGCGCAGCACGCAGGCGAGCCACGGCGTCTGCACCGAGAAGGCCATGTGGTTCGGCACGATGTCGAGGATGATGCCCAGCCCCGCCGCGCGCGCCGCCGCCGCGAAGGCGTCGAAGCCCGCGCGCCCGCCGAGGGCTGCGTCGATCCGCGTCACGTCGGTGATGTCATAGCCGTGGGTCGACCCCGCGACCGCCTGAAAGGGCGGCGAGAGGTAGAGGTGGCTGACCCCCAGCCCCGCGATCCAGGGCAGCATCCGGGTCGCGGCGGCGAAGGTCATGCCGTTGCGCAGCTGCAGGCGGTAGGTGGCGAGCGGCATGTCCATGGCGGGGCAAACCGCCCGGCGCGATGGCGGTTCCGCACCGACAGGATCGGGACGCCGGCCGCGGCGGTGCGGGCCGTCGCGGCGCGGTGACGCCGCGGGCGGCCGGGCGGGGAAAACCGGGTGGACCTTTCGCCGCCGGCCCCTTACCCCTGCCGCCATGACCGCCGCCCTCTCCCCCGCCCCCGACCGCACGCTGACCGGGGTGGGGCTGATGCTGGCCTTCTGCGTGCTCGCGCCGCTTCTGGACGTGTCGGCCAAGCTCGCGGCCGAGGCGGGGGTGGCGGTGGCCGTCATCACCGCGGCGCGGTTCGTGGTGCAGGCGGCCTGCATGGTGCCGGCCGCGCTGGCGATGCGGCTGGACCTGCGGATCGGCGGGCGGATGGCCGGGATGATCCTGCTGCGGACGGTGTTCCTGATCCTGTCGACCTTCAGCTTCGTGTCGGGGATCGCGGTGATGCCGGTAGCCGACGCGCTGGCCATCGCCTTCCTCGCGCCGTTCATCGTGCTTCTGCTCGGCTGGCTGATCTTCGGCGACAGCGTCGGCCCGCGCCGGATCGGCGCCTGCGCAGCGGGGTTCGCGGGGGCGCTGCTGGTGATCCAGCCGTCGGTCGCGGCCTTCGGCTGGGTCGCGCTGTGGCCGCTGGCGACGGCGTTCTTCTTCAGCTTCTACATGCTCATCACGCGCGCCATGGCGGCGACCCTGCACCCGGTGACGATGCAGCTCCATACCTCGCTCGCCGGGGCGGCGATCTGCCTGCCGCTGCTCGGGGCCTTCGCGGGCAGCGGGATCGCGGGGCTCGATCCGGCGATGCCCGCGGGGATCGCCTGGCTGTGGCTACTGGGCGTCGGCGTCTGGGCGGCGGCGAGCCACATCTGCATGACCTACGCGCTGAAGTTCGCGCCCGCGCCGACCCTCGTGCCGCTGCAATACGCCGAGATCGTGGTGGCGGTGGCGCTGGGCTGGCTGGTCTTCTCGGACTGGCCGACGCCGCTGACCTGGGCGGGCATCGCGGTGATCGTCGGGTCGGGCCTCTACCTCGTGCACCGCGAGGCGCTGGCGGCGCGCACCCGCCGGATCAGCCCCGAAGGGCCGCGATAGCCGCGGGCAGGCGGGGGCGCGGCAGGATGGCGATCAGGCCGGGCCCGTCGGGGGTGACGGCCGCCGGGCCGGTCGCGCGGTTCGAGGTCGCGATCGGGCCGTCGGGAGAAAGGTCCAGCCCGTCGATCGGCCAGTGCAGGCCCGTCGACCGCCCGGTGACGCGCGCCATCGGGAACAGGCTGATCCGGTCGCCCGCGCGCAGGCGCAGCGTCACCGGGCGGGGAAGGTGGAACGCGACGTCGCGCGGGCCGATCACGATGCAGGGCTGCGGGCTGCGCACCAGCGCGTTCATCACCGCAAGCCCGTGGTCGAGCCGCGCGCCGGTGAAGCCCAGAGCCAGCACCAGCGGCGCCGCGATCGACCGCAGCGCCTTGTCGAAGTCGGTCGTGTCCTGCTCGGCGATCGGGTGCAGGCGGCCCTCGGGGATCGCGGCGCGGTCCTCGGGCCGCAGCGAGTCGAAGTCGCCGATCACCGCGTCGGGCATCAGCCCCGCCCGCAGGCAGGCCCGCGCCCCGCCGTCGGCGGCGACGAGACCCGGCGCCGTGCGCTGCGTGCGGCGCAGCAGCGCCGCCGGGCAGGGGCCGCCGCCGACCAGGGTGACGGGGGCGTCGGATCGGAAAATCACGTCAAGTCGCACGGTATTGTTCGCGATTAAGGCATCGTTCAGGATGCGGGGCCATAATCAATCCTTCAAATGACCCTGTTCTGTCCATGGATTCGAACCTGAACCGGCTATGGTCGTGGCACGAGGCCGCAAGAAAGTGAGCATGCGATGATCGGGGCAAGCAAGATCCTGACGGTGTCCTACGGCACCTTCTCCTGCACGCTGGAAGGGTTCGACGATCCCTTCACCACGATGAGGGCGATTGCGGAGTATTTCCGGGACCTTGCGGCGGACGACCGCTACTTCGGCGCCGAACCGCCGACCCCCGACGCGGCGATGCTGCACCGCATTGCCGAGCGCGAGGAGCGGCGCCGGGTCGAGGCGCGGCTCGACGACCGGGGCGTGACGCTGCGCGCGGCGGAGCCGGGCGCGCACCTGCCCTCCGCGGCCGTGGCGGTGCCGGTCGCCGTCCCCGCGGACGCCGCGACCCCGGCTCCCGCGCTGGCCGACGCGACCGACATGCCCGACGGCGTCGCCGCCCGCCTCGCCCGCATCCGCGCGGCGGTGGCCGAGGCCGAAGCGGCCGCCGCGGCCCGCTATGTCGAGGACGAGGACGCGCCGGAACGGTCCGATCTCGCCGCGCTCTTCGCCGCCGAGCCCGCCCCCGCGTCCGGCGGGGCGGAGGATGAGGCGGCGACGACGGTGGCTGCCGACCCCGACGACACCGGCCCGCAGGACGCCGCCCCGATCCCGGCCGCACCGGCGGAGCACGCGACGGCGGACCTCGATCGCCACATCGCCCTGGCCACGCCGGAGGCGCCCGCGCCCGAGGTCCGGGCCCCGGCCGGGGACGCGGCGGTGGCAGCCGGACAGGCCGACCGGGACGGCATCGTGACCGGCCCCGGCGACGACGGCGCACCGCAGGCGGCCCGGACCTCGCAGGTCCCGGTCTTCCCCGACGACGAGATCGTGGCCGAGGTCGACGACCCGCTGTTCTTCGACCCCCTCGAGGCGCCCGCCGCGCGCGAGGCCCCCCTGGCCGAAGCCCGCCTGCCGGAAGCCCGCCTGGCCGAAGCCCGCCTGGCCGAGGCCGGCCTGCCCGAGGCCGGCCTGCCGGACGCCGGCCTGGCCGAATCACGGTCCGAAGCCGACCGGCCCGAGGCCGGGGTCGCCGCGGCGGAGGCCGCCCCCGTCGATCGGCCCGATGTGGCCGTGGCGGCACCGGACCCGGCCGATGCGGTCGCGGCCGCCCCCGACACGGTTGCCGAGACGGCGCCCGACACGGCTCCCGAGACGGTCCCCGACACGGTCCCCGACACGTCCCCCGGGACGGTCGCCGCTTCGGCCGCCGGACCGGCCGCCGAACCGCTCGACGCCGCCGGGGCCCCCGCCGCGCTCGCCGAAAAGGCGCTGCGCGCCCGGGCCCGGGTCGTCCGCGTCCGCCGCGCCGCCGCGCCCGCACCCGCCCCCGTCGCCGCGGACGGGCCTGTTGCAGATGCGGCCCCCGACGCGGCCGCAGCCCCGCCCCCGCCGGTCGCCGAGGCCCACGCGGAAGCCCACGCCGGAGCCGCTCGTGACGACGCCGCACCGGGTGCGCCCGCCGATGACGCAGCGCTCGCCACAGCGCTGTCGGCGATCCTGCGCGATGCCGAACCTCCGCCTGCGGCCGACGCGGCACGGTCCCCCGCGCCGGTCGAGGAAACCGCCGTCTCGCGCCTGATGGAGCAGACCCGGACCGAGATGGCGGTGCCGGAGAACCGCCGCCGCCTGTCGGCCATCGCCCACCTGAAGGCCGCGGTGGCCGCGACCGTCGCCGAACGCCTGCGCTTCGGCCGCCCCCGCACCGAGGAACGCGAGGAGACCCGGACCGAGGCCTACCGCGACGACCTCGCCCGCGTGGTCCGTCCCCGCCGCCCCGAAGGCACCCCGGACGAGGGCGAGCGGGCCGCGCCGCTGGTGCTCGTGTCGTCGCAGCGGATCGACCGGCCGCAGCCGGCGGCGACCCCCGCCGCGGCGCCCGTCGCACCCGTCGCGCCGGTCCGCCCCCGCCGCATCGCCGGCGCCGCCGCCGCCGCGCTGCTCGAGGAGGACGAGGGCGGGCCGGTGGACAACATCTTCGCCGATGTCCGCGGCTTCGCCGAGTTCGCCGAGAACGTGGGCGCGCATGCCCTGCCCGACCTGATCGAGGCCGCCGCCGCCTATGCCGCCGCGGTGGAGGGGCGCGACCAGTTCACCCGGCCGCAACTGATGCGCCAGGTCGAAACCGCCACGGGCGAGCTTGTCCGCGAGGACGGCCTGCGCAGCTTCGGCGCGCTTTTGCGCGAGGGGCGCATCGTCAAGGTGACGCGCGGCCGCTTCAGCGTGACGCAAAGCTCGCGTTTCCTGGCCGAGGCGCGCAAGCTCGCCGGATAGGGACAGCGGGCTGCCGCTGCCAGCAGCCCCGCCGTCAGGCGGAAGGGCCCGGCCCTTCCGCCTTTCGTGCCGCATCGGGGTCATCGCGCCCGACGCCGCGGAACACCGCCCGGAACGGCAGCGCCCAGAGGATCCCCAGCCCGACGTAGACCGCAAGCTCGACCAGGATCGGTGGCCGGTCGAACAGCGACACGAGGTAGAGCGCGGTCGCGATGTAGAGCGGCAGCCCGACCAGCAGGACCACAAGCGACAGCCTGCGCCGCGATTTCCACGACAGGGACATGGTGCCTCGCCAACCCCCGGCCCGGTGCCGGACCCGCCGCACATAGGCGCAGGAGCGCCGCAGGGCAACAGGGCCGGGCCGCAGGGTGCGGGGCGGTCCCCGACTCGGCCGATCCGGGGACTCCGCCCTTCCGGCGGCGCGGCGGGTCGAGAGAGGTCGCGGGTCCGGCCCGGGACGGACCGTTCCCGCGGACCCCTTCCGCAAGGGCCCACCCGCCCCGGACCCGATCCGGGGCCTCCGCCGTTCCGGCGGCGCGGCGGGTCCGGCCCGGGACGCGCCATTCCTGCGGACCCCTTCCGCGAAGGTCGGCCGCGAGCCCCCCTCGGGCGTCAGTCCGCGAAGGGGTCGGTGACCAGGATCGTGTCGTCGCGCTCGGGCGAGGTCGACAGGAGCGCGACGGGGCAGCGGATCAGGTCCTCGATCCGGCGGACGTAGGCGACCGCGGCCGCGGGAAGGTCGGCCCAGGCGCGGGCACCGGCGGTCGTCCCGGCCCAGCCGGGCATCTCCTCGTAGACCGGCGTGACCCGGGCCTGCAGGTTCGCGGCGGCGGGCAGGTCGTCGAGCCGCCGTCCGTCGAGCACGTATCCCGTGCAGATGCGCAGCGTCTCGAACCCGTCGAGCACGTCGAGCTTGGTCAGCGCGATCCCGCTGACGCCGCTCGTCGCGCAGGTCTGCCGCACCAGGGCCGCGTCGAACCAGCCGCAGCGGCGCTTGCGGCCCGTGACCGTGCCGAACTCGCGCCCGCGTTCGCCGAGCCGCTCGCCGTCGGCGTCGTGCAGTTCGGTCGGGAACGGCCCCTCGCCCACGCGCGTCGTGTAGGCCTTCACGATCCCCAGCACGAAGCCCACCGCCGTGGGACCGAGGCCCGTGCCCGTCGCCGCCATCCCGGCCAGCGTGTTCGACGAGGTGACGAAGGGATAGGTGCCGAAGTCGATGTCGAGCAGCGCCCCCTGCGCGCCCTCGAACAGGATGCGCTTGCCCGCCCGCCGCGCCTGGTCCATCTCGCGCCAGACCGGCCGGGCAAAGCGCAGGACCTGCGGCGCGACCTCGGCAAGCGCCGCCTTCAGCGCCGCACGGTCGACGGCCGGCAGCCCCAGCCCCGCCCGCAGCGCGTCGTGATGCACGAGCAGCCGGTCGAGCCGCAGGTCCAGCGTCGCCGCATCGGCGAGATCGGCGAGCCGCAGGCTGCGCCGCCCGACCTTGTCCTCGTAGGCCGGGCCGATGCCGCGCCCCGTGGTGCCGATCCGCGCCGTGCCGACCTGGCCTTCGCGGGCGCGGTCGAGCTCGCCGTGCAGCGGCAGGATCAGCGGCGTGTTCTCGGCGATCATCAGCGTGTCGGGCGAGACGCGCACCCCCTGCCCGGCCAGCCGGTCGATCTCGGCCAGAAGCGCCCAGGGGTCGAGCACGACACCGTTGCCGATCACGCTCGGCTTGCCGCGCACCACGCCCGAGGGCAGCAGCGACAGCTTGTAGGTTGTCCCGCCGATCACCAGCGTGTGGCCCGCGTTGTGCCCGCCCTGGAACCGCGCGATCACGTCGGCGCGTTCGGACAGCCAGTCGACGATCTTGCCCTTGCCCTCGTCGCCCCACTGCAGTCCGACGACCACCACGTTGGCCATGACACGCTCCCGTCAAACCCGGGGGCGGCATAGCGCGGGCGGCAGGTGAAGGGAACGCCCATTCCGGCTTGCACGCCCGGCCGGGGTTGCCTAAATGACCGCCAAACGGCCCCGGGGTTCCATGGAAAACGTCGTCCTCGCCATCCACCTGATCCTCGCCCTTCTGCTGACCGGCGTGGTGCTGATGCAGCGGTCCGAGGGCGGTGGCCTGGGCATGGGCGGGTCATCGAACGTGATGACCGCGCGGGGTGCCGCCAACGCGATGACGCGGGCGACGTGGATCCTCGCCGCGATGTTCATCGCGACATCGATCATCCTGACGATCCTCGCGGCGGCGGACAGCGCAGGCGCGTCGCTGACCGACCAGATCGGGGTGGAGCTGCCGGCCCCCGCGACCCCCGCGCCCTCGCCGCTGGGGGGCGACCTGCTGCCGCCCCCGGCCGACGCGCCGGCCGCACCTCCGGCGGCCGAGGCCCCCGCGGCTCCGCCCGCGACCCCGGAGGCTCCGGCGGCTCCGGCGGCTCCGGCGGCAAACCCCTAGTCCTTGCGTCGCGCCTTGCGTCGCCCGCTTGATGTTGCGGCGCGCCGGGGTTTGGCGTAAGCGTCGAATCCCGTGATCCTGCGATTCGGCCGTGGCCCGAATCCCGCCGCACGGGGGCTTTCATGGCGCGCTACATCTTCATCACCGGGGGCGTCGTGTCGTCGCTCGGCAAGGGCCTCGCGTCCGCCGCGCTGGGCGCGCTGCTCCAGGCGCGCGGCTTCACGGTGCGGCTGCGCAAGCTCGACCCCTACCTGAACGTCGACCCCGGCACGATGTCGCCCTTCGAGCACGGCGAGGTCTTCGTGACCGACGACGGGGCCGAGACGGACCTCGACCTCGGCCATTACGAACGCTTCACCGGCGTCAGCGCCCGCCAGTCCGACAGCATCTCGTCGGGGCGCATCTACTCCAACGTGCTGGAGAAGGAGCGGCGAGGCGACTACCTGGGGAAAACCATCCAGGTGATCCCCCACGTTACCAACGAGATCAAGGAGTTCCTGCGCATCGGCGAGCATGAGGTCGACTTCATGCTGTGCGAGATCGGCGGCACCGTCGGCGACATCGAGGGCCTGCCCTTCTTCGAGGCGATCCGCCAGTTCATCCACGAACGCCCCCGCGGCCAGTCGATCCTGATGCACCTGACGCTGCTGCCCTACCTTGCCGCGAGCGGCGAGCTGAAGACCAAGCCGACCCAGCATTCGGTCAAGGAGCTGCAGAGCATCGGCCTTGCCCCCGACGTGCTCGTCTGCCGGTCCGAACACCCGATCCCCGACAAGGAGCGCGAGAAGATCGCGCTGTTCTGCAACGTCCGGCGCGACGCGGTGATCCCGGCCTATGACCTGAAGACGATCTACGAGGCGCCGCTCGCCTACCACCGCGCGGGGCTGGACCAGGCCGTGCTCGACGCCTTCGGGATCAGCCCCGCGCCCCGGCCGAACCTCGCCCGGTGGGAGGACGTGATGGACCGCCTGACCCACGCCGAGGGCGAGGTGCGGGTGGCGGTGGTGGGGAAATACACCCAGCTCGAGGACGCCTACAAGTCCATCGCCGAGGCGCTGACCCACGGCGGCATGGCCAACCGCACCCGCGTGCGCGCCGAATGGATCGACGCCGAGATCTTCGAGCGCGAGGACCCCGGCCCGTATCTGTCGGGCTTCCACGCGATCCTGGTGCCCGGCGGCTTCGGCGAGCGCGGGACCGAGGGCAAGATCCGCGCCGCCCGCTTCGCGCGGGAAAAGGGGGTGCCCTATCTCGGCATCTGCCTGGGGATGCAGATGGCGGTGATCGAGGCCTCGCGCAACCTCGTGGGCCTGGCCGACGCGGGGTCCGAGGAGTTCGACCACGAGGCCGGCGGGCGTCGCTTCACGCCCGTCGTCTACCACCTGAAGGAATGGGTCCAGGGCAACCACACCGTCCAGCGCACGGTCGAGGACAAGAAGGGCGGCACGATGCGGCTCGGGGCCTATACCGCGGTGCTGAAGGAGGGCTCGCGCGTGGCCGCCGTCTACGGCGCGACGGTGATCGAGGAACGCCACCGGCACCGGTATGAGGTGGACGTGGGGTATCGCGACCGGCTCGAGGCCTGCGGCCTGTCGTTCTCCGGCATGTCCCCCGACGGGAGGCTGCCGGAGATCGTGGAAGTGAAGGGGCACCCGTGGTTCATCGGCGTGCAGTTCCACCCGGAGCTGAAGTCAAAACCCTTCGCGCCGCATCCGCTGTTCGCGGATTTCGTCAGGGCGGCGGTGGAGGGGGCGCGGTTGGTTTAACTGAATTCAACTTTCCAGATTCCGGCAGCCCTATTCGCAAGCATTGCTTGACGTTCCTCAACGTCAGCTTTCTTCCACTCAGCTTTACCGAATACATCTTCGGAAATCTTCATAGGCTGAGACTTACTGTAGTGAGACAGCTTCGCTTGAAATGACGAGTTCGATACCCGACTATTTAGTCCAGACAATAGAAGAGTCATATTTCCTAAACGGCTGACATACTCCGAAACCTCAGTCACATCGTCACTAAAGCTCAACCAGTCTGCGGCATTGTACCTTTGAGGAAGTATGTGCTCCAGATTCACCACGTCGGCCTTTCGATTTACGACTAAGCCACTTGCTGCTTCCCAGTCGTCATTGATGCGGCGCAGAATATGCCTAGCCATCGCTGATACATCAAATGACTTCTTTGAAAACGCGTCAACGAAGACGATATCCTTGGGATACAGAGATTCGAACCTGGCAAAAACATCCTTGTCGGTACAAGTCGGGTTGTTCCGAACATACAATGCGGCGTTAGTGAAAGTCTTCTCGATGTTGCCCGTGCCAGCCCCTAAGATGATGCTGTAGCGGAATGCAAAAGCCACAACAGCACGCAAAACCGATAGGAAGATTTCATGCCGCGCCTCAAGAGTTGCAAGAAGCAACGGATTGTACTGGTTCACGCCAAAAAGCTTCAATTCCTCGATCGCATCACTTACCTTGCCTCGCTGTGGCTCATCAAACATTGACCAAATGGAGGCTTGCGAGTCGCTTAAGGCGGCATAAAGCTCAGCAGAATCTCGGAGCTCCTTGGATAGGGAAAGAACTTGATTCTTATTGCTGTATCTGGCCTTAATCTTTTGAAAAAGCTCTTTATCTCGCACGATGCCATGCTTGGAAAGCCAAACATGGCGTAGAAACCGCTTCAGTTCAAGCTTACCTAAGCTCTGGCTCATTAATGCCCAGTTGCTCTGAACTTCTTCGATGCGATCATCCGCCTTCGAAAATAAATAGTTTTTCAGTAAGTCAGCTACTGACAACGCCAAGCCACGATCATTCAATGTCTCAAATAGCATATAAGCATCATAATCATCCTTTACGGTTATCTTGATCACTTGAACAATATCATCCAGTGCCTCCACCACTTGCTGGACAAAATCTTGCAGAGATGTTCCAGTGGAAACTCGTGCGTCGATCATGTCTCTGAAAAAGAGGTAGCTCTTCGCCAGAAGTTTGTTCGAGTTTGTAACATTCCGAGCTCGCGTGTCTTGCTTGAGGCCCTCTATTCCAACGTTGTTTACTATCTTCTCGTTGAAATATGTCCGGTTGTTAATGTTGAGCGTCAGCTTCGGAACTGTTTCTTGCGTACTATAGTCGAACTTGCCTAGGAAGTCGCTCTCCAGCCGTTCCGCAAGTTTCTGCTGCCCTGTGACTTTTGCATAGTCGCGTAATGCGCAAAGCATGACCGATATAGTCGTCAGGCGCTGTTGTCCATCAATAACCTCGTAGGCCGCCGAGTTGCCATCATTAATGACTATTGAGCCAATGAAGTATGTATTCTGCTTTTCGTTGATTGCTCGAAAGATATCTTCCCAAAGTTGTTCCGTCTCGTCGCTCGTCCAGCTATAGTCGCGCTGGTACTTAGGAACCAAATATGGCTTTCCATCCCGAAGGATTGAGCCGATGTACGCAGCGCCTGTATCTATACTTGGCATGTCCGTCTCCTGATATCTGCTTCTGGCAGACCCAAGAAGACAGTTCAATCGTAGATCTTGCCCCCCTCCACCACATCCCCGAACGTCCTCAACCCCGCCCTCGGGGCCCCTACCAGCACCCCCATGTTCCCCGGCTTGTGCACCCCGCGCAGCATCTTCATGTGGGCGGCCGGGATGTCCTCCCAGGGAAACACCTCCGACAGGCAGGGGTCGAGCCGCCGGTCCAGCATCAGCTGGTTGGCCGCGCTCGCCTGTTTCAGGTTGGCGAAGTGGCTGCCCTGGACGCGCTTCTGGTGCATCCACAGGTAGCGGGCGTCGAGCGTCAGGTTGAAGCCGGTGGTGCCCGCGCAGATCACCACCATGCCGCCGCGTTTCACCACGAAGGTCGACACCGGGAAGGTCTGCTCGCCGGGGTGCTCGAACACGATGTCGGGGTTCACGCCGCGGCCTGCGATGTCCCAGATCGCCTTGCCGAACCTGCGCACCTCGCTGGTCCATGTCCGGTATTCGGGTGAGTTCACCGGCGGCATCTGGCCCCAGCAGGCAAAGTCCTTGCGGTTGATGACCCCCCGCGCGCCGAGGCCCATGACGAAGTCGCGCTTGTCCTCGTCCGAGATGACGCCGATCGCGTTCGCCCCGGCGGTGTTCGCAAGCTGGATCGCGTAGGAGCCGAGGCCGCCCGAGGCGCCCCAGACCAGCACGTTCTGCCCGGGGCGCAGCTCGTGCGGCTTGTGGCCGAAGAGCATCCGCCAGGCCGTCGCCAGCGTCAGGGTGTAGCAGGCGGACTCCTCCCAGGTCAGGTGCTTCGGCCGCGGCATCAGCTGCTGCGCCTGCACGCGGGTGAACTGGGCGAAGCTGCCGTCGGGGGATTCGTAGCCGTAGATGCGCTGGCTCGGCGAGAACATCGGGTCGCCGCCGTTGCACTCCTCGTCGTCGCCGTCGTCCTGGTTGCAGTGGATCACGACCTCGTCCCCGACCTTCCAGCGCCTGACCTTCTCGCCCACCTTCCAGACGACCCCGGCGGCGTCCGACCCGATGATCGCGTAAGGGGCCCGGTGGCCGTCGAACACGCTGACGGGCTGGCCGAGGCAGGCCCAGACGCCGTTGTAGTTGACGCCCGCGGCCATCACCAGGACCAGCACCTCGTAGGGGTCGATCGCGGGCACCTCGACGATCTCGCGCAGCAGGGCGGTGTCGGGCGGCCCGTGGCGCTCGCGGCGCAGGACCCAGGCGTGCATCCGCGCCGGGACGTGGCCGAGCGGCGGCATCTCGCCCATCGCGTAGAGGTCCTTCACCGGCGCGTCGTAGGGGGCGATGCCGGTCTGGGTGTCGCGCGCCATGGGGTTCTCCTCGGGCTGATCCCCGCGAGATACACCGGAAACGCAAGAAAGCAATACGAAAGGCTTATCTGGCGCAATATTATGTCTGCGGCGTTGCGGCGTCGAGCCGCTGGCGGACCGCCGCCGCGTAGAAGCCGACCAGCGCCCCGTCCTGCACCTGCCAGGCCCCGTCGCGGTCGGCGACCGCGCCGCGTTCGACCAGCGGCCCCAGCCCCTCGTCCACCGCCGCGGCGATGCCCTGCGGCGGCAGCTTCAGCACCGCGCCGACCGCGACCAGCCGGTCGGCCAGCGCCTGCATCCGCGGGGCGAGGTCGGGGCGCGGGACGGGACCGCCCTCCAGCACGGCGGCCACCAGCGGCACGGGCAGGATGGGGACGGCGCGGGTGATCGCGTCCATCAGCGTCTCCCCCAGGGTGGTGACCGTGCCCCCGCCCGCCAGATGCGTGCGCAGCGACACCGGGGTGCCGAACCCGGCGGCGGCGGTGCCGAGCCCCCTGTATCGCCCGCGCAGCGACCGCAGCCACAGCCGCAGCAGGAACCCCATCGCCGCCACGGGCCGCGCCCGGAACCGCCGCCCGCCCGGCGCGACGGCCCCGATCAGCACGCGGTCCTCGAACACCCGGTCGTAGGCGAGGCCCACGGGCACGAAGACCACGTCGCGTCCGGCGGCATCGAAGCCTTCCACCACATAGGACAGCAGGCCCAGCTTCGCCGGCCCCACCCGCCCGTCGAGCGACAGCCCGCCTTCGGGAAAGATCGCCTGCGTCGTGCCCTCGGCCGCCAGCATCTGGACGTGCCGCGCCAGCACCCGGCGATACAGCGTGTTGCGGCTGCCGCGGCGGATGAAGTAGGCCCCCATCGCCCGGATCATCGCCGACAGCGGCCAGACGCGGGCCCATTCGCCCACCGCATAGGCGATCGCCGACCGCCCTGCGACGAGCCATGTGACCAGCACGTAATCCATGTTGCTGCGGTGGTTCATCACGAAGATGACCGTCGCCTCGGGGTCGATCCCCCGCAGCGCGGCGTCGAGCCGGCCCACCCGCACGCGGTAGAAGGCGCGGCTGATCCGCCGGGCGGCGCGGATGGCGATGCCGAAGTAGACCGTGGCGGAAAAGGCCGGCACGATCTCGCGCGCGTAGTCCCGCGCCTCCTGGAACGCGACCTGCGGCGGGATGCCGGTCGCCCGAGCGTGCTGCGCCGCCGCCGCCGTCACCACCGGGTCGTAGGCCAGCCGCACGATCAGGTCGTGCCGGGCGGCGAGGCGGAAGGGCTCGATCGGCCGCTGCAGCCGCGTGTTCAGCCGCGCCACCGCCCGCTCCATCCGGCGCCGCAGCACCCAGCGGACCGAGGGCACCAGCACCCGGTCGAGCGCCGCGAGGCCCGCCAGCACGAGGATCAGAACGACCGCCCACAGCGGCAGGGTCACCGTCATGGGCGGCAGGCTAGCCGGGCGTCACTGGTATGTGTAGGTCCCGATCTCGCAGACGTTCACCTTGTCGATCAGCTCGTCCCCGTCGACGAAGATCGCGCGGAAGTCGAACATGCAGTAGCCGGTCATGTCGTTGAAATCGACCGTCATCTGCGACCCCGACGGCATCTGCTGCGATCCGAGCCAGTCCTCGCCCCAGTTCTTGTTGCCGGTGTTGGTGGCGTAGAAGTTGTTCATCGTGACGCCGGTTTCGTTCACGATGGTCATCGTCCGGTCCTGTGCCGCGGCGGCCAGCGGCAGCACGGCGGCGGCGAGCAGGAGGGCGGCAATCGTCTTCGGCATGGAAAATCCCCGTGGCAATGGCAAGCCGCCGCAGGGTAAGCGGCATCCGGACCTTGCGGCAAGCGAAAATCACGCTGGCGTGATGCGATGCTTTACAGCGAAACATTGCTGCCGTCATATCGCGGTCGAACGCAATATCGTTGCGCGGAAGGAACGATGCCCGACCAGCCCTGGCTCTTTCGCACCTATGCCGGCCATTCCACGGCCGCCGCATCGAACGCGCTGTTCCGGGCGAATCTCGGCCGCGGGCAGACCGGCCTGTCGGTCGCCTTCGACCTGCCGACGCAGGTCGGCTACGACAGCGACCATCCCCTTGCCCAGGGCGAGGTCGGCAAGGTCGGCGTGCCGGTCTGCCACCTCGGCGACATGCGGGCGCTGTTCGACGCGATCCCGCTGGCCGCGACGAACACCTCGATGACGATCAACGCGACGGCGCCCTGGTTGCTCGCGCTGTATGTCGCCGTGGCCGTCGAGCAGGGGGCGGACATCGCGGCGCTGCAGGGGACCGTGCAGAACGACATCGTCAAGGAATACCTCAGCCGCGGCACCTTCATCTGCCCGCCCGCGCCGTCCCTGCGGATGACGACCGACGTGGCCGCCTGGTGCGCGACCGCGATGCCGAAGTGGAACCCGATGAACGTCTGCAGCTACCACCTGCAGGAGGCCGGGGCGACGCCCGAGCTGGAGCTTGCCTATGCCCTGGCGACCGCGCAGGCGGTGCTCGACGACCTGCGGTCCAAGGTTCCGGCGCAGGACTTCCCCGCGATGGTCGGGCGCATCAGCTTTTTCGTGAACGCGGGCATCCGCTTCGTGACCGAGATGTGCAAGATGCGCGCCTTCGCGGAGATGTGGGACGAGATCGCGCGCGACCGCTACGGGGTCGCCGACGCCCGCCACCGCCGCCTGCGCTATGGCGTCCAGGTCAACAGCCTCGGCCTGACCGAGCAGCAGCCCGAGAACAACGTCGCGCGCATCCTGCTGGAAATGCTCGCGGTCACCCTGTCGAAGGCCGCCCGCGCCCGCGCCGTCCAGCTTCCCGCCTGGAACGAGGCGCTCGGCCTGCCAAGGCCCTGGGACCAGCAGTGGTCGCTGCGGATGCAGCAGATCCTCGCCTACGAGAGCGACCTCCTGGAGTTCGGCGACCTCTTCGACGGCAACCCGGCGGTGGCGGCGAAGGTCGCGGGCCTGAAGGACGCCGCGCGGGCGGAGTTGGCGCAGATCGACGCGCTGGGCGGGGCCGTCGCGGCCATCGCGCACATGAAGGCCCGGCTGGTGGAGGCGGGCGGCGACCGCATCCGGCGCATCGAGTCGGGCGAGACGGTGGTGGTCGGCGTCAACCGCTGGACCGACGGCGAGGCCAGCCCGCTTGCGACCGGGGAGGGGTCGGTGATGCGGGCGGACCCGCAGGCCGAGGCCGACCAGACGGCCCGCCTGCGGGCCTGGCGCGCGGCCCGCGACCCGGCCGCGGTCGCGGCGGCGCTGGCCGCGCTGCGGCAGGCGGCGGCGACCGGGGCCAACATCATGCCGCCCTCGATCGCCTGCGCCACGGCCGGCGTCACGACCGGCGAATGGGGCGACGTGGTCCGCGCGGCCTTCGGCGAATACCGCGCGCCCACCGGCGTCTCGCCGCACCCGTCGAACCGCACCGAGGGGCTGGAGGAGGTGCGCGCCGTCGTCGATGCCGCGAGCGCGCGTCTGGGGCGGCGGCTGCGCTTCATGATGGGCAAGCCCGGGCTCGACGGCCACTCCAACGGGGCCGAGCAGATCGCCGCCCGCGCCCGCGACGCGGGGATGGAGATCGCCTACCCGGGCATCCGCCTGACGCCTGCGCAGATCGTGGCCGAGGTGGCCGCGGTGCGGCCGCACGTGCTCGGCCTGTCGGTGCTGTCGGGGTCGCACCTCGAGGCGGTGGCGCAGGTCATGGCGGGCCTCGGCGCGGCGGGGCTGGCGGTGCCGGTGATCGTCGGCGGAATCATCCCCGACGCCGACGCCCGCGCGCTGCGCGCCGCCGGGGTGGCTGCGGTCTATACGCCGCGCGACTTCGACCTGAACCGCATCATGGCCGACATCGCCAGGCTGGCCGTGCCGGTCGCCGCCTGACGGCGCATCCCGCGGGATGCGGTCACTTTTCAAACAGTTCCTCGCAGATTCGCGACAGGAACCGGCTCCGGCTTGCAGTTTTCGGACATGGCATCGAGGGTCGGGCCCGACATCCGCGGCTGGCTGCCGTGCCGCGGGCCGCTGCAAGGGACGGCGCCGTCAGGCGTGGATCGCCCCGTCGCCGCAGGCGAGCGCCGCCTCGCGGACCGCCTCGCTGAAGGTCGGGTGGGCGTGGCAGGTCAGCGCGAGGTCCTGGGCCGCGGCCCCGAACTCCATCGCGACGCAGACCTCGTGGATCAGGTCGCCCGCCATCGGCCCGAGGATATGCGCGCCGAGGATGCGGTCGGTCGCGGCATCGGCGAGGATCTTGACGAAGCCGTCGCCCTGGAAGACTGCCTTGGCCCGCGCGTTGCCCATGAAGGGGAAGCGGCCCGCCTTGTAGCCAACCCCTTGCTCCTTCAGCATTTCCTCGGTCCGGCCGACGCTCGCGACCTCGGGCGTGGTGTAGATGACCGAGGGGATCACGTCAGGGTTCACATGCCCCGCGCGGCCGGCGATGATCTCGGCCACCGCCATGCCCTCGTCCTCGGCCTTGTGGGCGAGCATCGGGCCGACCACCACGTCGCCGATGGCGTAGAGGCCGGGGACATTGGTGCGGAAATGGCCGTCGGTGACGACCTGGCCCTTGGGCGTCACGGCGACACCCAGGGCCTCCAGCCCCAGCCCGCCGGTGAAGGGCCGCCGGCCGGTGGCGACCAGCGTGACCTCGGCCGGGAGGGTCGCCTCGGTGCCGTCCTTGCGGAGCCGGTAGGTGACCCGGCCATCGCCTGCGGACTGGACCGCCGCGCCGAGAATGAAGGCAAGCCCCTGTTTCCGCAGCATCTTCTGGAAGGCCCTGGCGATCTCGCCGTCCATCCCGGGGGTGATGTGGTCGAGGTATTCGACCACGGTCACCTTCGTGCCGAGCCGGGCGTAGACCGACCCCATCTCGAGCCCGATGACCCCCGCGCCGATCACCACCATCGTCGCGGGGATGCGCCCCAGCGCCAGCGCGCCGGTGGAGGTGACGATCGTCTCCTCGTCGACCGTGATGCCCGGCAGAGGGGCCGGCTCGGAACCCGTTGCGATCACGATGTTTTTCGCGCCGTGGGTGTCCTCGCCGACGCGGACCTGGCCGGGGGCGGCGAGCGTCGCCCAGCCCTTGATCCAGGTGATCCTGTTCTTCTTGAACAGGAACTCGATGCCCTTGGTATTCTGCGCGACGGTGTCGTCCTTGTAGGCGCGCATGCGGTCCCAGTCGACCGTGGGCGCGGGTCCGATCAGGCCCATCTTGGCGAAATTATGCTGCGATTCGTGGAGGTTATGGGTGGCGTGGAGGAGCGCCTTCGACGGGATGCAGCCGACGTTGAGGCAGGTGCCGCCGAGCGTCGCGCGGCCTTCGACGACCGCCACCTTCTGCCCCAGCTGGGCGGCGCGGATCGCCGCGACGTAGCCGCCGGGGCCGGCGCCGATGATGATCGTGTCGAAGTCGGCCATGAACAGCTCCGGGTCAGAGGAGGGCGGCGAGGATCATCAGGACCGTCGCGGTAAAGCCGATGGCCCAGACGACGGACCGCCACGGCACGAGGCCCAGCCAGTAGGCAGGGACGTAAAGGATTCGCGCGGCAAGGTAAACCCAGGCGCAAATGGCCGTGAAGATTGAGTTTTCGCCCGACAGGCTGACCACGGTGACGGCGAGGGTGAAGAGGATCAGCGCCTCGAAATGGTTGTTCAGCGCGCGGAAGAGGCGACCCGTTCCGGGCGAAACCTGCTCGATCAGCGGCTTGCCGAGGCGGGCGGGGTCGCGGGGCGAGAGGGTCTTGGCGGGGCCGAGCTCCAGGTTCGCGGGGACGGCCATCAGGACGTATTGGACCGCCTGGAGGAGGCCGGCGAGGGCGAGGACGGTCAGTTCGGGGGTCATGCGAAGGCCGCGCGGCAAGGGGTTGGAGTCAGGGGATTCCGCAAAAGGTAACCTGTCTTCCGGGCGTCTTCCATGCGTATGGCAGGCGTCTTCCGTTCTGGCACCGCGAGGGGGTCAGGCGGTCCGGAGCCAGTGGGGGTCGACGGCCGTCGCATGGGCGCGCTGGCGGAGGAGCCAGTCCTCGGCGCCCTTGCGGTCGTGGACCTCGAAGAGGGCGGTCAGTCTGGTGGCGTCGGTGGCGTCGCGCCAGAGCTGCATGAGGGTGAGGCCGAGATTCTCCGGGCTCGCGTCGAAGGCGGATTTCCAGCTGGGGTAATCGGCGGTGGTGAGGTGGACGAGGAGGTGCATGGGTTCACTCAAGGCGGTGTCGGGGTCTGGCGAGCGGGTTGAGCCGGGTGCTTCGCGTCCCGGACCTGATCCGGGACCTCTTTCTCTGGTGTGGCGTAGCGTTGAGGCATAGGCCCCGGCTCGAGGCCGGGGCTTCCAGCGCCGCACGCTGTGCCACGGTTGCGCCTGGAAGCGGTCTTCGTGAACCTCTTGCCCTCACAAATCCATCAACAACCGCCGCGGATCCTCCAGCGCCTCCTTCACGCGCACGAGGAACGTCACCGCCCCCTTCCCGTCCACGATCCGGTGGTCGTAGCTGAGCGCCAGATACATCATCGGGCGGATGACGATCTGGCCCGCGACCACGACCGGGCGGTCCTGGATCTTGTGCATGCCGAGGATGCCGGATTGCGGGGGGTTGAGGATGGGCGAGCTCATCAGGCTGCCGTAGACGCCGCCGTTCGAGATGGTGAAGCTGCCGCCGGCCATTTCGGCCATGGAGAGCTTGCCGTCGCGGGCGCGGGTTCCGAGTTCGGCGATCTTCTTCTCGATCTCGGCGAAGGACAGGCGGTCGGCGTCGCGGACCACGGGGACGACGAGGCCCGACGGCGTGCCGACGGCGACGCCCATGTGGACGTAGCGCTTGTAGACGACGTCGCCGCCGTCGATCTCGGCGTTGACCTCGGGGACCTCGGCCAGCGCGTGGCAGCAGGCCTTCACGAAGAAGGACATGAAGCCGAGCTTGACGCCGTGCTTCTTCTCGAAGGGGTCCTTGTAGGCGGCGCGCAGGTCCATGACGGCGGACATGTCGACCTCGTTGTAGGTCGTCAGCATCGCGGCGGTGTTCTGCGCGTCCTTCAGGCGGCGGGCGATGGTGGCGCGCAGGCGGGTCATGCGGACGCGCTCCTCGCGCGCGGCGTCCTCGGCGGGGATGGGGGCGCAGGGGATGGTCGGCGCTTGCGGGGCCCCGGCCTGCGCCGGGGTGCCTGACGGCACCTGCGCCGGGGTGCCGGACGGCACCTGCGCCGGGGTGCGTGGTTCCTGGGGGGCGGCGACGGCGCGGGCCACGTCGTCCTTCATCACCCGCCCGTCGCGGCCGGTGCCCGTGACCTGGTCGCGGGAGAGGCCCGCCTCGGCCATGGCCTTCTTCGCCGAGGGCGCGTCCGCGATGTCGGTGCGGGGGGCGATCTGTTCGTTGCCGGCACCGGGGCTGCCGAGTGCTGCGGCGGCGGCGATCCTGGGGTCTTCGGTGGCCGGCGTTTGCGCATCGGGGGCGGGGGAGGCCCCGGCCTGCGCCGGGGCGCGGGGTTCGGTGGGGGCGGGGGAGGCCCCGGCCTGCGCCGGGGCGCGGGGTTCCGCGGGGGCGGGGGAGGCCCCGGCCTTCGCCGGGGCGCGGTCGCCCGCCGACGCGCCTTCGGTCACGATGGCGAGCCGCGCGTTTGCCGCCACCGTCGACCCTTCGGGCGCGAGGATTTCGGCGAGCGTTCCCGCGACGGGCGAGGGGACCTCCACGCTGACCTTGTCGGTCTCGAGTTCGCAGAGCATCTCGTCGACCGCGACCGTATCGCCGGGCTTCTTGAACCAGGTGCTGACCGTCGCCTCGGACACGCTTTCGCCAAGCGCGGGCACCATCACGTCGGTCATCGTGCAATCTCCATCGTCAGCGCGTCGTTCACGAGCGCGTCCTGTTCGGCCTTGTGTTTCGACGCGAGGCCCGTGGCGGGCGAGGCGCTGGCGGACCGGCCGGCGAAGGCCACGCGCTTCTGCGCGGTCTGGGCCTGGGCCATGACCCATTCGAGGTTGGGTTCGATGAAGCCCCAGGCACCCTGGTTCTTCGGCTCTTCCTGGCACCAGACGAAGGTGGCATCGCGGAAACGGGACATCTCGGCGATCAGGGATTTCGTGGGCACGGGGTAGAGCTGTTCGACGCGCATCAGGTAGGTGTCGGTCAGGCCGCGGGCGTCGCGTTCGGCGAGAAGGTCGAAGTAGACCTTGCCCGCGCACATGACGACGCGCCTGATCCGGTTGTCGGGGAGCAGTTCGGTCGCCGAGTTGCCCTTCTGCGCGTCGTCCCACAGCACGCGGTGGAAGGTGGAGCCGTCGGTGAAGTCTTCCGTCCCGCTGATGCACATCGGGTGGCGCAGGAGCGACTTCGGCGTCATCAGGATCAGCGGCTTGCGGAAGTTGCGGTGAAGCTGGCGGCGCAGGATGTGGAAGTAGTTGGAGGGCGTCGAGCAGTTGGCGACGATCCAGTTTTCCTGCGCGGAAAGTTGCAGGAAGCGTTCGAGGCGGGCCGACGAATGCTCCGGCCCCTGGCCCTCGAAGCCGTGCGGCAGCAGGCAGACGAGGCCCGACATCCGCAGCCATTTGCTCTCGCCCGAGTTGACGAACTGGTCGAACATGATCTGCGCGCCATTGGCGAAATCGCCGAACTGCGCCTCCCACAGCACGAGCGCGTTCGGTTCGGCGAGCGAGTAGCCGTATTCGAAGCCGAGCACGGCGTATTCCGACAGCATCGAGTCGATCGCGTCATAGCGCGCCTGGCCGGCGCGGATGTGGTTGAGGGGGTAGTGGCGTTCCTCGGTCGTCTGGTCGATGAAGGCGGAGTGGCGCTGGCTGAAGGTGCCCCGCGTGCAGTCCTGGCCCGACAGGCGGACGGGGAAGCCTTCGAGCGCGAGCGATCCGAAGGCGATGGCTTCCGCCGTGGCCCAGTCGAAGCCCTGGCCGGTGGCGAACATCTGGCGCTTGGCGTCCAGTTGCCGCACCACGGTCTTGTGGATGTCGAAGCCGTCGGGGATGCGGGTGAGCGCGGCGCCGATCTCGGCCAGCGTGTCCGGCCGGATGGCGGTGTCGCCGGCCTGATAGGTTTCCAGGTCCTTGCGGCCGACGCCCGACCAGCGGCCGTCGAGCCAGTCGGCCTTGTTGGGCTTGAAGGCGCGGCCGACCTCGAACTCGTCGTTGAGCCGGGCCTGGAAGGCGGCCTTCATGTCCTCGATCTCGCCCGAGGGGATCAGGCCGTCGGCCACCAGACGTTCGGTGTAGAGCTGCAGCGTCGTCTTGTGCTTCTTGATCGCCGTATACATCGCGGGGTTGGTGAACATCGGCTCATCCCCCTCGTTGTGGCCGAAGCGGCGGTAGCAGAAGATGTCGAGCACCACGTCCTTGCGGAAGGTCTGGCGGAACTCGATCGCGACGCGGGCGGCGTGGACCACGGCCTCGGGGTCATCGCCGTTGACGTGGAAGATGGGGGCCTCGACCATCAGGGCGATGTCGGTGGGGTAGGGGGAGGAGCGGCTGTAGGCGGGGGCGGTGGTGAAGCCGATCTGGTTGTTCACCACGATGTGCAGCGTGCCGCCGGTGCGGTGGCCCTTCAGCCCCGACAGGCCGAAGCATTCGGCCACGACCCCCTGCCCCGCGAAGGCCGCGTCGCCGTGCAGAAGGACGGGCAGCACCGCCGTGCGGTCGGTGTCGTTGAACTGGTCCTGCTTGGCGCGGACCTTGCCCAGCACCACCGGGTTCACCGCCTCGAGATGCGAGGGGTTGGCGGTGAGGCTCAGGTGGACGGTATTGCCGTCGAAGGTGCGGTCGGACGACGCGCCGAGGTGGTACTTCACGTCGCCCGATCCGTCCACGTCCTCGGGCTTGTAGCTGCCGCCCTGGAACTCGTGGAAGATCGCGCGGTAGGGTTTCTGCATCACGTTGGCGAGGATGTTCAGGCGGCCCCGGTGGGGCATGCCGATGACGACTTCCTTCAGGCCGAGCTGCCCGCCGCGCTTGATGATCTGCTCCATCGCCGGGATCAGCGTCTCGCCGCCGTCGAGGCCGAAGCGCTTGGTGCCGGTGTATTTCACCTGGAGGAACTTCTCGAAGCCCTCGGCCTCGACGAGCTTGTTCAGGATCGCGCGGCGGCCCTCGCGGGTGAAGGCGATCTCCTTGCCGTAGCCCTCGATCCGCTCCTTCAGCCAGGCGGATTGTTCGGGGTCGGAGATGTGCATGAACTGGAGCGCGAAGGTGCCGCAGTAGGTGCGCCGCACGATGTCGATGATCTGGCGCATCGAGGCGTGTTCGAGGCCGAGCACGTTGTCGATGAAGATGGGGCGGTCCATGTCGGCTTCGGTGAAGCCATACGACGCGGGGTCGAGTTCGGGCTGGGGCGCGTTCGGCGTGATCTTGAGGGGGTCGAGGTCGGCGGCGAGATGGCCGCGGATGCGGTAGGCGCGGATGATCATCAGCGCGCGGACGGAATCGAGGACGGCGCGGCGGACCTGGTCTTCGGTGAGGGTGATACCGGCCTGCGCGGCCTTGGCGGTGATCTTTTCGGCGGTGCCCTTGGCGTCTTTCACGGGGGCGGCGGGCCATTCGCCGGTGAGGGCGGCGGTGAGGTCGTCGGTCGGGACGGGGGGCCAGTCGCTGCGCGCCCAGGATGGCCCCTGCGCGGCCTGCTTGGTGGCGAGGTCGGCCTCGCCCAGCGCCTTGAAGAAGGCGGCCCAGGTGGGGTCGACGCTGCCGGGGTTCTCGGCGGCCTTGGCCGCAAGCTGGTCGATGTAGTCCGCATTCGCGCCGTCGAGGAAGGACGAGGCGTGGAAGGCGGCGGTGGGGGATTGGTCGGTCATCGTCAAGGCTCCGTCGAGTGGGTGCCAGCCCACAGTTGCGTCCGGTGGGTATCTCGCCCACCCTACCCCTTCATCGCCGCCAAGACCGCCTGCCCCAGCCCCGCCGGGCTGTCGGCGACGACGATGCCGGCGGCTTTCATGGCCGCGATCTTGCTTTCCGCGTCGCCCTTGCCGCCCGAGACGATGGCCCCTGCGTGGCCCATCCGGCGGCCCTTGGGCGCGGTGCGGCCGGCGATGAAGCCTGCGACCGGCTTTCCGCGGCCGGCGCGGCGTTCGTCGGCGAGGAACTGCGCGGCGTCTTCCTCGGCGGAGCCGCCGATCTCGCCGATCATGATGATCGCCTCGGTCTCGGGGTCGGCGAGGAACATCTCCAGCACGTCGATGTGTTCGGTCCCCTTGATCGGGTCGCCGCCGATGCCGACGGCGGTG
>CAZNPW010000009.1:0-71211 GCA_964575185.1 uncultured Exiguobacterium sp.
GACATCGTGTGACGCCATCGTCATCGGCGCGGGGCCGAACGGGCTGGCCGTAGCCTTCCGGCTGGCGAAGGCCGGGCGACGGGTGGTGGTGATCGACGGCGCAGCCCCGGCGGTGCCGCTCGCGCCGGGGTTCGCCGCGCCGGGGGTCGCGCATCTGGCGTGGAACCTCGACCCGCGGGTGGCGGCGGGGATGGACCTGCACCGCCACGGCCTGGCCTGGGCCGATGCGAACCTGGCGACCACCGCGCTGTCGGCCACCGGCGATCACCTGCGGCTCGACGGTCCGGCGGGGCTGCGGCTGTCGCGCGCCGATCCGGGATGGGCGGAGCTGCGGGCGCGGATGCTGCGCTTTGCCGCCGTGCTCGCGCCGTTGCGGCAGATGGCCCCGCCGCGGCTGGCGCGGGGGGCGGGGAACCCGGTCGTGAAGCTTGCCGGGGTGGCGCTGCGGGCGCGGCTGATGGGCACCGCCGACTTCCGCGAGCTGCTGCGGGTGTGGCTCACCAACCTGCACGACGCGCTGAACGACGAGCTGACCGACCCGGGCCTGAAGGGCGTGCTGGCCTTCGACGGCACGCTCGGGGCCTGGCTCGGGCCGCGGTCGCCGAACTCGCTGCTCCTGTGGCTGGACCGATTGGCGGGTCAGGTTGAGGGGGTGCAGGGTGCCGTGGGCCTGCCGCGGGGTGGGATGGCGGGGCTGGCGGCCGCGATGCTGGCCGCGGCGGTGGCGGCGGGGGTGACGGTCCGGGCGGGGACGGTGGGGCGGATCGTGGTCGGCGACCGCGTGACGGGCGTGGTGCTGGCCGACGGCGCCGAGCTTGCCGCGCCGCTGGTCGTCAGCGCGATCCCGCCGCAGGACACCCTGTTGCGGCTGGTCGGGCCGCGGCACCTCGACGCCGGGCTGGCGACGCGCCTTACCCATGTCAAGGCGCGCGGCGGCGCGGCGCGGCTGCGCCTGGCGCTGGCGGGCGCGCCGGATTTCCGCGGCGCGGACCTGCGGACGCGGCTGGTGATCGCGCCGTCCGAGGTCGCGGTGGAGGCGGCCTTCAACCCCGGCAAGTATGGCGAGGTGCCGAAGGCCCCGGTGATGGAGATCGTGCTCCCCTCGGCCTTCGAGGCCGGCCATGCGCCCGACGGGCAGCACCTGCTGTCGGCGACCGTCCAGTTCGCCCCCCACGCGCCGCCCGACCGCGAGGCGGCGCGGGCCGGGCTGCTGGCGGCCTGCATGGGGGTGCTGGAGGCGCACGCCCCCGGGATCGGACGGCTGGTGCTGGCGCATGACCTGCGGATGCCGTGGGAGATGCCGCAATGGCACCATGCCGAGCTGTCGGTGGAGCAGATGCTGTTCCTGCGGCCGCTGCCGGGCCTGGCGCAGTACCGCAGCCCGATCCCCGGCCTTTGGCTCGCCTCGGCCGGAACGCATCCGGG
Source organism: uncultured Exiguobacterium sp. (assembly GCA_964575185.1). Classification (GTDB taxonomy): domain Bacteria; phylum Pseudomonadota; class Alphaproteobacteria; order Rhodobacterales; family Rhodobacteraceae; genus CAZNPW01. The sequence goes on from CAZNPW010000009.1 coordinate 1,426, forward strand.
CGGGGGCGTTTCGGGGACGCCGGGGTGGAATGCCGCCGACGCCATCGCGGAGGCGGGGGCATGACCCTGCACCCCACGCCCCTTCACGCCCGCACCGCGGCCCTGAACCGGCTGCAGGCCTGGGGCCCCTGGGCGGGCTATGCGACGCCCCTGAACTACGGCGACACGGCGATGGAGCATTCCGCGATCCGCAACGCGGCCAGCGTCTACGACATCTCGCCGATGATGAAATACGCGGTCCAGGGGCCGGAGGCGGAGGATTACCTGAATCGCCTGACCGTCCGCGACGTGCGCAAGCTGACGCCGGGGGGCGTGCAGTATACCGCCTGGTGCGACGACGCGGGGATGCTGATCGACGACGGGACGCTGTTCCGGCTGGGGCCAGACCGTTTTCGCCTTTGCTGCCAGGAGCGGCACCTGCCCTGGCTGCTCGATTCGGCGCGGGGCTTCGACGTGACCGTGACCGACGAGTCCGAACCTATCGCCGCGCTGTCGCTGCAGGGGCCGACCTCGGCCACGGTGCTGCGGGCGGCGGGCATCGACGTGGGCGCGCTGAAGCCCTTCCGCATGGCGACCTTCGGCGAGGTCACGGTCTCGCGCACCGGCTTCACCGGCGATCTCGGCTACGAGCTGTGGGTCACGCGCGACGCGGCGCTGGCGCTGTGGGACCGCCTGTTCGCGGCGGGCGCGCCCTACGGGATCACGCCCGTGGGCTCGCAGGCGCTCGACATCGCGCGGATCGAGGCGGGGTTCGTCATCGCTGGGATCGACTTCACCCCCGCGCCGCAGGCGGTGCGCGAGGATCGCCTGCGCAGCCCGCTGGCCATGGGGCTCGACTGGCTCGTTGCCTGGGACAAGGGCCATTTTACGGGCCGCCGGGCGCTGCTGGCCGAACGCGAGCGGGGACCGGAGTGGGCTTTCCTGGGCCTCGACCTCGACGGCAACATCGAGGCGGGCGGCGCGATCCTCTACCACCGCGGGCGCACCGAGGCGGGGGTCGTGACCAGCGCCTGCTGGTCGCCGACGCTGAAGCGGTCGATCGCGCTGGCGCAGGTGCGGCGGCGCTTCGCCGCGGCGGATGCGCTGCAGGCCGACATCTACGCGCTGCGCGAGGGGCACTATGCCCGCCGCATGACCGGCGCGCGCATCGTTCCGCGCCCGTTCCTGACGCTCGACCGCCGCCGGGCCACCCCGCCCGGCCGCTTCTGAGAGGAGACCGCGATGACCGGGTTCCCCGTTGCCCACCTGTCCGTGCCGCCCGACTGGGACCGCCGCGGCCTGCCCGGCTGGACCTACCGCAGCCCCGCGCTGTTTGCGCTGGAACGCGAGCGGCTGTTCCTGACGCACTGGCAGGTCGCGGGCCATGAAAGCGACGTGCCGGAGCCCGGCGACTGGCTGGGGTTCGACATGCTGGGCGAGCGCGCGGTGGTGATGCGCGGGCAGGACGGCAGGCTGCGGGCCTTCCACAACCTCTGCCGCCACCGCGGCGCGCGGGTGGTGGACGGGGCGCGCGGGCATTGCAAGGGTGCCATCGTCTGCCCCTTCCACGGCTGGGTCTACAACACCGACGGCACCCTGCGCGGCCCGGCGCAGCCCGCGACCTTCGGCGCGATCGACCGGGCGGAGTTCGGGCTGAAGCCGGTGGAACTGGAGGTCTGGCATGGCTTCCTGTTCCTGCGCTTCGCCCCCGGGCCGCAGCCGGCGGTGGCCGACTGGCTCGCGCCCTTCGCGCGCGATGTCGCGGCCTACCGCAGCGCGGCCCTGGTCCCCGCGCCCGAGACCGACTGGCAGGCCGAGCTGCCGGTCAACTGGAAATCGGTGCGCGACGTCGACAACGAGGGCTACCACGTGCCGATGGCCCATCCGGGGTTGCAGGAGCTGTATGGCCGGACCTACCGCGACCTCTGCCTGGAGGACGGGCTGAGCGTCAGCCACGGCACCTTCGGCCCGGCGCCGGGGCAGTCGTGGTCGGTGCGCCGCTACGTCGCCCTCAGCCCCGAGACGGACCTGCCGCCGCACCTCGCGCGGACCTGGACCTACTATGGCCTGTTCCCCAACGCGGTTTTCGCCTTCACCCCCGAATCGGCGCAGTTCTATCAGGAGATTCCGGTCGCCCCCGGCGTGACCCGGCTGCAGGGACGCGCCTACCGCGCGCCCGGCGAGACGCGGGCCGCGCGCGTCGCCCGCTACCTTGCGCGCCGGATCGACCGCGACACCTCGGCCGAGGACCGGCAGCTGTCGGTCTGGTCGGACGAATCCACCCGGTCGGCGGCCTTCGACGGGTTCCACCTGTCGGACCTGGAATACGGCCTGCGCCGCCACCACGACGGGCTGCGGGCGCTGATCCCGGTGATCGGCCAGGCCGCCGCCCCGCCCGAGGCCGAGATGTCACGGATCAATGACGAATTGATTTGCCCGCCGAACCAGCCCGTCTAACCTGACCGGAAACAGAGGGACGACCGCCCATGCTGACCCGCCGCAAGACGCTTGCCACCCTCGGCGCGGTGCTCGCCGCCCCCGCCGTCCGCCCGGCCCGGGCGCAGGCCGGATCGGTCAACGTCTACAACTGGTCCGACTACATCGGCGAGACGACGATCGACGATTTCCAGAGGGAAACCGGGATCACCGTCGTCTACGACATGTATGCCTCGACCGAGGAGATGCAGGCCAAGATGCTGGCCGGCTCGTCGGGCTACGACGTGGTGCTGCAGGGCGGGATCGGGATGCCGCGGCTGGTGGCGGCGGGCGTCTACCAGCCCATCGACCGCACGAAGCTGACGAACTGGGGCAACCTCGACCCCACGCTGTTGCAGACGGTGCAGGGCTTCGACCCCGGCAACACGCACGGGGTGCCCTATGCCTGGGGGTCGGTCGGCATGACCTACAACATGGACATGCTGCGCGAACGCCTGCCCGACGCCGACCCCGAGGACCTGGGCACGGTGATGGACCCGGCCAACGCGGCGAAGCTCGCCGATTGCGGGATTTCCTTCCTCGACAGCCCGACCGACGTCGGCTTCATGGTGCTGAGCTGGCTCGGCATCGACCCCTCGACCGCGGGGCCCGCCGAGTACCAGAAGATGACCGACGCCTTCGCGAAGGTCCGGCCCTATATCCAGACCTTCGACAACGCCAACTACCTCAACACCCTGCCGACGGGCGAGGTCTGCGCGGTGAACAACTGGTCGGGCGACTACAGCGTCGCCTCGACCCGCGCGAAGGAGGCGGGGCTGACGGTCAACCTGCAGTATTTCGTGCCGAAGACGGGCGCGCCCGCCTGGTTCGACCTCTGGGCCATCCCCGCCGACGCGCCGAACGTGGCGAACGCCCACGCCTTCCTCGACTACATCCTGCGGCCGCAGGTGGCGGCGGATTTCGTGAACCTGACGGGCTATGCCAGCGTGAACCTGGCCGCGAAGGCGCTGGTCCGGCCTGAGATCCTCGCCAACCCCGCCGTCTACCTCGACGCGGCGGTGCTGGCGCGCCTTTATACGCCGATGCCGCAGACCGAGGAACAGGACCGCGACATCACGCGCGCCTGGTCCACGGTCAAGACGGGGGGCTAGGTGGCCCTTCCGCCGTTCCTGCAGATCGACGGCGTCGGCAAGCGGTTCGGCACCTTCACCGCAGTCGAGGACGTGACGCTGACCATTTCGCGGGGCGAGGTCTTCGCGCTTCTGGGCGGGTCGGGCTGCGGCAAGACCACGCTTCTGCGGATGCTCGCGGGGTTCGAGGTGCCGACGGCGGGGCGCATCATGCTCGACGGGCAGGACCTGACCGGCGTGCCGCCCTGGGAGCGGCCGGTCCACATGATGTTCCAGTCCTATGCCCTCTTCCCGCACATGACGGTCGCGCAGAACGTGGGCTACGGGCTGAAGCACGAGCCGATGACGAAGGCGCAGCGCGAGGACCGGGTGCGCGCGATGCTCGACCTCGTGCAGCTGGCGGAGTTCGGGGCGCGCAAGCCGCACCAGATCTCCGGCGGGCAGCGGCAGCGGGTCGCGCTGGCCCGCGCGCTGGCGCGGCAGCCGAAGCTGCTCTTGCTGGATGAACCGCTCGCAGCACTCGACAAGAAGCTGCGCGAGCAGACGCAGTTCGAGCTGATGGCGATCCAGGAGCGCACCGGCGTCACCTTCATCGTCGTCACCCACGACCAGGAAGAGGCGATGACGCTGGCCGACCGCATCGCGGTGATGGACCGCGGCCGCGTCCGCCAGGTCGGCCCGCCCGCGCAGGTCTACGAACACCCGGCGAGCCGCTTCGTCGCCAACTTCCTCGGCTCGGTCTCGCAGTTCGAGGGGCGGGTGACTGCGGTGTCGGGGCAGGGGCGACCGTCGACGTGCCCGCCTTCGGCGGCGCGGTCCGCACCGGCGCGATCCCGGCATTGGTCGCGGGGGAGGCCGTGACGGTGGCGATCCGGCCCGAGAAGCTCGCGATCCACCACGACCGGCCCGAAGCCGAGAACGTGATCGCGGGCCATGTCCGCGACCTCGCCTATTTCGGCAAGGACAGCCTCTACCGCGTGGTGCTGCCCGGCGGCGACCTGCTGTCGGTCCACGCCGTCAACGCCACCCGCGCGGGCACCCGGCCCGACTGGGACGACCGCGTCTGGGTCAGCTTCGACCCCGCCGCGGCGATCCTGTTGCGCGACTGATGCGCGGCGCGCTCTCGCGCTGGTTCGACCGCCGCGGCTGGGCCGACATCATCATCGCCGTGCCCTATCTGTGGCTGGTGGCGCTGTTCCTGGTGCCCTTCCTGATCGTCGTCGCGATGAGCGTCGCGACCCAGGCCCCGACCGCCCCGCCCTTCGCATTCGGCGGTGACTACTGGGCCAACTACGGGCGGCTCTTCACCGACGACCTCTACCTCCGCGCCTTCCTGATCTCGCTCGGGGTTGCGGCGGCCTCGACAATGCTGTGCCTTCTGATCGGCTATCCCATGGCGCTGGCGCTGACGCGGGTGACGCCGGCCTGGCGCAACATCCTGCTCATGCTGGTGATCCTGCCCTTCTGGACCTCGTTCCTCTTGCGCGTCTACGCCTGGATGGGGCTGATGGGCCGCAACTCCTGGTTCAACGCGGGCCTGACCGACGCCTGGAACTGGATCAGCCCCGCGGCCTGGAACGTCGCCGCGCTGCCGATGATGAACTCGACCTTCGCGGTCATCCTGGTGATGGTCTACACCTACCTGCCCTTCATGATCCTGCCGCTTTACGCCGCGCTCGAACGGCTCGACCCGCAGCTCGACGAGGCGGCGATGGACCTCGGATCGCGCCCCTTCCGCGTCTGGCTGGACGTGACGCTGCCGCAAAGCTGGCCCGGCATCGTCGCGGGGGGGATGCTGGTCTTCATCCCTGCGGCGGGCGAGCTCGTGATCCCCACCCTGGTCGGCGACGCCGCCCAGCCGATGATCGGCCGCGTCATCGCCGACGAGTTCAGCATGGCCCGTGACTGGCCCATGGCCTCGACCGTCGCGGTGGCGTTGCTGGTGGTGATGGTGTTGCCGACGATGATCTACAGCCGCCAGCAGGCGAAGGCGGAGGGGCGGCGATGAACCGGCGGCCTTGGGTTTTGCTGACCGTGCTCGGCTTCGGCTTCGCCTTCTTCTACGTGCCGATCCTCTCGATGATGGTCTATTCCTTCAACGACAGTCGGCTCGCCACCGTCTGGGGCGGGTTCTCGACGCGCTGGTACGTCTCGCTCTGGTCGAACGCCCAGGTGACCTCTGCGCTGTGGCTGTCGCTGCGCATCGCGCTGGTCTCGGCCACCATCGCCACGATCCTCGGCACCATGGCGGGCTTCGCGCTCGCCCGCTTCAGCCGGTTCCGGGGGCGGTTCGTGTTCTCGGGCCTCGTCATCGCGCCGCTGATCATGCCCGAGGTCATCACCGGCATCTCGCTTCTGATGCTGTTCATCCTGCTGGCCGAGGCCACGGGCTGGCCCGGCCAGCGCGGCTTCACCACCGTCACGCTGGCGCACATCACCTTCTCGATGGTCTTCGTCACCACCATCGTGCAGGCCCGCCTGTCCGAGGCCGACCGCGCGGTCGAGGAGGCGGCGATGGACCTGGGCTCGCGCCCCTGGCAGGTGCTGCGCGACGTGACCCTGCCGATGGCCGCGCCGGCGATCCTGGCGGGCTGGCTTCTGGCCTTCACGATCAGCCTCGATGACGTGGTCATCACGTCGTTCACCACCGGCCCGGGGGCGACGACGCTGCCGCTTCTGATCTGGTCGAAGGTCAAGCTCGGCGTCACCCCCGACATCAACGCGCTGGCCACCCTGATGGTCCTGGCCGTGGGGGCGGGGGTCACCGCCGCCGGCTGGCTGATCGCCCGCCGCGACCGCCAGCGGCTGCGCGACGCGCGCATGGCCTACCGCGCCAATGACTGACGGGCCGGTGACCGACGGAATCGACACCCCCCTGGGCGAACCCGGCTCCGGCCGCCTCCGCTACGCCGCCGCGATGACGCTGTATGCCGAGGGCCGCATCCCCCCGCAGGTCCTGGAGGCCTACCGCATCGCCAGCGCCCGCGACGGGACGGACCCGGCGGTGGTGATCCGGGCGATGGGGGTGGAGGCTGCCAAGCCACTGTAGTTGAAACGCGCTGATGCAAACATTTGCAGGTCAAGCTTGCCGTTGACGGGTTTCGGTCATCGCATTTACCCTGTTCTCGAGGTTCTTTATCCTCTTCGACTGGTCGAGACAAAGCGCCAGCAGCATTTCCAGAACTTGATTCAATACTTCCTTCTTCTCCATCGTTTCGGACTTTTCATCAGCGGCGGTGTCGAGATCAATCCCCGCAAGCGTGGCAAGCCTACTAAACATGGCTAGCCGCTGGTCCACGACAGCGGCCGCGTCACCGTAGCCGGTGATCGTCGCAAGAAGGCCGTCGAGACCTTGCGGTAGCCTTACCACGCCAAGACGCGTTGCCTGGTCAAAAGCACTTGGAAGTGTTGGAGTGCGCTCACCATTGTTGAACGCCGCTCGCAGCAGCAACTCCGGCAGCAAGGGACTTTCAAGCTCACGTCGCCCGCCGTCCGGCAGGGAAATGCCGGTCACCCCAGAGAACGATTGCAAGATGTCTGAACCCTCCTCTAGCTTGTATGTCGCGCAATTTGCAGGATATGTCTCGATCCAGTCGATCGCACCTTGGTAAAAGTCAAGCAACGGCGGCGCAGCAACAGCAAATGACCTTATCGGACCGGGATACGTTTTGTGGCGAATCCCCCATTGCTTGTAGGCTGAGACTGCCCAGGGAATGGGGTTGCGCACGAATTGGATGATCTTGACATCGATGCCTGCCTGAAGTCGCTCGATGAATGGCCTCAGGACTCGTGCATGCTGGGTGAGCACCTCGTTGCTCAAGACAAAGGTCGTGACGCCCTGGTTTTTGTGAACTTCTTCCAGAAAGTCCCGGGTGGAAACCGCCAGTCTGCTTTGCTCCTCGACGGGATGCTGAAACAGATTGCGGAAGCCGTCCAGGGCGTCCGCATACGCGCTGCCTAGGAATGTCGGCGTCATTCCCAGATACCTTGTTCCCTGACCTGCCAGCAGACCGGATTTTTCCGCAGCGGCAAGCGTTTTCTGCAAGGACGTCGAGCCGGTTTTCCCCATGCCGACGTGCAGGATCAATGTCAGGCGTTCAACCATTTTTTTCCGGCTCCCATGGATAGCCTGACATGTGTCAGGCAACGGTTGCGGCGGTGACGGATGTGGACATGGCTCCGATGCGTGCCATCAACGAAACATGCTCGTCCGCCGCGCTGGTCGCATCCGGTGGCAACCTGATTCCTTCCCGCAATCGAAGCCACCCATCCGACTCGCCCGCGGCAATCTGCAAGGCCGTGCTCCACCCGGCAATGCTCCCCACCGGCACATGCCTCCCGTCCACCCCGTCCCGCACCTTCTCCGCCGGGCCGCCGATGTCCGACGCGATCACCGGGCGGCCGTGCATGAAGGCTTCCTGGATCACCATGGGAGAGTTCTCCCACCAGACCGACGGCACCACGACCCAGTCGACGCCGCGCATCCGCTGGCCCAGTTGCGCGGGTTCGTAGGGGCCGACCCAGCGCAGGACGCCCTCGTCGATCAGGGGCGCGCGCAGGGCCTCGACGCGGGTGCGGAAGGCCTCGGGCTGGCCTTCGAGGTTGGCGCCGTGGATCTCGACCACGATCCCGCGGCGGCTTTCGGCGGGCAGGGACGCGACGGCGGCGAGCAGCACGTCGACCCCCTTGTAGGGCGTGATCTGGCCGAAGAAGCCGAAGCGGTTGCGCGTCTCGCCGGGGGCGAGCGGCCGCGGGGTCCGGTCGGCAACCCGGACCTGGGCATTCTCCAGCACCGTGATCCGGTCGGGCGCCAGCCCCCAGGCGATGTAGCGCTGGCGCAGGAACTCGGACGGGGCGACGAAGTGGTCGATCGCCCGGAAGGTCGACCGGAAGCGGTGCTTGCGCAGCCAGAAGGCCTCGATCGTGCGGTCGGGAAAGCACTGCACGCAGTCGTCCAGGCTCTCGCGGCTGCACAGGCGCAGGCTGCCGGGCTTGACCATCTGTCCGTCGTTGCAGCAGATGGCCATCATTTCGTGCAGCGTCAGGAGGATCGTGACATCGGGCAGGATGCGCCGGATGGCCAGGACGACCTCGAGGCCCAGGTGCGCGAAATGGTGCAGGTGCACCACGGTGGGCCGCAGCCGCGTCAGCAGGTCGGCCAGTCCGGCGAACATGCTGTCGACGTTGGCGCTGCGCATGTCGAACCAGTCGGCGATGCCCTGCTGCCAGAGGTATTCGTCGGTGCGCCGCGGCGTGAGCTGGCCCGTGGCGCCCTGCCTGCGGTCGTGCCGCGCGAGGAACCAGGCGTGTTCGACGTCGGCGTGGGCGCGGTAGCCCTGGAACAGGTTGTAGGCCGCCGTCTCGCCGCCGCCGAGCGAGAAGTCGGGGTGCCCGTGCGCGACCACGAGGATCCGGTGCGCGGTCATGGCGACACGATCCCCTCGATCACGTCGGCCCAGATCGCCTGGTGCCGCGCGGCATTGGCGATCACCACCCGCTGGCGGAAATCCGCGTCGCCGAGCTGCCGGAACGACTGGCGTTCGAGGTGCACCAGCCGCGCGGCCCGGACATAGTAGCTGCGCAGGCCCCTGGCCCGCAGCGCGAGGCAGAGGTGACTGTCCTCGAAATCGCCGACCAGATAGCCTTCGTCCCACCCGCCCGCCTCCGCCAGCCGCATGCGCGAGGTCAAAAGGCAGGCCCCGGTGACGGCCGCGACCTCCTCGACCTCGGGGCCGCTGTCGAGCCCGGCCGCCAGCCCCCGCAGGGGATGCGTGTTGATCCAGATCCCGAAGTCGTGATGGCGCTGGAACGCCATGCCCGCGTGCTGAAGCCCGTCGTCGGCATAGACGAGCTGCGCCCCGACCGCGCCGGCGTCGGGACAGCGCTGCCAGGCCGACAGCATCGCGTCGAGCCAGCCGGGGGCCGTGGGGATCACGTCGCTGTTCAGGAACAGCAGCAGGTCGGCATGCGACGCGGCGACGCCGAGATTGTTCGCGCCCGAAAAGCCGCGGTTGATGTCCCCGCCGACCAGCCGCATCCCGATGCCGTGCAGACGCGACCAGGTCCTGCATTTCCTGACGGCGGCGTCCCAGAGCGCGGGATCGTCGACCACGTAGATGATCTCGGCGCGGCTGCGGACCGTGGGGTCGGCGGCGAACTCGGCAAGCTGCGCTTCGATGAAGTCGAGCCGTCCGTAGAGCGGGACGATCAGCGAGACCGCTGCATCCCCGGGCGGATGGCCGACCTGACACCGTCTGACCTCGGCCACCGACCGCAGCCGCCGCTGTTCGGCCTGCACCCGGGTCAGCAGCGGCCAGTCCACCTGCACCGCGCGTTCGGCAAACTGCCCCAGCGGGGTCGCAACCCCGAACAGATGCCGGGCGGTATCGACCAGGGTGCCGGTCGTTGCCACCGGCACGCGGTAGGCACCCAACTGCCGCAGCGTGTCGCCCTCGCGCACCGCGACGAGGACCTCCTGCCCGGGGACGACGTCGGGGACATAGCCGACGAACCCGCAGGCCAGGTGGCTCCAGGGCGACGCGGGATAGGCCGATGCCACATCCGCCCGCGAAAAGCGGAAGAACTCCGCGAACGGCGTCGTGCCGCCGTCGACGGCCATGAGCAGCAGTTCCTGCGCCGGGTGGTGCAGCGCCCAGCCGAAGACGACCGCACCGCAGGCGTCGGTCGCGATCATGCCTTCGACGAAGGCCCGCGCCACGGCGGTCGATGCGGGCAGCGCGGCGACATCGCCCGAGGGCGGCCAGAGGAACGCCGCATCGCCTTGGCCGACGGTCCTTGCCGCCCAGACCTGGGCCGACTGCTGCGGGATGACGAACGGCACCGGAAGGACGTGGGTTCCGGTGACGGTGTCGACGAGCACGACCTCGCAGGGGCCCGAGGAGAAGTAGCGCCGCGGCACCGGCAGTTCGAATCCTGCATGCGCCGTGCCCTTGCCCGCGGCGATCACGTCCTCCCGCAGGATATCCGCGGTCACCTCGCCGAAGAAGTTGCCGTTGAGATAGACCTGGACGCGCAAGGGCGTGCTCGACCCGTCGGCCATCCACCCCCGCAGGCGCACGCCGTCGAAGTCCTCGATGTTGCCAACCGGGGCACGGTCCGGCACCTGGCTCGCGAGATCGGTCTGGACGTGCACGCGGCGACCTTTCGGCAGGGTTCCACGGCCGGGAACCTGCATCTGCGGCACAGGCCTAGCGGAAAACCGCCCGTCCCTCAAGCGCGCTGCGGTGGCGGCCACCTCCGGCGTCAATGGCTTTCGCGCGCGACCGCGTTGCCGCGGCAGCCGATCAGGAAGTCCATGTCGGCCCCCAGATGCGCGCCCTGGACGTGGTCGTGGTAAAGCTGCGCGTAGCCGCCGGCGGGGCGGGCGACGGGGCTTTGCCAGGCGGCCAGCCGTGCGGCGAGTTCGGCCTCGGGGATGTCGAGGTGCAGGCGGCGACCCGCCACGTCGAGCTCGATCATGTCGCCGGTCCGCACCACCGCCAGCGGGCCGCCCCGCGCGGCCTCGGGCGAGGTGTGCAGCACCACGGTGCCGTAGGCGGTGCCCGACATGCGGGCGTCGCTGATGCGGACCATGTCGGTGATGCCCTTCCGCAGCACCTTGGGCGGCAGGCCCATGTTGCCGACCTCGGCCATGCCCGGATAGCCGCGGGGGCCGCACATCTTCATCACCATCACGCAGGTCTCGTCGATGTCGAGCGCCTCGTCGTCGATCCGCGCCTTGTAGTCGTCGATGTCCTCGAACACGACCGCCCGGCCGCGGTGCTGCATCAGGTGGGGGCTTGCGGCCGACGGCTTCAGCACCGCGCCGTCGGGGGCGAGGTTGCCGCGCACCACCACGATGCCGCCCGACTGCGTCAGCGCGCGCTCCACCGGCAGGATCACGTCCGCGTGGTGGTTGCGGACGTCCCTGACCTCGTCCCAGATCGCCCCGCCGCTGACGGTCAGGCTGTCGCGGTTCAGAAGCCCCGCCTCGCCCAGCCGCTGGATGACCACGGGCAGGCCGCCGGCGTAGAAGAACTCCTCCATCAGGTACTTGCCCGACGGCATCAGGTTCACGATCGTCGGCACGTCGCGGCCCCAGGCGTCCCAGTCGTCGAGGGACAGCGGGATGCCCACCCGCCCCGCGATGGCGAGCAGGTGGATGACGGCGTTGGTCGATCCGCCGATCGCGGCGTTGGTGCGGATCGCGTTCTGGAAGGCCTCGCGCGTCAGGATGTGGCTGGGGCGCAGGTCGTCCTTGACCATCTGCACGATCCGCCGCCCCGACAGGTGCGCCATGACGCGGCGGCGGCTGTCGACCGCGGGGATGGCGGCGTTGCCGGACAGGGTCATCCCCAGAGCCTCGACCATGCTCGCCATGGTGCTGGCGGTGCCCATCGTGTTGCAGGACCCAGGGCTGCGGCTCATCGACGCCTCTGCCTCAATGAACTCGGACGAGGTCATCTCCCCGGCCTTCACGGCCTCGGAGAACTTCCACAAGTGGGTGCCGGAGCCGACGCGCTCGCCGCGGAAATACCCGTTCAGCATAGGCCCGCCCGAGACCATGATGGTGGGGATGTCGCAGCTTGCGGCCCCCATGAGCAGCGACGGCGTGGTCTTGTCGCAGCCGACCAGCGCCACGCAGCCGTCCATCTGCTGGCCGCGGATCGTCTCCTCCACCGCCATGGCGGCGAGGTTGCGGAACATCATCGCGGTGGGGCGGAAGCCCGATTCGCTGACCGAGAACACCGGCACGTCCACCGGCAGCCCGCCTGCCTCGTAGACCCCGTGCTTCACCCGCTGCGCGAGGTCGTTCATGTGCGCGTTGCAGGGGTTCAGCTCGGAGAAGGTGTTCAGGATGCCGATCACCGGGCGGCCGTCGAACAGGTCGGGGGGCAGGCCCTGATTCTGCATCCAGGACCGGTGGTAGATCGCGTCCTTCGAGACGCCCGCGAACCATTCCTGGCTGCGCAGCTTCCGGGGCCAGGGTGCGGGTTTCCAGGTCATAGGGGCGTCACTTTCACGGGGGTTTCGTCGTTCGCGTCGAAGGCGAGCGGGTTTGTCAGCGGCAGGCCGAAGGCGTCCGCCGCGATCTCGAAGGTATCGCCGGGCGCGGGCTTTATGCCGTCGGCAAAGGACAGCGTCGCGGTTCCGAACATGTGGACATGCACGTCGCCGGGCTGGCGGAAGAGCGCATACTTGAAGTGGTGATGTTCCAGGTTGGCGAAGGTATGGCTCATGTTCGCCTGCCCGCTCAGGAACGGTTTTTCCCAGATCACCGTCCCGGCGCGGAGGATGCGGCTGGTGCCCCGGATGTCGGCGGGCAGGTCGCCCAGCAGGATCTCCGGTCCGAAGCTGGCCGGGCGCAGCTTGGAATGGGCGAGGAAGAGGTAGTTGATCCGCTCGGTCACATGGTCCGAGAACTCGTTGGCCAGCGCCCAGCCGATCCGCGCGGGTGTGCCGTCCGGGCCGATCAGGTAGATGCCCGCGACCTCCGGCTCCTCCCCGCCATCGAGCGCGAAACCGGGGGCGGTCAGGGGCGCGCCGGGGGCTGTGGCGGTGTGGCCGTTGCCCTTGTAGAACCACTCCGGCTGCACGCCGATCGTGCCATCCGCGGGCCGCCCGCCCTCCAGCCCCATGCGGAACATCTTCATCGAATCCGTCAGCGCCTCGGTGGGGGTGCTGTGCATCGCGTCGCGCGTGGCGGCGCTGCCGAGATGCGTGAGGCCGGTGCCCGTCAGGTGCATGTGCGCGGGGTCGGGGTGGGTGATCGGCAGCATCACCCGGCCCGCCGCGAGCAGCGCAGGCAGGTCCACCGGCTCGCCCCGCCCCCGCGCCGCGATGACCTCCGCCAGCCCCCGCCTCTGGGTCAGCGCCGCCTGCGCCAGCGCGTAGGTGGACGCGGCCCCCGGCACGATCCAGGCGCCCGAACCGTCCCGGGCGACGACGGCCCCCACGATCTGCGAAATCCGCATCACTTGCTCTTGTTGTAGACGTCGAAGATGACCGCGGCCAGCAGCACCAGGCCCTTGATGACCTGCTGGTAGTCGATCCCGATCCCCAGGATCGACATGCCGTTGTTCATCACCCCCATGATGAGCGCGCCGACCACGACCCCCACGATCTTGCCCGACCCGCCCGTCATCGACGCCCCGCCGATGAAGACCGCGGCGATGACGTCGAGCTCGAACCCCGTGCCCGCCTTGGGCGTCGCGCTGTTCAGCCGGGCGGTGACGATCATCCCCGCCAGCGCCGCCAGCGCGCCCATGTTGACGAAGCACCAGAAGACCAGCCGGCTGGTGTTGATCCCCGACAGCTTCGCGGCCTTCTCGTTGCCCCCCGTGGCATAGATGCGCCGCCCGGCCGAGGTATTCTCGGTGAAGAAGGCGTAGAGGACCGTCAGCACCACGAGGATCACCAGCACGTTCGGCAGCCCGCGGAACTGCGCGAGCTTCCAGCCGACGAAGATCAGCGCGGCGGTCACGATGGCGTAGCGGCCCCAGAACAGCGCCGCAGGCTCGGGCACGATGCCGAAGCTCGCGTCGCGCTGGCGCGCCCGCAGGCCGAGCCAGATGAGCAGGATCGCCGCCGCCAGGACCGCCACCATCGTGGTGCCATTGAACCGTTCCATCCCCAGCAGGGCCTGGTCCCAGTTGCCGAAGGCGTCGGGGACGAAGCCGTTCGACATCGCCTGGAACGCGCGCGGGAAGGGGCCGATGTTCTGCCCGCCCAGCATCCACAGCGTCAGCCCGCGGAACACGAGCATCCCGGCCAGCGTCACGATGAAACTGGGGATGCGCCAGTAGGCCACCCAGTAGCCCTGCGCCGCGCCGATCAGCCCGCCCGCGACCAGCGTCAGCGGGATCACCAGCCAGACCGTCAGCCCCACCTGCACCGTCAATGCCGCCGCGATGGCCCCGGTGAAGGCCGCGACCGAGCCGACCGACAGGTCGATGTGCCCGGCCACGATCACCAGCAGCATCCCCAGCGCCATGACGATGACGTAGGAGTTCTGCAGGAACAGGTTGGTGATGTTCTGCGCCGACAGGAAGTCGACGTCGCCCAGCATCACCCGCACGATCACGGTGAAGAAGAACACGATGGCGACCAGCGCCACGAGCATCCCGTTTTCCCGCAGATGCCCGCCGACGGAGGCGCGCGGCGCGGCGGGGGCGGCGGTGGCTTGCGCGGTCATGCGGCTTTTCCTTTCAGGATCATCCCCATGATCCGCTCCTGGCTGGCCTCGGCGCGCGACAGCTCGCCCACGATCCGGCCTTCGTTCATCACAGTGATGCGGTCGCACATGCCCAGAAGCTCGGGCATCTCGCTGGAAATCATCACCACCCCCCGCCCCTGCGCCGCAAGCTGGTTCATGATCTGGTAGATCTCGAACTTGGCCCCCACGTCGATCCCCCGCGTCGGCTCATCGAGGATCAGCACCTGCGGGTCGGTGAACAGCCATTTCGACAGCACGACCTTCTGCTGGTTGCCGCCCGACAGGTTCACGACCTTCTGCCGCACGCCGGGGGTGCGGATGTTCATCCGCGTCCGGTACTCCTCGGCCACCTTCGCCTCGCGCCGCTTGTCGAGCACGCCGCGCAGGGCGATTCCGGCAAGGTTGGCGAGCGAGATGTTCCACAGGATCGGCTCCTCGAGCACCAGGCCCAGCGCCTTGCGGTCCTCGGTGACGTAGCTGATCCCGGCCGCGATGGCCTTCGGCACGGTCGACACGTCGACCACCCGTCCGCCCATCCGCACCGTCCCCCGGTGCCCCCGCCCGTAGCTGCGCCCGAAGATGGACATGGCGAGTTCGGTCCGCCCCGCGCCCATCAGCCCGGCGATCCCCACGATCTCGCCGCGGCGCACGGTCAGGTGCGCGTCGCGGATCATCTGGCGGTCCTGCTGGTCGGGGTGCCAGACCGACCAGCCCTCGACCTCCATCAGCACCTCGCCGATTGCGGGCGTGCGGTCGGGGTAGCGGTGCGCCATGTCGCGGCCGACCATGTCGCGGATGATGCGGTCCTCGGTGATCTCGTGCCGCGCCATGGTGCTGATCGTCGCGCCGTCGCGGATCACCGTCACGCGGTCGGCCACGCGGGCGATCTCGTTGAGCTTGTGGCTGATGATGATCTGGGTCACCCCCTGCGCCTTCAGCTCCAGCATCAGGTCCAGGAGCTTCGCGCTGTCGTTCTCCTGCAGCGCCGCCGTCGGCTCGTCGAGGATCAGCAGCCGCACGTCCTTGGCCAGCGCCTTGGCGATCTCGATCAGCTGCTGCTTGCCGACGCCGAGCTTGCCGACGGGGGTGGAGGGTGGCTCGCTCAGCCCGACCTTGCGCAGCCAGCCTTCGGTCTTCTGAAACGCCTCGGGCCAGTTGATGACCCCGCGCCGCGCGACCTCGTTGCCGAGGAACAGGTTTTCGGCGATCGACAGAAGCGGCACCAGCGCGAGTTCCTGGTGGATGATGATGATGCCCTTGGCTTCGCTGTCGCGGATGCCGCGCAGCGCCAGCGGCTGGCCGTCGTAGACGATCTCGCCGTCGTAGGACCCCTGCGGGTAGACCCCCGACAGCACCTTCATCAGCGTGGACTTGCCCGCGCCGTTCTCGCCGCAGATGGCGTGGATTTCCCCGGCCTCCACGGTCAGGTCCACGCGGTCGAGCGCGCGCACCCCCGGGAAGACCTTGCTGATCCCCCGCATCTCCAGAAGTGCCGGCATCGTCCCCCCGCACGGCAGGCCGGCCCCCGCGAAGGGGCCGGCGCCGAGGCTACTTCAGCTGGTCGGCGGTGTAGTAGCCCGAATCGACCAGCACCTTCTGGATGTCGGCCACGTTCACCGTGACCGGCTTCAGCAGGTAGGACGGCACGACCTTCACGCCGTTGTCGTAGGTCGTGGTGTCGTTGATCTCGGGCTCACCGCCTTCGAGGATCGCGTTCACCATGCCCACGGTCACGCGGGCCAGTTCGCGGGTGTCCTTGAAGACGGTCGAATACTGCTCGCCCGCCATCATCGACTTGACCGACGGGATCTCGGCGTCCTGCCCCGTGACGCAGGGCATCTTCAGGTCGCCCGTGCCGTAGCCGACCCCCTTGACCGAGGACAGGATCCCGATCGACAGCCCGTCATAGGGCGACAGCGCCCCGTTCAGCACCGTGTCGCCGTAGTTGGCCGACAACAGGTTGTCCATCCGGGCCTGCGCCACCGCGCCGTCCCAGCGCAGGGTGCCCACCACGTCCATGCCCGTCTGGCCCGACGGGATCGCGATGTCGCCCGCGTCGATCATCGGCTGCAGCACGCTCATCGCGCCGTTGTAGAAGAAGAAGGCGTTGTTGTCGTCGGGGCTGCCGCCGAACAGCTCCACGTTGAAGGGCTTGGTCCCGGCGAAGCGTTCGTTCAGGCACTGCACCAGGCTTTGCGCCTGCAGCACGCCGACCTGGAAGTTGTCGAAGGTAGCGTAGTAGTCGACGTTGGCGCTGTCGCGGATCAGCCGGTCGTAGGCGATGACCTTGATGCCGCTCGCGGCCGCGTTCTCCAGGGCATTCGACAGCGTGGTGCCGTCGATGGCCGCGATCACCAGCACGTCCACCCCTTGGGTGATCATGTTCTCGACCTGGCTCAGCTGGGTCGGGATGTCGTCCTCGGCGTATTGCAGCACGGTCCCGTAACCCGCGGCCTCGAACTGTTCGACCATCGAGTTGCCGTCGCTGATCCAGCGGCTCGACGATTGCGTCGGCATGGCGATGCCGATCGTGCCCTTTTCCTGCGCCTGCAGCGGGGCCAGAGACAGCACCACGGCCAGGCCGGATGCGGCGGCGAGCGCCGCGCGTCGTGTGAATGTCATGTCGTCCTCCCAAGGCCCGGACTTGCGCCGGGCCGGGGCGCACTATTGACCAAGGTTTCCATGACCGTCAAATGCAACATCCGTCGCCACAGATGGCGTTTGCGTCATGCGTTTTCCCGACGAGCCGCTGCGCGGCATCCGCCTGATCCACCTGCGCCTGCTGGCCGAGGTGCTGGCGACCGGGCGGCTGACGCTGGCAGCGGAACGGCTGGGGCTGGCGCAGCCCGCGGCCTCGCGGATGCTGGCGCAGATCGAACGGCTGGTCGGCCAGCCGGTGCACCAGCGCCTCGGCCGGACCCTGCGGCTGACCGAGGCGGGCGAGGCGCTGGCCCGCCGCGCCCAGCGCGTGATGCTGGAGCTGACCGACGCCACCCGCGACATCGCGGGCGCCGCCGACGGCAGCGCGGGGGCGGTGCGGGTGGGGTCGGTCACCGGCCCCGCGCTCAGCCACCTGATGCCGGTCCTGCAGGACCTGCGCCGCAGCCACCCCGCCATCACCGCCGAGGTCGTGGTGGCGACCTCCGACCAGCTTTGCGAGCAGGTGCTGTCGGGCCGCCTCGACCTCGCGCTCGGCCGCGTGCCGCCCGGTCTCCAGGCCCGCCTGCAGCTGCAGCTCATCGGGCAGGAGCCGCTCGGCCTCGTCGTGCGCCGCGGCCATCCGCTGCTGTCCGCCGGACGGCTGACCGTGGCGGACCTGCTGTCGCATGACTGGGTGATGCCCGAGGACGGCACGCCGCTTGCCGCCACCGTCACGCGCTGGCTGCAGAACACCGGCCATCCGCCGCCGCGGCGCTGGGTGTCGACCTCGTCGTTCCTGTTCACGCTCGCGCTGCTGAAGGGCAGCGACGCGGTGGCCCCGCTCGCCCGGCCGGTGGTGGAAGGGCTGTCGGACGGCACGGCGACGCCCTTCGTGCCGGTGCCCTACGACCTCGGGATCGCGGTCGAGGCCTACGGGCTGTTCCACCGCCGCGGCGCCGCCCTGCCGCCGGTGCCCGCGCGGGTCGCCCGCATGATCCTGGCGCGAGGCGGCTGAGCGCCCCGGCGCTCCGCCCGCGGCTTCCATGTGGAACCTGTCCCGGGGTGCCCCCTTTCGTCCCGCTAGTAGCCCGTCATCTCCAGATACCCCACACCGCCCCGGCTGCCGGCGATGGTGACCGGCCCCTCCCAGTAGGGCACCGATGTCGCCATCCAGGCATCGGGGTTCAGCGCGGTGACCGTGACGTCGACGCCCCGGTCGGGCAGCGCCACCTGCCAGCGCACCGGCACCTCCCGCCCGGCGACCTCGCGCCAGTCCAGCGGCCGCGCCGCGAAGGCACCGCCTTCGTAGGGCGTCGCGGTACCGTCGGCGGCGATCCAGGTGGCCGAGGTGAAGTCGTCGTCGCCGCGCAGCACGAAGCCCATGAGCTTGTCGCCGGTGTCGAAGGACAGGCTGAACCAGTCCCACCCCTGCTGGTCGGGGGCCAGCGGCTGCGACGACCATTCCCGGTCCAGCCAGGCATTTCCGGTGACCTGCACCGCGCCGTCCGGCAGCGTCACCGTCCCGGTGACACGGAAGAAGGGTTGCGAGTAGTAATGGCTCGCCTGGCCTGCCGCCGACTTGACGGAAAAGCCGTTCCGGCCGTGCAGCACCAGCGGGCCTTCGGCCTGCAGCCGCACGTCATAGGCGAAGTCCGGCCCCGATGCGGTCAGCCGCAGGTCGTCGAACGACGGACCGGCCATCCGCCAGTCGTCGATCCAGGCCGCGAAGGGGTCGGCGATCACCCCCGCCTGCCCGATCCCGCCGCGCGCCAGGCGCTCGGTCACGTAATGCGCATCGGGCGTCGTCACCGCGGCATGGCCCATCCACATCTGCGGCGACCGCCAGCCCTCGGCCTCGCCCGGGGCCAGCGCCAGGCGGAACAGCGTCCACTGCAGCCCCATCGGCGTGCCGTCGGCGGCGGTCAGGTTGGCGGTCAGATACCACCATTCGATGCGGAAATCCGGATGCGCGCCGTGGTCCTGCGGGAAGGTCAGGATGCGGTCGGGGTCGGGCAGGGCGAAGCCTTCGGCCTCGGTCCCCATCCCGGCGAAGCCCTGCGCCATCGCCTGCACCGGCAGCAGGCACAGAAGCAGCACCTTAACGTTCATGACGGAACACCCCCAGGAGTTGCGCGGGCGGCACGCGGGCCAGCCGCCAGGCGGGCCACAGCGCGGCAAGCGCGGCGGCGAGCAGGGTCAGGCCGAACAACCGCGCCCAGTCGGCCGGGAACAGGTGCATCGGCAGCCGCCAGCCGAAGGCCTCGACGTTCACGACCGCGAGCAGCGCCCAGGCGAGCGCCAGCCCCAGCGGCAGCGCCAGCACCGCGGTCAGCGCCGCGAGCATCACCGCGCGCGCCAGGTCCAGCGCGGCGATGCGCGCCCGCGTCAGACCCAGCGCCCAGGGCGGGGCCACCTGCGGCAGCCGCAGCGCGGCGAGCGTCAGCAGGCTCATCAGCAGCGCGAAGCCCGCGACGGCGAGCGTCAGGACGTTGAGCGCCGCGGTGACGGTGAAGGTGCGGTCGAAGATCTCCATCGACAGCGCCTTGATCGCGGCCTGGTCGATGATCGCCGCGGCGGGGATGCCCGCGGCGACGAGCGCCGCGCGCAGGGTATCCGGCGCGCCCGTGCGCAGGCCGAAGCGGCGCGCCTCGGCCTCGGGAAACAGGGTCTCGAACAGCGGCAGCGTCACGATCACCTGCCCGACCGGGTTGCCGTAGTCGCCGTAGACGCCGACCACCGGCAGGCTGCGCCCCGGCGCGACCGCGACCGTGGCCCCGATCCCCAGCCCGGCGCGGCGGAAGAGCTGTTCGTTCACCAGCGCACCCTGCCCGGCGGCCAGCAGGTCCCAGGCCCCCGGCGCGGCCTGCAGCAGCACCCAGGCCTGCCGGTAGGTGGCATGGTCGCGCGCGCCGTAGATCTCGGCCGGTTGCCCTGCGATCTCGGCCTCGACCCATACGACCGGCAAGAGCGCGGCCCCCGCGACCCCGGCGACCCGGGCGATCACCTGCGCCTGTTCTGCGTCGGCGGCGCTGACGTAAAGCTCGGACGCGAGCCGCTGGTCGAGGAATCCCGCGAAGGTCAGCCGGAACGACGAGACCATCGTCGACACGCCGACGTTTGCCGTCATGGCGAGCAGCAGCGCCATCAGCGCGAGCGACAGGCCCGGAAGCTGCTGGCGCGTGTCGGCCCAGAACCACTGCGCGACCGGACCCCGCGCCAGCCTCTCGCCCCCGCGCAGGGCGGCGGACAGCACCGGCGGCAGCGCCAGCGCGCCGCCGACCAGCATCGCACCCAGCATCGCGAAGCCCGCGACCAGGCCGCCGCCGCTCCAGGCGAGCGTCCCGGCGACGGCCAGCAGCCCCAGCGCCAGGCCCAGCATCCATCCGTCGCGCCGCGCCGTGACCCAGGCCACCGGCTGGGCGCTGGCAAGAAGCGGCATCCGCGCCAGCGCCCACAGGGCCCCGCCCCCCGCGACCGCCGTGCCCGCCAGCGCGATCCCCAGGCCCGAAAGCCACCACTCGGCCCGCAGCGTCAGCTGTCCCGACACCTCGGCCCCGTAAAGCCCGCGCAGCGTCGCCGCCACGTCCGGCAGCAGCAGCGCCGCCATCGCGTAGCCCAGGGCGACCCCGACGGCCCCGGCGACGAGCGCGAGCGCCGCCAGTTCGGCCACCATCAGGCCGATCAGGCGGCCGAGCGGCACGCCGAGCGCCCGCATCGTCCGCACCGTCACGCGCCGCTGCTCGAACGCAAGCCCGATCGCGCCGTGGACGATGAAAAGCCCGACGGCGAAGGACAGAAGGCCGAAGGCGGTCAGGTTCAGCCGGAAGCTGTCGGTCAGCCGGGCCATGTCCGCGCGGTCCTGCGGTGGCTGAAGCGTCAGGCCCGGCGGCAGCGGCGGCCGGGCTGCGGGTTGTCCGGGCGCGACGATCAGGCGGTCGACCTCGGCCCCGCGGCCGAGCAGCCGCTGCGCGACGCCGATGTCCGTCACGGCGGTTCCCGGGGCCACGCCGGGGGCCGCGATGCCGGTCACGCCCGCGCCCTCCAGCAGGGCCAGCACCTCGGGGCGGGCGAAGACCTGGCCCGCGCCGGTCAGGAACCCCCGCAGGTCCGCCCCGTCCGCCGCCGCGACCGGGCCGAGCCCGCCGGGGGCCGTCAGCGGCTCGATCCCGACCAGCCGCACCTCGCCGATGCGCCCCTCGACCACCGGCGACACCAACCATCCGGCCCGTCGCAGCGCCACGAAGGTCGCCTCGGGGATCGGGCCGCCGTCGGCGGTGATCTGCGCGAACTCCGTCTCGCCCAGCGTCGCGGCGGCGGCGTCGTAGCTCGCGCGGGCCTCGGCGTTGATCGCCTGGACGCCCGACCACAGCCCGGTGCCCAGCGCCAGCCCGGCGATCAGGGTGACGAGTTGCAGCGGCGACCGTCGCCAGTGCGCCGCCAGCGCGGCGAGGATCGCGCGCGTCACGCCACCTGCCCCGCGCGCAGGTGCAGCCGCCGCGGCAGCCGCACGGCCAGGCGTTCGGAATGCGTGACCAGCACCAGCGCCGCGCCCGTCTCGGCCACCAGCTCGCACAGCAGCGCCAGCACCCGGTCGGCCGTTCCCTCGTCGAGGTTGCCGGTCGGCTCGTCGGCCAGCACCAGCCGCGGCCCGGCGGCGAGCGCGCGGGCGATGGCCACCCGCTGCTGCTGGCCGCCCGACAACTGCTCGGGGTAGCGCGACAGGTGCCCGTCGAGCCCCAGCCGGACCGCCAGGCCCGCATCGCGCCCCGGGTCGTGCCGCCCCGCGATGCGCGCCTGGAAGGCGATGTTGGCCGCCACGGTCAGCGAGGGGATCAGGTTGAACTGCTGGAAGATCACCCCCACGACCTCGCGGCGGATCCGCGCGCGCGCCGCGTCGTCCATCGCACCGAGGTCCGCGCCATCCACCGCCACGACCCCCGCGTCGGCGGTATCGAGCCCCCCGGCGAGGTGCAGGAGCGTGCTCTTGCCCGACCCCGACTCCCCGGTCAGCGCCAGCATCTCGCCCGCCGCGACCCGCATCGAGACGCCGCGCAGCACCGGCGCTTCGGCTCCGGGGTAGGTCTTGGTCACGTCGCGCAGGTCCAGCAGCATCGTCCCTGACCTATCCCGCCGCGGGCGCGAAGGAAGGGCACCCGCGGTCGCAGGCTTCCGCCGCAGGCCGCGGTCGGCTACCGCTTGGCCCATGCGCCTGCGTCACCCCCGCTTCCTCGCCTTCGTCGGCGTCTTTGCCGCGGCGGCGGTGCTTGCCGCCCGGCCGCTCGGCGCGGTCGAGGCGGTGATCGTGGGCTTCGACCTTGCGGCGCTGGTCTTCATCCTGTCGGTCTGGCGCCTCTGGCGCGCCGACCGCCCCGATGCGGAGCGCGCGCGCGCGGCGCGCGACGACGGCGGGCGCACGCTGATGATGCTGACCGTGCTCGCGACGCTGCTCGCGATGTTCCTGGCGCTGGGCCTGCTCGTCGCCGGGCGCGCGGCGCTGGGGCCGGGGGATTTCGCCGTCGTGGCCGGCACGCTGGCGCTGGGCTGGGTCTTCGCCAACCTCGTGATGGCCTTCCACTACGCCCATCTCGACCACGAGGAAGGCCTGCGCGGCGTGGCCGGGGCGATCCGCTTCCCCGAGCCGACCGAGCCCGCGTTTTCCGACTTCGTCTACTTCGCCTTCACGATCGGGATGACGTGCCAGACCGCCGACCTCGACATCGCCTCGCGCCGGATGCGCCGGGCAGTGACGCTGCACGGCGTCGCCACGTTCTTCTTCAACCTCGGTGTGCTGGCGCTGACCGTCAACGTGCTCGCCGGCGTGCTGTGATCAGCGGTGCTGCGTGTCGACCGGGTAGGCGGTGGTGAACTTCATCCGTTCCATCGCGAAGTGGCTGGTGACGTTGCGGATCGGCACGGCCTCGGTCAGCGCCTTGTAGAGCGCGTCGAACGCCCTTGTGTCGGGGACCGCCACGCGCAGCAGGTAGTCCATCGCCCCCGCCATGCGCCACACCTCCATGATCTGCGGGATGGTGGCGACGGCGGCGGCGAAGGCCGCGCGCCATTCGGGCGAGTGGTCGGGGGCCTCGATGGCAACGAAGACCGTCAGCCCGAACCCCAGCCGCGCCGGATCGGCGAGCGCCACCCGCCCCAGCAGCACGCCGCGCTCCTGCAGCTTCTGGATGCGCTTCCAGCAGGGCGTCTGCGACAGGCCCGCGCGGTCGGCGATCTGCGCGATGGGCAGCGTCGCGTCCTGCATCAGCTCGGCGACGATCTTGCGGTCGTTCAGGTCCAGCGCGTCCATGGCATCCGTCCGATGGGGATCACGGGGTGCAGGATGGCGCGATTCGGAAAAATGTCTAGTGCGTTTGTCGTGTATCAGGCGGAACCGCCGTGACAGGGTGCGGGAAGTTGCGTAGGGTCCGCGCTGCGCCCCAGGTCCAAGCCCGTCATGATCACCCAGAAGATGAAATACGCGCTGAAGGCCCTTCTCGCGCTCGCCGACGAAGCCGCGAAGCCCCGGCCCGAACCGCTGACGATCGAGGCCATCGCGCGGCGGTCGGGCACGCCGAAGCGGTTCCTCGAGCACATCCTTCTGGAAATCCGCAACGCCGGGGTCATCGCGTCGATCCGCGGCCGGTCGGGTGGCTACGTCCTGGTCAGGAAGCCCGCCGAAATCTCGATCTCGGAGCTTCTGCGCACCATCGACGGGCCGATCGCACCGCTGCCCTGCCTGTCGCGCAGCGCCTACCAGCGGTGCGAGGATTGCAGCGACGAGGCGACCTGCCGCATCCGCCGGGTCTTCGCCGAGGTCTTCTGGTCCTACCTGCTCATCATCGATTCGCTGACGCTGGCCGACATGCTGCGGTCCTCTGCGGTCGCCGATCAGGTGCTGTCGGCCGCCACCCCGGCCTGACCGCGGCGGAAAAACCTTCTCGAAACACGACCCATTTTGCCGACATTTTTCCGTTGCAATACTCGACAGTCTGAGTCGTTATTACGCATCGGGACGCGATTCCCGCTGTTCATGACGGAGACAGACAATGGTCATCGACAACATGCCCGCGCGCCACCGCTTCCGGGCCGCCGTGCCTGCCCGCCGGCCCTCCACCATCTGCGCCGTCAGCCTGATCAACCGGCGCACCGGATCGACCCACCGCGAGAACGACGTCCCGGTGATCCGCATCACCCGCGACCCCGCCGCGGCGGTCAGCGCGCTGCTCGCCAACCGCGACGTCGCCCTGTGGGACGTGCGGATCGACCCCATCGCCGTCGGCGTGCGCGCCTGACGCGTCACGATCTTCCTGCTGGAGACCCGCATGACCGCCACACTCTTCCCCCCCGCCCGGCCCCTGCTGCGCCGCCTCCGCGCCGGCCTCGCGGCCATCGCCATCGCCGTCCTGGCGGTTGGCACCGCCCCGTCGCCCGGCCAGGCCGAGGAACTCCTGAACGTCAGCTACGACCCGACGCGCGAGCTTTACCGCGACATCAACGCGGCCTTCACCGACTGGTGGGTGGCGCAGGGCAACCCGGCCCCGTCGATCGAGACCAGCCACGGCGGGTCGGGCGCGCAGGCCCGCGCGGTGATCGACGGGCTGAAGGCGCAGGTGGTGACGCTGGCGCTCGCCTCCGACATCGACCGGATCGCCGCTGCCGGCCTGCTTCCGGCCGACTGGCAGACGCGGCTGCCCCACAACTCCAGCCCCTACACCAGCACGATCGTGTTCCTGGTGCGGGAAGGGAACCCCAAGGGCATCAAGGACTGGGGCGACCTGGTGCAGCCCGGCATCCAGGTCATCACGCCGAACCCCAAGACCAGCGGCGGGGCGCGCTGGAACTACCTCGCCGCCTGGGCCTGGGCCGAAAGGAACGGCCAGAACCCGCAGGACTTCGTCCGCGCGCTCTACAAGAACGTGCCGGTGCTCGACTCGGGCGCCCGCGGGTCGACCACGACCTTCGCCCAGCGCGGCATCGGCGACGTGCTGCTCGCCTGGGAGAACGAGGCCTATCTCGCCCAGAAGGAGCTCGGCGAGGACCAGTTCGACATCGTGGTTCCGTCGGTCAGCGTGCTGGCCGAACCGCCGGTCACCTGGGTGGACGCGAACCTCGCCTCCGACGACGAGAAGAAGCTGGCCGAGGCCTACCTGAACTTCCTCTACACGCCCGAAGCGCAGGCGCTGATCTTCAGGAACTACTACCGCGGCTGGGACACCTCCAAGGCCGACCCGGCGGACGTGGCGCGCTTCCCCAAGCTGGAGCTCGTCGACATCGCGAGCTTCGGCGGCTGGGCCAAGGTGCAGCCCGAACACTTCGGCGACGGCGGCATCTTCGACCAGATCTACGAGGCCCCGCAATGAGCCGTGCCGGGGGCCGCTGGGTGCAGCGGTCCCCCATGCCGGGCCTGGGGCTCAGCATGGGGATCACGCTGACGATGCTGGGCCTGATCGTCATCCTGCCGCTCGGCGCCCTTCTCCTGAAGGGTGCCAGTTTCGGCGTTGCGAACGTGTGGGAGGTGGTGAACCGCGAACGCACCTGGGCCGCGCTGTGGCTGTCGTTCCGGCTGTCCTTCCTCGCCGCCCTGTTCAACCTGGTGTTCGGCGTCATCCTCGCCTGGGTGCTGGTGCGGTATCGCTTTCCCGGCCGCCGCCTGCTCGACGCCGCGGTCGACCTGCCCTTCGCGCTGCCCACCGCCGTCGCCGGCATCGCGCTGACCGCGCTCTACGCGTCGAACGGCGTCTTCGGGCAGATGGCGGGCGCCGTCGGCTGGCAGATCGCCTACACGCAGTGGGGCATCTGGCTGGCGCTGGTGTTCGTGGGGCTGCCCTTCGTGATCCGCACCGTCCAGCCGGTGATCGAGGAGATTTCGGCCGAGGTCGAGGAGGTCAGCGCCACCCTGGGGGCCCCGCGCCTGACGACGCTGCGCCGCGTCGTGCTGCCGACGCTCCTGCCCGCGGCGCTGACCGGCTTCGCGCTCGCGCTCGCCCGCGCGGTCGGCGAATACGGCTCGGTCATCTTCATCGCGGGCAACATCCCGCTGGTGACCGAGATCGCGCCGCTGCTGATCGTCATCCGGCTGGAGGAGTTCGACTACGATGCCGCCGCGGCCATCGGGATCGCGATGCTGGTCATCAGCTTCTTCATGCTTCTGGTCATCAACCTGATCCAGGTCTGGGCCCGCAGGAGAACCGGCGATGTCTGACGCCACTGCCTTCCGCTCCGCAACCGACGAGGTGCCCTGGGCGCGCCGGCTCCTGATCGCCGTCGGCGTGGGAGGGGTCGGCCTGATGGTGTTCGCCCCCCTGATCGCGGTCTTCGCCGAGGCGCTGAAGGACGGGCTCGGCGTCGCGCTCGCGACCTTCACCAACCCCGACGCCACCCACGCGATCTGGCTGACGCTGCTGATTGCGGCCGTCGCGGTGCCGCTGAACGCGGTGTTCGGCGTCGCGGCCGCCTGGTTCATCACCAGGTTCGACTTCAAGGGGAAGGCCTTCCTCATCACCCTGATCGACCTGCCCTTCAGTGTCTCGCCCGTCGTCGCGGGCCTCTGCATCGTGCTTCTGTTCGGGGCGCATTCGGCCTTCGGCGTCTGGCTGGTGGACCAGGGCTACCCCGTCGTCTTCGCGCTGCCCGGGATCGTGCTGGCCACGATGTTCGTGACCTTCCCCTTCGTCGCCCGCGAGCTGATCCCGGTCATGATCGAACAGGGCAGGTCCGAGGAGGAGGCGGCGCTGACGCTCGGGGCCTCCGGCTGGCGCACCTTCCTGACCGTGACCTTGCCCAACATCCGCTGGGCGCTGCTCTACGGCGTGCTCCTCTGCAATGCCCGAGCCATGGGCGAGTTCGGCGCGGTCGCGGTGGTGTCGGGCCGCATCCGGGGCGAGACGGCGACGATGCCGATCACCATCGAGATGCTCTACCACGAATACCAGTCGGTCGCGGCCTTCAGCCTGGCCGCCGTGCTGACGGCGCTCGCGCTGCTGACGCTGCTGCTCAAGACCATCCTCGAACGCCGCCACGCCGACGCGCTGGCCGCCAACCACCGGCATTAGGAGACCCCCATGCGGATCGAGATCGACGGCATCGCCAAGACCTTCGGCAGCACCGCCGCGCTGCACCCGGTGTCCTTGAAAATCCCGTCCGGGGCGCTGGTGGCGCTGCTGGGGCCGTCCGGGTCGGGCAAG
Organism: uncultured Exiguobacterium sp.; assembly: GCA_964575185.1. Taxonomy (GTDB): domain Bacteria; phylum Pseudomonadota; class Alphaproteobacteria; order Rhodobacterales; family Rhodobacteraceae; genus CAZNPW01. The sequence goes on from CAZNPW010000009.1 coordinate 29,004, forward strand.
ACGACGCTCTTGCGCATCCTCGGCGGACTGGAATACCCGACCGGCGGGCGCGTGCTCTTCGACGGGCAGGACGCCACGCGGGTGACGGTGCAGGACCGGCGGGCGGGGTTCGTGTTCCAGTCCTATGCGCTCTTCCGGCACATGACCGTGTTCGACAACATCGCCTACGGCCTGACCGCCCGCCCCCGCGCCACCCGGCCGGCCAAGGCCGACATCGCCCGGCGGGTGACGAAACTGCTGGAGCTGATCCAGCTGCCCGACATCGGCACCCGCTATCCCAGCCAGCTCTCGGGCGGCCAGCGGCAGCGCGTGGCGCTGGCGCGCGCGCTGGCGATCGAGCCGCGGATGCTGCTGCTCGACGAACCCTTCGGCGCGCTCGACGCCAAGGTCCGGCGCGAGCTGCGCCAGGGCCTGCGCGACATCCACGACGAGACCGGGCTGACCACCGTCTTCGTCACCCACGACCAGGACGAGGCGATGGAGCTCGCCGACCTCGTCGTCGTCATGTCGATGGGCCGCATCGAGCAGGTGGGCAAGCCGGCCGACATCCGCGCAAAGCCCGCGACCGCCTTCGTCCGCGATTTCATCACCGCCTGACTCCGGCTACATCTGGTGTCCGCAAAGCCCGGTGGCGCAAGTTTCCGGGCCGTGTTACCGATCTGTAATCGGCGTGTCGGAACCCTGACAGGATTTCATCGTCTTTCGGGGTCATGCGGATGGCGACGAAAGGCGGCTTGCATGCAGACTTCGGCCCTGCTTGCGCATGAACGTCCGGGCTTGCGGACGCTGTTCCTGTCGGATCTGCATCTGGGCGCGCCGGGCTGCAAGGCCGATGCGATCCTCGACATCCTGACGCATCACCCGGCCGAGACCGTCTATCTCGTGGGCGACGTCTTCGACACCTGGCACCCCTTCGACCGGCCCTGGTCGCCGGCGCAGCGGCGCGTGCTGATGCGGCTTCTCGACCTCGCCCGGACAGGCACGCCGGTGATCTATGTGCCGGGCAACCACGACTGCATCTTCCGCGACCTGGCCGGCCGTGTGTTCGACGGCGTGACCGTGTCGGACGAGGCCTGGCACGTGACCGCCACGGGCGACCGGCTGCTGGTGACGCACGGCGACGACCAGGATGCGCTCGCCCACCGCCTGCCGCTGTTCGCGCGGATCGGCGCGGTGGCGGAAGGGCTGGTGCGCATGGCGGGGGTGGCGGTGAACCTGGTCGCCGGGACCGTCGGCATCGGCCCCTGGGACGGACCGGACCGGCTGATCCGCGCGGTGAACCGGCGGATGCGCGCGCTGGACCGCTTCGAGGAACGGCTGAGCCGCGTCGCCATCGCGCGGGGGGCCGACGGGGTGGTCTGCGGCCATTTCCACCAGCCCGCGCTGCACCGCGACCACGGCACGCTTTACGCCAACTGCGGCGATTTCGTCGAACACTGCACCGCGCTGGTCGAACACCACGACGGGCGGCTCGAGATCGTCGAGGCCGCGGCGGTCCCGCAGCCCCGCGGCGCGCCGGTGGCCCTGCCCGAGGCCGTCGCATGACCGCCGTGGCGGCGCTGCTGGCATCGGTGCTGCTGGCCGTGCACCTGGCCGGCCTGTGGCTCGTCGACCGCCGCCTCCGCCGCCCGGCGCCGCGCGCGGCCGACGTGCCGCCGATCAGCCTGCTGCGCCCGATCTGCGGGATGGACCACGCGCTCGAAGCGACGCTCGGGTCGTCGTTCCGTCTGCAGGGCGGCCCTGCCGAAGTCATCTTCTGCGCCGCCCGCGCCGACGATCCTGCCGTCGCCGTCGCCCGCAGGCTGATCGCCGCAAACCCCGCTGTCCCGGCGCGCGTGCTGGTCGGTGAGGACCGGATCAGCGCCAATCCCAAGCTCAACAACCTCGTCAAGGGCTGGCAGGCGGCGCGGCACGACCGGATCGTGATGGCCGACAGCAACCTGCTGCTGCCGCCCGACTACCTGCGCCAGCTCGTCGCCGCCTGGGGGCCGGACACCGGGCTCGTCTCCTCGCCCGCCACCGGGACCGATGCGCAGACGCCCGCCGCCCGGGTCGAGGCCGCGTTCCTGAACAGCCACCAGGCGCGCTGGCAGCTGCTGGCGGACGCGCTGGGGATGGGCTTCGCGCAGGGCAAGACGCTGTTCTGGCAACGCCGCATGCTGGAGGCCGCGGGCGGCCTGCCCGCGCTCGGCTCCGAGGTGGCCGAAGATGTCGCCTCGACCAAGGTGGTGCGCGGGCTCGGCCTGCGCGTCGCGGTGGCGCACGCGGCCTTTCCCCAACCGCTCGGGCGGCGCGGCTGGCGCGAGGTCTGGGACCGCCAGGTCCGCTGGGCCCGCATCCGCCGCGCCGGGTTTGCGAACCTCTACGCGGCCGAGGTCCTGTCGGGCGGCCTGCCCGCGCTGGCCGCCGCCGGGGTGGCCTTCGGACCGGGCGCGGCGGGCATCGCCGCGGTGGCGTGGTATGCGGCCGAAGTCGCGATGGCCCGCCGGGCGGGCTGGGCCGCCGGCATCGGCGATGCCGCAGCGATCGTGCTGCGCGATCTCGCGATGCCCGCCGTCTGGGTCGCCGGCTGGCGCGGGCAGGGCTTCACCTGGCGCGGCACCGCCATGGCCGGAGAGGTTGCGCGCGCGCCATGACGCTCGGCTGGCTCGAGGCGCTGCTGCGGTCGCACGGTCTTTTGCTGATGGCCCCGCTGGCCTTGCTCGAAGGCCCGATCGTGACCGTCATCGCCGGCGCGCTCGCCCGGGCAGAGATCCTGTCCGTGGCCGGCGTCTACGCCGTGGCGGTGCTGGCCGATCTGGTCGGCGACAGCATCGTCTACTGGCTGGGCCGGCAGGCACCGCGGCTGCCGCTGCGCTGGCGGACGCGGCTGGGTCTGGGCGAGGCGCGGCTCGACCAGCTCGGCGCGCATTTCCGCGCCCGCGGCGCGGTGACGCTCGTGATCGGCAAGCTGACCCATTCGGCGGGCTTCGCCGTGCTCGCCGCCGCCGGGGCGGCGCGGATGCCGTTCGGGCCGTTCCTCGCGGTGAACGTCCTCGCCACCCTGCCGAAGGCGGGGCTGTTCCTGGCGATCGGCTACTTCGTCGGCGCGGCCTACACGACGGTCGACCGCGCGATCTTCGTGGGCTCGCTGTCGATCCTCGCCGTGCTCGCCATCCTCTGGGCCGGGTTCCGCATCCTGCGGCGCTGGTCGTCGACATGAGCCTGTCGTGCATCGTCCCGGCCTGGAACGAGGCCCCGCGCATCGCCCGGGTGCTGGACGCGGTGGCCGGGCACCCGCTCGTCGCCGAGGTCGTCGTCGTCGACGACGGGTCATCCGACGGCACCGCCGCCATCGCCGCCGCAGTGCCGGGCGTGCGGGTGCTGCGCCAGCCGAACGCCGGCAAGACCGCCGCCGTCGCGCGCGGCCTCGCCGCCGCCACGGGCGACGCGGTGATGCTGATCGACGCCGACCTCACGGGGCTGACCCGCCACGACATCGCGGCGCTGGCCACCCCCGTCCTGACCGGCGCGGCAGGCATGTCGATCAGCCTGCGCGGCAACGCGCCCCTCGCCTGGCGCCTGCTGGGGGTGGACTACATCTCGGGCGAGCGCGCCTTCCCGCGCGCGCTGATCGCGCCGCATCTGGGCGCGCTGGGCGGCCTGCCGCGGTTCGGGCTCGAGGTGTTCCTGAACCGCCTGGCGCTGTCCGCAGGCACCGGGGTGCGGATCGTGCCGTGGCCCGGCGTCGGCAGCACCGCCAAGGGTGCCAAGCAGGGCACCTGGGCCGGCCTGCGCGGCAACGCGGCGATGCTGCGCGACATCCTGGCCACCATCGGGCCCGCCGAGATGGCGGCGCAGATCGCGGGCCTGCGCCGGGCGGCGGAAGCGCGCTGACCGTCCCGCAAAAGATTCTCCCATACGGAAGAGATTCTTTAACCTGCGACACAAGGTTGCTTTCATTAACCCTCTACCGCACGTCCTGACCGACCGTCTTGGTCTCGGCGGGCTGTCACGTCGGCGCCGTTCCTGAAATGTTCAACCTATCGTCATCCGTGTCGCACCTGGGGGACGCCTTGCCGAACCGCACCACTGACGCGCGCCCATGCCGGGCCCCGGCATGACCCGCATCGCGCCGCTGACGGCCGAGGCGCAGGCGCTGTATGACGCGGCGCCGGTGGGCCTGTGCCTGCTCGACCGCGAGCTGCGCTACATGCACATCAACGCGACGCTCGCGGCGATCAACCGGCTGCCGGTCGCGGCGCATCTCGGCCGCCCGATCCAGGAGGTGCTGCCGCATTTCAAGGGCGAACACGTCGCCCTGATGCGCCGCGTGCTGGAGGGCGAGGAGTTCCGCGGCACCATCCTGACCGACGCGGCACCGGACCATCCCGACGGGATCGCGACCTTCCGGGTCAACTGGCTGCCCTGGCGCGACGCCGCGGGCGCGGTGCAGGGCGTGCTCGTGTCGGCCGAGGACATCTCGGAAGGGGCGGCCTCGCTGCGGCGGCTCGCCGAGCGCGAGGCGCTGCTGGCGGCCGTCGGGGCCTCGACCCCCGACCTCGTCTACGCCAAGGACCGCGAGGGGCGGATGCTCTACGCCAATCCGGCGACGCTGGCGGCGCTGGGCCGGCCGATGCACGCGGTCCTGGGCCGCAGCAGCGAGGACCTGGTGCCGGGTGGCGGTGGCGACAGGCTCGCCGCGAACGACCGGCAGGTCATCGAAACCGGCGAAAGCGCGGTGTTCGAGGAGCATCTGCCCGACGCGCAGGGCCTGACCCGCATCTATCGCTCGACCAAGTCCCCGCTGCGCGACCCGGCGGGCAAGATCGTGGGTCTGGTCGGCGTCTCGGTCGACGACACCGACCGCAAGGCGGCCGAGGTCCGCGCGGCCTTCCTGCACGACCTTGCCGACCGCCTGCGCGACGACCCGCGCGCGGCGCGCGTCACCGGCGAGGCGCTGGGGCGGTTCTTCGGCGTGATGCGCGCCGGTTTCACCATCGCCGACGCCGCGCGCGGCGAGCTGGCGGTCGAGGAGGACTGGACCGACGGCACGACGGTTTCGGCGCAGGGCGTGCACGACATGCGCGCCTTCGGCACCTGGATGATGGACGACCTGGCTGCCGGGCGGACCGTGCGGGTGCACGACAGCCTGGCCGACCCGCGCATCCCCGACCCCGCGGCCTACGCGGCGATGGAGATCCGCAGCGTGGCGATGGCCCCCGTCCTGCGCGACGGCGCGCTGGTGGCGACGGTCTTCCTGAACCACCGCGACCCGCGCGCCTGGACCGATGCCGACGCGGCCCTGCTGCAGGAGGTCGCGCGCCGCACCTGGGCCGCGGTGGAGCGCGAACGGGCCGAGGCGCAGCGCCGCGACAGCGAGACGCGGCTGCGCATCGCGCAGGAGGCCGCGGGCCTGGGGATCTTCGAGCTCGACCTTGCCACCGGCACGATGGTCTGCGACCGCCGCATCCACGCCATGTTCGGCATCCCCGAAGGCACATCGTGCAGCCGCGACGGGCTGCTGTCGAGCGTCGTGGCCGAGGACCGGCCCGACGTCGCCGCGGCCTTCGACCGGGCGACCGCCCGCGACAGCACGCCCTTCGCGGTCGAATGCCGGATCGTGCCGCTGGGCGGGACCGATCCGGTCTGGGTCGCCATGTCGGGCCAGGCGGTGGAGGCGCCGCGCGGCTGGCGGCGGATCATCGGCAGCGTGCGCGACGTGTCCGCGCGGCGGCGGGCCGACGACCGGCTGCACGCGCTGAACACCGACCTCGCCACCCGCGTGGCGCGGGCGGTCGGCGATCGCAACCAGCTCTGGGCGCTGACCGACGACCTGCTCATCACCGCCGACTTCGAGGGCCGCATCCACGAGGTCAGCGAAAGCTGGCGAAGCGTGCTGGGCTACGATCCGGCGGCGCTGCAGGGCACCGGCTACGCGCCGCTGATCCACCCCGACGACATGCCGATGGTCGCGCAGCAGCTTGCCGCCCTGTCGGGGGGGCAGCGGTCGCTGTCCTACGAAAACCGCGTGCGCGGTGCCGACGGGGCCTGGCGGATGATCGCCTGGCGCGTCGCGCACGAAAGCGGCACGGGGCGGCTTTACGGCATCGGTCGCGATGTCACGGCCGAGCGCGCCCAGGCCCGCGCGCTGGCCGAGGCCGAGGCGCGGCTGCACGAATCGCAGAAGGTCGAGACGGTGGGGCGGCTGACCGGCGGGGTCGCGCACGACTTCAACAACCTGCTCGCTGCCATCGTCGCCAACCTGGAAATGGCGCAGAAGCGCGCCGCCGACCCGGCGGTGCAGACGCTGATCGCGGGGGCCGTCAGCGCTGCGGCGCGCGGAGCGACGCTGACGAAGCGGCTCCTGGCCTTCGCCCGGCGGCAGGACCTGAAGGCCGAACAGGCCCGCCCCGCCGCGCTGGTCGACGGCATCGGCGAGCTTCTGCTGCGCGCGCTCGGTCCCGACATCGACCTACGGCTTGCCGTGCCCGAAGGCCTGGGCGCGATCCATGTCGACGTGAACCAGCTCGAGATGGCGCTCTTGAACCTGGCCGTGAACGCCCGCGACGCGATGCCCGACGGTGGCAGCCTCACGGTCGCGGGCCGGGTGGAGGCGGTGACGGCGCACCCGTCGCTGACCCCCGGTCCCTACGTCGTGCTGGCGGTCACCGACACCGGCAGCGGCATGGACGACGAGACCCTGCGCCGCGCGGCCGAGCCGTTCTTCACCACCAAGGGCGTCGGCAAGGGCACGGGCCTCGGCCTGTCGACGGTGCACGGGCTCGCCGCGCAGTCGGGCGGCGAGATGCGGCTGACCAGCGCGCCGGGGCAGGGCACCACGGTCGAACTCTGGCTGCCGCAGGTGCCCGAGGTCGCCGCCGCCGCCGCCGCACCCCCGCCGCCGCCCACCCCTGCGGCCGGGCGGCCGCTGCGCATTCTCGTCGTCGACGACGACGTGCTGGTGGCGATGGGCACGACCGCGATGGTCGAGGATCTGGGGCACGAGGTGGTCGAGGTGCATTCGGGTGCCCAGGCGCTGGAGGCGCTGCCGGGACGGGGGCCGTTCGACCTGGTCATCAGCGACCACGCGATGCCGGGCATGTCGGGCACGGCGCTCGCCGAACGGCTGGGGCCGGGGGTGCCGGTGATCCTCGCCACCGGCTATGCCGAGGTCCCGGGCGGAGACGCGGGCCTCGTGCGGCTGAACAAGCCCTTCGGCCAGGCCGAGGTCGCACGGGCCATCGCGCAGGCGCTGACGCGCCGCTGACGGGCGGGTGCGAATGTCACACCCGGAACGGAGAGGCCCGCGGGCTGGAACCTGCGGGCGGCGCCCCCGTTCTCACCTCCGTGGCCGCAATGCGGCCGTTACCGATGGATCCACCCTGCTCGCCCGGACCGCGCGGCGACGCCAACCCTGCCCCGGCAAAGCCCGGGGTGGCGAGAACAAGAAACGGATGAGGCCGACGATGTTCGAGCGACCCCAGGACCCCCCGCTGCGCGGCATCCTTGCCGATGCCTTCGCACTGCCGCGCGACAGCGATCCGCGCTTCGCCGACCTCCTGCGCCGGCTCCAGACGCGCGAGGCCGATGCGGTGCCGGCACCCAGGCCTTCCGCCGCCGCGCCGCGCTACCGGGGCTGAGGCGAAGGAACAACGGCACACCGGCGGCGTTGCCATGGCCTGAACCCTGCCAGGCAAGGACCCCGGTGTTCGACGCGCCCGCCCCCCGCCCCGAACCGCGCCCTGTCGCCGCCGCCCGTCCGCTCCGGCGGACGCTGAGGATCGGCCGCGACCGCGTCTCGATCTGGCGCGCCGGCACGGGGACGCCCGTCCTGCTGCTGCACGGCAACGGCAGCAGCGGGCTGGAGATCGTCTCGGCCTTCCCGGCCCTGCCGGGTGTCGCATGGATCGCACCCGACCGGCCGGGCCACGGGGAAAGCACCGCGCTGCACCGTGCCGACCCCGCCGCGCAGGCCGCCTGGCTCGCCCGGCTGATCGCGCGCCTGGAACTGCCGCCCGTCTCGCTCGTAGCGCATTCGCTTGCGGCGGGCAGTGCCATCGCACTGGCGCACCGCTGGCCGGAGCGCGTGGCGCGGCTGGTCCTGCTGGCTCCGTTCTGCCGACCGACGCCCGAACAGGCGATGCCCGCGTTGCGGCTCGGCGGCATCCCCGGCGCGGGACGGGCACTGCGGCTGCTGCTGGTCCCGCCGCTCGTCGCGGCCTTCCGCGACCGCCTGGCCCGGGCGATGTTCGCGCCCGACCCGGTGCCACCCCGTTTCGACCGTCTGCCGCTGTCGCGGATCGGCACGCCCCGCTCGGTCGGGGCCATGGGGGCCGAACTCCGGCAGTTCAACGCCACGATGCGCGACCTGGCACCCCGGCTGATGCTGCCGATGCCCGTCGTCGCGGTGCACGGCAGCCGCGACCCGACCGCCGATCCCGCCTGGCACCTGCCGTGGCTCGCCGCACGGTGCCGGGCGCTGGGCGTCGTCCGCGTGCCGGGGCGCGGCCACATGAACCATCACACCGCACCGCAGGCGACGCTGGCCGCGGTGCTCGATCACCCGATTCCCCAGGCAGGAGACCCCATGATGTCCGCGCTTCCCGAACCCCCGCGCCGCCCGCCGTCCGCCGCCCCCTGGATCGCGCTCGGCGCGCTCGGCGTCGTGGCGGGGGTCGGGGCCGCCTGGCTTCTGCGCAGCGAGGAGGAGGCGCGGATGGCCGACAGCGCTCCCGAACACGCCCGCCGCGGGGCGAAGGTCGCGGGCCGCACCGTCACCATCGACGCGCCCGCGTCCCGCATCTACGCAACCTTCCGCGATCCGGCGCAGATCCCGCGCCTGCTCGACGGCGTCGCGCACGTGGAACCCGCGGGCGACGGCACCTTCACCTGGCACCTGACGCCGCCGGTCGGCGACACGGTGCAGGTCGCGACCCGCTACACGGTCGAACGCGAGGGCGAGGAGCTCGTCTGGGAATCGACCCTGGGCGATGCGCTCGCCGCAGGCGGCCACATCCGCCTGCACGACGCGGGAGAGCACGGGACAGAGGTGGAGATGACGCTGGACTGGCACCCGCCGTCGGGCCTGATCGGGCTTGCCGCGCAGGCGGTGGCCGGGCTCGGGGCCGAAACCCGCGCCCGCTATGCGCTGAAACGCCTGAAGATGCTGATCGAAACCGGCGAGATCGCCACGGCGGCCCGCCGCCCCGACGACAAGGAGTGACCCGATGCGCGCCCTGACCTGGCACGGCAAGACCGACGTCCGCGTCGACACGGTGCCCGACCCGCAGATCGTGAACCCCCGCGACGCGATCATCGAGGTCACTGCAACCGCCATCTGCGGCTCCGACCTGCACATCTACGACGGCGTGATCCCCGGCATGAAGGCGGGCGACATCCTCGGCCACGAGTTCATGGGCCGCGTCGTCGAGACCGGCCCCGACAGCACGCTCACCGTCGGCAGTCGCGTCGTCGTGCCCTTCACGATCAGCTGCGGGGCCTGCTTCTTCTGCCGCGCCTCGCTGTTCTCGGCCTGCGACAACTCCAACCCGGTCGAGGCGCAGGACGCGACCGAAACGCAGTACGGCCACGCCATGGCGGGCATCTTCGGCTATTCGCACCTGACCGGCGGCTATTCCGGCGGGCAGGCCGAATACGTCCGCGTCCCCTTCTCCGACGTGGGCCCCATCGTCATCCCCGACGGGCTCGAGGACGAGCAGGTGCTGTTTTTGTCCGACATCCTGCCGACCGGCTGGATGGCGGCGGAAAACGCGGGCGTCGGCCCGGGCGACCGGGTGGCCGTCTGGGGCTGCGGGCCGGTCGGCCTCTTCGCGATCCAGAGCGCGCTGCTGATGGGGGCCGAAAGCGTCATCGCGATCGACCACGTCCAGCGCCGCCTGCAACTGGCCGAGGGCCTGGGGGCCAAGGTGATCGACATCCGCCAGACCCGCGTGCTCGACGCGCTGATGGAGATGACGGGCGGGCTCGGCCCCGACTGCGTGATCGACGCGGTGGGGATGGAAAGCCACGGGATGGCCCCCGATACCTGGCTCGACACGGTCAAGCAGAAGACCGGCCTCGGCTTCGACCGCGGCCACGCGCTGCGCGAGGCCATCGCCGCCTGCCGCAAGGGCGGCACGGTGTCGGTGCCCGGCGTCTACGGCGGGGTGATGAGCATGTTCCCGATGGGCGCGGTGATGCAGAAGGGGCTGACGCTGAAGACCGGCCAGACCCATGTGCAGCGCTATTCCGCCGGGCTTCTGCAGCGGATCGGCGACGGGCAGATCGACACGACGTTCCTGATCAGCCACCGCCTGCCGCTGGAACAGGCCCCGACGGGCTACGCGAACTTCCGCGACAAGCCCGACGACTGGACCAAGGTGGTGCTGAAGCCCGGCCTGCCCGTGTGACGGAACCCGCCCGCCGGGGTCGCGCGTTGGAACGGTGCGGACCGGGGGGCGGAAATCGGGGGTGGCCATGGCATCGCGCGCGGTCTGGAAGGGACAGCTTCGCCTGTCCTTGGTCGCCATCCCGGTCGAGATCCACGCGGCGGTGAAGTCCGGCGCGCGGATCAGCTTCCGCCAGATTCACGGCCCGTCGAAGCAGCCCGTCCGCTATGAAAAGACCGTGCCCGGCGTGGGCGCGGTCAAGACCTCCGACATCCTGTCGGGCTACGAGATCGGCGACGACGACTACCTGCTGCTCGACCCCGCCGAGATCGACGCGATCCGGCTCGAGACGAAGAAGACCTTCGAGCTGGTGCAGTTCGTGGGCTTGGGAGAGATCTCGCCGCTGTATTACGACAAGCCCTACTACATCGTGCCGACCGACGACCTGGCCGAGGACGCCTATCGCGTGGTGCGCGACGCGCTGCGCCAGTCGGGCAAGGTGGGCCTCGGGCAGATGACGATGCGCGGCAAGGAATACCTCTGCGCCGTGCGCGCCTGCGGTGACGGTTTGCTGATGGAGACGCTGCGCTATGCCGACGAGGTGCGCGACGCCGACCCGCTGTTCCGCGACATCGAGGACGACCCGGCGGATGCGGAGCTGCTCGCGGTCGCGACCCAGCTGATCGACCGCAAGACCGCGCCGTTCAAGGCCGATGCGTTCCAGGACCACTTCGACCAGGCCCTGCGCGCGCTGATCGACCAGAAGCGCAAGACCGGCAAGGCCCCGCGCGCGCAGGTCGGCGACGCGAAGGACCGGCCCAAGGGCACCAACGTCGTCGACCTGATGGAGGCGCTGCGGCAGAGCCTAGGCAGCGCCGAGAAACCGGCGGCAAAGTCGAAGGCGAAGCCCGCGCCGAAGGGTGACGACGCCCCGGCGCCGCCCGCCAAGGCCCCCGCCAAAGCCCCTGCGAAGCCCCGCCGCAAGGCCGGGTGATGGACGCGCTCGCGACCTACCGCGCCAAGCGCGACTTCACCGAAACGCCCGAGCCGCAGGGGGGCACCCCGCAGGGCGTGGCCTTGCGCTACAGCGTGCAGATGCACGACGCGACCCGGCTGCACTGGGACCTGCGGCTGGAATGGCAGGGGGTGCTCCTGTCCTGGGCCGTGACCCGCGGCCCCTCGCGCGACCCCGCCGACAAGCGGCTCGCGGTGCGGACCGAGGACCACCCGTTCGACTACCTGACCTTCGAGGGCACGATCCCGCCCGGCAACTACGGCGCGGGCACGGTGATGCTGTGGGACCTGGGCTGGTGGCAGCCGTTCCACGACGTGGGCGACGGGCTGCGCTCGGGGCATGTCCACTTCGCCCTGCACGGGCGGCGGGCGACGGGCGGCTGGTCGCTGATCCGGCTCAAGGACCGCCGCGGCGAGCATGAGAACTGGCTGATGGTGAAGGACGACGATGCGGCGGCCCGGCGCGACGGCCCGGATTTCGCCACCGAGCACCAGACCTCGGTCGCGACGGCGCGCAGGCTCCACGACATCGCGGCAGGCAAGACTCCGCGCCCCACCGGCCCCACGCGCAAGGGCCGGGTGCCCGCCTTCCGCCCGGTCCAGCTGTGCGAGACGGTGGCCGCCCCGCCCGACGGCCCCGGCTGGCTGCACGAGGTCAAGCTCGACGGCTACCGGGCGCAGGTGGCCATCGGCAAGGGCGGCCCGCGCATCCGCACCCGCAGCGGGGCCGACTGGACCGACCGCTTCGCCGAGCTTGTGCCGCCCCTGTCCGACCTGCCCTGCGACACCGCGCTGATCGACGCCGAGATCGTCGCGGGCGCGGGGCTGAACGGCTTTTCCGCGCTGCAGGCGGCGATCAAGGCGGGGGGACCCTTCAGCCTTTACGCCTTCGACCTGCTGCATCTCGACGGCCAGGACCTGTCGCGCCGCCCCCTGACCGACCGCCGCGCCGCGCTGGCACGGCTGCTGGCGGGCGTCCTGCCGCGCGGTCCGGTGCAACTGTCGCCCGCCATCGACGGCGCGGCGGCGGCGGCCTTCGCCACCGTCTGCAATGCGGGCGGCGAGGGGCTGGTGTCCAAGCTCGCCGACGCGCCCTACCGCGGGGGACGGTCGGCAGCCTGGGTCAAGGCCAAGTGCATCCGCCGCGACGAGTTCGTGATCGCGGGCTGGCAGCCGTCGTCCCGCCGCGGCCGCCCCTTCGCCTCGCTGCTGCTTGCCGCCTCCGACGGCACGGCGCTGGCCTACCGCGGCAAGGTGGGCACCGGCTGGGACGAGGCCGACATGGACGAGATCGCCGCCCGCCTCGCGCCCCTGGCGACCGACCGCGCCCCGTTTCGCGTCCCCGCCGAGGCCAGGGACGCGCGCTGGGTCACGCCGCGCCTGGTGGCCGAGATCGCCTATGCCGAACGCACCCCGACCGGCGTGCTGCGCCACGCCCGCTTCGTCGCCCTGCGCGAGGACAAGCCCGCGGCCGAGGTCGTCGAAAGGAAGCCGAAGATGCCCGCAGCATCGTCCGACACGGTGGCGGGGATCACCGTCACCAGCCCCGGTCGGGTCATCTTCCCCGAGGCCGGGGTGACGAAGCGCATGCTCACCGACTGGCATGCCGCGATGGCCGACCGCATCCTGCCCACGCTCGCCGACCGGCCCCTGTCGCTGGTGCGGCTGCCCGAGGGGATGGGGGGCGAGCGCTTCTTCCAGAAGCACGCCACCGCCGGTTTCCCCGACGCCATCCGCCGCACCCCGGTCACCGACCCCGACGGCACGACCGAGGACTGGATGACCGTCACCGACGCCGCGGGCCTGGTGGCCGCGGTGCAGATGGGCACGGTCGAGTTCCACCCCTGGGGCGCGCGCGCCGACAAGCCCGAGCGTCCCGAGCGGCTGGTCTTCGACCTCGACCCCGACGAGGGCCTGGGCTTCGCCGAGGTCCGCGCCGCCGCGGTCACGCTGCGCGACCGGCTGGCCGACCTGGGCCTGCCCGCCTGGGCGATGCTGTCGGGCGGCAAGGGGGTCCACGTCATCGTGCCCGTCAGGCGCACCGCCACCTGGCAGACGGCCAAGCTCTTCGCCCAGCTCTTCGCCACGCTGCTGGCCGAGGAGGAGCCGAAGCGCTTCGTCGCCAAGATGGCCAAGGCCGCGCGCACGGGCCGCATCTTCATCGACTGGCTGCGCAACGAACGCGGGGCCACCGCCGTCGCGCCCTTCACCGTGCGGGCGCGACCCAAGGCGACGGTCGCCGTGCCGGTGTCATGGGACGAGCTTGCCCACACGTCCGCCGCCGACGCCTTCGGCATGGATGCCGCGCGCGAACGCGGCTGGGGCGACCTGACCCTTCCGGCCCCCGCGACGCTCGGCCGCGAGGTGCTGTCGCGGTTGCAGCGCTGAGGCGCGGAACCCGAGGCTCACACCGGCGTTATTGGCGCATGGCGATGCTGCGTGTTCTGACCCTTCTGGCGGCCATCGCAGGCGTGGCGCTCGCGGCCTTTGCCGCCCTTGCGCCGGAGACCGGCGTGACCGGGACGACGGGTGCCTTTCTCGCCCTCACCGGCAGCGTGGCGGTGCTGCTCGCGCTCGGCATCCTCGGCTCGGCCCGGCCGCGCGGCACGCTTGGCCCGGTGCTCGTGACGCTCGCCGTCATCGCGGCGGTGCTGACCGGGGTGGCAGCCTGGTTCCTGATGCAGTTCCCGCTCGCGGCCGTCATGGCCATCGCCGCGCTGGGCCTGCTGGCGGGTGCGGGCACGACCTACCGGCGGGCGGTCGCATGAGGCGGCTCGCGGCCTGCCTGGTGCTGCTCGCCGCGCCCGCGGCGGCCCAGCAGCCGCGCTGGGACACCTTCAACGGCAATCTCGCCGCGACGAAGTTCGCCGATGCCGTCGGCCTGACGCCGGAAAGCGTCCCCCGTCTGGAACGGGCGTGGGAGGTGCGGACGGGCGATGTCTCGGACGGCAGCGGCGATCTGCCCGCGACCGTCTGGTCGGCGACGCCGATCTACGCCAACGGCACGCTCTACCTCGGCACGCCCTTCTACCGCATCCTGGCGCTCGACCCCGCCACCGGGGCCGAGAAGTGGAGCTACGACACCCGCTCGACGCTCGAGGCGCTGACGCAGCCCGCGCTGAAGAACCGCGGCGTGGCCTACTGGGAAAGCGGCGGCGAGGGTCCGTGCGAGAAGCGCGTCTACATCGGCACGATGGACGCGCGGCTGCACGCCGTCGACGCCGACACCGGCACGCCCTGTGCCGACTTCGCGCAGGGCGGCGTGCTGGACGTGAACCAGTGGAACGAGACGAACGCGGTCTTCCCCTTCTCGCTGCTGCAGCCGCCCACCGTCGTCGGCGACACGCTGCTCCTCGGCTGGGCGGGCAAGGACTGGACCTATACGGTCGAACCGCCGGGCAACCTGATGGCGATCGACGCGCGCACGGGCGATCTTCTGTGGGACACGGGCTTCATCCCGCCCGCGCTGATCCCCGTCACCGGGACGGCCAACATCTGGTCCTCGATGTCGGCCGATGCCGACCTCGGGCTCGTCTACGTCCCGGTGTCGTCGCCCTCGCCGAACTACTGGGGCGGCAACCGGCTGGAGCCGATCCCGCTCGGCACCTCGGTCACGGCGGTGCGGATCGACACCGGCGAGGTCGCGTGGAGCTTCCAGCCCGTCCGCCACGACATCTGGGATTACGACACGCCGTCGGCCCCGGCGCTGGTCGACCTGACGATCGACGGCCAGACCGTGCCCGCCCTGGTGCAGACGACGAAACAGGGCTTCGTCTTCGTGCTCGACCGCCGCACCGGGACGCCGCTGTTTCCCGTCGAGGACCGCCCCGTCCCGCCCAGCGACGCGGAGGGCGAGGTCGCCGCGCCGACCCAGCCCTTCGCCATGACGCCGCCGCCGACCGTCGACATCGAACGGATGCCCGAAGTCTGGGGCCTGGCGGATGCGCTGTCCTTCGGCCAGTGCTCGCGCGACCGCGCCGCCTACCGCTACGACGGCCCCTACACCCCGCCGTCGGTGCAGGGCACCTTCATGTGGCCGGGGACTGCCGGGGCGAACAACTGGGGCGGCGGCGCGGTCGATCCGCGCACGGGGATCCTCTACGTCAACTCCAGCCGCGTGGTGCAGGTGATCCGCCTAATCCCCCGCGCCGAGTATGCGGCCGAGGTGGAGGACGCCACGGGCAGCCGCGACCTCGAGGGCGGCAACGAGGCCGGGTTCCACCCGCAGGAGGGTTCTCCCTACGGGATCGAGCTGTTCGAATGGCGCAACGCCCTCGGCCTGCCCTGCTGGGAGCCGCCCTTCGGCACCTTCTCGGCCTACGACCTGAACACCGGCCGAAGGCTCTACGAGGTGCCCTTCGGCCTGGCGCAGCAGTGGGGGTTCTACGGCCTGCGAGACTGGGGCTCGCCCACGCTGGGCGGCCCGGTCGTGACGGCGGGCGGGGTCGTGCTGATCGGCGCGGCGATGGAGGACCGGGTCCGCGCGCTCGATGCCGCGACGGGGCGCGAGCTCTGGTCCGACATCGTCGCCGCCCCCGCGGTGTCGATCCCGGCGGTGTTCACCCACGAAGGCGTCGACTACGTGGTCTGGGCGGTGGGCGGCAACTCGATCCTGAAGCCGAGCGTCGCGGACCAGGTCGTCGCCTACAGGGTCGGCGAATGATGCCGAGGCGCGCCCCATGACCGGATGGGCGGGCACCTCTTGCGGTCCCCCGCCGCTGCCTGCCGACCTGCTGACGCGGTGGAACCTCGATCCCCTGGCGGTCGCGGTGATCGTCGCGCTGGCGATCTGGGCGGGCCGCGGGCGGGCCGCGCTGGCCGCGGCGGCCGTGCTCGCGGTGGTGTTCCTGTCGCCGGTCTGCGCGCTGGCGTCGGCGCTGTTCTCGGCGCGCGTGCTGCACCACGTCCTGCTCGTCGCCGTCGCGGCACCGCTCGTCGCGCTGGCGCGTCCCGGCCGCAGGCCGCAGCCGGTCGGCCCGGCCTTTCTCGTGGCCACGGCGGCGCTGTGGCTGTGGCATCTGCCTGCGGCCTACGACGCGGCCCTGGCCGACACCGGCGCCTACTGGCTGATGCAGGCCACGCTCTTCGGGTCCGCCCTGTGGTTCTGGCGCGCGGTCCTGTCGCGTCCCGACGGGACCGGGGTGGGCTGGGTGCTTTTCGCCTACATCGCCATGGGGCTTCTCGGCGCGATCCTGACCCTTGCGCCCGTGCCGCTCTACGCGGCCCACGCGGCGGCCCCCCTGGCCTGGGGGCTGGCGCCACTCGCCGACCAGCAGCTCGGCGGGCTCGTCATGTGGGTGCCCGCGGGGCTGCCCTTCGCCATCTGGGGCGCGGTGCTGGCGCGCCGCGCCTGGGCCGCGATGGGGCAGGCGGCATGACGTGGGTCCAGGACCTGATCCCGCACCTGAAGGCGCTGCACATCGGGTTCCTCAGCCTGTGGATGGCCGGGCTCTTCGCCCTCCCGCGCGTGCTCGCGCGGCACGACCGGGCGATCGGACAGGCCGACTTCACCCGCATCCGCCATGCCACGCATTATGGCTATGTCTGGTTCGTCACCCCCGCGGCCGTCGTCGCCGTCGCCAGCGGCACCGCGCTGGTCTTCCTGCGCGAGGTCTTCACGGGCTGGATGTTCGCCAAGCTCGTGCTGGTCGGCGGCCTCGTCGCGATCCACGCCTGGATCGGCCACACCATCATCGCGGTGGCCGAGACCGAAGGTCGGCACGAACCGCCCGAGCCGCTGTGGCCGACGCTCGCCACCGTCGCCGCGGTGGCGGGCGTGCTGACGCTGGTGCTCGCCAAGCCCGAGCTCGAGGAGGTCGCGCTCCCCGCCTGGCTGATGGCTCCGGTGGGCGGTCAGTTGCCCTTCGACGTGCCCAGCCGGTAATCGAAGACGAGCTTGCCGCCATGCCACCCCGTCACCGCGACGACCAGCACCGCGAAGCCCGACATCAGGATGCCCCAGGGCAGCACCGCCGCCTCGTATCCGGTCAGCCGCCAGCCCCAGTTCAGCCCCAGCACCGACAGCAGCAGCACCGCGATGATGAAATGCGTCCAGGCCGCCGCGCGGATGCGGATGCCGGGGACCATCAGGATCTCCAGCGTGCCGGTCGCGCCGGCCAGCAGCCCGAACAGGAACGCCGTGCCCGAGGCCCAGAGCGCGGCCCAGGCCCAGCGCTCGGCCCCCGACCACCAGTAGAGCGCGTCCGCCCCGAAGGCGCAGAAGGTCAGCGCCACGGGAAAGGCGACCGACATGGCGTGCAGCGGATGGCCCCAGACGGCCACGCGCGATTCGGTCTCGTCGAAGTCCGGATGCGCCGCGACGGGGTCCTCGAACTCCGCCGCCTCGCCCGGCCCCTGCTCGATCTCTTGCGCCATGTCCGCCCCTGGTTGCCTGCGGTCCTAACGCTTGCGGGCCTCGCCGGTTGCCGCAACAGCCTGTCGACGCTGGATCCCGCGGGCCCCGCCGCGGCGACCATCGCGGGCATGTGGTGGGTGATGCTGGCGGGCGGAACGGCGATCTTCCTGCTGGTGATGGCGCTTTTGGCCCTCGCGATGCGCGGCCGGGCGGGGACGGGGTCGGAACGCGTCTGGCTCTGGGGCCTCGGCATCGGCTTTCCCGGCGTGACGCTGGCGGCGCTGACCGTCTGGGGCCTGATCGCCGGCGCGCCGCTCCTGCCCCGCACCGGGCCCGAGGTGGTGACCGTCTCGGCCCAGGCGCGGCAGTGGGCCTGGACCTTCGGCTATGCCGACGCGCCCGGGCGGACGACCGAAGGCGTGCTGCACATCCCGGCCGGCCGGCCGGTCGACGTCGAGATCACGAGCATCGACGTCATCCATGCCTTCTGGGTGCCGCGCCTTGCGGGCAAGCTCGACGCCATTCCGGGCCGGATGCGCCGGCTCCGCATCGAGGCCGACGCCCCCGGCACCTACCAGGGCCAGAGCGCCG
The DNA here is from genome assembly GCA_964575185.1 of uncultured Exiguobacterium sp. GTDB lineage: Bacteria > Pseudomonadota > Alphaproteobacteria > Rhodobacterales > Rhodobacteraceae > CAZNPW01. Next base: position 47,334 of record CAZNPW010000009.1, read on the forward strand.
AGTTCAGCGGCACGGGCTATCGCGAACACCTGTTCACCGTGACGGCGCACGACGCGGCCGGGTGGCAGGCGTTCCTGCAGGAAGGCGTGCCATGACCCGACCCGACCCTGCCCGCCCCGGACCGCAAGGCCGCGCCCTGCCCCTGCACCGGGCGCTCGCGCGCATCTGGGCGTCGGACCCGCGCAGGCGGGGCTGGCTGACGACCAGCAACAACAACGACATCGGCGGGCTTTTCCTCTGCGTGGCGACGGCCTTCTTCGTGATCGGCGGCCTGCTCGCCCTGCTGATCCGGGCGCAGCTCGCCTCGCCCCGGTCGGCCTTCATGGGGCCCGAAGTCTACAACCAGATCTTCACGATGCACGGCACCGTGATGATGTTCCTCTTCGCGATCCCGTTCTTCGAGGCGATGGCGGTCCTCCTTCTGCCCGGCATGCTCGGCACCCGCGACCTCGCCTTCCCGCGGCTCGGGGCCTACGGCCTGTGGGTCTACATCTTCGGCGGCAGCGCGGTCATCATCGCCATGCTGATGGGCATCGCGCCCGGCGGCGGCTGGTTCATGTATCCGCCGCTGTCCTCCGGGGCCTTCTCGCCCGGCAAGGGCGCCGATGTCTGGCTGCTGGGGATCACCTCGATCGAGATCTCGGCCATCGCCGCGGCGATCGAGGTGATCGTGACCGTCCTGCGCTACCGCGCGGCGGGGATGTCGCTCAGCCGGATGCCGATCTTCGCCTGGTACATCCTCGTCGTCGCGGTGATGATCCTGACCGCCTTCCCGCCGATGATCCTGGGCTCGCTCCTGCTCGAGGTCGAGCGCGCCTTCGGCTGGCCGTTCTTCCAGCCCGAAAACGGCGGCGATCCCCTGCTGTGGCAGCACCTGTTCTGGCTCTTCGGCCACCCCGAGGTCTACATCATCTTCCTGCCCGCCGCGGGGATGATCGCGACCATCGTGCCGGTGATGGCGCGCACCAACCTGCTGGGCTACGGCTGGGTCGTGACCGCGGCGGTGTCGCTGGCGGTGCTGAGCTTCGGGCTGTGGGTGCACCACATGTTCACGACCGGCATCCCCTACATGGGGCTCGCGTTCTTCTCGGCGGCCTCCACGCTGGTGGCGGTGCCGACGGCGGTGATGATCTTTTCCTGGATCGGCACGCTGTGGAAGGGCCGCCCGCGGATGGAGCTGCCGATGCTGTGGATCCTCGGGTTCTTCGCGACCTTCGTGATCGGCGGGCTGACCGGCGTGATGCTGGCCGTGGTGCCGTTCAACTGGCAGGCGCACGATACCTACTTCGTCGTCGCGCACCTGCACTACGTGCTGATCGGCGGCTACGTCTTTCCGATGATTGCGGCGGTCTACTACTTCCAGCCGCTGCTCACCGGCCGCAGCCGGTTCTTCAAGCTGGGCGAGGTCGCCTTCTGGCTGACCGTGCCGGCCTTCCACGTCACCTTCCTGGCGCTGCACCTGGCGGGCCTGCTGGGCCAGCGGCGGCGGATCTGGACCTACGAGACGGGGCAGGGCTGGGACGCGATCAACCTCGTCGCCAGCATCGGCGCCTTCGTCATGGCGATCGGCTTCGCGCTCGTGATCCTCGATGTTGCGGTCAACGCGGTGCTGGCGACGCGGGCGCGGCGCAACCCGTGGGGTGCGGGAACGCTGGAGTGGAGCGCGATGATCCCCTCGCCGTCCTACGGCTTCGCCTCGATCCCGCGCGTGAGGGGGCGCTATCCGCTGCAGGTCGACCCCGATCTCGCGGTCCGCATCGCGCGGGGCGAAGGCTATCTGGCCGACACCTCCCGCAACCGGCGCGAGACGCTGGTGGTGTCCACCTTGCGCGGGGAACCGGCCGAGGTCGCCGTGCTGCCCGGCAATTCGGCGCTGCCCTTCCTGCTGGCGGTGGCCACGAGCACGAGTTTCCTCGCGCCCCTGGTCGACGCCCCTCTCGTCGCCGGGGTCGCGCTGGCCGTGGTGCTGGCGCTGGCGCTGATCTGGGCCTGGGGCCTCGGGTCGCGCCGGGCCGAGGGGGCGATCGACGCCGGGCACGGGCTCTCCCTGCCGCTCGCGTCGGAATCGGCAAGCCCGCCCGGCTGGTGGGGGTCGCTGTTCCTGCTGCTGGCCGACGGGGTGCAGTTCGGCTCGCTGATGTTCGGCTATGCCTTCCTGTGGACCGTCGCGCCCAACTGGCCGCCTGCGTCGTATCTCGCGCCGTCGGGATGGGGGGTGACCCTCGCCCTGTCCGGCGCGGTGGCGCTCATCGCGGGTCCGCGGCTCGCGGCCCGCGGGATCGGCGGAAGCGGCGTCTGGCCCGCGCTGGGGCTGGCGCTCGCCGGCGCGCTGGCACTGGCCGCGGCGGCGGCGACGGTCCCGCTGTCGCGCCCCGACCCGGCGAGCCACGCCTACGACGCGACCCTGTGGCTGCTGGCCGGGCACGTCGGCCTGCACGCTGCGCTGACGGCCATCATGCTCTGCTATCTCGCCGCCCGCACCGGCCGGGGCTATGTCACGCCCGCGCGGATCGGCGAGGTCCGGATCGTGCAGCTCTGGGCCGACTTCACCGCGCTGACCGGCCTGATGGCGCTCGGCGCCGCCTGGCTTCCCGGGGCCTTCGGATGACCGCGATCCTTCGGCTGTCGCTGCCGCTGACGCTGTGGCTGACGGGCTTCAGCGCGGTCTACGCGCTGCAGGGGCTGAGCTGTTCGCGCCACTGGCCCGAAGACCTGGATGCGCGGACCGTGCTCGTCGTCGCGGCGCTCGTCGTGATTTCCACCCAAGCCGCGATGCTGCTCGCGGTCCACCGCCGCCCGTCGCCGTCGCCCTTCGTCCAGGCCGTGTCCGTGGCGCTCGCCCTGGTGGCCGTCATCGCCGCCGTCTGGACCTCGCTGCCCGTCGTCCTCACCCCGGTGTGCCTCTAGGCCTCGATCCGCACCGGCGTGCCCTTGTAGGCCGGCGTCTTCGACATCTCGTCGTGCAGGCCCATCGGCACCAGCGGGTTCGTCTCGGGATAGTAGGCGGCGACGCAACCGTCGGGCAGGTCGTAGGGCGTGACCGCGAGCCCCGGGACGGCGCGCCGGTGGCCGTCGTCGTGGGCGCAGACCAGCGTCACGCGCTGGCCCGCCGTCAGGCCCGCCCGCGCCACCTCCTCGGGGTTCATCAGCACGATCATCCGGTCGCCCTTCAACCCGCGCAGCCGGTCCGACATGCCGTAGACCGTGGTGTTGAACTGGTCGTTAGACCGCAGCGTCACCAGCGTATACTCGCCCTGTGCCAGCGGCCGCCCGAGGCCCGACAGCGACGGCGGCACGGTCATCTCCGCCCGGCCCGACTCGGTCTTCCATTGCCGCTCGCGCGCGGCGTTGCCCTTGTAGAACCCGCCGGGCTGCAGGAACCGCGCGTTGAAGTCCCTGAACTCCGCGGGCCAGGTCTCGGCGATCAGGTCGCGCACCTTGGCGTAGTCGGCGACCCAGGCGTCCCACGTCACGCGCGGGTTCGCGGCGAGCGTCGCCTTGGCGATCCCCGCGACGATCGCGGGCTCGGACCGCAGCGTCGGGGCGGCGGGCCTGCGCCGCCCGACCGAGCCGTGGATGTGGCTCAGCGAATCCTCCATCGACACCGCCTGCGGCCCGGTGGCCTGCACGTCCTCCTCGGACCGCACGAGGCAGGGCAGCAGCCACGTCGCCTGCCCCGGCAACAGGTGCGAGCGGTTCAGCTTGGTCGCCACCTGCACGTTCAGCGCCAGGTTCTGCCACGCGGGATCGGTCCGCCCGATGTCGGGCAGGGCCCGCGCGAAGTTCCCGCCCAGTGACAGGAAGCCCTTCACGCGCCCGTCCACCAGCCCCTCGCCGACCTCCACCGCGGTCATCCCCGTCTCGCGCGGCGCGGTGAAGCCGAACATCGCCTCGAGCCGGTCCAGCGGCACGAGCTCGGGCTTCTCCGAGATCCCGACGGTGCGCTGGCCCTGCACGTTGGAATGGCCGCGCACCGGGCTGATCCCGGTCCCCGGCCGCCCGATGTTGCCCCGAAGAAGGAGGAGGTTGACCAGCATCCCCAGCGTCTGCCCGCCGTGGACGTGCTGCGTCAGGCCCATGCCGTAGATGCCGATGACGGCCTTCGCCCGCGCATACTGCGCCGCCACCGCCGACAGCGCGCGGTAGGGCAGGCCCGATTCGCGCGTGATGTCCTCCCACGCCGTCGCGCGGGCGAAGGCCTCGAGCTCGGCAAAGCCCGTCGTGTGGGCGTCGATGAAGGCGCGGTCGATCACGCCCCCGCCCTGGTCCGCGTCGATCTCGATCACCCGCTTGACGAGGCCGGTCAGCGCGGCCAGGTCGCCGCCCGGGCGCACCTGCAGGTAGGTATCCGAAATCTCGGTCGCCCGCCCCGTCGCCATCTGCAGCGGGTTCTGCGGGTTGGTGAAGCGCACCAGCCCCGCCTCGCGCACCGGGTTGAAGGTCACGATCCGGCAGCCGCGCTGCGCCGCCTTCTGCAGCGGGTGCAGGAAGCGCGGGCTGTTCGACCCGGTGTTCTGGCCGAAGAACAGAAGCATGTCGCAGGTGTCGAAATCGTCGAGCACGCAGGTCCCGACCGGCGCTCCGATCACCTTCTTCAGCGCCACGCTGGTCGTCTCGTGGCACATGTTGGACGAATCGGGCAGGTTGTTGTGCCCGTACAGCCGCGCGAAAAGCTGCCACAGGTAGGACGTCTCCAGCGACGCCCGGCCCGAGGTGTAGAACACCACCGACTTGGGATCGAGCCGGCGCAGCTCCGCCCCGATGCCCGCGAAGGCCGCATCCCAGGTCGTTGCGACATAGCGGTCGGTCGCGGGGTCGTGGCGCATCGGGTGGGTCAGCCGGCCCAGCATCTCGAGGTCGTGGTCGGGCCGCATGCGCAACTCGGCCAGGGTGTTGCGGCCCAGCACGTCCGGCCCGCAGCGCGCCGTCGTCAGGTCCCAGATCGTGGCCTTGGCCCCGTTCTCGCAGAACTCGAACGGATGCGGGTCCTTCGGCTTGGCCCAGGCGCAGGAGGTGCACATGTGCCCGCCCGCCTTGTTCTGCACCCGCAGCGTGTCGGCCACCGCCGGATCGGGCCGCGCCGCCGCCGTGACGGCGGCGATCCCCCCCAGCGACCCCCAGCCGCCGGCACCGCTGGCGTAGTGTGGCGTGTCGGGCCGCTGGTCGAGCACATCGCGCGGGCCGGTGTCGTCGTGCTGCATGGTCCGGCCCCTTCGCTGCGTTCAGGGGAACGCGGGCCGGAAGCGGGGGTTCCGGTAACCGTGCGGCACCGCGGACCTACCCCAGCAGGTCCGCCGCCATCCGCAGCGAGGTCAGCCCCAGGAACACGCCGAAGCAGATCCGCAGCGCGCGCATCGGGATCGCATGCGCGATGCGCGCGCCGACCTTCGCGAAGACCATGGTGAAGGGCACGATCAGCACCAGCGCGGGCAGGTTGACGTAGCCCAGCGACAGCGGCGGGCGGTCCTCCACCCCCAGCCCGGCCACGATGTAGATCGCCGTCGCGGGCAGCCCGATCACCAGCCCCAGCGCGGCCGAGGTGCCCACCGCGCGCCGGATGTCGTAGCCGAGAAAGCTCAGCACCGGCACGCAGACGGTGCCCCCGCCGATCCCCATCAGCGCCGAGATGCCGCCCGCGGCCACCCCCGTCGCGGCCCAGGCGGCGGGCGGGGCCTGCCGCGGTTCCGGCGGCGCGGGCTTGCGCGACAGCAGCATGTTGACCGCCACCACCGCCGCCACCGCCGCGAAGACCGCGACCATCAGCCGCCCGTCCACCACCGCGCCCAGGAGCGACCCGCCGATCACCCCCGCCACCACCCAGGGCGTCCAGCGCCGCAAGAGTGCCATGTCCACCGCCCCCTGCGCATGGTGCGCCCGCGCCGAGGACACCGCCGTGAAGATGATCGTGGCGAGCGACGTCGCGACCGCCACCTGCATCGCCACCTCGTCGGCCATGTCGACCTCGGACAGCGCGAGATAGAGCGCAGGCACGATCACGATCCCCCCGCCCACCCCCAGCAGCCCCGCGAGCAGCCCGCCGCCGATCCCCGCGGCGATGCCGATGGCGGCCAGGATCGCCAGCGTCTCGACCGGGATACCCGGGATCACGGCGCGGTCCAGGCCAGCCGCGGGCTGGCGGCAAAGGCCGCTTCGGCGCAGGCGCGGTCGACCGCCCCCGGCCCCGAGGACACCCCGATCCCGCCCGCGAGCGTGCCGTCGACGTAGATCGGCAGCCCGCCCTCCAGCCCCGTCTGCGCCCCGCCGCAGGCCAGCGCGACGGCAAGGTCCGCGGGGTCCTCCGCCGTGGCGCTGCCGGTCGAGGCCGCGGTCCGCGCCTTGACCGCGCTGATCGCCAGCGCGTTCAGCCGTGCCCCGTCCATGCGCAGCTGCGCGACGGTCGTGCCGCCCGCATCGCAGACGGTGATGCACTGCGGCTGGCCCGCGGCACGCGCCGCCGCCTCGGCCAGGCCCAGCATCGCCAGCGCCGCCGCGTGCGAGAGGCGCGGCACCATCTGCGCCACGAGGTCGGGGGCAAGGGCGGTCATGGGGGTCCTTTCCTAGCGCGACCCGCTGGCCAGCCGCGCCTCGACCCGGTCGGCGAGCCGCGCGACGGGCCAGATGATGATGAAGTAGATCAGCGCGATGGCCGTCAGGAACTCCAGATACCGGAAGGTCTGCGCGCCCAGGACATAGGCCTGCAGGGCGAGATCGGCCACACCGATGGTGGCGAGCAGCGTCGTGCCCTTCAGCACCTCGGTCAAGAGGTTGACGAAGGGCGGCGTGGCCACCTGCGCCGCCTGCGGGATGACGATGCGGCTCCAGACGATCCGCCGCGGCAGCGCCAGCGCCGCCGCCGCCTCCCACTGGCCCTTCGCGACCGACTGGATGCCGGCGCGGAAGATCTCCGCCAGATAGGCCCCGGCGACCAGGCCGAGCGCGAGCGAGCCCGACAGGAGCCCCGGCACCTGCAGCCCGGTCAGGGGCGGCAGGCTGTAGAAGAACCAGAAGATCAGCACCGCTTCGGGGATCACCCGCAGCACGACGATGGCCCCCTGCGCGACGCTGCCGCCCCAGCCGCCGCGCAGCCGCAGCGCGCAGAGGCCCGCGCCGACCGGCAGGCCGATCGCCAGCGCGATGACGAAGGACTGCAGCGTCACCCACGCGCCCGCGGCCAGCGGGCCGAGGTTGCGCGTGACGATGTCGATCTGGAACTCCATCAGGGCACCTCCGCGGCGGGACGCGCCAGCCGCCGGGCCTGCGCCGCCGCGCCGTAGCGGCGTTCGACCAGCACCGCGATGCCCGCCAGCACCAGGCCGATCAGCAGGTAGACGAAGGCCACCGCCGTGAAGACCTCGAACGGCCGGAAGACGAAGGTGTTCACCCGCGCCGCCGCCTTGGTCAGGTCGACGACCGCGATGATCCCCAGGATCGCCGTCAGCTTGAAGGTGCCGACGGCGGTGTTGGCCAGGGGCGGCAGCACCAGCGGCCAGACCTGCGGCAGCACCACCAGCCGGAAGATCGCGCCCCGCCGCAGGCCGAGCGCGCGCGCCGCCTCCCACTGCCCGCGCGGGATGGCCTGGATGCCCGACCGCAGGATCTCCGCGACATAGGCGCCCACGTGCAGCGTCAGCGCGATCAGGCCGGACCAGGTCGCGGTCAGCGCGACGCCGGTCAGGACGGGCAGCGCGAAGTGGATCCACACCGCCTGCACCAGAAGCGGCGTGAAGCGCATCAGGTCGACGAAGCCGCGCGACAGCCAGCGCAGCGGCCAGGGGCCATAGAGCCGCGCCAGCGCCAGCGCCATCCCCAGCGGCACGGCCAGCACGAACCCCGCGACCGACAACAGCAGCGTCACCCGCAGCCCGGCCAGAAGCGCGGGCCAGTATTTCAGCACCCAGCCGAACTCGAGCGCCGTCACCTCCATCGCGCGTCCGCCTCGGCACCGGCCGTCAGCCCGAGCGGCGCGACCGGGACCTCGTGCCCCGGGTGGCGCAGCGCCGCCGCGGCGGCAAGCGCCATGGCCAGGGCCGCCGCGGCCTCGCGCGGGCCGGGCAGGACGGCGGCACGCTCGCCGCGCAGCGCGGCGGCGACATCGGCCAGCGCGGCCTCGGGTCCGGGCAGGGCCGGCAGCGCCGCACCCTCCGGCCCCAACCGCAGCGGCGCGCCGTCGGTCGTGAAGATGAGCCCGCCCGCGTCAGCCGTGACCGACAGCGCGGGCCGCCCGGCGAGGTGCAGCAGCAGGTCGCAGGCCATCGCGCCCGGCCCGTCGATCCAGTGGCGCGGGCCGCTGCCCGGGGGCAGCCGCACCGCGCAGGGCGCGCCCGGCACCTGCGCCCGCCGCAGCGCCTGCACCTGCGCCGCCAGCCGGTGCCGCAGGTCGAGGAACAGCCGCCCCCGCGCCCGCCCGGCGGCGCCCAGGATCTCCGCCGCCTCCTCCGGGTCGCGCGCCAGCGGCGGGGTCATCAGCACATGCGCGCCCGCCCGCAGCGCCTGCCGCGCGATTCCGCCGCGCGCGCCCGGCCGGGTGGCGTCGATGACCAGATCGGGCCGCAGCGCCAGCGCCGGGGCGACATCTTCGGCCACCGGCACCTCCACCCCGCAGGCCGCCAGCACCGCCGCGGCCGCCTCGGGGTCGGGGTCGCAGGCGGCCACCAGCTCCACGCCCGCGGCCGCCATCGCCCGCGCCCAGGCCCCGCGCCCGACGCCCGCCAGCACCGCGCGCAGCGGGGCCTCGGGGGCAGAGGCGGGGCGCGGGTCGGTCACGGCCCTACTGCGCCGCGATCTTGTCGAACCACTGGTTGCGCAGCGGCACCAGCGCGTCGTTGGCCACCCGGTCGCGGATGAACACGTTCAGGAAGCCGAGCAGATCCTGGTCGGCGTAGTTCACCGCGTAGGACAGCGACACCGGCTTCAGAAGGTTGTCCTCGCCGTTCAGAAGCTTCAGCTGCGCCGCCATGTCGGGGTTCTGCGCCGTCAGGACCCGCATGAAGCCCGGATCGACCATCACCGCGGTCGTCTGCCCCGACAGCACGGCGGTGAAGCCGACGCCCGCCTGATCGGTCGCGAGCTCGGTCACCGTGGCGTTCGGGAACAGCTCCTTCGGATACTGCGCCTCGACCGTGCCGACGACGCCCGCGAAGGACACGTCGGGGCTGTTCAGCGCCTCGAGCGAGCTGATCGGGCTGTCGGCCTTGACCGCGACGTGGAAGCCGTAGGTGTCGTAGGCGTCGGTGAAGGCCACCGACAGCGCCCGTTCGGGCGTGGCGAAGAGGTTGGCGAAGATCACGTCGTACTGGTCGGCCTCGAGCCCCGTGACCAGCGTGGCCCAGGTGCCCGGCACGATCTCGAGCTCCACGCCCATGATCTGCGCCACCTGGTTGGCGAGGTCGATGTTCATGCCGACCCACTCGCCGGTGGCGGGATCGGGATACTGGTAGGGCGGGCCTTCGGCGACGCCGATCCGCAGCGTGCCGCGGTCGCGGATTTCCTGGATGGCCTGGGCGCTGGCGGCGCTGGCGGCGATGGCGAGCGCGCTGGCGGCCAGCGCCGCGCGCCCGAGGGTGCGTAGGGTGATCATGGAACCTCCGGGGATGCGTGTTGCGGACCTGTCGCCCCGGTCCGGGTGGGGTCTTGCTTGGCGATGTCGTCGGGGTTCAGGCCGGTGACGGCGGCCCACAGCTCGGGCGCCGTCGCGCCCTCGCTGCCGATGCACAGGACGGTGGACCGCGGCGTCAGCCCCAGCGCGGCGCGCAGGTCGGGGCGGTTCGCCACCGCCAGCAGCCCGGCCACCGGCGCGCAGCCCGATTCCCCGCTGACCAGGGCCGCGTCGCCCCAGCGGCCCTGCGCCAGGCCCGTCATGGTGTCGGACGCCGCGCGGTCGGGGATGGCCAGCGCCGCGTCGCAGACCGCACGCAGCACCGGCCAGGCGGCGGGAGAAACCTCGCCCGCCGACAGGCAGGCCATGAAGCTGTTGACGTCGCCCTCCAGCGCCACGGGGTGCCCGTCGCGCAGCGCGCGGAAGACGCAGTCGGCCACCAGCGGCTCCACCGCGACCATGCGCGGCCGGTCGGCCCCGCGCAGATGCGCCCAGCGGCCCGCGACGGCGGCGGCAAGGCCCCCGACCCCCGCCGGGATCAGCACATGGGTGGGGGCCGCGTCGAGCTGCGCCAGCGCCTCGTCCACGATCAGCGTGTAGCCCTGCATCACCCGGCGCGGCGCGGCATCCGACCCGCCGCCCGCGTTGGTGTCGGCGACCAGATGCCAGCCCTGTGCCGCCGCATCCCGCGCCACCGCGCGGACCGAAGCGTCGTAGTCGCCCGGGCAGCGCACCATCGTCGCGCCGAAGGCGGCGATCGCGGCCTCGCGGTCGGAGCTGACGTTCTCGTGGATGTAGATGCGGCAGGCGCAGCCGAACATCTGCGCCCCCCAGGCGACCGAGCGGCCGTGGTTGCCGTCGGTCGCGCAGGCGACCGTCACCGCCGCCACCCGGTCGCGGTGGCGACCGGCGGTCAGGTCGGCGGCGGTCAGCCGGGCGTCGCCCAGCACCTCGCGCAGCACGCCCAGCACGGCATAGGCCCCGCCCAGCGCCTTGAAGCTGCGCAGGTGGAACCTGTGCGCCTCGTCCTTGTAGAGCACGCGCCCCACCCCCGCCGCCGCCGCCACGCCCGGCAGGTCGATCACCGGCGTCGGCGCATAGCCCGGCCAGGCGGTGATCTCCTCCCGCGCCGCCTGCGCCTCGGCCTCGGGCAGCAGGGCCGCGGCCTCGGGCGGCAGGGTCGGCACGGCGGCGGCGTTCAGGGCCACGCGGGGCTGGTTAAGGGCGGCGGGCATCATGGTCCTTCAGCGTTCGGGATGGCCGGGGTGCCACAGGCGGACCGCGGCCCCCGCCTCGTAGCCCTTGCCGTGCGGGTAGCTGACCAGCTCCATCTGCAGCCCCCAGGGGGCGCGGAAGTAGACCCAGTCCGACCCCGCGGCGGGGCCTCGGGCGATATGCTCGGGGTCGTCGACCGCGATGCCGTGCGCGCGCAGATGCGCCACCGCCGGGCCGATCGCGTCGACATAGAGCGCGAGGTGGTGCCCGCCCGCCTGGTGGTTGCCGGGATGGCGGCCTCGCTCGTCGGCGGTGGCGTATTGGAAGACCTCGAGGTTCAGCCCCCGCCCAAGCCGGTAGAAGCGGTAGCGCGCGCTGTCCCCGGCCTTCGCGCCCAGCACGCGGGTCATCGTGTCCGCGTCGCCGATCGTGCCGCCGTCGAACACCATCACCGCGCCCAGCACGTCCACCAGGAACGCGTGCGCCTCGTCGAGGTCGGGGACCGTCAGCCCCAGATGCTCGCCGCCCTGCAGGCCCGGCAGGCTCATGCCCCGACCTCCGCCGCCGCCATGTGGGCCTGCATCCGGCGGGTGACCTCCGCCGCGGCCTCCATCTGCGGCAGGTGGCCCGCACCGGCAATCGTCCCGGCCCCGGCAGGCGGGCGGATCACGCGATCCTCCGCCCCCCACAGCGTCAGGACGGGAGCTGTCACCGCCGCCCGCGCGGCCAGCGCCGCATCCGCGCGGTCGGGCCCCAGCGCCCCGGCCGCAATGGCACCCAGCGCCTCGGCCGCGCCGTCCATCCGCCGCGCGGACAGCGCGCGCTCCACCATGTCGGCCGTCACGGCACCCTCGTCGGCCACCAGCATCGCCAGCGTCGCCTTCATCGCCCGCCGCCGGTCGGCCGCGACGAAGGCCTGCACGAAGGCCGGGTCGACCTCCGCCCCCACCCCCGCCGGCGCGATCAGCGTGACCGACCGCACCCGCCCGCCGATCTGCGCCGCGACCAGCAGCGCCAGCATCCCGCCCAGCGAATGCCCCGCCAGATGCAGCGGCCCCGGCGCGAGCGCATCCACCACCGGCAGCAGCGCCCCCGCCAGCGCCTCGGGCGTCGCCAGCGCAGGATCGACCTCCGACCCGCCGTGCGAGGGCAGCTCCACCGCATGCACCGCGCGCACCTCGGCCAGCGGCGCCTGCACGAACATCCACGACGCCGCGTCCGACCCGAAGCCGTGCAGCAGCACCAGGGGCACCCCTCCGTCCCCGGCGCTCACGACGCGCAGCGGGCCGACCATCCGGTCGGTCAGGCCCCCGTCCGCATCGCCCGAACCGGCGGCGACCTGCACCCCGGCCAGCGCCGCGTCGATCTCGGCCTGCGAAGTCCCCGCCGGGGCGATCACCGCCACCGCCGCGCCGCAGGGGGCGCTCGATCCCTCGGCCACCAGCACGCGGGCCAGCACCCCCGCCGCCTGCGCCTCGACCTCGTTGGTGATCTTGTCGGTCTCGACCTCGAACAGCGCGTCGCCGACCGCGACCGCCTCGCCCTCGCGCTTCAGCCAGGCGACCAGCCGCCCCTCGGTCATCGTCATGCCCCATTTGGGCATCGTCACGGGATGGATCATGCCCGCCACCCCACGGCCTTGCGCACGGCCTCGGCGATGCGGGCGGCGTCGGGCAGGTAGGCGTCCTCCAGCACCGGCGCGTAGGGCACCGGCGTGTGCGGCGGCGTCACCTTCAGGACCGGGGCCTTCAGCGCGCCGAACGCCTCCTCGGCCACCAGCGCCGCGACGTCCGCCGCCATCCCGCAGCGGGGGGAGGCCTCGTCCACGACGATCACCCGCCCCGTGTCTTCCGCGAACTCCAGGATTGTCTCGGCGTCCAGCGGCGAGGTCGTGCGCGGGTCGATCACCGCGACCTTCACGCCCTCCGAGGCCAGCATGGCCGCCGCCTGCTCGGCCCGCCCGACCATCCGCCCGAAGGCCACGATCACCGCATCGTCGCCCTCGCGCACCACGCGGGCCTGCCCGAAGGGCACGGCATAGGCGCGGTCGGGCACCTCGCCCGCCTCGTCATACAGCATCTTGTGCTCCAGGAAGACCACCGGATCGTCGTCCCGGATCGCCTGGATCAAGAGGCCCTTGGCATCCGCCGGGGTCGCCGGGACCACCACCTTCAGCCCCGGGATATGGGTGAAGACCGGATACAGCGCCTGGCTGTGCTGGCTCGCCGACCGCGCCCCCGCGCCGAAGGTCGCGCGCAGCACCATCGGCGTCTGCGCCTTGCCGCCGAACATGTAGCGGAACTTCGCCGCCTGGTTCATCACCTGGTCGAGACAGACGCCGATGAAGTCGACGAACATGATCTCGACCACCGGCCGCAGCCCCATCAGCGCCGCCCCCGCCGCGGCCCCGACGAAGGCGCTCTCCGTGATCGGCGTGTCCAGCACCCGCTCCGGCCCGAAGCGGCCCAGAAGGCCCTTCGACACCCCGAAGGCCCCGCCCCAGGCATCGGCCTGCCCGTCGCCGCCGACGCCGCCCGAGATGTCCTCGCCGATCAGCACGACGCGGGGGTCGGCGGCCATCTCCTGGCGCAGCGCCTCGTTCAGCGCGGCGCGGAAGGTCTTCTGCGGCATCAGGCGCGCCCCTCGTAAGCGACGTAGACGTCGGTGGTCAGGCTCGCCGGGTCGGGCGGGGGCGCGGCGCGGGCGGCCTGCACGGCGGCCTCGACCTCGGCCAGCACCTCGGCCTCCACCGCATCGAGCGCCGCATCCTCCAGAAGCCCCGCACCCGTCACCATCGCGCGGAACCGGATCAGGCAGTCGCGGTTCGCCCGCTGGTCGGCCTTGGCGGCGTCGCTGCGGTAGCTGTCGGTGTCGCCGTTGAAATGGCCGAAGAAGCGTTCCGTCTCGACGTGCAGGAGGCTCGGGCCCTGACCCGCCCGCGCCCGCGCCACCGCGGCGACCGTCGCCCGATGCACGTCGGTGACCGACAGCCCGTCCACCCGCTCCGCCGCCATGCCGTAGCCCTGCGCGCGCTTGACGATGTCGCCCGCGGTCGCGAACCTGGAACTCGTCGCCTCGCCCCAGCCGTTGTCCTCAACCACGAAGACCACGGGTAGCGTCCAGACCATCGCCAGGTTCAGGCTCTCCGCCGTCGTGCCCTGGTTCACCGCCCCGTCGCCGGAAAAGCACACCGACACCGCGCCGGTCCTCAAGACCTTCGCCGCTAGCGCCGCGCCGCAGACCAGCGGCGGCCCGCCCCCGACGATCCCGTTCGCCCCGAGCATGCCGACATGCAGGTCGGCGATGTGCATCGACCCGCCCTTGCCCCGGCAGGTGCCCGTCGCACGCCCCAGGATCTCGGCCATCATGCCCCCCACGTCGCAGCCCTTGGCGATGGAGTGCCCGTGGCCCCGGTGCGTGCTGGCGATCGTGTCGCCGTCCTGCAGCGCCATGCAGACGCCCACCGCCACCGCCTCCTGCCCTGCATAGAGGTGCGTCGACCCCGGCACGCGGCCCGCCTGCGCCTCGGCATGGACGGCAAGCTCGAAGGCGCGGATCAGGCGCATCTGGCGCCAGGCGTGCAGCAGGTCGTCGCGGGACAGTTGCATGGGGGCCTTCCTTCCGACCCCCCGACCCTAGGCGGCGCGGCCCGGAACCCTTTCGCGCAGTCGCGGGTTCGGTGGGGAATGTGTGCGGATGGCGCGGTGCTGCGTGGAAAAATCCCCGGTGGAACTCGACGGCTTCGATCGCAAGATCCTGCGCGAGGTGCAGAAGAACGTCCGCATGACCGCGGCCGAACTCGCCGAGGTCGTCGGCCTGTCGCCCTCCGCCTGCCACCGCCGCCTGGCCGCGCTGCGCGAGACCGGCGTGATCGAGGCCGAGATCGCCGTCATCTCGCCCAAGGCGGTGGGCCGGCGGATCACCATGGTCGTGACCGTGACGCTGGAACGCGAACATTCCGACGTGATCTCGGAGTTCAAGCGCGCTTGCCGCGACGACGCGAACATCGCGCAATGCTACTACGTCACCGGGCAGGCCGATTTCGTGCTGGTCCTGACCTCGCCCTCGATGGAGGCCTACGACGCCTTCGTCGAACGCTTCCTCTTCGCCAACCGCAACGTCCGGCGGTTCGAGACGATGGTGGTGATGCACCGCGTCAAGGTCGGCTTCGACCTGCCGATCGACGATCCGTGATGCGGGCCCCGGACCCTTCAAAGGGTCCGGTCCGGTTCCTTCCAAGGAACCGGCGTCACCCCACCAGCCAGCCGCCGTCCACCACCACCGTCTGCCCCGTGACATAGCCCGCCAGCGGCGAGGCGAGCCAGACGTAGGCCCCCGCCACCTCCTCCGCCGTGCCCATCCGCCCCATCGGGATCCGCGCCAGCAACCTCTCGCGCGGGTCGGGCAGGCCCATGCCCAGCCGGTCGGACACGAGCTTGTCCATCATCTCGGTCTGGATCTGGCCCGGAGCGACCGCGTTGACCCTTATGCCCCAGGGCGCGAGGTCGGCGGCCATGCTTTCCATCAGGCCGACCATGCCGAACTTCGACGCCGAATAGGCCGCGTTCTGCGCGCCCCCCCGCACGCCGAACAGCGACGACGTCAGGATGATCGCGCCCCCCGCCCGCATCCGCCGCGCCGCCGCCCGCGCGGTCAGGAAGGCCCCGCTCAGGTTCACCTCCAGCACCGCGCGGAAGCGGTCGGCCGGCATGTCGCCGATGGCGGCCAGATGCAGGATCCCCGCGTTCGGCACGCAGGTGTCGATGTCCCAGCCCTCGGCCGCCAGCCGGTCGAAGGCGGCTTCGGTCGCGGCCTCGTCGGTCACGTCGAGCGCGATGCCCCGCGCCTCCCCCGTCACCGCGGGCGCTGTCAGGTCCGCAAGCACCACCCGCGCCCCATGCGCGGCCAGCGCCTGCGCGACCGCCCGCCCGATTCCCCGCGCCGCCCCCGTCACCAGCGCGCATTTTCCCCGCAGCAGATCCGTTTTCGTCGCGTTCATCCCGCCCCCCGTGCCCTAAGCAATGCCATGACCCTTGCCCACCCGCCCGGCCCTGCCGAGACCGCCCGCCTGCACGGCCTGCTGCGCGACCTGCTGCGCGCCGACAGCATCAACCCGCCGGGCGCGACCGAAGCCGCCGCGCGGGTGGCGCTGGCGGCGCTCGACGGCCTCGCCCCGCAGGTGATCGCCGCCCGATCGGACAAGCCCAACATCGTCGTCGACCTGGCGAACGGCCCCGGCCCGCACGTCCACCTGAACGCGCACCTCGACACCGTCCCGCCCGGCGACCTCGCGGCCTGGAGCGTGCCGCTGCACGACCTGACCGTGCGCGACGGGCGGCTGCACGGGCTCGGCGCGGGGAACATGAAGGGCGCGGCGGCGGCGATGATCCTGGCGCTGCGGCGTCTGGCGGCGGTGCGCGACCTCTGGCGCGGGCGCGTGACGCTCAGCCTCGTCGCCGACGAATGCACCTTCGGCCCGGACGGGGCGGCGCACCTGCTCGACGCCCGGCCCGACCTTGCCGGCGACATGCTGATCTGCGGCGAGGGGCCGGGCGGGATGCAGCTTGCGGTGGCCGAGAAGGGGCTGATGTGGCTGCGCCTGACCGCCACGGGCCGCGTCGGGCAGGGGATGCTCACCGTGCCCGGCGGCAGCGCGCCCGCGCGGCTCGCCGCCGCGCTGACGGTGCTCGACGGCTGGGGCGCGCTGCGCGTGGCCCCGCCCCTGCCGAGCCTCGACCACCCCGGCAACGCCGAGGGGATGCGCCTGTCGGCCAACATCGGCCGCATCGCGGGCGGCGCGGGCTTCAGCCCCGCCGTCTCGCAGGCCTGCGCGCAGGTGGACCTCCGCCTGCCCCCCGGCCTGGCCATCGCCGACATCGCCGCGCGGCTCGACGCGCTGGGCCTCGACTGGGACCTGGTCAAGGGCTGGGAGCCGAACTGGTCCGACCCCGCCTGCCCCCCGGCGCAGGCCCTGCGCGCCACCGCGACCGCGCTGGGCCGCCCGCCGCGCGACGTGACCCGCCTGCCCGCCTCCGACGCCTCCCGCTGGCGCGCGCGCGGCATCCCCGCCGTCTGCTACGGCCCGCAGCCCGAGCTCGCCTCGGGCGTGGACGACTACGTCCATGCCGCCGACCTCGGCCTCGCGCTCGCCGTCTATGCCGGGGCGGTCGCGCAACTGGCTCAGACCGCCGTATAGCCGCCGTCGACCACGATCTCGGCCCCCGTGACATAGGCGGCCGCGGGCGAGGCGAGAAACAGCGCGACTCCCGCCACGTCGGCGGGCACCCCCTGCCGGCGGGCCGGGATGGCGGCGACCAGCGCCGCCTCGGCGGCGGCAGGGTCCGCCTGCGCCGCCCAGAAGGGCGCGTTGAACGGCGTGTCGATGAACCCCGGCATGAGCGCGTTCACCCGGATGCCGTCGGGCGACAGCTCGTCGGCGAGGCTGCGCGTCAGGCCCAAAAGGCCGGTCTTGGTCGCATGATAGCCGTGCATCCGCGCATGCCCCCGCCGCGCGCCGGTCGAGGATGTCAGGATCACGCTCGCGTTGCCCGACCGCCGCAGGTGCGGGGCGGCGGCCTGCACCAGCAGGAAGGGCGCGGTCAGGTTGACGGCGAGGCTTTGCGCCCAGTCCGCCGCCGTCCAGTCCTCCAGCGCCGCCTGGTGCAGGACGGCCGCGTTCACCATCAGCGTGTCGAGCCCGCCGAAGGCCGCCACCGTCGCCGCCACGGCGGCAGCAGGCGCGTCGGGCAGGGCCAGATCGGCGTGGTGGAAGAAGGCCCCCGTCGCCCCGGCCACCGCCTCGCCCCGCGCCCGGTCGATGTCGACCAGCGCGACCTCGTGGCCGCTGGCGCGGAAGGCGTCGACGCAGGCGCGCCCGATCCCCGTCACCCCGCCCGCGACCAGCACCACGCCCATCAGGCCACCCCCGCCCAGGTCAGCCGCCGCCAGTCGGCCAGCGCGAAGGGCCGCGCCCCCCGCATCCCCGCCGCCGCCACCGCGCCGAACCGCATCTCGCCCGCGGGCAGGTCGGTGACGCGATGGCCCCGCGCCACCAGGTCCCCGCGCGCCGGGTGCCCGGCCTCGACCAGCAGCCGCCCGTCCTCGCTGCGCCAGCGCGGCGCGGCGACGGCGGCGTCCAGCGCCTGCCCCGCGACCCGCCAGCGCAGCAGGATCTGCAGCAGCGTCTGCACCTGCCCGTCCGCGCCCGGCGTGGCCAGCCCCGTCACCTCACCATCGTCGAACAGCATCGGCGCGAGCGTGTGGACGGGCCGCGCGCCCGGCCGGAAGGCGTTCGCCCCGCCGGTGAACCCGCCGATCCGGTTGTTCAGGCAGAACCCGCCCTCGGGCACGAAGACCCCCGACCCGAAATCGTCGAACACGCTGACGAGCGAGGCGACCACCTGCCCCGCCGCATCCGCGGCGCAGACCGCGGCGGTGTGCAGATAGGCCCGCGGCCCGCCGCGATGCCCGGCGCGGGCAGGGTCCACCGCCGGCATCCGCCCCCGCAGCGCCAGCCCCTCCGCCGCATCGGCGCGCAGCGTGAAGGCGGCCTCGGTCAGCTCCACCCCCAGGTGGTCGAGCGCATCGCCCGCGCTGAACCCGCCCGCGGCGAAGCCATCCGCCGCAAGCGCGAGCAGCACGCCCTGCGACATCGGCGGCTGGACGTGCAGCGTGCCCCCCGCGAAGCGCAGCGACAGCGCGGGCAGAACCTGCGCGGCCGGGGCTGCAAGATCCTCCGCGGTCATCGCGCCGCCGTGGCGGCGGACGGCCCCCGCGATCGCCTCCGCCATGGCCTCGGGAAAGGTCCCGAGGGTGCCGATCGCCTCCAGCACCCCGGCCAGCGCGGGCTGCACCCAGGCCTCGCCCGGCCCCGCCGCCATCAGGCCCCAGCCCGCGGCCCCTCCCGCCGCCAGCCGTCCCGCCTGCGCCGCGCGGGCAGCGAGCAACGCGGCATCCGGCACGATCCCCTCGCGCGCCATCGCCACCGCCGGGGCCAGCACCTGCGGCAAGGGCAGCCGCCCCGCCATCCGGTGCAGTTCGGCCCAGGCCGCGACTAGGCCCGGCACCGCGACCGACGCACCCCCGGTCGCCGCAGGCCCCGTCGCGCCCGCCGGCGCGGGCCCCGCCCCGTTGACCGCGACGGGCGCGCGCCCCGGGCGGTGCAGCAGCACGAAGGCGTCGCCGCCCAGCCCGCAGGCGTCGGGCGCCACCACCGCCAGCGCCGCCTGGCCCGCGATCACCGCATCGGCCGCCGACCCGCCCCGCGCCAGCACCTCCTGCCCCGCCGCCACGGCCAGCGGATGCGCCGCCGCGACCGCGCCACGCCGCCCGGCGAGCGCGGGCCGGATGGGAGAGGAGAACGGCGTCAGGTCCATCCCCGCACCCTGCCGCAGCGCGAGCGCGCGATTTCCGCGGCTTGCGCCGCCGTTGCGCATGAAACCTGCAAAACCCCCTGCGACCCCGGCGACACTTGAGAACCCGCGCCCGCGAACATATCACGAACGCATGGTCAAGCGCACGCTGAACGAAAAGCTCGCGATCCTCGCCGACGCGGCGAAATACGACGCCTCCTGCGCCTCCTCGGGCGGCGACAGGCGCGGAAGCCGCGACGGCAAGGGGCTCGGCTCCACCACCGGCAGCGGCATCTGCCACGCCTACGCGCCGGACGGGCGCTGCATCAGCCTGTTGAAGATCCTGATGACCAACGTCTGCATCTTCGACTGCGCCTACTGCATCAACCGCGCCTCCTCCGGCGTCGAACGCGCGCGCTTCACGGTCGAGGAGGTCGTGTCGCTGACGGTGGAGTTCTACCGCCGCAACTACATCGAGGGGCTGTTCCTGTCGTCGGGCATCATCCGGTCGCCCGACGACACCATGGCCGACATGGTGCGCATCGCCCAGACGCTGCGCGAGCGCGAGAGCTTCCGCGGCTACATCCACCTCAAGACCATCCCCGACGCCGACCCGCTGCTGGTGGAACAGGCGGGCCGCTTCGCCGACCGCCTGTCGATCAACGTGGAACTGCCCACCGTGACCGCCATGGCGCAGCTCGCGCCCGAGAAAAGCCCGGCGCGCATCCGCCGCGCGATGGCCGACGTGACCGTCCTGCGCGAGGCCGCGCGCGAGGTCACGCACAAGGGCCGCCGCGCCACCCGCTTCGCGCCCGCGGGCCATTCGACGCAGATGATCGTGGGGGCGGACGCGGCGACCGACGCGACGATCCTCGACAGCGCGTCGTCGATGTATGCGGGCTACCGCCTGAGCCGCGTCTACTACTCCGCCTTCTCGCCCATCCCCGACGCCAGCGCCAGGCTGCCCCTCGTCGCCCCGCCCTTGCTGCGCGAGCACCGCCTCTACCAGGCCGACTGGCTGATGCGCTTCTACGGCTTCGCGGCGAGCGAGATCGCGGGCAGGACCGGGATGCTCGACCTGAAGATGGACCCGAAACTCGCCTGGGCGCTGCAGAACCGCCAGGCCTTCCCCGTCGACGTCAACCGCGCGCCGAAGGAGGCGCTCTTGCGCGTGCCGGGGTTCGGGACGAAGACGGTGGACCGGCTGTTGACCGCCCGCCGTCACCGGACGCTGCGGTTCGAGGACCTTGCGGCGATGGGGGCGGTGATGGGGCGGGCCAAGGCCTTCATCCACGCGCCCGGCTGGACCCCCGCGGGAATGCTCGACGACGCCCGGCTCGCGCAGCGCTTCGCGCCCCGGGCGGAACAGCTGGCGCTCTTCTGATGCAGGTCGTGCTGCCCCTGATCGGGACGGTCGCCGCCTGGCGCGCGCAGGTCCGCAGGCTCGCGGCCCAAGGCGTGCCGCCCGAGGCGGTGACCTGGGCGGTGGGCGATGCCGCGCCCGACCTCTTCGCCGCCGCGCCCGCGACGGGCACGCCCGTCCCCCTGCGGCTGTCGCGCGCGGCGGTCGACGGCCTCGAAACCGCGATGCTGCACGCCGAACCCACCCGCTTCGCGCAAGGCCACGCCGCCGTCCTGCGCCTCAGCCGCGGGCAGGCGCGCTGGGGCGACCGCAGCGACCCCGCGATCCGCCGCCTGCTCGCGATGGAAAAGGCCGTCCGCCGCGACATCCACAAGATGCACGCCTTCGTCCGCTTCCGCGAAATCCCCCCGGCGCGCGGCAGCCGCCGCCGCTTCGCCGCCTGGTTCGAGCCGTCGCACCACATCGCCGAGGCGACCGGCCCCTTCTTCGCCAACCGCTTCGGCGACATGGACTGGGCCATCGCCACGCCCGAGGTGACGCTGGTGTTCGACGGCACGCTGCGCGTCGACCCCACCACCGCCCGGCCCCCCGCCGGACAGGATACGACCGAGGCCCTCTGGCGCACCTACTTCGCCGCGATCTTCAACCCTGCCCGGCTGAACGTCGCCGCCATGCAGGCGGAGATGCCGAAGAAATACTGGAAGAACCTGCCCGAGGCCGACCTCATCCCCGGCCTCATCGCCGGCGCCCCCGCCGCCGTGCAGGCGATGCGCGACCGCGCGCTGTCCGAGGCCCCGCCCGCCTTCCGCACCCGCGCCGCCCGCGCCCGCGCCGCGCTGGACGGCCCGCAGGCGGGCACGCTCGACGCCGCGGCGGCCGAGGCCCGCGCCTGCACGCGCTGCCCCCTCCACGCCCCCGCCACCCAGACCGTCTGGGGCGAAGGCCCGCCCGACGCCCGCCTGATGATCGTCGGCGAAGCCCCCGGCGACCAGGAGGACCTGCGCGGCCGCCCCTTCGTCGGCCCGGCGGGCCAGATGCTCGACAGCCTGATGGCCGAGACGGGCATCCCGCGCGAAACGGTCTGGCTGACCAACGCCGTCAAGCACTTCCGCTTCAAGCCCGCCGGGCGCAGGCGGCTGCACGTCACCCCCGACCGCGACCACATCGACCACTGCCGCTGGTGGCTCGACCTCGAGCGGCGGCTCGTCCGCCCGCGGGTGATCCTGGGGCTGGGCCGCACCGCGCTGGTCGCGCTCACGGGCGACGGCGATGGGCTGACGCGGCGGGTGGGAAAGGTGGAGAGGCTCGACGACGGCACCACCTTCGTGCCGGCCTTCCACCCCTCCTACATCCTGCGCCTGCCGGACGACGCGGCGGCCACCGCCCGCGCCGCGCTGCGCGACGCGCTGGCCACCGCGCGGCACGAACTCGCATAGGCGCCGCTCCCGCCGCGGCGGCGTCCGCGCCGTGACCCTATGCTCGCGCGCGCAGGCTAGACGATGCTCTGCCCGCCGAGCTTGTCGATCAGCGCCTGCCGCGCGCGGTTGATCCGGCTCTTCACCGTGCCGATGTTGCAGCCGAGGATCTGCGCCGCGTTCTCGTAGCTTTCCCCGATCATCGTCACCAGCACCAGCGTCTCGCGGTAATGGACCGGCAGGTCCAGCATCGCCTCCATCACCTCGGAGTAGGTGACGACCCACTCCTGGTTCGGGGCCATCGCCGGGGTGCCCGCGACGCAGTCGGTCGCGCCGGTCGTCTCGCGCCCCGCCTTGCGCTGGCGCGAGTAGAAGGCGTTGCGCATGATCGTGAACAGCCAGGCGCGCATCATCGTGCCGGGGGTGAACTTGTCGAAGTTGGCGATCGCCCGCGTCAGCGTCTCCTGCACCAGATCGTCGGCATCGGTCACGTTGCGCGTCAGCGCCCGCGCAAAGGCGCGCAGCTCCGGGATCAGGGACAGAAGCTCTTTCTCGCCGGCGGGCACCTTTTCTGCCGGCAGGACGGTATCGGGCATCAGCGTCACCAGGAATCTCCTCGCATCAGGTCACGAAACGCGAACCACGGACCGGCGTTCCCTCTGGCCGCGCCGCAGGCCCCGACCGGCAGGATTACGCCAAAGGCTAGGGCCGCTGCCCGGAACAGGCGCGCCGCCGCCCGCGTTTCCCTGCGGCACGGGCCCGCGTGCCCGCCTTTGGATCGGAGTGACGCACATGACAGACCAGACCGACACGCCCGCCGGTGCGGGCCAGGCGATCGACGACACCTGGAACCGCCTGCGCACGCAGGATCGGGGCGGCACGGGTCAGGGCGGCGGGATCGCCGACGATCCGGTCCGCCGCGGGATCATCGAGGACGACATTCCCCAGCCCGCGGTATCGGACGACGACGACCTCGACAACGACATCGACACCGACATCCCGGACGACGACGACGAGGAGATCGGCCACGACCTTCCGCCGCTCGACACGTCGCGCCCGGTGATGCTGTAGCACACGGGAAGGGCGGCCCGCGGGCCGCCCTTTCCGCCGTCAGGCCCTGCGACGGCGGGCCGGGGCGTCGGCCAGCGACGAGGCCTGGGGACCGGCGGTGATGACGCCGTTGCCGTCCTCGCCCTCGGTATCCTCGCCGTGGGCCAGGACGTTCAGCTCGCGCTCGGCCTCGAGCCAGCAGGCCTCGGCCTGCCCCTCGGGGCAGCCCGCCGCCTGCCACAGGGCATAGGCCCGGGCGCGGATCGTTTCGGTATCGGCGGAATGGTGCATCGGCGTGCTCCTCTGGCAGACGGGACCGGTTCCCGAACGCGCCATGACCGGAAATGTTCCCGCGCGCCGCCACGGAACAAACCAAGCGAACCGCGGTTGTGTCGATGTGCGCACCGCGCAGGCAATCAAGGAGCATATCATGGCATCGCACCGACATGACGATGACCGCTACGGCCGGGGCAACGACTGGGACCGCGACAACGACCGCGAACGGATGTCGCGGAACTGGGACGACGGCGGCAGCCAGGACCGGCGCGGCGGCATGAACCCGCAGCGCCACGGCCATGGCGACCACGACCGCGGCTACGGCCAGTCGGATCAGGGCCAGGGCGGCTACGGGCAGGGCGGCTACGGGCAGGGTGGCTACGGGCAGGGAGGCTACGGGCAGGGAGGCCAGGGCTACGGACGGTCCGACTACGGCCCGTCGCGCCAGTCGAACTACGGCCAGTCGGGCTACGGCCAGTCGGGCTATGGCCAGGGCCAGGGCGGCTACGGCCAGTCCGGTCAGCCCAGCTACGGCCAGCCCGGCTACGGCCAGTCGAACTACGGCCAGTCGGGCTACGGCCAGTCGGGCTACGGCCAGTCGGGCTACGGCCAG
>CAZNPW010000009.1:71311-73321 GCA_964575185.1 uncultured Exiguobacterium sp.
CTACGGCCAGTCGGGCTACGGCCAGTCGGGCTACGGCCAGTCGGGCTACGGCCAGGGTGGCCAAGGCAGCTACGGCCAGGGTTACGGCCAGTCCGGGCCGGGTGACTACGGCCAGTCGGGCGGCTACGGCAGCGGGACCTTCGGGGCCGGCGGGGCGTTCCAGTCCTCGCACGGGGCCGGGCAGCCGTCCTACGAACGCGGCGGCTACCAGGGCTACAGCCGCGACACGGGCTCGCGCGGCTACGGCCAGTCGGGCTACGGCGGCGGCTACGGTGCGCCGCAGGGCCGGGGCGACCAGCGCGGCTTCATGGAACGCGCGGGCGACGAGATCGCCTCGTGGTTCGGCGATGACGAGGCCCGGCGCCGCCGCGACCAGGACAATCGCGGCAAGGGTCCCAAGGGCTACACCCGGTCCGACGACCGCATCCGCGACGACATCAACGACCGGCTGTCGGATGACTGGCAGATCGACGCCAGCAACATCGAGGTGAAGGTCGACAAGGGCGAGGTCACCCTGACGGGCGAGGTCAGCGCGCGGCAGGCCAAGCGCCGCGCCGAGGATGTCGCCGAGGAGATTCCGGGCGTCAGGCACGTCCAGAACAACCTCCGCGTCAGCGGCCAGTCGTCGGGCATGTCCGGTTCCGGCATGGGCAGCGGTTCCGACAGCACCCCGTCGGCGAGCGGTGGCACCACGGGCACCTCGTCGCACGGCTCCGCCAGCGGCGCGGCCACCGGCACGACGGCCGAGCACACCTCGGCCAAAACCTCCGGGGCGCGGTCCTCGGCCGGGATCTGACCGGACCGCATCCTGCAGCAGGGCCGCCGCGGCGGCCCTGCCCTTTTCGCACCGACCGGAAGGAAACGGCCATGTCGGCCCCCCGCACCAACATCGAGACCGAGAAACGCCGCCACCGCGGCCCGCTGATCGGCATGGCGCTGGTCGTCGTGTTCGGACTGGCCCTGCTGACCTGGTGGCTGATGGAGCAGGTCGGCAACGCCGAAAACCCCGGGACACCCACCACCGGCGAAACCGCGGCCGAGATGCCCGGCACCGACACGCCGCCCCCCGTCCCGCCCGCGCAGCTCGCCGACTAGCCGGGCGACCGCCTGCGCCCCGCGGGCGGCCCGACCGGGCCGCGCCGGGGCGTCTACCCGTGCGCCCCCCACGGTCCGTGCCTGCCCGGCCGCCCGTCGTTGCGGTCGAACCCGTGCGCGCCGAAGAAGTCGCGCTGCGCCTGGATCATGTTCGCCGTCCCCCGCGCGGTGCGCATCATGTCGAACCACGCCAGCCCCGCCGATAGCGCGGGCACCGCGTGGCCCGCCGTCACCGCCGCGGCGACGACCGCCCGCAGCGCGCCGTGGCTGCGTTTCAGATGCGCCGCGAAGACCGGCGCGAGGATCAGGTAGCGCGCCGGGTCCTCCTCCAGCGCGCCCGCCATGTCGTTCAGCATGGCGGACCGGATGATGCAGCCCGCGCGCCAGACCCGCGCCACCTCGGGCAGCGGCACGCCCCAGGAAAACGCCTTGGACGCCGCGTTCAGCATGTCGAAGCCCTGCGCATAGCACAGGATCTTGCCCGCGATCAGCGCCTGCTCCAGCTCGGCGATGGTCACCGCGCCGGTCCGCTGCGGCCCCGCGCCGAACATCGCCTGCCCGGCCGACCGCGCGTGCAGCCGCGCGCTGACGTTGCGCGCGGCGACCGCGGCCTCGATCACCGGGACCGGCGCGCCCAGGTGCTGCGCCTCGATCGCGGTCCAGCGCCCGGTGCCCTTCTGCCCCGCGCTGTCGAGGATGACGTCGAGCATCGCGCCCCCGGTCAGCGGATCGGTGGCCTTCGCCACCGCCTCGGCGATCTCGATCAGGTAGCTGCGCAGCACGCCCGCGTTCCACTGCCCGAACACCGGCGCGATGGCGGCGGCCGACATGCCCAGGCCGTCGCGCATGATCCCGTAGACCTCGGCGATCATCTGCATGTCGGCGTATTCGATGCCGTTGTGGACCGTCTTGACG
>CAZNPW010000010.1:0-68122 GCA_964575185.1 uncultured Exiguobacterium sp.
GGCCCAGTTCGGCCAGAAACGTCTCCGCGCTGCCGACGAACCGCGCCTGGTGGCCCGCGGACAGGACGCCGCGGTCCACGTCGGTCTGCGCAAGCTGCAGCGCGCGGATGCCCACGTCGCGGTGCCAGTCGGCGACCCAGGCCTCCTCCAGCGCGTCGTCGGCCCGCGCCGCGCTTTCGGCCACGTCGCCGACCAGCAGGCGCTGGTACAGCCGGGCGTGGGGCTCCAGCACGGGCTGGTCGCCGAACAGGATGTCGAAGACCGCGAATTGCGGCAGGTGGCGGCCCATCACCACCAGCACCACGGTCAGCGGCGTCGACAGGATCAGGCCCAGCGGCCCCCAGATCCAGGTCCAGAAGATCGCCGCCACGATGATCGCCAGCGGCGTGACGCCCGACCGCGCGCCGTAAAGCCACGGCTCGATCAGGTTCGACGTGACAAGCTCCACCACACCGAACAGGGCCGCGGTCCAGATCAGCAGCGACCAGTCCTCCGACACCGCGAAGGCCACGATCAGCGGGCCCGCCGCAGCCATCACCGATCCGATGTAGGGCACGAACCGCAGCACCAGCGTCAGCAGCGCCCACAGCATCGCGTTCGGCACGCCGATCAGCCACAGGCCCAGACCGATCGGCACCGCGTAAATCACGTTCACCAGGAGCAGCGTCAGCAGGTAGTTTCCGACCCGCCGGGCCGCGTCCTCCAGAAGCTGGGTCGTGCCGTGGATGTCGCCGGTCCCGAACAGCCGGATGAAGCGGTCGCGCAGCTCGTCGCGTTCGAGCAGCATGAAGATGACGACCACGATCACCAGCCCCGCCGTGCCGACCGGCGCGAGCAGCGGCAGAAGCACGTCGCGCAGCGTTTCCCACACGCCGGTCTGCTCCACCACCTCGACCGCGACGGGCGCGGCTCCTTCCATCTCGGCCGCCCCGATCTGCGCATTGATCGCGGCCAGCATCTCGCCGAGCCGCCCGGCGATGCCGTTCTCGGCCGACAGCGCGTCGGTCAGCCCCTGCACCTTGGCCAGGATGTTCGACTGGAAGGTCGGCAGCTGCGTGGCGAGATCGCCGAGCTGCGAAGCGACCAGCAGCAGGAACGCCGCGATCAGCACGAAGGCCAGCGTGACCGTCGCCAGCACGGCAGGGATGCGCCCCAGCCCGGCACGGCGCTGGAACGAGACCAGCGGCGACAGCGCGAAGGTCAGCAGGATGGCGATGGCGAGCGGCAGGAAGATGTCCTGCCCCACATGCAGGATCGCCGCCACGATGGTGGCGACGATCAGGGTCGTTGCAGTCAGCCGGCGGGCCTGGGTGTCGTCCTGCACCGCCGCGATAGGCTCCGGCGGCACGTCATTCCGTCCGCTGGAAGACGGCGACGCTCTGCCAGTTCAGCGTGACCTGGCCCTGGCGCGCCGCGTCGTCGCCGGCACCCGTCGCGCTGTCGAGCCGCAGGTGCCAGGTGCCCTCCGGCAAGGCAAAGCCCGCGTCATCCCCCGCGTTCAGCACGATCAGCACGTCCGCCTGCCCCTCGCGCCCCACCACAAGGCCCAGCGGGCCGTCGTGTCCCCAGTCCTCATCGGTCATCGGCCGGCCCTCGGCGTGCCACCAGCCCGCCTGGGGCCCTTCGCCATCGCCCGGCGCCACCGCGAACCGCGCGTCGGCAAGGCCGATCTTGCGGCGGAGTTCGGCCATTGCCGCCATCGCTGCGGTCAGCCGGTCGTCGGCGCGGTCCCAGTCCAGCCAGGCGATCTCGTTGTCCTGCGCGTAGACGTTGTTGTTGCCGCCGTTGGAATGCCCGAACTCGTCGCCCGCCAGGATCATCGGCACGCCCTGCGCCAGCATCACCGTCGCAAGCATCGCCGCCGACCGCCGGTGCCGCGCCTCCACGATCCCCGGGTCGTCGGTCGGCCCTTCGGCCCCGAGGTTGTGGCTCAGGTTGTGGTCGTGGCCGTCGCGGTTGTCCTCGCCGTTGGCATCGTTGTGCTTGCCGTCGTAACTGACCACGTCGCGCAGGGTGAAGCCGTCATGCGCGGCCACGAAGTTGACGCTGCTCGTCGCCGGGCGCTGGCTGTGGTTGAACTGCACCGGGCTGCCCAGCAGCCGCTGCGCCACATCGCCCCGCAGCCCAGGATCGCGCCGCCAGAACGCCCGGATGTCGTCGCGCGCCTTGTCGTTCCACTCGCGGAACGGGAACCGGAAGCCGCCCACCTGATAGCCGCCGTCGCCGATGTCCCAGGGCTCGGCGATCAGCTTCACCTGCGCCAGCACCGGGTCCTGCCGGATCGCCGCGAAGAACGCCCCGTCGCGCTCGAACCCTTCCGCCTCGCGCCCCAGCGTCGAGGCGAGGTCGAAACGGAAGCCGTCGACGTGGTAGGCCTGCACCCAGTGCCGCAAGCTGTCGAGCACCATGCGCAGCACCATCGGGTGCGCGACGTTCAGCGTGTTGCCGCAGCCCGTGGTGTCGAAGCAGTGCCGCCGGTCCTCGGCCAGCATGTAGTAGCTCGCGTTGTCGATCCCCCGGAACGACAGCGTCGGCCCCAGCTCCGACCCCTCGGCGGTGTGGTTGTAGACGACGTCGAGGATCACCTCGATGCCTTCGTCGTGCAGCCGCTTCACCGCCGCCTTCATCTCGCGCGCGCGGCCGGTCTTCAGGTATTCGCGGTGCGGCGCGAAGAAGTGCAGCGTGTTGTAGCCCCAGTAGTTGCGCAGGCCCCTGTCGAGCAGGTGGCTGTCGTGCAGGAACCCGTGCACCGGCAGCAGCTCCACCGCCGTCACGCCGATCCGCTTCAGATGCGCGACGATCGCGGGGTCGGCGAGACCGGCGAAGGTGCCCCGGTCGGCCTGGACCACGCCGGGGTGGCGCATCGTCAGGCCCTTGACGTGGGCCTCGTAGATCACCGTGTCCTCCCACCGCGTCCGCAGCGCCTGGTCGGCCTGCCAGTCGAAGGCCGGATCGGTCACCACCGCCTTCGGCACGAAGGGCGCGCTGTCGCGGCCGTCCCGCACCAGATCGCCTTCGCCCAGCACGTAGCCGAACACCGCGGGGTCCCAGGTCAGCTCGCCCACCGTCTCGCGCGCGTAGGGGTCGACCAGCAGCTTGGCGGGGTTGAAGCGGTGCCCCTCCTCCGGCGCCCAGGGGCCGTGCACGCGATAGCCGTAGACTTGCCCCGCACCGACCCCCGGCAGGTGGCCGAACCAGATGCCGCCCTGCATCTCGGGCAGGTCCATCCGGGCGACCTCGTGCGCCCCGCCGTCGTCATAGAGGCACAGCTCCACCCGGCTCGCGTTCTCGGCGTAGAGCGCGAAGGTCGTCCCCTCCCCCTCCACCGTCGCGCCCAGCATGTCGGGGCGGCCCAGCGCCGGGTCGAAGGAAAGCGACATGCGGTCGTGGCGGGACATAGAAGCTCCTCTGTTCAGGAAATGCGCAGCATGCCGCGCAGCGACAGCGCCGGACGCCGTTCCGCGGCGCGGCGCGCCAGCATCTGCGTGGTGACGAGCGTGGTCCCGCCCGCCGTCCGGCGGAACCAGCGCGCGTCCTCGTCGGCATCCTCGCCCACGACCAGCCCTTCCGGGATCGGGGTGCCCGGCGCGACGATCACGTCCGTCAGCCGGACCCCGGGCGCGACACGGCTGCCCGGCATCAGCACCGTGCCGTCGAGCACGGCCCAGCGCGACGGGTCGGCCGCGCGCAGGCGTGGCGCGAGCAGCTGCACCCCCCCGCCGCCGAGCCGTCCGGCAAAGCGCGTCGTGCCCGTGTTCGGCGCGGGCGGCACGGGCGGGGCGGCGTCGGGGGCGACGGGCCGGGGCACCGGGCGCGGCGTGGCCGCCATGTCGAGCCAGCAGGCGCGGAACGCATCGAGCGTGCCGACATCGCGCCAGTAGGGTGCGCCGTCGGCCCCGTCCCACCGCCACACCGCCGCCTCGCCGCGCGCGACCGCCTGCGGCAGCACGTCGTTCCCGAAGTCGGTCAGCCGCCCGGCCCGCAGCATGGCGCGCAGCCAGTCCCAGCGCGCGACATAGATCCCGAGGCTCGCGAGCGCGCGCCCGCCGTCGTCGGGCAGGGCCTCGGGGTGGGCGGGCTTCTCGGCGAAGCCCGCGATCCGGTCGCCCCGCGCGGCGATCACGCCGAAGCCGCGCGCCTCGCTGACCGGCACCGGCAGGGCCGCGACGGTGATTCCCGCGCCGGTCGCGCGGTGATGCGCGATCAGCGGCCGGTAATCCATGCCGTAGACGTGGTCGCCCGACAGGATCACCACCTCGTCGGCACCCAGCGCGTCGATCAGGTCGGCATTGGCCGCAACCGCGGCGGCGGTGCCCGCATAGCCCTCACCGGGAACCACCTCGGCCCCGTTGCGAAGGATCAGCCCGTGGCCGCGGAACGACGGCCCCCAGACCTGCGTCAGGTGCCGCGATAGCGTGCCCGGCATGTATTGCGTGGCGACGAGCATGCCCGACAGCCCCGACCGCAGCGCGTTGGCGACCGAGAAATCGGCGATCCGGTGCCCGCCCGCGAAATGCAGCGCAGGCTTGCACTCGGCCCGGGTCAGTTCGTGCAGGCGCGACCCCCGCCCGCCGGCCAGCAGCACGCCCAGCGTGCGGATCAGGTCCGGGAGGGGGGCATGGGGCAGTTCGGACACGTGCAGGGGTGCAGACGACATCTGGGCCTCCATCTTGGCGGAGGAACGCGGGCCAGCGCGCTTCGGTTCCGCCGGAACCGGTCGCGAATCGCCGCGTTCTGACGGCAAGGGCGCATCTCGGCGCCCATTCCGCATGATGGAGACCGCGATGAAGACTCTGATGATTTCCACCGCCCTGGTCGGCGCCCTCGCGCTGCCCGCCGTGGCGCAGACCCCCGACAACATGACCTTTCTGGCCGAACGCCCGCAGGGCAGCGTCGAGGCCTCGACCCTGATCGGGTCGCGGATCTACGCCTCCGCCAACACCGTCGAGGCCGACGCCTTCAACGGCGTCCAGCAGGACTGGAGCGACATCGGCGAGGTCAACGACATCGTGCTGTCGCGCGACGGCCAGGTCGAGGCCGTGCTGGTGGACGTGGGCGGTTTCCTCGGGATCGGCGAACGCCAGGTCGCGGTCGAGATGAGCGCGCTGCGCTTCGTCGCCGATGACGCGACCGACGCCGACGACTGGTTCATCGTGATGACCGGCGACCGTGCGCTGCTCGAATCGGCGCCGGCCTGGAACGCCGCGATGTCGGGCACCGGCGCGGCCGCGACCGACGCCGCCGCCACGGGTGCCGCCGCAGGCGCGGCGGGCGCGGGCGCCGTGGCGGGTGCCGCGGGCACCGTGGGCGACCCGAACGCGGAAGTCCCGGCCGCGAACGAGGCCGTCGCCTCGGTCGACGCCGGCACGGCCAATGCGGCGATCGCGCGCGAGGGCTACGCCGCCGCCGACGCGACGCGGCTCACGTCGGAAAACCTCACCGGTGCCACGGTCTACGACTCGCAGGATGCCAGCATCGGCGAGGTGTCGGACCTCGTGCTGACCGAAGCCGGCCAGGTGTCGCAGATGATCGTGGACGTCGGCGGGTTCCTCGGCATCGGCGAGAAGCCGGTCGCGCTGGAGATGAGCCAGGTCCAGGTGCTCCAGGCCGATGGCGGCGGCGAACTGCGCGTCTACGTCCCGATGACGCGCGAACAGCTCGAGGCGCTGCCCTCGGCGGCCGAAGGCTGATCCGTTCCGCAGCGTGACGCGGCCCGCCATGCCCGACCGGCATGGCGGGCTTTTTCATGCCTGTCGGCAAGACGTTGATGCGACAGCAGAAAGGGCCGCAGGCGTGTGCCTGCGGCCACCGGCACGAAAGGAAAGGGCCGCAGGCGTCTGCCTGCGGCCCTTGGTGCGGTGTCGTCCCGTCGCGGGGAACGGCACGGTCCAGGGTCAGACCGGGGGACGGCCCCGCACCGCCCGGGCGATCATCGCGATGACGAACAGCACGATGAACACGAAGAAGAGGATCTGCGCGATCCCGGCCGAGGCCCCGGCGATACCGCCGAAGCCCAGCGCGGCCGCGATCAGCGCGACGACCAGAAAGGTCAGTGCCCAGCCAAGCATGATTGCTCCTTTACTTGCGAAAGTCGGGGCCCGCGGCCCCGTTGCAGGTCAAACGCCGCAGCCCGGCCGCCGGTTCCGGCACCGGAACCGGCACCGGGCGGGGCACGTTTGCCTGCGACATCCGCACAAAGGAGCGATCCGTGAACTCGATCCCCCCCGCCACGCCCCCCGTTACCCCCGCCGCCGGCTCCGCCGCCCCGCAGGGTGACGGTCGGGACAGGAACGACATCAACTGGGACAGCGTCGCCAAGGCGCACGTCCGCACCGTCGACGCGCTGGCCGGTTTCGACAAGATGGTCGAGAAGGCCGAGCCGCGCTTCCGCCCGGTCGCCGAACGCTTCCAGACGCTGCACCGCCGCCACGCCGGCGAACTCGCGCGGATCCTGGCCGACGCCGGGCAGGCGGTGGAGGCCGAGGGGTCGTTCATGGGCACCGTCAACCGGGCCGTCGTGGCCACGCGCGCCGTGTTCGACGAGGTCGACGAGGACGTGATGGACGAGGTCCGGCGCGGCGAGCAGAACGTCGTGCGCGCCTTCGAGGAGGCGCTGGACCAGCCGCTGGCACCCGCCCCGCGCGAAGCGGTTTCGCGGATGCTGGCCGAGCTGAACGACCTGATCGCGGAAACGCGCCACCTCGACTGACCGCCGGAAAGAAGTGCGATATCGTATCAACTGGTGCGATATCGTACTAGATGGTGCGATATCGTACTATCCGGTACGATATCGCACCACTTTAGTGCCGTTCCGGAAAGCGAAAGGCCCCCGCCGCGGCGGGGGCCTTCGTCATGTCCGGATGCGCATCAGAGGGTGCGGAACCAGTCGTCCACCTCGCGCTCGGCCTCGTCCTTGGCGCGGCCGTATCGCTTCTGGATCAGCCCCGCGATCTCGTCGCGCTTGCCGTTGATCCGGCTCCAGTCGTCGCCCGAGATGTCGGCCCAGCGCTGCTTGGCGCGGCCCTTCATCTCGGTCCAGGTGCCTTCGACGGTGTCCCAGTTCATGGTCGTCCTCCTGAAAGGGTCTCATGGCATCAGAACGCAGCGGGCTTCAGACAAGTTCCTCGGGCAGCAGCGGAACGCGGCGGCCGTCGCGTTCGGCGGCGCGGATGCTGTAGGGCAGCAGGAACCCCTCGCGCAGCGCGGGCGTCCGGCGGGCGTTCTTCACCGCCAGGGCGCGCCACAGGGCGACGGCGCGGTCGGGGGTGAGAAGGCCGGGGGAGGGCGAGGGCGGCAGCCAGTGCGACATCACCCGCGTCCGCAGGGCGGTGACGGTGGCGGGGTCGGTCAGCTCCACCCCCGCCTCGGTGTCCCAGCGCAGCGAGCGGCCGTTCAGGTTGGCCGACGACACGATCGCGGCCGCATCGTCGAAGATCGAGACCTTGGCGTGGACGTAGATGATCGGCGCGCCGTGCAGGAAGTCGCGTCCGTGGGGCCGCAGGCGTTCGCGCCAGCGGCGGCGCTGGGCGGGGCCGCCGATGAACACCCGCGGCCCGAAGGCACGGGTCAGGATGCGCAGGCAGCCCGCCTGCACCCATTCGCCGCCGCGCACGTCGAGACCCGGGCGCTTCGAGAACGCGAGGTCGTCGGGCGCGCCGGGCAGGATCAGGATCAGGGTGAGGTCGGGGTTGGCCTTCGCCGCCCGCGCCAGCGCCTCGGCCAGCCCGCGGTCGCGGAAATACTGCGTTTCCAGGTAGATGAGCCGCCGCGCCGCCGCGATGCGGGCCATGTGCGCGGCGCGCAGTTCGGCCAGCACCGGCTCGGGCCCCAGGTGCAGCGGCTGCCATTTGCGCTTGCGCGAGATGGTGCGCAGCACGCCCGCCTGCGGCGGCGGGGCACGGCGGCCCTCGATCGTGCCGAGGAAGCTGTCGAGGTGCTGCCCCGCGGCCTCGGCCATCGCGCCGCCGTCGATCAGGAGCTGCACGTCGTGCCAGGTGTCGTGCGCCGCCTGATCGTGCGCGGGGCTGTCGTAGCGCCGTTCGTCGAGGTCGAGCCCGCCGATATACAGCCAGCGCCGGTCGACCAGGCACAGCTTCTGGTGGTGCGTGCCGGGGAACAGCCGCGGGATCGGCCAGCGCCGGGGCCGCACGGTGCCGTCGGGGCGGAAGCGCATCCGGCGCGCGACCCCGGGCATCTCGCGCAGGGCCGCCTCGCGCACGGCAGGGGCCAAGGTGTTCAGCCAGCGCGCGGTCTTGCGGAGGCGCAGATGGATCACCGGCCAAAAGGCGAGCCGCGGCAGCAGCCCCGTCTCGCTCGCGTGCATCGCGGGCACGATCCGCAGGCGGTCGTGCGCCCCGGCGATCTCGGCCGCGGCGTGGAACATCCGCACGGTGCGCCAGGTGGCGCGGTGCATCTCGGCCCGCATCACCGGATCGAGGTCGCTGACGACGAAGCTCAGCCGCACCCCGCGTGCCAGCGTGTGCTCCACGAGGTCGAACCAGGTCCGGCCGACGGCGCGGGCCTCGGGCGACCGCAGCCGCGTCGTCAGGTCGAAGACGAGGAAGCTCGCGTCGATCCGGTCCTGCGCGGCAAGGAACAGCCGCTCCAGCTCGGGGTAGGCTTCCGAGGCGGTCAGCAGGAAGCGGATGTCGCCGGGCGGGGTCATTCAGGCGGCGACGGAGGCCCGCTGCTCGGCCTCGCTGAGCGCGCCGACCGGGAAGGTCACGGACACGCGGTAATGTTCGGCGTCCTCGCCCGCGATCAGATTGCCGGTCAGTTGCGTGGCGAAGGCCGCCAGAAGCTGGCCGCCGAGGCCGGTGCTGTCGGGGGCCACGGTGCGGTCTGCGGCCGGCGCGGGCGTCGGGTTCTCGACCAGCAGGCGCGCGGCCCCGTCCACCTCGCGCACGAGCGAGACGGTGACGGTCGCGCCTGCCGCGGCGCGGCCGACGTGCTTGAACACGTTGGTCAGCGCCTCGGTCAGGAGCAGCGCGAGCGGCACCGCCTGGTCGGGGGTCAGCCGGATCGGGTCGAAGGACGTCACCACCCGCACCGTCCGCCCCGGCACCGTCGCCATGCGTTCGAGCTGGCCCACGATCCGCGACAGAAGCTCGTCGGCGCGCACGTCGGCGAGGCCGGTCGTCTGGTAAAGCTCGCGGTGGACGGTGGCGAGGCTCATCACCCGGTCGTGCAGGCCCTTGAGGAGGACCTTGCTTTCGTCGGAGTGGGCCTTGCGCATCTGGATGTTCATGATCGAGGCGATCAGTTGCAGGTTGTTCTTCACGCGGTGATGAACCTCGCGCAACAGGACCTCTTTCTGGTGGATCGTGTCCTCGAGCTCGGCCTCGTCGTGCAGGATGGCGGTGACCATGCGTTCGTAGGCGTCGCCCACGTCGCGGAGTTCGGACGGCGCGGTGCGCAGCGGCGGCAGTTCGACCGTGCGGGCGCCCGAGGCGAAGCGGATGATCGACCGGCGCAGCGAGCGGATGTGGCGCAGCACCTGGTATTCGGCGGCGAGCCAGGCGACGAGCAGGCTTGCGACCCACATCGCGACCGGAAAGCCCCAGGCCGGCAGCGCCCCGCCGAGGAAGGCGCCGACGGTGGGCGGCGTCCAGGAGGACAGGATGTAAAGCTCGTTGTCGACCATCGGCACCACGGCGAAGCTGCGCTGTTCGCCCGACGGCGTGGTGTCGCGGAAGGTGACGGCGCCCTTGCCGACGAAGTCGGTGAGACGGTTGTTCGCGGGCAGCCTTTCGGCCACCGTGTCGAGCCCGTAGAGCGCCGTGAGGACCGTCCCCTGGCCGTCGAAGGTGACGAGCGCCTCGGGCGAGGACCCGGCCCCTGCGGGCCGGTCCGGCATCGGGTCCACGGTGCGGTGCGGCAGCGAGAGCGACACGAAGCCGAGCAGCGTGCCGTCGGCGGCACGGACGGGTTCGGAGAAGATCAGCACCGATTCGCCGCTGATCTCGCCCCGGCGGTTCACCGTCATGGCCGACCGCGGATTGGCCAGCAGGTCCATCCGCTCGGGCGTGTCGGCGAACTGGTGCGGCGCGCCGTTGGAGGCGCAGGTCATGAAGCCGTCGACCGGGATGAACCCGACGAAGGTGGACCCGAGGTTGCTGTCGCGGACGCCGCGCATCACGCGGCTGCAGGCGGCGTCGTCGCCCATCAGCGCGGGCACCGCCACGGCCAGCGCCGCGGCGGACCCCCGGGCGCGCTTGATCGCCTCGATCTGCAGGGAGGCGACCATCAGCGTCTCGCCGAACAGCGCCGCCTCGGCGCGGGCGCGGGCCTCGGTCTCTACCCGCGTGGCCTGGACGTAGGACAAGAGCGCCAGCGGCAGGAGCGCGATGCCCATCGAGGCCATGAGGCGAAAGCCGAGCCGCCCGGGCAGGGGCCCCTGGGTCCGGTCGGGCATGCCCTAGCGCGCCGCCACCGCGGCACCGCTGACGACCGCCATCATGACCGAATCCTGCGGCAGCACGTCGTCGCCCGACCCCTTCAACCCCAGCATCTCGGACAGCCGTGCCCGGGCGCGGTTGGTGCGGCTTTTCACCGTGCCGACCGCGACGCCCATGACCTCGGCCGCCTCCTCGCAGGAATAGCCGTTGGCACCGACCAGGATCAGCACCTCGCGGTGTTCGGGCGACAGCCGGTCGAAGGCGGCGCGGAAGTCGGTCATGGCGAGACGGCCGTCGTGGTCGGGGCGGACCGAGAGGGTGGCCGCGTGGAGGCCGTCGGGGTCCGACACCTCGCGCACCGCCTTGCGGCGGTCGGAGTAGAAGGTGTTGCGCAGGATCGTGAAGAGCCAGGCCTTCAGGTCGGTGCCCGCGGTGAAGCGGTCGATGTGGGTCCAGGCCTTGACGATGGTGTCCTGCACTAGGTCGTCGGCCGCGGCCCCGTTGCGCGTCAGCGACAGCGCGAAGGCCCGCATCGCGGGGATGTGCAGGACGATCTCGTCCCGCGGGGATGCAGGTGTCATGCCCCGCCGCCCTCTTTCTCGCGCAAGGCGGCAAGAAGCTGCTGGAACCGGTCCGGCACCGGCTCCGACAGCGTTTCCTGGTAGACGCGCTTGAGATTCTCGTCGATCTCATGCGCGACGGCGGGCTTGAGCGGCCCGCCATGGACGGTCCGATCCCCCGTCGGTTTTTTCTGCATTCCCGCCGACACCCTGCTTTACCCCGTGCTAAATCCACCCAGCAATCGGGAACCAACGCGCGACTGCCGCGTTGGTTCCCCCGAGGAACACACGAAAATGCGCGTCCGCGCAACCGACCGCAGCGAACTTGGGAGCACCAGATGCCAGCAACCGGCATGACCGACATCACCACGCAGATCGGCACGCACCTGCCCTATCTGCGCCGCTACGGCCGCGCGCTGACGGGCAGCCAGGACAGCGGTGATGCCTTCGCGGCGGCGACGCTCGAGGCGCTGCTCGAGGATCTGACGGCGATGCAGGCCGACCCGGAGCCGAAGGTCGCGCTGTTCCGCGCCTTCCACCTGATCTGGAGCTCGGCCGGTTCGCCCCTGGCCGAGGCCGACACGCGGCTGTCGGCGCGCGCGCAGGCGCACATGGAGCAGCTGACGCCGCTGTCGCGCGAGGCGCTGCTGCTGCATGTGATCGAAGGCTTCAGCCAGGACGAGATCGCCCGGATCGTCCGCCGCAGCGCCGACGAGGTGCAGACGCTGATCCACGCCGCGATCCGCGAGATGGAGGCATCGGTCACCGGCAGCGTCATGGTGATCGAGGACGAGGCGATCATCGCGCTCGACATCGCCGACATCGTGCAGGGGATCGGGCACCGCGTGACGGGCATCGCGCGGACCCGCGACGAGGCGGTGGCGCTGGCGATGCGCGACAAGCCGGACCTGGTGCTGGCCGACATCCAGCTTGCGGACAACTCCAGCGGCATCGACGCGGTGAACGACATCCTGGGGATGTTCCCGGACACCCCGGTGATCTTCATCACCGCCTTCCCCGAACGCCTGCTGACCGGCACGCGGCCCGAGCCCGCGTTCCTGATCACCAAGCCGTTCAACGAGGATCAGGTGCGGTCCGCGGTCAGCCAGGCGATGTTCTTCGCCTCGACCGAGACGCTGGCGGCCTGACTAGCGCGGCGGTGCACCCTGCGGCCCCGCGATCCGCCGCAGCACCTCGCGCACGGTGTCGCAGGAGAAGGGCAGGTCGAGCCCGATGCCGCCGCCCGGCGGGGTGCTGCCGGTCGGCACGACGCGCGAAGCCAGCGCGTCCAGCCGGACGGCGGCGGCGCCTTCGAGCAGGGCGGCGCTGACGAAGGCCACATGCGGCGGGGCCGCTTCCAGCCGCCGCAGACCGTCGGCGAGCGTCAGCGCGACGGCGACCTCGGCGTCGGGCGCGGCCTCGCGGATGCAGTCGGCCAGATCCTCGGCCACCAGCGCCTGCGGTTCGACCACCAGATATCGCGACATCGCCGTCTCCATGGCCAAGGGCGCGACCCATGGAACCGAACGGCGGGGACCGCATTAACCTGTGATGCAATTCCGACAGACACCACGCCTCGTCGTGCCCGACTGCCACGCCTGCCCGCTGCGCCGGCAACGGCTGTTCCACCCGTTCACGCCCGAGGAACTGGCCTTCATGCTGCGCTTCCGCGAGGGCGAGGTGCATGTCGCCCGCGGCGAGATCGTGCTGCAGCAGGGGGAAGGGTCGCCCTACCTGTTCACCGCGCTGTCGGGGCAGGCGACGCGGTCGATCCTTCTGCCCGACGGGCGGCGGCAGGTGGTGAGCTTCGTCTTTCCGGGCGACTTCATCGGGCTGCAGGCGGGCGTCACCGGCGAGATGCGGCATACGGTGGAGGCCGCGTCGCCGATGGTGCTGTGCCGGTTCGACCGCGCGCGGCTGTGGGAGGTGTTCCGCGACCACCCGGCGCGGGCCTACGACCTGACCTGGCTTGCGGCGATGGAGGAGCACATCCTGGGCGAGACCATCGCCACGCTGGGCCAGCGCACCGCGACCGAACGGGTGGCCTGGGCGCTGGTCAAGATCTGGCGGCGGCTGACCGCGGTGGGACTGCGGCAGGACGACACGGTGCCCCTGCCCTTCCGCCAGCACGACCTGGCCGACGCGCTGGGCCTGTCGCTGGTGCACACCAACCGGACGCTGATGCGGTTCCGCGGGATGGAGCTGCTGACCTGGTCCGGCGGGCGGCTGAGCCTGTCCGACCACGCCGCGCTGTCGGCCATCGCCGGCCTGCCCATGGAGCATGAGGAGCGCAGGCCGCTGGTCTAGGGAACCCGCGCCCCCCGGCGGCGTTCAGTCTGCAAGGGCGGTCCTGCCGCCCACGGAAACCGAAACCCCGCCCGAGGCCGGACCCGTCCGGCACGCCGGGCCTTCCGAACGGGAGTTCAGACGATGAATACGCGCACCATTCCGGCGGGCGAGGACAGCCCGGTGCATCCCATGGACATGGAAAAGGAGGCCAGGCAGGCCAAGGGCAAGATCGCCAGCGCCGCCGAGACGGTGAAGGATACCGCCGCATCGGTCGCCTCCGACGTCAAGGACCGCGCCGCGGGCGTGATGGAGCAGGCCAGGGACAGCGCGATGAACAAGGCGGGCGAGGCGCGCGCCGCGGCGGTGGACGTGGGCCAGCGGCTGTCGGACACGCTGCGCGAGGCCGCCGACCGGCAGCCGCAGGACAGCTTCTCGGCCCGGGCGCTGACGCTGATGGCGGGCGGCCTGTCCGACATGGCGCAGAAGGTTGACAGCACCAACCTGTCGCAGGCGATGAGCGACGCGCGCGACCTGGCGCGGCGGCACCCGGTGGCGACGGCGACCGTCGCGGCCGCGGTGGGCTTCGCGCTGATGCGGCTGATCCGCGCCGTCCCCGCGTCGCGCGCGACGGCGGGCCACGACCGGCCGGAGTTCTGAGGCGATGACCACGGTTGACCCCAGCCTGCCCGGGGCCGACCGCGGCACGGCGACGTCGGCCCTGGCCGATGTCGCCGCGGCGCTGAGGGCGCTGACCGCCTCCGAAGCGGCGCTGCTGCGGGCCGAGCTCGCCTCGGCCCGTCGCCGCGTGGTCAGCGGCCTGATCTTCGGGGCGGTGGCGCTGCTGGCCGCCGCCGCGGGGGTCGTCGCGCTGATCGTCACGCTGGTCTTCGCGCTGCAGGCGCTCGACCTGCCGCCCTGGGCCGCCGCGGGGATCGTCGCGCTCGCGCTGATCGCGACGGCGCTGATCGCGGCGGTGGTGGCGCGGCGGAACCTGTCGGCCCATGCCTTGCTGCCGCACCGCACGCTCGCCTCGCTGCGGGCGCTTCCCGCAACCCTTTCGTCGCTGGTGACCCGCAATGCTTGATTCCGTCGACACCCCCGAGACCGCGGCGCGCCGCGTGGCACAGGACCAGAGCGCGCTGTCCGATGCGCTGACGACCCTGAAGGTCCGCGCCAAGGCCGCCCCGGCGACGATGCTTCCGGCCGCCGTGACCCGCCATGCCGG
This sequence comes from uncultured Exiguobacterium sp., assembly GCA_964575185.1. Lineage (GTDB taxonomy): Bacteria > Pseudomonadota > Alphaproteobacteria > Rhodobacterales > Rhodobacteraceae > CAZNPW01. The sequence continues at coordinate 14,472 of CAZNPW010000010.1, forward strand.
GCACGCGCTGGAGATCGCCCGCGCGAACCTTCTGCCGCTGGGCCTGATCGCGGGCGGCACGCTGTGGCTCGCGGTTGGTGCGATGTCGCGGCGGGAGGGCGACGTGTCGCGCGAGGATCCGCTGATGCGGTGGGGCGACGAGAGCCCGGCCGTGCCGCAGGAGACCGATGTGGATCACGCGCGCCGGCCCGGGATGATCGACCGGCTGGTCCGGGGCGCGCGGCGGGTGACGCAGCGCGCCCCCGGCCTGCGCAGCGTCGCGCCGACGGTCGGCGCGCCGCCCTTCGCGGCGGTGGCGGGTCTTGCGGCCGGGGCGGCGCTGGCGCTGAAGGTTCCGGCGTCGCCGACCGAGAAGGCGGCGCTGCGGCAGGTCACGATGGCGATGATGGCCGCGCTGGTGCGCAGCATGGCCCAGGCGGTCGCGGCCCCGCGCCGGATGTGAGGTCGCGCGGACCCGCGCGTCGCCCGTCAGACGAGGACCAGCACGACCCCGATGACCGCCGTCGCGCCGATGGTCCCGACGGCGTCGAGCACCCAGGCGGCGCCCGGCCGGTCGGCGAAGGCGTGTGCGGTGGCGAGGAAGGGTGCGACGAAGAAGGCGCCGATCCCGCCGCCGGCCACGATGCCCGCGCCGACCGTGGCGACGCCCGACCGCAGGAAGATGTGGTCCATCATCGCCGCGACCACGATCATCCCGATCGCCGCGACCACGTAGGCGGCGGGGTTGCGCGATGCGCGTCTGCCGGTCGCCGCCTGCCAGACGCCGACGACGGCGAAGCCCGCGATGCCCGCGGCGAGGATGCTGATGGGGTCCATGCCCGTGCCCTTCCCTGTCCGGCGGAACCTCGGCGAAACCGCGCCGGAGATCAAGCCCCGACCCCGCCCAGGGCGCAGATGATGCGCCATTCGGCGTCGGTGACGGGCTGGACCGACAGGCGGGAGTTGGTGACCAGCACCATGTCCTTCAGCCCCGGGGTGGTCTTGCAGGTTTCGAGCGTGACCGGGCGCGGCAGCGGCCGCGCCGCCCGGACCCAGACGCAATCCCAGCGCGGGTCGTCGGTCGTGCTGTCGGGCGCGCTTTCGCGGATGACCTCGACGATGCCGACGATCTCTTTCCCGATGTTGGAGTGGTAGAAAAAGCCCTGGTCGCCGATCCGCATCGCCCGCATGGCGTTGCGCGCCTGGTAGTTGCGGACGCCGTGCCATTCCTCGCCCGCGTCGCCGCGCGCCACCTGGTCGTTCCAACCCCAGACGTCGGGTTCGGACTTGAAGAGCCAGCGGTTCATCCGATCACCCGCTTCCATTCGTGCAGCGTCACGCTGGCGAACAGGCCGGCCTGTGCGTAAGGGTCGGCGGCGGCCCAGGCGCGGGCCGCGGCCATGTCGGGGACGTCGAGCACGATCAGCGACCCGGCCATCTGCCCGTCATCGAGCAGCGGCCCGGCGAGCGCGACCTGCGGGGCGCTGGCGCGCAGGTAGGCGAGATGCGCGGCGCGGTGGGCCTGGCGGACCGGCAGGGCACCCGCCTTGTCGCGGCAGATCAGGGCGATCAGCATGGTCACTCCGGTTTCAGGGGGCGGGCGAGCAGCGTCGTCGCCGCCGCGGCGAAGTCTATCCGTCCGGCGCAGAGCGCTGCAACCGTCGCGATCAGCGGCGCGTCGACGCCGAGGCGGGCGGCAAGGTCCGCAGCCGCCTGCGCCGTGGCGCGGCCTTCCACGGTGCCGCCGGGCGGCGCGTCGCCGCGCCCCAGGGCCTGGCCGAAGGCGAAGTTCCGCGACTGCGGCGAGGTGCAGGTCAGCACCAGGTCGCCGAGGCCCGAAAGCCCCGCCAGCGTCTCGGGACGGGCCCCCAGCGCGGAGGCCAGCCGCGTCATCTCGGCAAAGCCGCGGGCGATGATGGCAGCCCGCGCACTGTCGCCGAAGCCCGCGCCGATGGCGGCACCGGCGGCGATGGCGATGACGTTCTTCAGGGCGCCGCCGAGTTCGGCCCCGCGGAGGTCGTCGGTGAGGTAGAGCCGCAGGTGCGGCCCCGACAGCGCGGCCTGCAGGGCGGCTCCGGAGGGGTCGGCGCAGGCGAGCGTCAGCGCGGTGGGCAGCCCCGCCGCGATGTCGGCGGCGAAGCTGGGGCCGGTCAGGACGGCGGGAATGGCCCGCGGCAGCGCGGCCCGGATCGTCGCGGCGGGCCCATTGCCGGTGGCGAGGTCCAGCCCCTTGCAGGCCGCGACCGTCGCGTGGCCGTCGGGCAGCCGCCCGCCCGCCAGGAACGGCGCGAGCGCCTGGGCGGGGACGGCCAGCACCAGCACGTCGCCGGGGTCGGCCTGCACGACACTGCCAAGGGCGAGGCCGGGCGGCAGGGTCACGCCCGGCAGCCGCGCGCGGTTCTGCCCCGCAGCGCGGAGCGCGGCGGCGGTGGCGGCATCGCGCGCGACGAGCTCCACCTGCCGTCCGGCCCGCGCCCAGGCCACCGCGAGCGCCGTGCCGAAGGCCCCCGCGCCGATCACCCGGATCACGCCTTGGCCCCGCGCCGCCCGCTGCCGACCAGGGGCGCAGCGGTGTCGTCGAGCGGCCAGCGCGGCCGGGCGGTCAGGTCGGTGCCGGGGGGGACGCCGGCGCGGGCGCGCTCGATCCCGGCCCAGGCGATCATCGCGGCGTTGTCGGTGCAGAGCGCCAGCGGCGGGGCCACGAAGGCCACCCCGCGGGCGGATGCAAGGGCAGTCAGCCGGGCGCGGAGGGTCGCGTTGGCCGCGACGCCGCCTGCGACGGCCATGGCCGGGGCGGCGGGGGCGAGCGCCAGATAGGCGTCGAGCGCGCGGGCGGTCCTGGCCGCCAGCACGTCGGCCACCGCCGCCTGGAACCCGGCGCAGAGGTCGGCGCGGGCCTGCGCGGGCAGGCCGCCGTGCCGCGCCAGCAGGTCGTCGCGGGCGCGCAGCACGGCGGTCTTGAGGCCGGAGAAGCTGAGGTCCATCCCCGGCCGGTCGAGCAGCGGGCGGGGGAGGGCGAAGCGGGCGGGGTCGCCCGTCGCGGCCTCGGCCTCGACCGCCGGGCCGCCGGGCTGGGGCAGCGCGAGCAGGCGCGCGACCTTGTCGAAGGCCTCGCCCGGCGCGTCGTCGATGGTGCCGCCGAGCCGGGTGAAGGTCAGCGCGTCCCGCGCGATCAGGAACTGGCAATGCCCGCCCGAGACGAGGAGCACGAGGTAGGGGAAGGCGAGGCCATCGGTGAGGCGCGGCGTCAGCGCGTGCCCGGCGAGGTGGTTCACGCCCCAAAGCGGCAGGCCGGTCGCCGCCGCCAGCCCGCGCGCGGCCATGACGCCCGACAGCACGCCGCCGATCAGCCCCGGGCCGGAGGTGACGACGATGCCGTCGAGGTCGGCGAAGCCGAGCCCGGCGTCGGCCATCGCCTGCGCGATGACGGTATCGAGACGTTCGGCATGGGCGCGGGCGGCGATTTCGGGGACGACGCCGCCGAAATCCGCGTGCAGCGCGCGCTGGCCCTCGACCACCGAGGACAGGATGCGCCGGTCGCCGCCCACGACGGCGGCCGCGGTGTCGTCGCAGCTCGATTCGATCCCGAGAAACAGCATCGGTCCCGCCCGGGCGGCGCGGTTGCGCCTTGCCGGGGGGGCAGGTAACACCCCGCCCATGACCGCACAAGCGCCGCCCCCGCGCGTCATCCTGACCCGGCCCGCCGTGCAGGCGCGCCGCTTCGCTGCGGCGCTGCGGCGGGCGGTGCCGGGGCTGCGGATCATGATCGCGCCGCTGATGGAGGAGGTGCTGCTGCATCCCGTCCCGGAGCTTGCGGGACGCGGGGTGATCCTCACCTCCGAGACCGGGGTGCGTGCCGCCGTCCGGCTGATCCCGTCCGGCGGACGCGGGGCGGCGTGGTGCGTCGGCCCCCGCACCGCCGCCGCCGCACGCCGCGCGGGGTTCGCCGCGCAGGCCGTGGGCGGCGACGCCGACGCGCTGGTCGCGGCGCTGGCGCGGCCCGGCCCGCCGCTGGTCCACCTGCGCGGCGAGGAGGCGCGCGGCGACGTGGCGCGGCGGCTGACCGCGGCGGGGCGGGCGACGGACGAGGTGGTCGTCTACCGGCAGGAGGCGCGTTCCCTGACGCCGCGCGCGCGGGCGGTGCTGGGCGGGCCGGGGCCGGTGATCGTGCCGCTGTTCTCGCCGCGCTCGGCCGCGCTGTTCCGCGCGGCGGTGCCCGCGCCGGGGGCGGGCGTGACGCTCGCGGCCTTCAGCCCGGCGGTGGCGGCGGAACTGCCGCCCGGCCCCCGCGTTCTGCTGACACCCCGCCCCGAGGGCCCGGCGATGATCGCGCTGATCGCCGGATGGGCGGCGGAAATGCGGTTGACTCCCCTTTCCGATCCGCAGGCAGATGGGCGCGCGGTCCGCGCAATGGAATCAGAGTCATGAGTGACACCGACACCCCTTCCCCGGACGACGCGACGCGGGTGCGGCCCGTGGCCGACCCCGTGGCCGACCCCGTGACAGAGCCGGTGCCCGACCCCGTCACAGAGCCGGTGGCCGCCCCGCCGCCGCGCCGTGGCGGGGGCGTGCTTCTGGTGCTGGGCGGGGCGGTGGCGGCGGTGCTGGGCTATGGCCTCGCGCAGGTCGTGCCCGACGGCTGGCCCTTGCCCGACGGCGGCGCGCTGACCCGGGGGCAGGCCGAGCTGGCGCAGCGGCTGACCGCCGCCGAGTCGGCTTTGGCCGACAGCGCGGCGCGGGCGGCGGATCTGCAGGCCTCGCTCGACGCGCTGGCGCAGAGCGTGGCGAACCTGCCCGCCGCCCCTGCGGCCCCCGACCTGACCCCACTGGAAGGGCGGCTGTCGACGCTCGAGACGCAGGTGCAGGGGATTGCGACGCTGCCTGCCGGGGATGGACCGGCGAATGCGGCGCTGGCGGCGCAGGTGGCATCGCTGCAGGCCGAGGTGCAGCGGCTGGCGGCGGCACCCGCCGCACCCGTCGCCGATACCGCAGCGATCACCGCCGCCGTCGCCGAGGCGCAGGCGGGGGCCGAGGCCCTGCGCCGGGCGGGCGCGATCGACCGCGTGGCCGCCGCGCTGCAGACGGGCGGTGCCTACGCCGACGCGCTCGCCGCGCTGGGCGAGGTGCCGGCGGAGCTGTCGGGCCCGGCGGCCACGGGCGTCGCGACCGATGCGGCGCTGCTGGACGCCTTCCCCGAGGCCGCCCGCGCCGCGCTGGCGGCGGTTGCGACGGAGGACGCGCGGGCCGGCGGCTGGGGCGACCGGGCGCTCGCCTTCCTGCAGATGCAGACCGGGGCGCGGTCGGTGACCGCGCGCGACGGGACGACCCCCGACGCGATCCTGTCGCGCGCCGAGGCCGCGCTGCGCGAGGGGCGGCTGGCCGATGCGGTGGCCGAGGTGCAGGCGCTGCCGCCGCCGGCGCAGCCCGCGATGGCGGACTGGCTGGCGCAGGCGCAGGCGACGCTCGCGGCCCGCGCGGCGCTGGCCGGGCTGCTGGGGGGCTGAGATGCTCTGGTCGCTTCTGAAGGTCCTGGTTTTCGTCCTGGTCATCGCGGGCCTCGCGCTCGCGGGCGGCTGGCTGGCCGAGACGGCCGAGGGCCTGCGGATGGTCGTGGCGGGCACCGAGCTGACGCTCGGCCCGGTGCAGGCGATCGTCGCGCTGCTGCTGCTCGCGCTGGCGCTGTGGCTGGTGCTCAAGCTCGCCGGGCTGGTCGTGGCGACGATCCGCTTCCTGTCGGGCGACGAGACCGCGATCAGCCGCTATTTCGACCGCAACCGCGAGCGCAAGGGCGTGGACGCGATGGGGCAGTCGCTGGTGGCGCTGGCGGCGGGCGAGGGGCGGGTGGCGCTGGCACGGGCCGAGAAGGCCGCGCGCTACCTCGACCGGCCCGAGGCGACGCAGGTGCTGGTGGCGCAGGCGGCGCTGGCGGCGGGCAACACGACGCGGGCCGGGCAGGCCTATCGCGCGATGCTGGCCGCGCCCGAGACGCGGTTCGTGGGCATCCGCGGGCTGATGCAGCAGAAGCTGGCCGAGGGCGACACGGCGACCGCGCTGAAGCTCGCCGAGAAGGCCGTGGCGCTAAAGCCGCGCCATGCCGACACGCAGGCGACGCTGCTGAAGCTGCAGCAGGAACGCAAGGACTGGTCGGGCGCGCGGTCGACGCTCGGGGCGCAGCTGAAGGCCGGGGCGCTGCCGAAGGACGTCTATCGCCGCCGCGACGCGGTGCTGGCGCTGCAGCAGGCGAAGGGTGTCTTCGAGGAGGGCGCGAGCATCGAGGCGCGCGAGGCCGCCATCGCGGCGAACCGGCAGTCGCCCGACCTGATCCCCGCCGCCGCCATGGCCGCGCGCGCGCTGGCCGACAAGGGCGACCGCAAGGGCGCGACGCGCGTCATCAAGAAGGCCTGGTCGGTGATGCCGCACCCCGATCTCGCCGCCGCCTTCGCCGACATCGAGCCGGATGAAACCCCGGCGCGGCGGATCAAGCGGTTCCGCGAGCTGATCGGCCGCGACCAGGGCGAGGAAGCGATGCTGACGCTGGCCGAGCTGCACATCGCCGACGAGGACTTTCCGGCGGCGCGGCGGGCGATGGGCGACATCGCGGCGCGGCATCCGACGCGCCGGGCGATGGCGCTGATGGCCGCGATCGCGCGGGGCGAGGGGGAGGACGATCAGGTGGTGCGCGGCTGGCTCGCCCGGGCGGTCACCGCGCCGCGGGGGCCGCAGTGGGTGTGCAACACCTGCCACGCCGTCCACGCGACCTGGGCCCCGATCTGCGACAACTGCGGCGGATTCGATACCCTGGCCTGGACCGAACCGGCCGAGACGGCGGCCGACCCCGCGCGCGGGGCGGCGGTGCTGCCGCTGATCGTGGGCAAGCCCGCCGCGCCGGTGGTGGAGGACGGCGTCGACGCCAGGGTCGTGCGCGACCCCGCGTGAGGTCCGGTCGGGGCCGTCACGCCGCAGCCGCGGTCACAGCCCCGCTTCCAGCATGCCCTTGATGGCAAGGCAATTGGTCAGCGAGGTCGCGAGGACGTCGATGGTGTCCGTCCGCAGCGCCCCGAGGATGGCCATGGCCTTGCTTGGTTCCGAAGCGACGGCGATCGTGGTCGAGGTGCGCTGCAGGTCTTCGCGCGTCAGGCCGATGACCCGTCCGCCGAGGGCGTCGTTGCACGGCGTTCCGGAAGCGTCGAAGAAGTCGTAGCCCATCAGGTCGCCGACGACCTTGGCGTCCTGCGCCTTCTGCAGTTCCTCGCGCGAGAACCAGCCCATGCGCGACATGTGACTGTCCGGCCCGAGGTCGCCGATGCCGACCAGCGCGAAATCGGCGCTGCGCGCGAGGTTCAGGGTGCGGCGCACCGTGGCGTTGCGCATCAGACTTTCCCGCAGGTCGGCCTCGGGCACGTAGGCGGGTGCATAGAGGGTGACGGCGTTGCCGCCGAACCGCCGCGCGAGATTCCGGCAGATATGGTCGGCATTGCCTTCGGACCCGGCCTCGGCGGCCCCTCCGCTGGCCGATACGAAGGTCAGCGAGTGAAAGGTGCGCGACGCCTGGTTCTCGGCCACGGCAGCGACGTTCCGCCCCATGCCGACGGCGACGATCAGGTTTTCGCGCAGGTTGGATTCGAGGAAGTGGGTGACGGTCATCGCGACATTGCGCCGCTGCTGGTCGGCCGACTGCGAGTCGGGCGAGACGAGCAGGTGCTTCAGCCCGAACCGGTCGCAAAGCTCGCGTTCCAGCGCGCGGGTCTGGGTGGAATGGAACCGGACGCGGATTTCGACGAGGCCGGCCTCCTCGGCCTCCTTCAGCATGCGGTTGACCTTCATGCGCGACAGGTCGAGCGCCCGCGCGATGCTGTCCTGGGTCTCGCCCGCGATGTAGTAGCGCCGCGCGATCTCGGCCAGCAGGCCGTGCCCGGGCGTATCCAGGCGGGTCGCATCCGAACTGCCGGGCGCGGACAAGCGGTGGTTCCTCGGTTCAGGGCCCCGTGGGCCGGGCGTTTTCGTACTGCACGATCCTGTCCACCTTCGGACCGGAGCGACCGCGTTCGAACGATGCGCCAAGGAATGACGAAACGATGCTCTTTGCAAGCTCGGGCCCGATCACGCGCGCCCCGAGGCAGATGATCTGGGCGTCGTTGCTCTTCCGGGCGCGTTCGGCCGAATAGGTGTCATGCGCCTGGGCCGCCCTGATGCCGTGCACCTTGTTCGCGCTGATGCAGACGCCGATCCCCGTGCCGCAGATGAGCACCGCGCGGTCGTGGTCGCCGCGCGCCACGGCACCGGCCACGGCAAAGGCGATGTCGGGATAGAGCGCGGTCTCGCCCGACCGGACCCCGAAATCCGTCACGTCGTGCCCGAGAGCCCCCACATGCGACGCAAGCAGCTCCTTCAGGTCGAATCCTGCCTCGTCGCAGCCGATTGCAACACGCATGAGCGCCTCCGTCGTCGCAGTCATATGAACGATGCACGTGCAAATGTCAATCTTGGGAGGGCCGATGTCTTCGGTCATGGCGGGGCAGTCATGACGAGAACCTGCATGGAACAGGGGTTTCGTTGGGGTATCCGGCGTTCCGGAGCCGGACTGCACATGCGCGGGCCGAAGGACGAGCTTGACTCGCGGAACATATGCGCAGAGACTGTGCAAAAGCTTGACGGAGGGGGCGATGCAGCCGAAGCTGCTGGACGTCGAGGGGGTGACCAAGTCGTTCGGCGGCGTCGCGGCCCTGTCGAACGCCCGCTTCGCGCTGGACCGCGGTTCGGTCCATGCCCTGTGCGGCGGCAACGGCGCGGGCAAGTCCACCCTTCTTTCCATCGTCATGGGCATCCAGACCCGCGACTCCGGGATCGTCCGGCGCGACGGGCGCGAGGTGAACTTCCGCACCCCGCGCGAGGCGCTGGGCGCCGGCATCTCGATCATCGAGCAGGAGCTGAGCCCGGTTCCGGCGATGTCGGTCGCCGAGAACATCTTTCTCGGCCGCGAGCCGCTCGCCGGGTTCGGCCGCATCGACTTCCGCCGGATGAACGCGCGGGCGCAGGCGTTGCTGGACGATCTGCATTTCGCCATCGATGCGCGCACGCCGATGATGGACCTGAGCGTCGCGCAACTGCAACTGGTCGAGATCGCCCGGGCCCTCAGCCACGACGCCGAGGTCATCATCATGGACGAGCCGACCTCGGCGCTCGGCGAGGCGGAGGCCGACCAGCTTTTCGCCGCGATCCGGACGCTGAAGGCCAAGGGCAAGGGCATCATCTACGTCAGCCACCGCCTGTCCGAAATCTTCCAGATCGCCGACACCTACACCGTGTTCCGCGACGGGGCCTTCGTCGCGAGCGGTCCCCTGGGGACGGTGAGCCGGGAAGCGCTGATCCAGATGATCGTCGGACGCCCGCTGACCGAGGAGTTCGTCAAGACGAATGCCCCGGGCGAAGATGTCGTGCTGGCGGTCCGCGGCCTGAACTCGATCAACCGGGTCCGCGACGTGAGCTTCCATGTCCGCCGCGGCGAGATCCTCGCGATCTTCGGCCTTATGGGGTCGGGACGCAGCGAGATCTTCGAGCGGCTGTTCGGGCTTGTCGCCGACCGGGGGGGCGAGGTCGTGCTGGAGGGCCGCACGATCCGCCTGTCCTCTCCCGCCGAGGCCATCGGGCATGGCATGGCCTTCGTGACCGAGGACCGCAAGGGCAGCGGTCTGGTGCTGTCGGCCAGCGTGCGCGACAACATCTGCATGGCGCACCTGCCGCACCTGGGCACCGGCCCGGTGATGAGCGGGCGGCGCGAAGCGATGTCGGCGCGGCAGATGATCGCGAGGTTCGGCATCAGGACGGCAAGCGACAGGCTCGAGGTGTCGGCGCTGTCGGGCGGCAACCAGCAGAAGGTGGTTCTGGGCAAGTGGTTCCTGACCGAGCCGAAGGTCCTGCTTCTGGACGAGCCGACGCGCGGCGTGGACGTGGGCGCAAAGCGCGAGATCTACCGCGTGATGTCCGATTTCGCGTCGGCCGGAGGGGCTGTGGTCATGATCTCGTCGGAGACCGACGAGGTTGTCGGGATGGCCGACCGCGCGGTCGTCATGCGCGACGGGCGCATTTCCGGCGAAGTGCCGCGCGCCGACCTGTCGGCCGACCGGCTTGTCCATCTGGCGGCGTGACGGGCGGGTGCGGGGAGAGGCCGATGTGATGGAGACGCGGCAGACCGGTGCGCCGGGCGGCGAGGCGGACGCAGGGGGCCTGAAGCGCCTGGCCGTCCACGGCCAGCGATACGGCATCCTGGCCGCGCTGGTGCTGGTGTGCCTGGTGCTGGCGTTCGCCAACGAATACTTCCTGACCGGACGGAACATCACGAACATCCTGCGCCAGACGTCGATCAACGGCATCCTGGCGATCGGGATGACCTTCGTGATCCTGACCCGGGGCATCGACCTGTCGGTGGGGTCGGTCGTCGCGCTGGCCGGGATCGTGGCGGCGTCGCTGGCCAGCACGTCGGCGACGGCGTCGGTTGCGGGCGGGCCCTATCCGGCTGCGGTCGCGATCCTTGTCGGGCTCATGGTGGGCATGGCCTGCGGCGCGGTTTCGGGTGTCGTGGTGTCGCGGTTCGCCGTCCCGGCCTTCGTGGCGACGCTCGGGATGCTGTCCGCGGCCCGTGGCCTGACGTTGCTTTACGGCGGAGGCCGACCGGTGCCGGAGCTGACACCCGCGTTCCGGGTGATCGGCACGGGGGAGGTGGCGGGCATTCCCGTGCTGGTGCTCATCTTCGCGGCGGTGTTCCTGGCCGCCTGGTGGGTGCTGTCGGCCACCCGCTTCGGCCGCCACGTCTATGCCGCCGGCGGCAACCCCCATGCCGCCACCGTTTCGGGCATCAACGTCCGGCGCATCCGGTTTCTGGTCTACCTGATCTCGGGCGGCCTGGCGGGTCTTGCCGGAATGATGCTGGCCGCGCGGACCGGATCGGCGCTGCCGCAGGCCGGGATCGCCTACGAGCTTGATGCGATCGCCGCCGTGGTCATCGGCGGCACGAGCCTTGCCGGCGGTGTCGGCCGGGTGACCGGCACGCTGATCGGTGCGCTGCTGATCAGCGTCGTCAACAACGGCCTCGATCTGATGGGCGTCGAATCCTACTACCAGCAGGTCATCAAGGGCGTGCTGATCGTCGCGGCCGTCATGCTCGACCAGGCCCGCCATCGCCGCGAATGAAGCGGCGGTGCCACATGCGAACGACGACCGTGCAACCATGGAAAGGGAGGAGCACACGATGAGGAAGACCCTGCTTGCCGTTCTGGCGACCACCGCACTGACGATGCCCGCGCTGGCCCAGGAAAAGCTGAGGATCGGGGCCGCCGTCTATGGCCTGAACGCCGAGTTCATGCAGATCTGGTCGGCCGCGCTCGAGCAGCACCCGGCCGTCAAGGACGGTCTCGTCGAACTGACGATCTTCGACGGCCGCTACGACGCGCTTGTCCAGCAGGAACAGTTCGACACCATGATCGCGCAGGATTTCGACGCGATCATCTTCGTGCCGATCGACATCGAGGCGGGTGCCGCCGCCGTCGAGGCGGCCGCCGCCGCGGGGATCCCGGTCGTGGGGTCGAACACCCGCGTCAACAGCGACAAGCTGACGTCCTATGTCGGGTCGGACGATGTCCAGTCCGGCTACATGGAGGCCAAGTATGTCCTGGACAAGATCGGCTGCACGGGCGAGGTCGTCACCATCGAAGGCCCGATCGGCCAGTCGGCGCAGATCAGCCGTCTCGAGGGCAACATGAAGGCGCTTGCCGAGTGCCCCGAGGTCAAGGTGGTCGAGCAGCAGACCGCCAACTGGTCGCGTGCCGAGGCGCAGACGCTGATGGAAAACTGGCTGACCGCGAACCCGGGGGTGATCGACGGCATCATCGGCCAGAACGACGAGATGGCGCTTGGGGCGATCGAGGCGATCAGGGCGGCCGGGCTGAACCCGCAGGACTTCGCGATCGCGGGGATCGACGGCATCACCGACGCGCTGAGGTCGGTCAAGGCCGGTGACATGGCGTCGATCCTGCAGGATGCCCGCGCCCAGGCCCAGGGCGCGCTGGATGTCGCGGTCAAGGCGGTGAAGCCCGACTACGAGCCGATGTCGGACATCTGGAAGGTCTATACCGACATGCCGTGGAATGGCGGAGCCGACGCGGAATACAACGTTCCCTGGACCCCGGTGACCGCCGAGAACGTCGACGCGCTGCTTGCCATGCGCCAGTGACCCGGCTCTGATGGCAACGCGGGACGCGCGCACAGGCAGCGTCGTCCCGCGTCCGCCTCTGCCCGGCCCGAGACGCCGAAACCGACAGGACGAAGGACAACGCAAGGCCATGACCGGGGCAGACCTGAACCACGAGTCCGCGCTTGCCGGAAAGGCGGCGATCATTGCCGGAGGTGCATCCGGGATCGGGGCGGCGATCGCCGCTGCATTTGCGGCCCGGGGGGCGCGGGTCGCGATCCTCGATCTCGACGCCGCCGCCGCCGCGCGTTCGGCAGCCCGCCATCCCGGCGCGATGTCCGTCGCCTGCAACGTGGCGGACCCGGCGGGTGTCGAAGCTGCCGTGGCCGCCGTCGAGACGGCCTTCGGGCGGATCGACATCCTCGTCAACTCGGCCGGTATCGTCGATCTGGCCCCGGCCGAAGACATCGGCCTGAAGGCCTGGCAGCGGACGCTCGACATCAACCTGACGGGCAGCTTCCTCGTCGCGCAGGCGGTGGGGCGGCGCATGATCGCCGCGGGCGGGGGGGCGATCATCAACATGGCGTCGCAGGCCGGGTCGGTCGCGATCGAGGGCCATGTCGCCTACTGCGCCTCGAAGTTCGGCGTGATCGGGCTGACCAAGACGCTGGCGATCGAATGGGGACGGCACGGCATCACCGTGAACGCGATCTCGCCCACGGTGGTGCTGACCGAGCTGGGCCGGGCGGCCTGGGACGGCCCCCGGGGCGAGGCGATGAAGGCCCAGATCCCGACGGGGCGGTTTGCCGAACCCGAGGAGATAGCGGCCGCAGCGGTGTTCCTTGCCTCGCCGGGCGCGAGAATGGTCAACGGGGCCGACCTCGTCGTCGATGGCGGCTTCACCGCAAAGTAACGGGCCCGGAGGGACGAGATGCAGCGATTCATCAATGACCCGGACGACATCGTTGACGAAACCCTGCGCGGCTTCGTGCGGGCGCATGCCGGCCGGGTGCGCCTCGATCCGTCCAACGCGCGCGTCGTCGTGGCGCAGGCGGCCCCCGCGAGTGGCAAGGTCGGCATCGTGACCGGCGGGGGCTCGGGCCACGAGCCGGCCTTCATCGGCTATGCCGGCCGGGCCATGGTCGACGCCGTTGCGGTCGGAGAGCTGTTTTCCTCGCCTACCGCGAAGAGCTTTCAGGACGCGATCCGGGCGGCCGACGGTGGCGCCGGGGTCGCGGTGCTCTACGGCAACTACGCCGGCGACACGATGAACGTGAAGATGGCCGCGCGCATGGCCGCGAAGGACGGGATCACCGTCGCCACGGTCGTCGCCAACGACGATGTCTGCTCCGCACCCCCGACCGAGCGCGAAAGACGCCGGGGTGTCGCGGGCGAGATCTTCATGTGGAAGATCGGCGGGGCGAAGGCCGCAACGGGTGCGGGCCTCGACGAGGTGGTTGCCACGGCCCAGAGGGCGATCGACAACTGCCGTTCGGTCGGGATCGGTCTGGGGCCCTGCACCTTGCCGGCCGCGGGCAAGCCGAACTTCGAGATCGCCCCCGGGACGATGGAGGTCGGCATCGGGCATCACGGCGAACCGGGGGTGCGCGTCGAACCGCTGAAGCCGGCCGACGCCGTGGCCGACGACATGGTGGCGCTGGTGCTGGCCGACCTTGCGCCCGCTGCCGGGACCGAGGTGGCCGTCCTGGTCTCCGGTCTGGGGGCGACGCCGGTCAACGAACTGTACGTGCTCTACGACCGGATGGCCGACCGGATCGAGGCCGCCGGGCTGCGGATCCACCGCGGGCTGGTCGGGAACCACTTCACGTCGCTGGACATGGTGGGGGCCACGCTGACGGTCATGGCGCTGGACGACGAGCTGAAGGCGCTGCTTGACGCGCCGACCGATGTGCCGGGTTTCTGAGGGGGGCCGACATGGCGACGCTGGAGAATGCCGGGGCCGCCGGGATCCTGCGCGAGGTGGCCGAGGTGATCGTCGCGAACAAGGCCTATCTGAGCGAGATCGACGGCAGGATCGGCGACGGCGACCACGGCTTCAACATGGCCAAGGGCTTCGGCCGAGCGAAAGAGCGGATCGACGGGGCGACCGACACGCTGGACGCAGCGATGCGCACCCTGTCGGACGTGCTGATGTCCGAGATCGGCGGATCGATGGGGCCGCTTTACGGAACGATGTTCGCCGACATGGCCGATGCGCTGGAGGGTGCCGACCGCATCGACGCGGCCGCGTTCGGCCGGATGCTGCGGGCCGGGCTGGACGGCGTTCGGGCGATCGGATCGGCCGGGGTCGGCGACAAGACGATGCTGGATGCCCTGGCGCCGGCCGTCGCGGCCTACGAGGCGGCGCTGGCGGACGGGGCGGGCTGGTCGCAGGCCCTGGGGCTGATGAAGCGGGCGGCGGAGGCGGGCCGCGACAGCACGCGCGACATGGTCGCGAAGGTCGGCCGCTCCAGCCGCCTGGGCGAGAGGTCGCGCGGTGTCCTCGACGCCGGGGCGACGTCGTGCTGCCTGATCCTCGTCGCGCTCGCCGACGGGACGGAGCGCCGCATCGTCACCTGACGTCTGCGGGTTGCGGCGGAAGGCGGTCGCCGGGACCGGGCGCGGCGCAGCCCTCGGGATACGTCGGCCACCCTGTCACCCGGATGCCGCGGGCGTCCGCCGCATGGCGGCACGCCGTTGCGCCGGGGCTGCCCGCTTGCGCCGCGTCCTGCGGCGGTGTAGGGCCTCCGCCGGGAAGGATGCCGGTGTAGCTCAGCTGGTAGAGCACGTCATTCGTAATGATGGGGTCGGGGGTTCGAGTCCCTTCACCGGCACCACCGCCCGCTGCGGGCGGGGTGCGCATCCTTCCTCGGCAAGGCTTTACACCTGGCCCGCGCTGACGTCTGATCGGCTCATGCGCAGCGACCCTTTCCCGGCCGCGCGGTGAGAACCGGCGGCCCGAGCTTCTGGTGGCAGGACATCGGCCTGCCCCCGCGCCGTGCGCCGCTGTCCGGCGACACCACCGCCGACCTGTGCATCGTCGGCGCGGGCTATACCGGCCTCTGGACCGCGTGGTATGCGCGGCAGGCCGACCCCGGCCTCGACATCCTGATCGTGGAGCGCGACTTCGCCGGGTTCGGCGCGTCGGGGCGCAACGGCGGCTGGCTGACCGGCGGCTTTGCCTGGAACCACGCGCGCTATGCCGCCCGTGCGGGCGAGGCGGCGGTGCGGGCGATGGTCGCCGCGATGGGTGGCACGGTCGACGAGGTGATCGCGGTGACGCACGCCCAGGGGATCGACGCCGACATCCGCCGCACCGACGAACTCATGGTCGCGACGCGCCCGGCGCAGCTTTCGCGCCTGCGGGCCGAGGTGCGGCACCGCCGGGCCTGGGGCGAGGACCGCGTGACCGGGATCGGGCCCGAGGTTGCGGACCGCGTCGCGGTGCCCGGCGCGCTGGGGGCGATGGTCGTCGGCGGCGTGGCGCGCATCCAGCCCGCGAAACTGGTGCTGGGACTCGCGCGGGCGGTGGAACGCAGCGGCGTCCGCATCGCGGAAGGCACGACGGCGACCGGCATCGCGCCGGGCCGGGTCGACACCGACCGCGGCAGCGTGCGCGCCCGCACCGTCATCCGCGCGACCGAGGGCTTCACGGCGGCGCTGCCCGGCCACCGCCGCGACTGGCTGCCGCTGAACTCGGCCCAGATCGTGACCGAGCCTCTGGGGGCCGACGTCTGGGACCGGATCGGCTGGGCGGGGCACGAGATCGTGGGGGACTTCGCCAACGCCTACTGCTACTGCCAGCGCACCGCCTGCGGGCGGATCGCGGTCGGGGCGCGGGGGGTGCCCTACCGGCTCGGCTCGCGGACCGACCGCGACGGGGTGCCCGACGCCGAGACGGTGCGGCGGCTGACCGCGATCCTGCACCGCCACTTCCCGGCGGCGCGCGCGGCCCGGATCGCCCACGCCTGGTGCGGCGTGCTCGGCGTGCCGCGCGACTGGTGCGCGACGGTCGGCTGGGACGCGGGCACGCGGACGGGCCACGCGGGGGGCTACGTCGGGGTGGGCGTCAGCACGGCAAACCTGGCCGGACGCACGCTCGCGGACCTGATCGCGGGCCGCGACACCGAACTGACGCGGCTGCCGTGGGTCAACCACAGCGTCCGCCGCTGGGAGCCGGAGCCGCTGCGCTGGCTGGGGGTGAGGGGGATGTATGCACTGCTGAACGCGGCCGACCGGGCCGAGGCCCGCGGCGCGGCGCGCCCCGGCCTGCCCGCCCGGCTGGCGAGCCGCCTGATGGGCCGGGGGTAGCCCGTCCGGCCGGGCAGACATCCGCCAGGGGTTGAAGGCCGGTGGCCACGCTGCGGGGCGGTGGCCGAAACCCGATGCGCCGCCAGCCCTTCGATCTGGCGAAGATGCTCGCGGTCCTGTGGCGCCGGCGGCGAAGGTTTGCGTGGCGGCCCCGCCCCTGATTCCGCACGGGCCGGGGGCCTAGCCTGCGGTGTTCGAGGACACGCCGACCTGGGCGGGGCGCAGCAGGCGGTCGTGGAGCATGAAGCCTTCGGTCATGATCTGGATGATCTGGCCGGCCTTGGTGCCGGGCAGCGGGGCCTCGAACATCGCCTGATGGTGCTGCGGATCGAAACTGTCCCCCACCGCCGGGGTGATCGGACGGACGCCGTGCTTGGTCATGATGTTGGACAGCTCGCGCAGGGTCAGTTCCACGCCGTCGAGCAGCGCCGCCGATACCGCGCGCTGGTCTTCCGGCACGGCGTCGATGGCGCGCTTCAGATTGTCGTAGATCGGCAGGAGATCGCGGGCGAGGCGGGTGGAGCCATACTGTTCGGCCTCGCGCCGGTCGCGGTCGGCGCGCTTGCGGGCGTTTTCGGCATCGGCCAGCGCCCGCATGAACTTGTCGCGCAGCTCGTCGCGTTCGGCGCGCAGCGCGTCGAGCTCGTCGCCCTCGATATACTCCTCGCCTCCGGTGTCGAGCTCGGCCCCGAGCTCGATCGGGTCCAACTTCGCGTCGTCCGTCGTGTCTTTCGTCATGTTGCCCTAACCCTTGGCGCGTTCGGCCACCACCCGGCCGACAAGCTGCGCCGTGTAGTCGACGATCGGCACGATGCGGCCGTAGTTCAGCCGTGTCGGACCGATCACGCCGACGGCGCCGATGATTCTGCGGTTCGCGTTCATATAGGGAGAGACGACCAGACTTGAACCCGAAAGTGAGAAAAGCTTGTTCTCGCTGCCGATGAAGATGCGGACGCCCTGCCCGGCCTCGGTCAGTTCCAGCATGTTGACGATGTCGCGCTTGCGTTCGAGATCGTCGAAGAGGTGGCGGATGCGTTCGAGGTCGTCGGTCGCGGCCTGGTCGAGAAGGTTGGCGGTGCCGCGCACGATCAGCCGCTCGAAGGGCTCGCCCGGGTGGTCCCAGACGGCGAGGCCGCTGGCGATCAGGCTGTGGGCGAGCGCGTCGATCTCTTGCCGGCGGGCGGCGATGTCGTCGGCGACGGTGCGGCGCAGGTCCGACAGGGTGCGGCCTTCGGCCAGCGCGTTCAGCAGGTTCGCGGCCTCGCGCATGGCCGACGGCGTCAGGCCGGGCGGCGGGGTGAAGATGCGGTTCTCGACCTGGCCGTCGGCGCGCACCAGCACGACGAGGGTGCGGTCGGGGCCGAGGCTCACGAACTCGATGTGGCGGATCGGGGCCTCGGACGACGGGATGAACACGAGGCTCGCCGTCCGCGTCAGGCCCGACAGCGCCGCGCCGACCTGGTCGAGCGTGGCCGCCACGTCCCCGGGCGGCGCGTCGAGCGCCGAGTCGATCCGCGCGCGGTCGCCTTCGTCGACGTGGCCCACCTCCATCACCGCGTCCACGAACATCCGCAGGCCCGCCTGGGTCGGGATGCGGCCGGCCGAGACATGGGGGCTGTCGAGGAGGCCCAGATACTCGAGGTCCTGCATGACGTTGCGGATGGTGGCGGCCGAGACCTTTTCGGACATGGTGCGGGTCAGCGCGCGGGAGCCGACCGGATCGCCCGAGCGCAGGTAGCCCTCGACCACGCGGCGGAACACCTCGCGCGAGCGGTCGGTCATCTGGGCCAGGATCTGCGAGGGGTCTTGCGGGTCGGGCATGGGCTTGCGTCGCGGGCGGTTGCGGGCGTATCTCGCGCCTCCTGCGCGGGGGTGTCCATATGCGTCCTTCAGGACGGAAGTTAGGCGAGCTGCGGCCGGTTTCAATCGAAACCGGGGTCTCGCGCCATGCCGAGGGGTCGTGCCTCATCAAGGTCGGGGGCACGCATGTCCTGTGCACCGCGACGCTGGAAGACAAGCCGCCGCCGTTTTTGAAGAACACCGGCCAGGGCTGGGTGACGGCGGAATACGGCATGCTGCCGCGGGCCACGACGACGCGCAACCGGCGCGAGGCCGTGACGGGCAAGCAGGGCGGAAGGACGCAGGAAATACAAAGGCTTGTCGGACGGTCGCTGCGGGCCGCGGTCGATCGGCAAGGGCTGGGCGAGCGGCAGGTGGTGATCGACTGCGACGTGCTGCAGGCCGACGGCGGCACGCGCTGCGCGGCCATCACCGGCGGCTGGGTGGCGCTGCGGCTGGCGCTGGACCGTCTGGTGAAGGACCGCGCCGTGCCGAGCGATCCGATGCTCGACCACGTCGTCGCGCTGTCCTGCGGCCTCTACGCGGGGCAGGCGGTGGCGGACCTCGACTATGCCGAGGATTCGGCCGCGGGTGTCGATGCCAACTTCGTGTTGACGGGGGCCGGCCGGCTGATCGAGGTGCAGATGTCGGCCGAGGGGTCGACCTTTTCGCCCGCCGAGATGGGGCAGCTTCTGGACCTTGCCATGGCCGGTGGGCAGGCGCTGGTCGCGGCGCAGAGGGCGGCGCTGGCCGGGGCGTCGTGATGCGCCGCCTGGCGCGGCAGCCGCTGGTCGTGGCAAGCCACAACGCGGGCAAGGTCGAAGAGCTGCAGGCGTTGCTGCGTCCGCATGGCGTGGCGGTGCTGGGCGCGGCCGCGCTGGGGCTGGCGGTTCCCGCCGAGACGGAGACGACCTTCGCCGGCAACGCGCGCCTGAAGGCGGTGGCGGCGATGCGGGCGACCGGGCTGCCCGCGCTGGCGGACGACAGCGGGCTGAGCGTCGATGCCCTGGGCGGAGCACCGGGTGTCCTGACGGCCGACTGGGCGGAGGGGCCGGGCGGGCGGGACTACGGGCTGGGGATGGCGCGGGTCTGGGACGCCTGCGAGGCGGCCCGGGCGCCGATGCCGCGCCGCGCACGGTTCATCTGCATGCTGGTGCTCGCCTGGCCGGAGGGGGACGAAACCAGCGCCGAGGGCATCCTTTCGGGGCAGCTCGTCTGGCCCGGGCGCGGGGCGAATGGCCATGGCTTCGACCCGATGTTCCTGCCCGACGGGCATGACCTTACCTGCGGCGAGATGGACCGGTGGGAAAAGAACCGCATCAGCCACCGGGGTCGCGCCTTCGCGGCACTGGAAAGGGCGCTTCCATGAGGTTCGGCCTTTATGTCCACTGGCCGTTCTGCACGTCGAAGTGCCCTTACTGCGACTTCAACAGCCACGTCGCGAAAGCTGTCGACCATGCGGCCTGGCGCGCCGCGCTGCTGTCCGAACTGCGGCGGGTTGCGCCCGAGTTCGCCGGGCAGGGGTTGGGATCGGTGTTCTTCGGCGGTGGCACGCCGTCGCTGATGGAACCGGCGACGGTCGCGGCCGTCCTGGACGCGGCGGCCGGCCTGTTCGCCCTGGCCGATGACATCGAGGTAACCCTGGAGGCGAACCCGGGGTCGACCGAGATGGCGCGGATGGCGGCGTTCCGCGATGCGGGTGTGAACCGCGTGTCGATCGGCGTGCAGGCGCTCGATGATGCAGGCCTGCGACGCCTGGGCCGGACGCATACGGCCGCGGATGCGCGCGCCGCGGTGGACGTCGCGGCGCGGCAGTTTTCGCGCTTCTCCTTCGACCTGATCTACGGCCGGCAGGACCAGACCGAAGCGGACTGGGAGGCGGAGCTGCGGCGGGCGCTGTCTTTTGCCGGGGATCACCTGTCACTGTATCAGCTGACGATCGAGGATGGCACCGTCTTCGGCGCCCGCCAGGCGGCGGGGCAGTTGCGTGGACTGCCCGACGACGAGCGGGGGGCCGTCATGTTCGAGACGACCGGCGCGCTGTGCGAGGCTGCGGGACTGCGCCGCTACGAGGTGTCGAACTACGCCCGCCCGGACCAGGCGTCGCGGCACAACCTGATCTACTGGCGTGGCGGGGACTACGCGGGGATCGGCCCGGGCGCGCACGGGCGCCACCGGGCGGAGGACGGAGCGCGGATCGCGACGACGGCGATCCGCGCGCCGGACGCATGGATCGCGGCCGCCCGGCGCGGCAATGCCGAAGCGGAGCGGCTGCGCCTGAGCGAGGCGGAGCGCCGGGACGAACGGCTCGTGATGGGCCTGCGCCTGACCGAAGGCCTTCCGCTCGCGGCCATCGGTCTGGACCGCGACACCGACGTTCTGCGTGCCGGTGTCGCGGACGGCTGGCTGTGGGCAACCGCCGACCGTGTCGGCGCGACGCCGGGCGGGCTGCTGCTGCTCGACCGGGTGATCGCCGAGATCGGCCATGCGCTCGATCAGAAGGACAGGTCGGCCGTCCTGGCGTGACTGAGGGCGGTGCAGATGAGGTCGAGGTCCTCCAGCGACCGGTAGCGGACGGTGATCTGGCCACCGCCGAGATCGGGGGCATGCTCGATGCGGACCGGCATCGCGAGCGCGGCCGATACGTCGGCTTCGAGCGCGAGGGTGTCCGCGTCCTTGCCTTGCGGCCGGCGTCCCGTGCGCGGGGCCTTTTCCTTGCGGTCGCGGGCGAGGTCCTCGACCTGCCGGACCGACAGGCCCTCGGCCACGATCCGCTGCACCAGTGCCTGCGCGTCGGGCACCCCGTGGATTGCCCGGGCATGACCGGCCGACAGCGTGCCGTCGCGCACGAGGGCCTGGATGGGATCGGGCAGCGCGAGCAGACGCAGGGTGTTGGCGATGTGGCTGCGGCTTTTTCCGAGCGCCTGGGCGAGCTGTTCCTGCGTGTGGCCGAAACGCTGCATGAGCTGGGCGTAGGCCTGCCCCTCTTCGATCGCATTCAGGTCCTGTCGCTGGATGTTCTCCAGCAGCGCGATCTGCAGCACGTCGTCGTCGGAGTAGCTCCTGACCACCGCCGGAATGCGGTGCTGGGCCGCGAGCTGGGCCGCACGCCAGCGGCGTTCGCCCGCGACGATCTGGTAGCGGCCGTCGGCCGCTGCACGGACCACGATGGGCTGCAGGAGCCCGTGCTGGCGGATCGACTGCGCCAGTTCCTCGAGCGCGGCGGGGTCGAACCGACGCCGGGGCTGGTCGGGGTTCGGGTCGATCCGGTCGATCGGCACATGGACCAGGCCCTCCTGCGCCGCTTCCGGGGTTTCGTTCGGTGCGGCGACATCGGCCAGGAGGGCAGACAGGCCGCGGCCGAGACCCCGCCGCTCGAATCGCTCGTCCGTCATCGTCATCCCCGCTTCGCTGCCGTTTCGGTTGCCGGATTGATCCGTGCCGCAATGTCTGCCGCAAGCGCGCGATAGGCCGCCGCCCCGCGCGAGGCCGGGTCGTAGCTGATGATCGACATCCCGTGCGACGGTGCCTCGCTGAGCCGCACGTTGCGCGGGATCACGGCCTGGAACACCAGATCCCCGAGCGTCGCGCGCACGTCCTCTTCGACCTGGATGGCCAGGCGGTTCCGCTTGTCGTGCATGGTGATGAGCACGCCCTCGATCCGCAGCGGCGGGTTCTCGTGCTCGCGGATCTGGCGGATGGTCTGGATCAACTGCGTCAATCCCTCGAGGGCGAAGTATTCCGCCTGCAAGGGGATGAGGACGCTGCCCGCCGCAACGAGCGCATTCAGCGCCACGAGGTTCAGGGAGGGACCGCAGTCGATGATGACCACATCGGCCGTCAGCCCCGACGCCCGTGGGCCCCGCAGCGCCTGCGTGAGGTGCCTGAGACGGTTGGGCCTCGCGGCAAGATCGAGATCGGCGGAGGCGAGATCGGGCGAGGCGGGGATCAGGCGGAGGTTGGCGACCGGGGTTGCCTGCACGAGGTCGGCGAGGGGCAGCGTGCCGATCAGCGCATCGTAACTCGACCCCTGCGCAGAGCACGTCTGCCCGAGGCCCGTCGTGGCATTCGCCTGGGCATCGAGGTCGAGAAGCACGACGCGATGCCCGGATTCCGCCAGTGCCGCCGCAAGGTTGATCGCGGTCGTCGTCTTGCCGACCCCGCCCTTCTGGTTGGCGATGGCTATCACATGCATCATCAGACCGCCTTGCGAAGGGTGCGGATGCCCAGGACCGCAGACCCGGGGTGGATCCCGGGGTGGATTTCCAGATCGAAGCCCCAGGCGGTGCGCGCTTCCGCGACTTCGGCAAGGTGGCCCGCGCCTTTCAGGTAGAGCCCCGTTGCGTCTTGGGTGCCGTGACGCGCCTGGAAGTCCAGGAGAGCCTCGAGTGGCGCAAGCGCCCTGGCCATGACGACGTCAGCCTGCAGGGGCGGCACATCCATGATGCGCGCGGCCCGTATCTCGACCGGCACCTGCAGCAAGCGGGCTGCCTCCTGCAGGAACGCGCATTTGCGCTGGTCGGCTTCCACGAGAATCACGGTCGCCGGGCGGTCGTGACGGTGCAGTTCGGACGCGACGATCAATCCCGGAAACCCGGCGCCGGACCCGAGGTCCACCACCCGACGCGCGGTCGCGGGCACGAGCTTTGCCGCGGCCATGCTGTCGGCGACGTGACGGGCAAGGATATCCTCGACCGTGGATGGCGCGATCAAGTTGATGCGCTGCGTCCACCGCCGGAGCAGGTCCGCAAACGCGGCGTAAGGATGCAGATCGTCGACGATCGCCTGCATCACGCTGCCTGGGCGGACTGCCGTTTCAGGGCTGCGGTCAGGATCACGATCGCGGCCGGGGTCATGCCCTCCACCTTCCGCGCCTGCGCCAGGGAAGCCGGCCGATGACGTGACAGCTTTTCCTTCAGCTCGTGCGACAGGCCGGGCAGCGGGCCGTAATCGAAATCGCCCGGAATGGCGCGCGCGAGATCCGCCTCGAGACTGCGGACTTCGTTCTGCTGGCGCTGGATGTAAGGAGCATACAGCGCATCGATCGCCGCCTGTCCGCGTATCGCGGGGCTGGTGGGGGCCAGATCGGGGGCCAGCGCCAGCAAGGCCGCGTCATCGACCTCGCGCCCCCCCAGGAACTCCCACGCGGTCCGGGCGCGGCCGTCGCGCGGCAGAATCTGGTCCACCGCCGTCAGGGCAGCAGAGGTCAGCACGGTGGAGTCGAGCACGGCCCTCACCTCGGACAGGGCCTCGGCCTTCCTGGTGAACTCCGCCCAGCGACCGTCGCCGACGATCCCCGCGGATCGACCGAGCGACGTCAGACGCTGGTCCGCATTGTCGGCCCGCAGCGCGAGACGGAACTCTGCACGCGAGGTGAACATCCGGTAGGGCTCGGTGACGCCGCGCGAGATCAGATCGTCGATCATCACGCCGATGTAGGAGTTCGCGCGGTTCAGCGGCACCGCTGCCCCGGCGGCGGCAGACCCGGCCACGAGCCCCTGCCCGGCGGCCTCCTCGTATCCTGTGGTGCCGTTGATCTGCCCGGCGAGATAGAGGCCGGGAAGGGCCCTGACCTGAAGCGCGGGGGTCAACTGCCGCGGGTCGAAGAAATCATATTCGACCGCATAGCCCCATTGCAGGACGCGCACGGCGGACAGGCCATCAAGCGTCTGGAGATAGGCAAGCTGAACCTCGGGCGGAAGCGATGTCGACAAGCCGTTGGGGTAGACCGTGGAATCCTCCAGCCCCTCGGGCTCCAGAAACACCTGGTGGGAGTCGCGGTCTGCAAACCGCAGCACCTTGTCCTCGATCGACGGGCAATAGCGCGGTCCCTTGCCTTCGATCCGGCCGCCATACATGGCGGACAGGTGGATGTTGTCGCGCACGACGGCGTGGGTTCGGGCGTTCGTATGCGTGACGCCGCAGGCGATCTGCGGCAAGCCCGTCTGCCGCGTGAGGAACGACATGAAGGTCGGCGCAGGATCGGAGTCCTGGCGCGCGACCTGGTCCCAGGCGATGCTGCGACCATCGAGGCGGGGCGGCGTTCCGGTCTTCAGTCTGCCGCCGATGGCAAGCGCCTCGCGCAGGCGATGCGCCAGGCGTTGCGAGGCCGGATCACCGCGGCGTCCGCCCTCGGAGACGTCGGGACCGACGAAAAGCCGTCCGTTCAGGAAGGTTCCGGTGGTCAGGACGACGGCATCGGCCATTATTCGGTCGCCCGATGTCGTCTCGATGCCCGCAACGCGCCCCCCATGCTGGCACAGGTCCGCCACCTCGGCCTCCACGATCCGGAGGTTCGGATGCGCGACGAGGCGGGCTTGCACCGCCTTGCGATATACGCCGCGGTCGGCCTGGATGCGCGGCCCGCGGACGGCGTGTCCCTTGCTGCTGTTCAGAAGACGATACTGGATCGCGGATTGATCGGCGGCGCCTGCCATGATCCCGTCGAGCGCGTCGATCTCGCGGACGATGTGGCCCTTTCCCACACCGCCGATGGCCGGGTTGCACGACATGACCCCGATCGTTGACGAGGACTGGGTGACGAGGACGACGTTTGCTCCGGCGCGTGCGGCGGCGGAAGCGGCTTCGGCTCCGGCGTGGCCGCCCCCGACCACGATCACGTCAGACTGTTTCACGTGAAACACCTATTTTCCGATGCAGAACCGCGAGAAAATCTGCGCGAGGACATCCTCGGCCTCGACTCGCCCGGTCAGCCTTGCCAGTGATGTAGCCGCGCGACGCACCCCTTCGCAACCCACGTCGAGACGT
Source organism: uncultured Exiguobacterium sp. (assembly GCA_964575185.1). Classification (GTDB taxonomy): domain Bacteria; phylum Pseudomonadota; class Alphaproteobacteria; order Rhodobacterales; family Rhodobacteraceae; genus CAZNPW01. The sequence goes on from CAZNPW010000010.1 coordinate 39,553, forward strand.
CCGGGCAGATCGTGAAGCGCGTCCTCGATCTCGGAGATGGCCTCGGCCACGGCGTGATGGTGACGAAGCTGGACGATGACCCCGGCGTCCGCAGCCCGCGATGCCAGCCGATCTGCGATCTCGCGCAACAGGTCCGCGACGCCCTCTCCGGTCTTTCCCGACACGCCGCTTCCTGCCAGCGGATGCCGGTCGCATTGTCCGACGCGGAAGATCGTGTCGGGCTGTCCCGGGGGCAGATCGTCGGCGTTTGCCACGAGAACCACGCGAAGATCCGCCTGTTCGGCGCGGATCTTGCCGCGCGCCACGCCCATCTCTTCCAGCGCATCCTCTGTCTCGCGCAGGCCCGCCGTGTCGAGAAAGGTCACCGGCAGCCCGTGAAGATCGACCCGCACCTCGATCACGTCGCGCGTCGTTCCGGGCACGTCGCTGACCAGGGCGATATCGCGTCGGGATATCGCATTGATCAGGGTCGACTTCCCGATGTTCGGCGGCCCCACGATGGCCACCTCGAACCCGTTGCGCACGGCGCGGGCGGCCGTGCCTCCCTGCAGATTCCGCAACAGTTCGGCGCGCAGGCCAACGAGGATCGTCGTCGCCTCCGCCACGAGCGACGTCGGCAGATCCTCATCGGCGAAATCGATGGCCGCCTCGAGGAATGCCAGCGCACCCAGCAGCGCTTCGCGCCAGACCTCGGCCTGGCGTCCCAGTTCGCCGTCCATCTGCCGCAGGGCCTGCCTGCGCTGAACGTCGGTTTCGGCGTCTATTAGATCGACCAGTCCCTCGGCCTCTGCCAGGTCCATCTTGCCGTTCTCGAGCGCGCGCCGCGTGAACTCGCCCGGGTCGGCCAGCCGCAGCCCGGACCGGCGGGACAGGGACGAGAGGACGGCCCTCAGCGTCGCCCGGCCGCCGTGAACGTGCAGCTCCACGCAGTCCTCGCCCGTATAGCTCGCCGGCCGGGGGAAACTCACGGCGAGGCCGGAATCGAGCACCGCACCACCGTCGTGCAGAACGACGCGCTCCAGCCGCCGGGGCACGGCAAGCGCCGCCCCCAATGCGCGGGCCGCGTCAAGCGCCAGCGGACCGGAGATCCGGATGACCGCGACACCCGCCCGACCGGCCGCGGTCGCGGGGGCGAAGATCGTGTCCATCGCGGGTCAGCTGTTCATCGATTCGAAGAACTCGCCGTTGGTCTTGGTCTGTTTCAGCTTGCCGATCAGGAACTCGATCGCATCGGTGGTTCCCATCGGGTTCAGGATCCGCCGCAGGACATAGGTTTTCTGCAGGTCGACCTTTTCGACCAGAAGCTCTTCCTTCCGGGTGCCGGACTTCAGGATGTCCATGGCCGGGAAGACGCGCTTGTCGGCGACCTTGCGGTCGAGCACGATCTCGCTGTTGCCGGTTCCCTTGAACTCCTCGAAGATCACCTCGTCCATCCGGCTGCCCGTGTCGATCAGCGCCGTCGCGATGATGGTCAGCGACCCGCCCTCCTCAATGTTGCGCGCGGCCCCGAAGAACCGTTTCGGCCGCTGCAACGCGTTGGCATCCACGCCGCCGGTCAGGACCTTACCGCTCGACGGCACAACAGTGTTGAAGGCGCGGCCAAGTCTTGTGATCGAATCGAGCAGGATCACAACATCTCGCTTGTGCTCCACCAGCCGCTTCGCCTTTTCGATCACCATTTCGGCCACCGCCACATGCCGCGTCGCGGGTTCGTCGAAGGTCGAGGACACGACCTCCCCCTTCACGCTGCGCTGCATGTCGGTCACCTCCTCGGGCCGCTCGTCGATCAGCAGCACGATCAGGTAGCACTCGGCGTGGTTCTTCTCGATCGAATGCGCGATGTTCTGCAACAGCACCGTCTTGCCCGTCCGCGGCGGCGCGACGATCAGCGCCCGCTGGCCCTTGCCGATCGGGCAGACGAGGTCGATGATCCGGGCCGAGCGATCCTTGATCGTCGGATCCTCGATCTCCATCTTCAGCCGCTCGTCGGGGTACAGCGGGGTCAGGTTGTCGAAATGAACCTTGTGGCGCGCCCGCTCCGGGTCGTCGAAGTTGATGCGGGTGGCCTTGGTCAGGGCGAAGTAGCGCTCGTTCTCGCGCGGGGCCTGGATCACGCCCTCGATCGTGTCCCCGGTGCGCAGGCTGAACTGGCGGATCATCTCCGGACTGACGTAGATGTCGTCCGGCCCCGGAAGATAGTTCGCCTCGGGGCTGCGGAGGAAACCGAAACCGTCCTGCAGGACCTCGAGCACGCCGTCGCCGCCGATCTCCCACCCTTCCTCGGCATGTTCCTTCAGGATCGAGAACATCATCTCGCCCTTGCGCATGCTGGGCGCGTTCTCGATCTCCCACTCTTCGGCCATCGCAAGCAGATCGGCGGGGGTCTTTGCCTTGAGTTCGGACAGCTTGAGGTGCTGGATCGTATCCATGACCACTCCAGATGCGCAACGTGGGGGCGCATGCACGTCGTGAAAGGGGGAACACGCCCCGGGACCGGGGCCCGTTCCCTTAGGCTCGGGCGAGGGCGAAAGTCAACCGTCAGTATTTCACGATGACCGAGATCACGATGACGACCATCAGCAGGGTCGGCACCTCGTTGGCCAGGCGCCATGCCCGCTCCGGCATCCGGTTGCGCCCGTCGGCAAAGGCCTTGCGGGCACCGGCCAGCCACATGTGGAATCCGGTCATCGCCAGGACGCCCGCGGCCTTCACCCAGGCCCAGGCAGCATCCCAGTCGACCGCGCCCAGCGAGACGAGCCAGAGCCCGAAGATCCAGGTGGCGATCATCGCTGGGGTCATGATCGCGCGCAGCAGCCGCCGCTCCATCACCGCGAAGGTGTCGTGCAGCACACCCGAGGTTCCACCGCGCGCGGCGTGGTAGACGAACAGCCGCGGCAGGTAGAACAGCCCCGCCATCCACGCGATGACCGAGATCACATGCAGCGACTTCACCCAGACATAGACGTCCATCGGGCCCACCTGAAGAAAGACGAATGAAGGAAAGGATGTTGGAGTCGTTGGCGCTGTGGACATCTGGATTGTCAGACCGTCCACCGCTTTGTCCACAAAAACATGACCAGGCGCAAGGCGCAGGCGGCGTGCGGCACGCGCCCGGTTCTGCGGGAATCTCAAGCCGTATCAATATGTTGGACTGCGCGGCGCCGGACATTTGCAGAGGTCTGTCGGACCGGCTTGAGGGAATCCCGGTCACAGCGCTGCCGTGACCGGGAGTTATCCACACGGGACGGTCGGTCCCGGCGACGCCGCGCGCGGGCTCCGCCGTTCCTGTCGGCCCGGCCAGCCTCGCCCTTGCACAAAGCGGTCCGCGCGGTCAGAACGGAATACCCCCAGGAACACACACCGAACGTGACGCCCCCCATTACCCTCGCCTCGACCTCGCCGGTGCGGCTGGCGCTCCTGCAGCGCGCGGGGCTTCCCGTCGTGGCGATTGCGCCGCGGATCGACGAGGCGGCGCTGCGCGGCAGCCTGCTGGCCGATGGCGCTGCCGTCCGTGACATCGCCGATGCCCTGGCCGAGGCGAAGGCCGTGAAGGTGGCACGGCGGCACGCCGGGCTGGTCCTCGGCTGCGACCAGATCCTGTCGTGCGAGGGCCGCCTTTTCTCGAAGGCACCCGACCGGGCGACGGCAGCCCGGCACCTGGGCGCGTTGCAGGGGCGCGCCCATCTCCTGCACGCCGCCGTCGTGGCCTGCCGCGACGGCGCACCGGTCTGGCGGCACGTGGCCGAGGCGCGGCTGACCATGCGCCGGCTGTCCGCCCGGCAGATCGACGCCTACCTCGATTCCGCCTGGCCCGCCGTCGCGGGGGCGGTGGGCTGCTACCACATCGAGGGCCCGGGGCTGCGCCTGTTCCGCGAGATCGAGGGCGAACACACCGCGATCCTGGGCCTGCCGGTGCCGCCGCTCCTCGCCTGGCTCGACGACAGGGGAGAGCTGGGATGAGCGATTCGTCGGCCATCCCGCTTGCCGGTGTCATCGGCCACCCCGTGGCGCACAGCCGGTCTCCGGCCCTGCATGGCTACTGGCTGCGCCGCTACGGCCTGCGCGGCCATTACGTGCCGCTGCATGTCGAACGGGCGGATCTGCCGCACGTGCTCGCCACCCTGCCGAAGATGGGTTTCATCGGCGCGAACGTGACGATCCCGCACAAGGAGGCCGTGCTCGCGCTGGCCGATGTCGTGACCGACCGTGCGGCGCTGATCGGGGCGGCGAACACGCTCGTGTTCCGCCGCGACGGGCGCCTGCTGGCCGACAACACCGACGGGTCGGGGTTCATCGCCAACCTGCGCCAGAATGCGCCCGCGTGGAACCCTGCTTCCGGCGCGGCTGCCGTCATCGGGGCGGGCGGGGCCGCGCGCGCCGTCGTCGCCGCGCTGATCGAGGCCGGCGTGCCCGAGATCCGCATCGCCAACCGCACCCATGCCCGCGCCGACGCGCTGCGCAGCGACTTCGGGGCCAAGCTGCGCGTCTTCGACTGGACGGCGATGGCGGCGGTGATCGGCGGCGCGGCGACGGTCGTGAACACCACCTCGCTCGGCATGCCGGGGAAGCCCGACCTGACCGTCCCGCCCGACACCTTCAGCCCGCAGGCGCTGGTGACCGATCTCGTCTATACGCCGCTCGACACTCGCTTCCTGCAGGACGCGCGCGCCGCGGGGGCCGTCACCGTCGACGGGCTCGGCATGCTTCTGCACCAGGCCGTTCCGGGGTTCGAGCGCTGGTTCGGCGTCCGGCCCGAGGTCGACGCCGACAGCCGCGCGGCGGCGCTGGCCGCGTGAGCGTCTTTCGTCTCGGGCTGACCGGGTCGGTCGGCATGGGCAAGTCGACGACCGCCGCCATGTTCGCGGCCGCAGGCCTGCCCGTGTGGGATGCGGACGCGGCGGTGCACCGGCTTTATCGCGCGGGGCAGCCGGGTGCGGCAGCGGTGGCCGGTCTTTGCCCGCAGGCGCTTGCCCCCGATGGCAGCGTCGACCGCGACCGCCTGCGCCGGGAGGTGACCCTGGACCAGGGGATGCTGGCGCGCCTGAACGCCGCGGTTCACCCGCTGGTGGCCGCGGACCGCGCGGCCTTCCTTGCCGCGACCACGGCCCCCGTCGTTCTCCTCGACATCCCCCTGCTGTTCGAGACCGGTGCCGCGCGCGACTGCGACGGCATCGCCGTCGTCAGCACGTCGCCATCCGTGCAGCGCGCCCGCGTCCTGTCCCGCCCCGGCATGACCGAGGCCGCCTTCCACCTGCTCCTGTCCCGCCAGGTGCCCGATGCCGAGAAGCGGGCCCGCGCCACCTGGGTCATCGACACCACGACGCTCGACAGCGCAAGGGCGGGCGTGCGACAGGTCCTGGCCGACATCCGCGAAAGGCTGCCGCGTGCGTGAGATCGTCTTCGACACCGAAACCACCGGCTTCGACCCCGCCGCGGGCGACCGGGTGGTCGAGATCGGCGCGGTGGAACTCGTCAACCGCCTGCCGACGGGCCGCACCTTCCACGCCTACCTGAACCCCGAACGCCCGATGCCCGAGGACGCCTTCAAGGTCCACGGTCTCGGCGACGACTTCCTGCGAAACCAGCCGCGCTTCGCCGCCGTCGCGGCCGACTTCCTGGCCTTCATCGGCGAGGCGCGGCTCGTCGCCCACAACGCGGCCTTCGACCAGCGGTTCATCGACGCCGAGCTGGCGCGGCTGGGCCTGCCGCCGCTCGCCGCGGACCGCATCGTGGACACCGTCGCCATGGCCCGCGCCCGCTTTCCCGGCGCGCCCGCCTCGCTCGACGCGCTCTGCCGCCGGTTCGGCGTCGACCTGTCGGGCAGGGAACGCCACGGCGCGCTTCTGGATTCGACGCTTCTGGCCGAAGTCTATCTGGAGCTGACGGGCGGCCGCCAGCCCGACCTCGTGCTCGGGCCAGCAGCAGAGACGCCCGCCGCCGTCGCGCAGGCCGCAGGTCCGCGCCGCTCGCGCCCCGTCCCGCTCGCGCCGCGCCTGACCGAGGCCGAGCGGCAGGCCCACGCGGCCTTCGTCAGCGGCATCGGGCCCCGGGCGCTGTGGTTGGCGCGCGTCTGATCAGTTCGCGGGGGCGGTCTTCTGCGCCTCGGCCCGGCGCGCGATCTCCTGCCGATAGAGCGCGAGGAAATCGACGTTGTCGACATTCAGCGGCGGGAACCCACCGTCGCGGGTCACGTCGCTGATGATCCGCCGCACGAAGGGAAACAGCAGCCGCGGGCATTCGATCAGCAGGAAGGGATGGAGCTGCGCCTCGGGCACGCCTTCCACCGCGAAGACGCCCGCGTAGTCGAGCTCCATCAGGAACAGCATGTCGCCGTTGGTCTTGTTCTTCGACGTCACCTTGAACTTGGTGATGACGTCGTACTGCGTGTCGGCCTGCCGCTTGCGCGCGTCCAGGCTGACCGCGACCTGGATGTCGGGCACCACCTCGGTTGCCGAGATGCCGCGCTGTGCGACCATGTTCTCGAAGCTCATGTCGCGGATGAACTGCGCCAGCACCTGCATCTTCACCTGCGGTGCCGCAGCGGCAGCCGGGGTCGCGGGGGCCGCGCCGTTTGGGGTGTCTTCGGCCATGGCCGGGCTCCTGTCTTCGGTCACGGCCCTGTTAGCAGGAAGGCCGCGCGCCCTCAATGGCTCAGGCCAGGGGCAGCCGGATCACGGCGCAGAGGCCGCGCGGCACGGTGTTCTCCAGCGCGATGGCACCGCCGTGGGCGGTCACGATCTGCCGCGCGATCGAAAGCCCCAGGCCCGCCCCGCCGGTTTCGGCACTGCGGCTGTCCTCGCCGCGCACGAAGGGGTCGAACACCGTGGCCAGAAGCGCGTCGGGAAGCCCCGGGCCGTCGTCGGCGATCCGCACCACGGCCATCGAGCCCTCGACCGTCAGCGCGATGCGCGCCGCACCGCCGTAGCGCAGCGCGTTGTCCACGATGTTGCCGACGGCCCGCCCCAGCGCGACCGGCCGCCCCCGCACGGTCGCCTCCGCCCCGGGCGCAAGCTCCGCGCCCCGCTCCGCCGCGAGGCGCGCCAGCAGCGGGCGCAGGGGCAGCGGGCCCGCCGCCTCGGCCTCGGTTCCGCCGCGGGCGTACGCCACAAGGCCGTCTGCCATCACCGCCATCTCGTCGAGCGTGGCGACCATCGGGTCGCGCTCGGCGTCGTCGTCCAGCATCTCGGCCCGCAGGCGCAGGCTGGTGATCGGGGTCCGCAGATCGTGGCCGACGGCCCCGACCATCCGCAGCCGTTCGGCCTCGAAGGCCGCGATGCGCTCCTGCATCGCGTTGAAGGCCGTGGCCACCGCCTGCACCTCGCGCGCGCCGCGGACCGGCACCCGGGCCGACCGGTCGCCCGCACCCGCGGCCTCGGCCGCGCGTTCCAGCGCGCGCAGCGGCCGCGTCAGGCCGCGCAGGAAGATCAGCCCGACGGCCAGCACCGCGACCAGCGACACCAGCAGGATCAGGCCCAACGCCAACCCCGGCGCGGGGTCCTCGCCGTCGTCCGCCTCCGTCGTGCGGAGGTTCAGCCAGACCGGGCCGTCGGGCCCCTGGACCGCGACCGAGATCGCCAGGCTATCCGGCCCCGCGCGGGCCACCTGCACCGCGCGGCCGTCGAGCGCGTCCGACAGCCGCCGCGTCAGGCCCGAGGCCGCGGTGTCCGCCGCGGGCGGGTCGGCGAGAGGTTGCGGACCGAGCGTCAGGTCGGCACCGTGCCGCCGGGCGCGGCGCAGGATCTCGGGCCACAGCGCGGCCGGTGCCGCCTCGAACACGGGCACGAGTCCGAGGCTGCGCGCCAGGTCCCTGTCGCCCGTCGCGCGCGCATCGAAACGTTCGCGCTGCAGGGCCAGGACCGACAGCGCGACGAGGTTCGCCACGACCAGCGCCAGCGCCAGCAGCAGCGCGAAGCGCGCCGCGAGCCCCAGCGGTCGCACGGTCATTGCACCACGTCTCCCACCGGCACGGCCAGCCGGTATCCCCCGCCCCATTCGGTCAGCAGGATCGCCGGTCGGGCCGGATCGGCCTCGATCTTGCGCCGCAGGCGGCTGATCTGGTTGTCGATGGCGCGGTCATAGGGGCGTTCCTCGCGCGACTGCGTGAGGTCGAGCAGGCGGCGCCGCGACAGCACCGTGCCCGGGTTGTCGAGAAAGACCTGCAGCAGCCGCCCCTCGGCCGTCGTCAGCGGCACGGTCTGCCCGTCCGGCGCGATCAGCAGCAGCGCGGCCGGATCGGCGGTCCACGCGCCGAAGCGCCGCCGCCCGGAGGACACCGCGACGGGCGGCGCGGGCGGGATCCGCCGCAGGACGGCGCGGATGCGGGCCAGCAGTTCGCGGGGGTTGAAGGGCTTGACGACATAGTCGTCGGCCCCGAGTTCCAGCCCCACGATGCGGTCGGTCGCGTCGGCCATCGCGGTCAGCAGGATGACCGGCGGCCCGCCGCGCCCGACGAGCCAGCGGCACAGGCTGAAGCCGTCCTCGCCCGGCATCATCACGTCGAGGATGACGAGGTGGATCGCCGCCTCCGCCACCGCCGCGCGTCCCTGTGCGGCCCCGGCCGCCAGCGTCACGCGGAAGCCCTGCTTGCGCAGGTATTGCCCCAGCGGCTCGCGGATGTCGCGCGCGTCATCGACGACCAGAAGGTGCGGCGCGATCTCGTCCATGTGCCCTTGCTACGCCCGGACACCCGACCCGCGCCAGCCCGCACGGCACGGCGAGATTGTCGCAAGGCGTGTCAGGCGCGCCGTGTGCGACAGGCCGCGACAAGCCGCCGGTCGCGCTGACACGGGCAGTCGGGCATGGCTGCCCATGTGACAGCCACAGAGCCGACAGGCGGCTCTGGACACACAAGGGAACCTACGCATGAACATCGGAAAACATCTGCCCGTCGCGGCGTTCGTCATCGTGGCCGCGGCAGCGGCCGGGGTCGTTGCCACCGCGCAGACGAACCCCACGCCGAAGGACGGTAGCGCCACGATCACCCCGGTCAACTTCGGGCGCGGCGGAGAGGGCGACGAGGACGGGGAGGAGGACGGCAATGAGTTCGAGAAGCGCGGCGGCCGGATGGGCGGCATGTTCCAGCAGATCTTCGCGCAGGTCGATGCCGACGGCAACGGTACCGTGACCCAGGCCGAGATCGACACCTGGCGCACGGCGCGGCTCGCCTCGGCCGATACCTCGGGCGACGGGCAGGTCAGCCTTGCCGAGTTCACCCCGGCCTGGGCCGCGCTGATGCAGGCGCGCATCGTGGACGATTTCCAGGCGCTCGACGAGGACGGCAACGGCCAGATCACCACGGCCGAGCTCGACGCGCGCTTCGGCAACGTCGTGCAGCGGATGGACCGCAACGGCGACGGGGCGCTTTCGCTCGAAGACCGCGGCGGCCGCGAGGACGGCGAGGGCGGCGAGGACGGCGAGGACGGCGAGGGCGGCGAGGGCGGCGAGGGCAGCGAAGGCGGCGAGGGCAGCGAGGGCGGCGAGGGCGGCGAGGGCAGCGAGGGCGGCGAGGGCGGCGAGGGCGGCGAGGGCGGCTGACGCCGCCCCGTCGCGGCATCGTCAGGGCAGGTAGACGGCCTCGAACGTCGCCAGCTCCACGCCGGACGCTTCGGCCAGCCGCAGCGTCCGGCCACCGATGGCAAAGCTCTCCACGCGCCCCAGCGCCTCGGCCAGCCGCCTTTCGCGGTCGTCCAGCGGGGCGGGGCAGGCCATCCGTGTCGTCGCCGCCGCGCCGAACCGCAGGGTCTGCCCGTCGCGCGTCACCCGGCCGGTCAGGCGGTTGCATCCGGCCGAGGCGGCAAAGCCGTCGTCCGTCACGGCGAGGAAGGGTTCGTTCAGCGGCGGCCGCCAGTCCACCGTCTCGTCCCCGAGCGTGATGAGCCGCCATAGCGTGGCCTCGAGCGGCGGACGGGCGGCGGCGCGGGCGCAGTCCTCGGCCGGCCAGGCGGCGCCGAAGCGGTCGACCGTCAGCGCAGGCCCGCGGTCCCCCGGCCCGACCGTCGCATCCAGCGTGACGAACAGCGCCGCGTCCGCCTGCGGCCGCGCCTGCGCGTAGGCCGCCCGAAGCGCGGTGATGTCGCCGCCGTCGTTCACCCGGTAGATCATGTCGGTCGCGCAGGCGACCAGGATCGGCCCGCCGGCGAAGGTGGTGAACATCCCTTCCACCGGCAGGCTGAAGGTCGCGGGGGTCAGCGTGCCGCCGGTCACCAGGTCGCCGCCGCCCTCCGGCACCAGCCGGGTCGCGTTGCGCACGGTCAGGGGCAGTTCCTCCTCCCCCAGGTCCAGAACGATCCCGCCCGCCGTCGCGTGCCACCTGCCCATCGCGGGCACTCCGTCGCGCAGCAGGTGGAACGCCTGCCCGGGCCAGAGGTCGAGCTGCCAGTCCGCCGCCGCCCCGTCCTCCCCCAGATAGGTCGCGGGCACCTGCGCCCCGTGCGCGCCCACGAACGCGTCCTGCGCCGACAGCGGCGAGGCGAGCAGCAGCAGGGCCAGGGGCAGCGGCAGGCGCATGGGCGGACGGTTCCTCGATCTGTCCCGCATCATGGCACGGCCCGCCGCCCGTGCAAGCCCGACCGCAGCGGGGCGACTTCCCGCCCGCGCGGCTACCCCTTTGGAACCATTCCCGTTCCGGTGCATTGGCACTTCCGAAGGCCCGATGCGCGGGCCGAACTGCGGAGCCAGACAGCCATGCACGACAAGACCCGGTTCGCCCGGCGCGGATATCTTTTGCCTGCCGCCGGGGGCCGCCCGTGAACCGGCCGTTCTACCTGGCCGAACCGCAAACTCCCGTCCTGCTGTGCTTTTCGCACCTGCGCTGGGATTTCGTGTTCCAGCGCCCCCAGCACCTGATGACCCGTGCCGCCGCGACCCACCAGGTGCTGTACATCGAGGAGCCCGACTTCGCCCCCGGTCCCGCGCACTACCGGATGCGCGTGGTCGAGGCCGGCGTCGCCGTCCTGACCCCCGTCATCCCGCACGGATCGGACCCGGTCGCGGAGCAGCGAGACTTTGTGAGCGCGCTGGTCGATCACCTCGGCGCGCGCCGCTTCGTCCACTGGTACTACACGCCGCAGGCGCTCGCCTTCACCGAAAGCCTGCCGCGCGACCTCTGCGTCTTCGACTGCATGGACGAGCTGTCCGCCTTCCGCTTCGCCCCGCCCGAGCTGCGGGCGCGCGAGGCGGCGCTGATCGCGCAGGCCGACATGGTCTTCACCGGCGGCGCAAGCCTTTACGCCGCCAAGCGCGACCGGCACCGGATGGTGCGCTGTTACCCCTCCAGCGTCGACGTCGCGCATTTCTCGGCCGCCCGGAGCGCGCTGCCCGACCCGCAGGACCAGGCCCGCACCCCGCACCCGCGCGTGGGCTTCTTCGGCGTCATCGACGAACGCATGGACCTGGGCCTCGTCGCCCGCGCCGCGGCGGACCTGCCCGACGTGCAGTTCGTCATGCTCGGCCCGGTCTGCAAGATCGACGAGGCCGACCTGCCGCGGGCGGCGAACCTGCACTGGCTGGGCCGCAAGGGCTATGCCGAGCTGCCCGCCTATTTGTCCAACTGGGATGCCGGCTGGATGCCCTTCGCGCTGAACGAGGCGACGCGCTTCATCAGCCCGACGAAGACGCCCGAGTTCCTCGCGGCCGGTCTGCCTGTCGTGTCCACCGCGGTGACCGACGTGGTCGAGGGCTACGGCAAGCCCGGCCTCGTCACCATCGCCGGGGCCGAGGACATCGCCCCGGCGCTGCGCGCGGCCCTGGCCCCGCCCGCGGCGCGCTGGCGGGCGGCTGTCGACCGGCGGCTGTCGGCGATGTCGTGGGACGCGACCTGGGCCGCGATGCGCGGCGACATGCAGGCCTGCCTGCGCCAGCCGGTCGAGGTGTGACGATGCACGACTGGCTGATCGTCGGCGCAGGCTTCGCCGGCAGCGTGCTTGCCGAACGGATCGCCTCGCAGCGCGGCGAGAAGGTGCTGGTGATCGACCGCCGCCCGCACATCGCGGGCAATGCCTATGACCATCTGGACGACGCCGGCATCCTGATCCACCGCTACGGCCCGCACATCTTCCACACCAATGCCGACTCCGTGGTCGACTACCTGTCGCAGTTCACCGCCTGGCGGCCCTACGAGCACCGGGTGCTGGCGCAGGTCGACGGGATGCTGTTGCCGATCCCGATCAACCTCGACACGATCAACCGCCTTTACGGCCTGTCGCTCGACAGCGCCGGGATGGAGGCGTTCCTCGCCGAACGGCGCGAGCCGGTGAAGGACATCCGCACCTCGGAGGACGTGGTCGTCTCGACCATCGGGCGCGAGCTCTACGAGAAGTTCTTCCGCGGCTACACGCGCAAGCAATGGGGCCTCGACCCGTCGGAACTGTCGCGGCAGGTGACCGCGCGCATCCCGACCCGGACCAACCGCGACGACCGCTACTTCACCGACAGCTTCCAGGCGATGCCGCGCGACGGCTACACTGCGATGTTCCGCAACATGCTGGACCATCCGAACATCTCGGTCGAACTCGGCACGACCTGGGCCGAGGTCAAGGACCGCGGCCTGGCCCGCTGCACCGTCTTTACCGGGCCGATCGACGAATACTTCGACCACCACTACGGCCGCCTGCCCTACCGCTCGCTGCGGTTCGACCACCGGACGCTCGACGCGGGCCAGGCGCAGCCCGTCGCGGTGGTGAACTACCCGCAGACGGAAGCCTACACGCGGATCACCGAATACAAGCACCTGACCGGTCAGGTGCACGCCAGGACCAGCCTGACCTACGAATATCCGACCGACATCGGCGACCCCTACTACCCGATCCCGCGGCCGGAAAACCAGGCGCTCTACCAGATGTACCGCCGCGCGGCGGAGCGGACGCCGGACGTGTGGTTCGTCGGGCGGCTCGGGTCCTACCAGTATTTCAACATGGACCAGGTCGTCGGGCAGGCGCTCGCGACCTTCGACCGGATCAACGCGACCCGGGCACCGACCGCCTTCGCCAGGCCCGCCGAATGAACCCTTCGCGGATCGTCGCCGTGTCGGACTTCGCGACCCGCGTGCCGCCGCTGCCGACCGACCTCGCCGCCGATCCGGGCCCTGCGCCGCGCCCGACCGGCCGGGTGGAGGTCCGCGGCGGCTATCTGGAGCGTCTGCCGCTCGTGACGCGGTCGCCCCATGGCCTCGACCACCGGCGCTTCCGGGCCGAGGGGCATGGCGCGCCCTCCGCCTCGCGCGCCATGGCCGCCCACCTGCAGCGCTATGGCGCGCCGGACATCCTGTGCGTCTGGGGCCTGGGGATCACCGAAGCGATGCTCGACCTCTGCGCGGGCAGCATCCGCATCTACAACTCGCTTGACGTCGACGCCCTTCGGATCCCGCACGAGGTCGGCCGGCATTTCGACGTCGTCCTGTGCGGCTCGCCCGCGCAGGAGACTGCGGTGCGCGCCCGGCACCCCCGGGCGATCACGGCGGTCCTGCCCGTCGGGCCGGAGTTCGCATCGGACGCGACCTTCCGCCCGCTGGGCGGGCCGAAGGACATCGACGTGATCGTCGTGCAGCGCCTCTGGACCTGGCCGCAGTCGATTGCCCGGCTCGGCGCGCTGATCGACCAGGCGCGCCGCCGCGGCGGGGCCGAGCGCGCGTCATGACCCGGCACCTCGCGCCGCCGACGCGCGTCGTCCCGGCCACCGTGATCCTCGCCACCGACAGCACCGATCCCTCGGGCGTCGGCCACCACATGATCGCGCTCGCGCGCCACCTCGACCCCGGCCTGCGCCCGGTGCTCGGCTTTGCCGAAAGCCCCCATGCCGCGCATTTCGTCGCCTGCGCCGCAGCCGCTGGCCTGACGGCGCAGCCGGTCAGCGACTGGCCGGCATGGATCGTGCGGCAGGGCGCGGCGCTGCTGCACGTCCACGCCGGGATCGGGTGGGAGGGGCAGGCGCTGGCCGCCACGGGGCGCGCCGCCGGGCTGCCGGTGCTGCGCACCGAACACCTGCCCTGGCTCATCACCGATCCGGGCCAGCGGCAGGACTACGCCACGGCGCTGCGCCATGTGGACGGGCTGGTCGCGGTGTCGGGGACGGCGGGGGCAAGCTGGCAGGCGGCGTTGGCCGGCATGATCGCGCCGCCGCTGCGCGTCGTGCCGAACGGGATCGCGGCCCCCCGCCCCGCCACGGCGCGCGAAGCGGTGCGCCAGGCGCTGGGGCTTGCGCCCGCCGACATGCTGGTCCTGCACGTCGGCCGCTTCATGCCGCAGAAGGCGCAGGAGGTGCTGGTGGCGGCCTTCGCCCTCCTGCCGGATGACCTTTCGGCACGCCTTCTGATGATCGGCGACGGCGAGACGCGCGCGGCCGTCGCGGCGCAGGCGACGGGCCTGCCCGTGACGTTCCTCGACGCCCGCGAAGACCTGCCTTGCGTGATGCGCGCCGCCGACCTCTTCGTGCTGCCCTCGCGGTTCGAGGGCCTGCCGCTCGTGCTGCTCGAGGCGATGGCGCTGGGCCTGCCGGTCGTCGCCACGCGCATCTGCGGCATCGTCGATGCGCTCGGGGCCGACCATCCGGGCCTTGTCCCGCCCGACGACGCCCCGGCGCTGGCGACCGCGATGGCCGCGCGGCTGTCCGACCCGGCGCGCGCCGCGCGCGAGGGCAGGGAACTGCAAGTCCGCGCCAGCCGTTTCACCGCGCAGCGCATGGCCGAAGGCGTCGCCGCGATCTACCGCCAGACACTTCGCCGCAAGGAGCGCGCCCCGATGACGACCCCCACCCGCGTCGGCTTCGTCGGCACCGGCGGCATCGCCCGCCGCCACCTGGGCGTGCTGGCCGACTTCGCCGACGTGCGCGTGACCGCCGTGACCGACCCCGACCGCGCCAGCGCGGAGGAGATCGCGGCTCCGCTCGGCGCGCGGGTCGATGGCGACGTGCAGGCGATGCTCGGCCAGGGCGACATCGACGCGCTGTTCATCTGCGTCCCGCCCTTCGCGCACGGCCCCGCCGAACGCGCCGCGCTGGCCGCCGGCGTGCCGTTCTTCGTGGAAAAGCCCGTGTCGCTCGACCTCGCGCTCGCCGAGGAGATCGCGGCGGGGATCGCGGCCAAGGGGCTGGTCACGGCGGTCGGCTACCACTGGCGCTATCTCGACACGCTCGACACGGCCCGCCGCGCGCTGGCCGCCAACCCGGCGCAGCTGATCGTCGGGCACTGGCTCGATTCGACCCCTCCGCCCGGATGGTGGGGCCGGCAGGACCAGTCGGGCGGGCAGTTCGTCGAACAGGTCACCCACCTGATCGACGCCGCACGCGTCCTCGCCGGTGCCGTCACCCGCGTCTACGCCCAGGGCAACCACAAGGCGCGTGAGCGTTTCCCGGCGCTCGACGTGCCCACCGCCGGCACCGCGACGCTGACCTTCGAGGGCGGCGCGGTGGCGAACCTGTCGGCGACCTGCCTTCTGGACTGGAACCACCGCACCGGCCTGCACGTCTTCGCCGACGCGCTGGCGATCGAGCTGTCGGACCGCGACGTGATGGTCGACACGGGCCGCGGCCGCCACCCCGAGGGGGCCGAGGGCGACCCCGTCTGGCGGCAGGACCGCGACTTCATCGACGCGGTGCGCGGCAAGCCCGATCGCATCCGCACCCCCTATGCCGAAGCGGTCGAGACGCACCGCGTCGCGCTCGCCGTGGCGGAGTCCATGTCCACCGGCGCCGTCGTCACGCTCCCCGGCACCGCGCCCGCGCCGCTGCCGCCCCCCGGCCACCTGCGGCCCCAGCCCGCGCGCCCGCAGGACCATCGGCGCGTCCGCTCGCTGGGGGTGGAGGCGCCGGGGCGGGCCTACTTCTTCGACTATCACGAAGGCCCGGCGGGCGACGGGCAGGTCCGGCTCGACCTGATGTACACTGGGCTGTCGGCGGGCACCGAGCTCACGATCCTGAAGGGCACGAACCCCTACCTGCACGCCCGCTGGGACGCCGAGGCCGGGGTCTTCCGCGACGGCGAGCCGACGATGCGCTACCCGGTGCCCTTCATGGGCTACATGGAATGCGCCCGCGTCATCGACAGCCGGGCGGAGGGCTTTGCGGTGGGCCAGGTCGTCGGCACCACCTTCGGCCACAAGACCGGCCACACCGCCGACCCGCGCCACGACCTGCTGGTGCCGCTGCCCGACGGGATGGACCCGCTGCTCGGCATCTTTGCAGCGCAGATGGGCCCGATCGCCGCCAACGGCATCCTCCACGCCGACGCGCTGGAGCGGGCCGACCGCTTCGGCGGCGGCATCGCCGGGCGCCGCGCGGTCGTCTGGGGCGGCGGGACGGTCGGCCTGCTGACCGCGCTGTTTGCGCGCGCTGCCGGGGCGACGGTCACGCTGGCCGAGCCGTCGGCCTTCCGCCGCTCCATTGCCGACCGTCTGGGCCTGCACGCGACGGCCGAGGACGAGGCCTGGCAGGCGGCCAAGTCCGACGGCGGGGCCGATGTCGTGTTCCAGACCCGCGCGCGGGCCGACAGCCTGCACCTGTGCCTGCGGGCGCTGCGGCCGCAGGGGGCGGTGATCGACCTCGCCTTCTACCAGGGCGGCCTCTGCGACCTGCGCCTGGGGGAGGAGTTCCACCACAACGGCCTGTCGATCCACTGCGCCCAGATCGGCCGCGTGCCCCGCGGGATGGCCGAGGCCTGGCCCCGGGCGCGGCTGTCGGCCGAGACGCTGCGCCTGCTGTCGGCCGAGGGCGAGCGCGTCCGCGACGCCATGGTCACCCACGTCATCCCGCTGTCGGAAGCGCCTGCGTTCCTCACCTACCTCGTCGAAGACCGTCCCGAGTTCCTGCAGGTTGTGTTCACCCACGCATCATGAGCTTTCCCGAACCGCACCCCCGCCACGCCCCCGTCCGCATCCTGTTCGTCTTCGCCTGGCTCGTCGTCGGCGGCGAGGAGACCGAGGTGCGCCTGTTGGCCCAGACGCTCGACCGCCGGGCCTTCCGCATCGACGTCATGCCCTGCTTCCGCAAGGAGGGAATGCCCGACCAGACCTACCGCCAGCTCGCCGAGATCGGGGTGGACGTGGACACCACCGCGCTCGACCTGTCGTTCGAGGACACGGTGGCCTACCTCGAGCGGAAGATCGCGGGCTACGAGATCGTCGTGTCCTGCCAGAACGTGGCCGACATCTACCCGGCGCTGGAGCGGCTCCGCCACCGCCCGCCGCTGATCGAGCATGGCGGGCTGGTCAGCGAGGCGCTGGCGGGGCCGAAGCACTTCACCACCCGCTACGTCGGCGTCTGCGCCGCGATCCGCGACGCGGCGGCGGGCCGCATGGCGCGGCCGCAGGACGCCCGGCTGATCCCGTCGATGGTGGATCTCGCCGCCTTCGACCCGGCCCGGCGCGCGCCCGTGCGGGCCGCGCTGGGGCTGGCGGCGGACGACCTGCTGGTCGGCTGGGTCGGTCGGCTCGACCGCAAGAAGCGGGTCGAGGACGTGATCGACGCCGCCGCGCTGGTGGCGGCCGCGGAGCCGCGGGCGCGCTTCGTCATCGTCGGCGGGCCCGACGCCTTCATGCCCGAATACGAAACCGAGCTCCGCGCCCGCGCCACGGCCCTGGGGCTGGGGGACCGGCTGCGCTTCCTCGGCGACCGCACCGACGTGCCGGACCTGATGATGGCCATGGACGTCTTCGTCTGGCTGTCGCGCGACGAGGGGATGCCCCACGTCATCGCCGAGGCCGGGGCCGCGGGCCTGCCGGTCGTCGCCACCGCCGACCGTGGCGCCGTGGAACAGATCCGCGATGGCAAGACGGGCCTCTTCGTGCCGCACGAGGACCCCGCATCGGCGGCCCGGGCGATCCTCCGGCTGGCCGCCAGCCCGTCCCTGCGCCGCAGGCTCGGCCGCGCGCTGCGGGCGCACGTGGCGGCGACCTATGCTACCACCATCGTCGCTCGCCGGTGGGAGGCGCTGTTCCACGAGGTCCTGGCCTCCACCGCCGCCCCGGCCCCGACGCTGTTCCGCAGCTTCGTCCAGGGCGGGTTCGAGTGCTCGTCGCACCGGCTGCGCTCGGGCCGGCGGCTCGACATCCTGGCGGCGACGGGCCACGACGTCCACGCGGCGGACGACTACCGCCAGCTCGGCCAGGCCGGGATTCGCACCTTCCGCGACGGGCTGCGCTGGCACCTCTGTGAGCCCTCGCCCGGCCGCTACGACTTCTCCGGCTTCCGCCCGATGCTGCGCGCGGCGCGCGACGTCGGCGCGCAGGTGATCTGGGACGTGATGCACTACGGCTGGCCCGACGACCTCGACATCTGGCAGCCCGCCTTCGTCACCCGCTTCGCCGCCTTCGCCCGCGCCGCCGCGCAGGTCCTGGCGGACGAGACCGACGACGTGCCCTTCTGGTGCCCGGTCAACGAGATGTCGTTCCACGCCTGGGGCGGCGGCGACGTCGGGTATCTCAACCCCTTCGCGCACGGCCGCGGCTACGAGCTGAAGGTGCAGCTCGCCCGCGCATCCATCGCCGCGATGCACGCGCTGCGCGACGTGGATCCGCGCGCCCGCTTCGTGCATTGCGAGCCGCTGATCGCCATCCACCACGACGCCGCGACCGGGCGCCCCCGCCGCGAAGCCGAAGACTTGCACCAGGCGCAGTTCCAGGCCTTCGAGCTGATCGCGGGGCGCCTCTGGCCGCAGCTCGGCGGCGACCCCTCGCTGCTCGACATCCTGGGGCTCAACTACTACGCCAACAACCAGTGGATCCATGGCGGTCCGCCCGTCGATGTCGACCACCCCGCCTATCGCCCGCTGAGCGACCTCCTGGCCGAATGCCATGCCCGCTACGGCCGCCCGATGCTGGTGGCCGAAACCGGCACCGAAGGCCCCCGCCGCGCGCCGTGGTTCACCTACGTCGCGGCCGAGGTCGCCCGCGCCCGCCGCCGCGGCGTGCCGGTGGAGGGCATCTGCCTTTATCCCGTGGCGAACCACCACGGCTGGGACAACGACCGCCTCTGCCCGAACGGGCTTCTCGGCCACGAGGTGGCGGACGGATCGCGCGCGGTGGAGCCGGACCTGTGGCAGGCGGTGCTGCGCGAACAGGCGCGGCACGGCGGCGGGATCGCGGCCACGGTCGGGATGCCTGCAGTCTAAGAAATCGACCGTCGGCGGGGAACCGCCCGGCCGGCCGCGCGTTGGATGCGGGTCAGGTGCAACGCTCCCTGTCGCGCCTGACCGCGGATGTTCCCCTCCGTGTTCCTGCCGCCGACGGCCACGTCCCCACAGGCTGTCGGCGGCGCTTCATCCCCTTGGAACCTTCCCGTCGCACGGCGCTTGAACCGGACGCACCGGATCAACCCTTGCCATCAGAGGTCCCCATGAACGAACGAACGCTTGCCTTCATCGTCTTCGGCGCGCTGTTCGCGCTGATGCTGATCGGCTACGTGGTGTCTGCCCGCGCCGCCGAGCGCCACGACCGTGACCGCGGCCAGCGCATCCCGCAGGCCCCTTCGCCGACACGGATCTAACCAAGCGCAAGGGCCGCCCGAAAGGACGGCCCTTGCCCGGCAGCGGCGCCGCACGACGGTCAGGCGCGGCCTTCATCTTCCCGGAAATATCCTGGGGGTCCGGGGGTGAAACCCCCGGTCCGACCGAATCCGCAGCCTGGCCTCAGGCCATGGCGCGCATCCCCGTGTGCGCTAGCGACTCCAGCGCCTCGTCCGTCGCCTTCTCCTCGGCCAGCGACTGGGCCAGCAGATCACCCGCCTCGGTCAGGCCGAGCTGTCCGGCCAGCCGCACCAGGGCTCCGTAGCGCGCGATCTCGTGGTGCTCCACCGTCTGCGCCGCGCCGATCAGGCCGGTGTCGATGGCGGGCGTGCCCTTCAGCTGCGCCGCGATCCCGTCGCCCTCGGCGAGGATCCCGTCGATCGCCTGGCACGTCCGCGCCTGCGACCGCAACCCGACCAGCGCAAAGACATCGTCCAGCCGCGCCGCCTGGCGTTCGGTTTCGACCAGGTGCTTCTGGAAGGCCTGCCGCAGATCGGGCGACCGGGCCGCCTCGACCATCCGGGGCAGCGCCTTCAGGATTCGGTGCTCGGTATAGGTCATGTCGCGCAGGCCGTCGAGGAACAGCTCCTGCAGGTGGGTGTCGGGGGTCATGCGGTAACTCCTTCCGGTGTCTGGACGGGGTGGTGGGTATCGGCCTCGGTCTTCATCCGCGCCAGCCGGTCCCAGTGGCGCAGCGCCGCGCAGGCCTGCACGAAGTCTGGCGCGCCAGCGGCCGACAGGTCGACCATGCCGTCATCGTCGATGATCCCCGGCCCGGCGGCGGCCACCAGCGCGTCGGCTTCGTGCAGGGCGATGAACTTGCCATGCATCCAGGCGTCGCGCAGGAAGTCCCCCGTTGCCGTATGCGCCGCCAGCGCGCCGCTGCCGCCGAGCACGGCGATGGCGTCGAACAGCACCGACTTGCCCCCGCGCAGCAGCATGTCGGCCTTGGTCAGCCCGCCCGTCCGGGACCGCGCCCCGCCGGGGCGCAGCGCCACGACCTTCATCCGCGCCCCGGCGCGCAGCGCGGCGAAGGCAAGCTCGCCCAGCACGTTCGCATCGTGCCCGTCGTCGACCAGCACGCCGAGCAGCCGCCCCTCGAAGGTGGTCGGGCGCGACAGCATGTTCAGCGGCATCGACAGCGGCAGGTCGGTCCGCGCCGGCGTGTCGGTCGGGGCGGGTGCGGGCATCCGGGCCAGCCCGAGGCCCGCCGCGACATCGGCCGCGAGGCCGCCGTCGATGACCAGGAGATGGGCCACCATCTGCTCGCGGATCCGCGGGATCTCGCACTTGCCCAGCTCGAAGATCAGGGCCTCGGCGATGTGGCGCTGTTCCGGCACGGTCTGGCTCAGGTAGAACAGCCGCGCCTGGCTGTAGTGGTCGGCAAAGGTGTCCGACCGCATCCGCTCGCGGCCCCCCGACACCGGCACCGGCGCGTCGCGGTATCCGGTGCGGGGGTCGGCGCGCGCACCTTCGTTGAATCCGTTCGGCTCGTAATTGATGCGCCCCTTGCGGTTCTGCATCTGCATGTGCCCGTCCTGGAAGAAGTTGTGCACGGGGCAGCCGCGCGGACGGTTGATCGGGATCTGGGTGAAGTTCGGCGACCCCAGCCGCTTCAGCTGCGTGTCGAGGTAGCTGAAGTTGCGCCCGTGCAGCAGCGGGTCGTCCGAGTTGCCGATCCCGGGGATCAGGTTCTGCGTGCAGAACGCGACCTGCTCGGTCTCCTGGAAGAAGTTGTCGACCGTGCGGTTCAGCTGCAGGACGCCGATCGGCTCGGCCGGCACCAGCTCCTCGGGGATGACCTTGGTGCTGTCGAGCACGTCGAAGTCCCAGGTGTCGGCGAAGGCCTGGTCGAAAACCTGGACGCACAGGTCCCATTCGGGGTAGTCGCCGCCGCGGATCGCCTCCCACAGGTCGCGGCGGTGGTAGTCCGGGTCGGCCCCGTTGATCTTGACCGCCTCGTCCCACAGCACCGACTGGAGGCCCAGCCGCGGTTTCCAGTGGAACTTGACGAACTTCACCTGCCCGTCCGGGCCGATGAAGTAGAACGAATGGACGCCGAACCCCTCCATGAACCGGAAGGACCGCGGGATGGTCCGGTCCGACATCTGCCACATGATCATGTGCATCGATTCGGGCATGTGGACGATGAAGTCCCAGAACGTGTCGTGCGCCGACTGCGCCTGGGGAAAGCCGCGGTCGGGTTCTTCCTTCACCGCGTGGACGAGGTCGGGGAACTTGATCGGGTCCTGGATGAAGAACACCGGGATGTTGTTGCCCACGAGGTCCCAGTTGCCGTCCTTCGTGTACATCTTCACCGCGAAGCCGCGCACGTCGCGGGCGAGGTCGAACGACCCCCTGCTGCCCGTCACGGTCGAGAACCGGACGAAGACCGGCGTCTCGGTCCCTTCCGCCTGGAAGGGCGCGGCGATGGTGAGGTCGGGGATGGCGCGGGTGCAGGTGAAGGTGCCGTGCGCGCCGAAGCCGCGGGCGTGGATCACCCGCTCGGGGATGCGCTCGTGGTCGAAGTGGAAGGTCTTCTCGCGCAGGACGTGGTCCTGCAACAGGATCGGGCCGCGCGCGCCGACCTTCAGCGAGTTCTGGCCGTCGGCGATGGTCACCCCGTTGGCCGTGGTCATCCCGGCCCCGCCGGGCGGAGGCACCTGGTGCACCTCGCCGCCGTGGCCCGGCCTGGCGTCGGGGTCCAGGTCGGTCTTGTCGTCGCGCATGTCCATCCCTTCCGCGGAAGGGGCCGCTGCACCCGCAGCGGCCCCGGTCGTCACAGCGTCGGCACCAGCGTGCAGACCTGGGTCAGCTGGTCGTCCGACGGCGTGCCGCCCGCCATGCCGGTGTCCCCCGGTTCGACGGTGCCGGCGGCCTGGTTCTCGGCCCCGCCGGTCGCGCCCGTGATCGTCGTTTCTGACCCGGACTGCGCCGTCGTCGCGATGCCGGCCCCGGCGGTGCCGTCGGTCGGCGCGGTCGTGGGCGACTGCGTGGCGACCTGGGTGTCGGGCGTCAGGTCGCTGTCCCCGGGCGTCTCCGCCCCTGCCGGGCCGGAGCCCGTCGCGTTCTGCGTGCCTGCGTTGCCCATGGCGGTCTGATCCGTCGTCGTCGTGGTCGGGGCACCTGCCGTATCCGCCGCGCCGTCGTTGGCCGCCCCGGCGGCCGAGATGCCCGCACCGCCGCCGCCCGTCGATCCGTCCGCGCCGGTCGTGCTCGTCACCTGGTCCGCAGCCGTCGCATCGGCGGCGGTTCCGCCCGTCATGCCGCCCACCGTGGTGTCGGAGGCCGCGCTGCCGGTCGAGGGCGCGGTCCCGGTCGCATCGACGCCCGTGTTGGCGCTGGTGCCGTTCGTGGCCTGGCCATCGCCGTCGGCAAGGTTGCCGTCGTCGCCCTGATCGACCATGCCCGCCTGCCCGGAGACCGCCGCTCCGGTCCCCGATTGCCCCGCCCCGGCCATCTCCGTCGACGTCGGCGCAGCCTCGGCGGGCGAGGTCGCCGCTTCGACGTTGCCCGCCACCTCGGTCCCCGCGGCCGTTCCGGCATCGTTGCCATCGGTCGTCACGGCATCGGTATCGGTCGCGGCGTCGGTCGAGGCCGCCTGGGTCGAGACGGCGGCGGCGTCACCCATGCCCGCCAGCTCGGTGCAGCGCGCCCGGACGGCGGCCTGGTCATCGACGCTGAGCGCCGTCCACTGCGCCCGGATCTCGGCCTCGGGGCGCATCGTCATCAGGTTGGCATCGCTGAAGAACGCGGCCCCGACGCGATCCCACCAGTTTTCGGCGGCGGGCATGTCGTCGTTCGCCGTCTGGGCCACGGCCGCAGGCGCGGCCAGCGCAGCGGCAGCCGCGCAGAGCAGAAGGTATCTCATGTGGGCTATCCTTCGGGGCAAGGGGTGTCGACGGCTTGAACGCCGCCCCTCCGGGCTTGTTCCCGGCACCCGCCGCCGGGAACCTTGCGCCCGCCCACCCGATTGAGGCCCGTGTCTTGCCGCCCAGGAGCCCATGCCCGCCCGTCCCGTCACCTTCGCCGGACCCTCGTGATGTCGGCCCGGATCCTGTCCTGGCCCGGGCCCGACCCCGGGGCCGAGGCGCGGCTGGTGCTGTTCCGTCGCGTGCTGGCCCACGCGCTCGCCTTCGCCGCCGCCCGGCCCCCGCGCAGCGAGCTGGCCGTGCTCAGGGACCTTGCGGCGCTGTCCGTGCTGCACCGGCGGCACCTCGAGGAGATCGCGGCGGCCGGCCACTGGCAGGTCATCGCCCCGGACGAGGTCGATGCCGCGCGGCCCGTCGCGGCCGCGCTCTGCGTCCGGCTCAGCCGCGCCCCTCCGGCCGCCGACCTGGCGGAGATGGAGGCCGTGACCCTTTCTGCATACGACCGAGCGATCGCGCTGTCGCCCGACGACGTGGCCACGCTGTGCCGCGGGCAGCGCGACACGCTCTGCGGCATGCTTGCGATGATCCGCGGCAGGCCACGGCGCTGAGCGGACCGACGGGCGCATCCTGCGGGAACAACGCGTGTTTGGCGCTGTTGACCCGCCGCAACCTGAAAGGAGGGTCCCCATGCGGACTATCACCACCATCGCCCTGATCCTGCTGATCGTGGGCGGGCTGAACTGGCTCGCCGTCGGCGTGGCGCAGTTCGACCTCGTCGCGGCGATCTTCGGCGGCCAGACCTCGGTCGGCGCGCGGATCATCTACACGCTGGTCGGCATCTCGGCGATCATCGTGGCCTTCGGCCTGCCGGCCATGCTGGCCGACCGGCGCGACAACGTCGTCGTGACCTCGACGCGGCCCACGACCACGACCACCGGCAGCACCGTGCACGACGTGCCGCCGAAGACCCGCGTCTAGGCGGGCATGACGGCACGAGGCGGCGGCGGCACCCTGCCGCCGCTGGCGCTTGCACGATCGCAGCCGGTCGCGCATCCTCAAGACGTCGCGCCGCACCGGGGCGGCGCAGCAGGGGGCGGGGATGCGGCGTCCATACCAGCGCCGACGATGGCCGAATATGACAACATCGCCCGCGCCTTGGGCGCGGCCGCGCGGCATGCGAAGGCCCTGGGTCTGGGGTTCGGGATCGAGCCGGTGAACCGCTACGAAAGCCATCTCGTCAACACCGCGGCGCAAGCGCGCTGGATGATCGAGAAGGTCGGATCGGACAACATCTTCATCCACCTCGATACCTACCACATGAACATCGAAGAGAAGGGCGCGGGCAACGGCATCCTCGATGCGCGCGACCATTTGCGCTACATCCACCTGTCCGAAAGCGACCGGGGCACCCCCGGCGAAGGCACCTGCGACTGGGACGAGGTCTACGCCACGCTCGCCGCCATCGGCTTCAGGGGCGGGCTCGCGATGGAAAGCTTCATCAACATGCCCGACGAGATGGCCTATGGACTGGCCGTCTGGCGCCCCGTCGCGCCGAGCTTTCAGGCCGTGATGGACAAGGGCCTGCCCTTCCTGCGCAACAAGGCGTCGCAGTATCGGCTGATCTGAAGGGCGCGGCGGCCCCGGGGGGCCAAAGTCTCCGATCCGCGGCCATCGGCAAGAATACAACTTCTGCATGTATTCGAGGCAGTCGGCGGCGAACCGCCGCTTCGCGGGCCAAAGACCGGCGGGAACCGACCGGCGCGGCGCATTCGCGTGGCAAGACGGATGCCGTGACGCTAGCGACCGACGCGAAGGGACTCCCGGATGCGCCTGCTGTACCTGGCCCACGATCTCGATGACAGCGCCGTGTGGCGCCGGGCCGCGATGCTGCGCGACGGCGGGGCTTCGGTCACGCTGGCGGGGTTCCGCCGCGGGTGCGGGCCGCTGCCGGGGCCCGCCACGGTGATCGGGCACACGCGCAACGGCCGCATGGCCGCCCGCGCCTGGGCCGTGCTGCGCGCGCTGGTCGCGGCGCGCTCCGCAGGCCCCGAAGCGCCCGACGCGATCCTCGCGCGCAACCTGGAAATGCTGGTGCTGGCCCATGCCATCGCCCGCCGCCATCCCGGCGCGCGCGTGATCTACGAACTGCTCGACGTGCACCGCCTGCTCGTCGGCGCGGGCCGCCTGTCCCGCGCCCTGCGCGCCGTCGAGGCGCGGCTTCTGCGGCGGACCGCGCTCCTGATCGTGTCTTCGCCCGGCTTCGTGACGGGCTACCTGCGGCCTTTCCGGCGCCCGGCGCCCGAGATCCTTCTGGTCGAGAACAAGGTCCTGTCCGCTCCGCCCGCATCGTTGCGCGCGACAACGCCGGACGGCCCGATCCGCATCGGCTGGTTCGGCATCCTGCGCTGCGCCTGGTCGCTCGCGACGCTGGACCGGATCACCCGCGCGGCCCCCGGACGCTACCGCGTCGAGCTGCGCGGCCGACCCGCACTGGACGTGCTGCCCGACTTCCACGCCGTGGTCGCCGCGAACCCCGACCTGCGTTTCCATGGTCCCTACGCCTGGCCCGGCGATCTGGGCGCGATCTACGGGCAGGTGGACCTCGCCTGGCTGATCGACCGCTACGAGGCCGGGGGGAACTCGGACTGGCTGCTGCCCAACCGGCTGTATGAGGGCGGGCTTTACGGCGCGGTGCCCGTCGCGGCTTCCGCGACCGAGGTTGCCGCCCGCCTGGCGGCGCTGGGGATCGGCCTCACGGCTGCGCCCGAGGCCGTCGGCGACGTGCTCGGCACGCTCGACCGTGCCGCGCTCCACCGGCTGCACGGTGCGGTCGCGGCGCTGCCGCGCCAGACCTGGGTGACCACGCCCGCCGCATGCCGCGCGCTCGTCGCGCGGCTGGCGGGGCGGGCGGAGGCACCGGACCTCGTGCTGATCGTCGTCCCGACGCTGAACGAGGCCGCCCACGTCGCGCAGGTGGTGGAGGGGCTTGCGCCCTTTGCCGCGCGCAGCGGGGCGGTGATCGCCGTCGCCGACGGCGGGTCGACCGACGGCACGCCCGACATCGTGCGCGGCCTCGCGCTGCGCCACCCGCAGGTGCGGCTGGTCGACAACCCCGCGCGGCTGCAGGGGGCCGGGATCAACGCCGCCGTGCGCGCCCTGGGCGACGGCGCGGGGTGGCTCCTGCGCATCGACGCGCACAGCGCCTATCCCGCCGACTTCGCCGACCGCCTGCTGGAGGAAGCCCGGCGGACCGGGGCCGACAGCGTCGTCGTCAGCATGAACGCCGTCGGCCAGGGGCCGCTGCAGCGGCTGATCGCGCTGGCGCAGAACTCGCGCCTCGGCAACGGCGGGGCGGCGCACCGCAACCACGGGAGGGGTCGCTGGGTCGATCACGGCCACCACGCGCTGATGCGGATGGCGGCGTTCCGCGCCGTCGGCGGCTATGACGAGGGCTTCAGCCACAACGAGGACGCCGAACTCGACCACCGGCTGCGCGCGCGCGGCTACCGCATCTGGCTGACCGGGGCGACCGGGATCGACTACTTTCCACGCCGGACGCTTGCCGCCCTGTGGCTGCAATACTTCCGCTTCGGGCGCGGGCGGGCGCGCAACGTGCTGAAGCACCGCGCGGGCCTCGGGCCGCGGCAGGCGGCCGTGGCCGCGCTGGCACCGCTGGTGGGGCTGGCGGTGCTGGCGCCCTGGCAGCCGCTGCTCGCCCTGCCGGCCCTGCTCTGGGCCGGGGCCTGCGCCGCAGGGGGCGCGGCGATGGCGGTCGCGCGCCGCGATCCGAAAGCGCTCGCCGCGGGGTTTCTCGCGGGCGGGATGCACCTCGCCTGGTCGGCGGGGTTCTGGGCGCAGGCGCTGGGCCTGCGGCGGGGGGCGTCGTGACCGGCGCGACCGTGATCGGCATCTGCACCTTCCGCCGGCCGGAGCTCGCCGCCACGCTCGCCTCGCTGCGCGACGCGGCGGCGCAAACCATCATCGTCGCCGACAACGACGACACGCCCAGCGCCGCCGCGCTGGCCGCCGCGCCGCATCCGGTCCCCCTGCGCTACCTGCACGCGCCCGCGCGCAACATCTCGGTCGCACGGAACGCCATCCTCGACGCCGCCCGGGCGGACGGCGCGCGGTTCGTGGCCTTTCTCGACGATGACGAGGTGGCGCTGCCCGGCTGGCTGGCCGCCCTGCAGGCGCGGCAGGCGCAGACCGGGGCTGCCGCGGTGGTCGGTCCGGTCGTGGCCGTCTACGGCCCGCAAGCCCCCGCCTGGATGCGCCGCAGCGCGATCCACGACACAAGGCCCGAGGTCGATGCCACCGGCGCGGTCACCAACGGCTACACCTGCAACACGCTGATCGACCTCGACGCCCCCGCCCTGCAAGGCCTGCGCTTCGACCCGGCGCGGGGCCGGACCGGCGGCGAGGACACGGCCTTCTTCCGCGCCGTGGCGGCGGCCGGCGGCCGGATCGTCGCCGCGCCCGACGCCATACTGCACGAAGCCGTGCCGGCCAGCCGCGCGACGCTGCGCTGGCTCTTGCAGCGGCGCTACCGCATGGGCCAGACGCACGGCAGCCTGCTAGGCGTCCGCGACCCGTCCCGCGACCCGTCCCGCGCCGCGGCGCTCGCGCTGGCAACCGCGAAGGCCGCGGCGTGCCTGGCCGCCGCCGGCCTGCGCGGCTTCGACGCCGCGGGGCGCAACCGCGCGCTGGTCCGGGGTGCCCTGCACGCGGGGGTGGTGGCCGAACTGCTGGGCCTGTCGCGCCTCGAACCCTACGGCACCTCGACCGCCGGGGGCGGGCGATGACCGAGTTCGGCCTGCGCATCGCCGACAGCCCGGGGAGCCTTGCGCCGGCACCCGCCGCGCCCGAGGCGACGGTCAACCTGTCGCGCCTGTTCGCCGCGCTGCGCAGGCGGCGCTGGGCCATCGCGCTGCCCGTCCTCGCCGCGCTCGGCCTGGGCGTCGGCTATCTCGCCACCACGCCGCGGGTCTGGGTCGCCTCGGCCACCCTCTTGCTCGACGCGGGCGGCAATGCGGTGGTGGAGCAGCTCGCCGCGATGGACGACCGCGCGCTGTCGGAAAGCGCCATCGAGAACGCGCGGCTGGTGATCCGGTCCGACGCGCTGGCGGCGATGGTGGTGGACCGGCTGGCTCTGCACCGCAACCCGGCCTTCCTCGCCCCCGAAAGCGGTCTTGCCGCGCGACTCCTGCGC
>CAZNPW010000011.1:0-56991 GCA_964575185.1 uncultured Exiguobacterium sp.
GCTGACCGCCATCGGCGTGCGCGGCATGATGGTGACCGAGATCAAGGGCTTCGGCAGCCAGTCGGGCCACACCGAAATCTACCGCGGCGCCGAATACGCGGTGAACTTCGTGCCCAAGGTCAAGCTCGAGATCGTCGTCCCGGACGCGCTGGCCGACGGCGTGGTCGAGACGATCGCGCGCACCGCCAAGACCGAGAAGATCGGCGACGGCAAGATTTTCGTGGTCGACGTCGAAAGCGCCGTGCGGGTCCGCACCGGCGAAACCGACGACGACGCGCTGTGAACGGGGACGGGGAAAGGGAATCTCAGGGGATGAAACACCAGTTGAAAACGCTTGGCCTCGGCGCGCTGGCGGCGCTCGCCGCCCTGCCTGCCCTCGCGCAGGAGACGGCGCCGGCCGCCACGGACGCCGCCGCCGCCACCGGCGGCCTGATCCTGAACCCGTCGGTCGAACAGATGGCGACGATGGTGAACAAGGGCGACACGACGTGGATGCTCGTGTCCTCGGCGCTCGTGCTGATGATGTCGATCCCGGCGCTGGCTTTGTTCTACGGCGGCCTCGTGCGGACGAAGAACATGCTCAGCCTGCTGATGCAGGTCTTCATGATCGTCTGCGTCTCGGCGCTGATGTGGGTCGCGGTCGGCTATTCGCTCGCCTTCACGCCCGGATCGCCCTTCATCGGCGGGCTCGACAAGGCCTTCCTCGCCAACGTGAACGTCGGCACCTACGCCGCGACGTTCAGCAACAACGTCTACATCCCGGAATACGCCTTCGTCATCTTCCAGATGACCTTCGCCTGCATCACCCCCGCCCTGATCGTCGGCGCCTTCGCCGAGCGGGTGAAGTTCTGGCCGGTGATGCTGTTCGTCGTGGGCTTCCTGCTGTTCGCCTACTACCCGATCGCCCGCATGGTCTGGTTCTGGGCCGGCCCGGACTTCCTGCCGGTGCCCGAATACGCCAACGACAAGGGCCTTCTCTGGGGCTGGGGCGCGCTCGACTTCGCCGGCGGCACGGTCGTGCACATCAACGCCGGCATCGCGGGCCTCGTCGGCTGCATCATCGTGGGCAAGCGCCTGGGCTTCAACAAGGAGGCGATGCCGCCCCACAGCCTGACGCTGACGATGGTCGGCGCCTCGCTCCTGTGGGTGGGCTGGTTCGGCTTCAACGCCGGATCGAACCTCGAGGCCAACGCCTACGCGACGCTCGCCTTCATCAACACCTTCGTCGCCACCGCCGCGGCGACCGTGTCCTGGGTGGTGGTCGAACAGCTTCGCCACGGCCGCCCGTCGATCCTGGGCGCGGTGACGGGTGCCCTCGCGGGCCTCGTCGCGATCACGCCCGCCTCGGGCTTCGCCTCGCCGATGGGGGCGATCTTCCTCGGCCTCGCGGTGTCGCCGATCTGCTACATCTTCATCTCGTCGGTGAAGAAGTCGCTCGGCTACGACGACAGCCTCGACGTCTTCGGCGTCCACGCCATCGGCGGGATCGTCGGGGCCGTCGGCACCGGGATCGTGGCCGACCCGGCGCTCGGCGGCGCGGGCTACTACGACTTCACCCAGTTCCCCGCGGTGGTGGCAAGCTACGACATGGCGGCGCAGGTGTGGATCCAGGTCCAGGCGGTGGTCGTCACCGTGGTCTGGACCGGGGTGGTCTCGGCGGTGCTGTTCCTTGCCATCAAGGCCATCTTCGGCCTGCGCCCGACGGCGGAGGACGAACGCCAAGGTCTCGACCAGACCTCGCACGGGGAAACCGCCTACAACCTGTGACGCGGAGACGACAACGGCCGGGCCCGCGGGTGCATCCCGCGGGCCTTTTGCTGCCGGGCGTCCGGGGTGGTTAAGGCCGCGTGACCCCTACGCGCGTATGGCTGGATGCCAGACGCTTTCCAGACGCTTTCCAGACGGCCGGACAGGCGGGAACCGGGCCCTACAGAACCCCCGCCACGGCGCGGGCCAGCACCGCCACGCGCGCGCCGTCCAGGCCCGCGACGTTCACCCGCGCGTCGTCCGTCATGTAGATCCCGTGGTTGTGGCGCAGGCGGGCCACCTGCGCCACGCTCAGGCCGAGCCGGCTGAACATGCCGCGGTGTTGCGCGACGACATCGAAGCGGTCGCCGTTCGTCTCGTGCCGCAGCGCCGCCGCCAGCGCGTGCCGCAGGCCCAGCATCGACAGCCGCATCGCCTCCAGTTCCGCCGCCCAGTCGGCCCGCAGCGCGGGGTCCGTCAGGATCGTCGTCACCAGCCGCGCGCCATGGTCGGGCGGAAAGGACCAGTTCACCCGGTTCAGGGCATCCAGATTTCCCTGCACCACGGCGCGCGCGCCGCCGAGCGCCATGAACAGCCCCGCCCGTTCGCGGTAGATGCCGAAGGTCTTGCTGCAACTCGCCGCGACCAGCACCTGGGCGCAGCCCGCCGCGATGGCCCGCGTGGCGGCGGCGTCGGCCTCAAGCCCGTCGCCAAAGCCTTGATAAGCAAGGTCGATCAGCGGCATCAGGCCGCGCGCGCCGACCAGCGCGACGATCTCGGCCCACAGGTCGGCCGCGGGGTTCGCGCCGGTGGGGTTGTGGCAGCAGCCGTGCAGCAGCACCACGTCGCCCGCCCGCGCCTGCGCCAGGTCGGCCAGCATCCCCGTCGCGTCCACGCCGCCCGTCGCGGCGTCGATGTAGCGATAGCCGCGCCACGCCAGCCCGACGTGGCGGATGATCGAGAGGTGATTCGGCCAGGTCGGATCGCTGACCCAGACGGTCGCCTGCGGCGCGGCCATGCGGATCAGCTCCAGCGCCTGGCGCAGCGCGCCGGTGCCGCCGGGCGTCGCCACCGCGGCGCGGTCGCCGCGCCGCACGCCGCCCAGGATCACGTCGCCCAGCGTCGCCGCGAAGGCCGGGTCGCCGGCGAGCGTCGTGTAGGTCTTGGTCGTCTCGCCCGCCCAGAGCCGCCGCCCGGCCTCGCGCACCGCCCGCATCACCGGCGTGGCCCCGGAGGCGTCCTTGTAGACCCCGACGCCGAGGTCGATCTTGCCCGGCCGCGGGTCGTCGCGGAAGGCCGCCATCAGCGACAGGATCGCGTCGGCAGGCTGCGGGGAGAGGCGGTCGAACACCGGCCTCAAGGCCCTCTGGCCACGGGCAGGTCGTCGTACATCCCCCACTCCGCCCAGGACCCGTCATAGAGCGCATGTGCCCGGTGCCCGATGCGTTCGACCGCGAGGTTCAGGATCGCGGCGGTGATCCCCGACCCGCAGGTGGTGATGACCGGCCGGTCGAGGTCGATCCCCGCGGCCTCCAGCACCACGCGCAGCTCGGGCGCGGACTTCATCGTGCCGTCGCCGTTCAGCACGGTGGCGTAGGGCACGTTCAGCGCACCGGGGATGTGGCCCGCCCGCAGGCCCGGGCGCGGCTCGGGCGCGGTGCCCGCGAACCGCGCCGCAGCGCGCGCGTCGACGATCTGCGCGGTGCCGAGCTTGGCGGCATTGGCCACCTGCGTCACGTCGCGCACGAGGCCCGCCTGCCGCTGCACCGTCATGTGCCGGTCGCGCACCACGGGGGGCATGTCCTCGACCGGCCGCCCCTCGGCGCGCCACTTCGGGAAGCCGCCGTCGAGCACCGCCACCTCGGTCTTGCCCATCAGCCGGAAGGTCCACCAGACCCGCGCCGCGCTGAACAGGCCGGCGCTGTCGTAGACGACCACCTGGTGCCCGTCCCCCACCCCCATCGCGCGCATCCGGCTGACGAACTTCTCGGGCGGCGGGGCCATGTGCGGCAGATCCGACCGCAGGTCGGCGATCTCGTCGATGTCGAAGAACCGCGCGCCGGGGATGTGCGCGGCGGCATGTTCGGCGCGGGCGTCGCGCTGCCGGTCGGGCAGGTGCCAGCTCGCGTCCAGGACGCGCAGGTCGGGGTCGGAGAGGTGCCGGGCGAGCCAGTCGGTCGAGACGAGCGTGCGGGGGTCGTCGGGCGAGCGCGGCATGGCAGCATCCGGTTTCCGTGAACCGGGGATAAGCCCGCACCCCGCCCGGCGCAAGCCCGCCTCCGCGCAAGGGTCGCGGTTAACCGGGCGTTTACCGCGCCCGGCGTAGACCGGGCTGCAGGAGGTACTCCGATGCGCCACATGCGACCCCACGATACCCAAGGCGCCGCCAGCGCGGGTCGGCCGCTTCTGGCCGACATCGACCGCCACCTGGCGCAGGGCCGCGCCTTCCTGCACGCGCCGCTGACGTCCGGGTCCATCCCGGTCGTCCGCGCCCATCTGGCCGAGGCGCAGGCGCTCGCCGGACGGCTGGCCGCGGCACCCCTGGCCGATGCGGCGCGCGCCGACGGGCTGCGCCGGGCCGCCGCCCTGCTCGGCCAGCGGCTGCGCGCCGCGCCCGTCGGCCCGTCCGTCGCGTCACCCGTCCACCGAGGCTGACGCTCCCTCTTTCCGGGGAAAATACTCTGGGGGGTGCAGGGGGCAAAGCCCCCGCGCGGGCTTTGCGCGGGTGTGGACGCAGGCCGGATCAGCCGTTCTGCCGCAAGAGCCGGGCCTTCTGGCGGTCCCAGTCGCGCTTGGCCTCGGTCTGGCGCTTGTCGGCCTGCTTCTTGCCCCGGGCGATGCCGATGCGCAGCTTCACGATCCCGCGGTCGTTGAAATACATCCGCAGCGGCACCAGCGTCATCCCCTCGCGCGCCGTCGCGCTCCACAGTCGGGCGAGTTCCCTGGCCGAGACGAGCAGCTTGCGCCGCCGCCGTTCCTCGTGCGGGAACATCTTCGCCTGCAGGTAGGGCGCGATGTAGCCGTTGATGAGCCACAGCTCGCCCCCTTCGACGCTCGCGTAGCTGTCGGCGATGTTGCTGCCGCCCTGGCGCAGCGACTTCACCTCGGACCCCTGCAGCATGATCCCGGCCTCGAGGTCGTCCTCGATGAAGTAGTCGAACCGCGCGCGGCGGTTCTCGGCGATCAGCTTGCTGTTGGGGTCGGACCGTTCGGGCATGACCGGGCGCAGATATGCGCCCGGCCTCATGGTGTAAAGTCAGGCGGCGCGCAAGGCCGCGCCGGCCCGGCGCAGGAAGGCCCAGGCCTGCGGCAGGTCGAGCCGGGTGAAGTCCGACACCACCGCCCCGCGCGGCCCCTCGGCGACGCCGGGGCAGCGCAGCAGCGCGCCGCTGTTGGCCCAGAGGATCTCCTCGGCCGCGAAGACCGGGGTCACGACGTCGAGCCGCGCGGTCATCGGGGCCTTCGTCACCCCCTGCCAGCCGACCAGCGCGAGCGCGGGCAGCAGCACCACCCCCGCGTCGGGCAGCGCGGGATCGTCGGCCTCGAGCATCACCATCTGGCGCGACAGGAGCGTCAGGTCGCCGCAGGTGCCCAGAACCCCGCCGGGCACGCGCACCAGGTGCAGGTCGGGCTGCGGGTCGACCACGGCGCGGTCGACCGCCAGCACCGGGCGCAGGCCGCCGTCGAAGGTCTGCACCGCGTCGCCGATGCGCAGGGCGGCGACATCGCGCCAGCCGCGCGCGGTCTCGACCATGGTGCCGGCGATCAGGCCGGTGCCCAGCGGCGCGGCGGCCAGGTTGGCGGGGATGGCGGCGGAGGAGATCATGCGGAACATCGGGGCATCCTTTGTCGGGTTAAGGTCTGTGGCGGCCGCTGTGGCCTTGCGCCCAGATGACACCCGCATTTCGCCGGTTTTTCGTCATGATCCGGGCACAGTCGCGACAGTGTTGCCGCCCCCGCAACGCGGCCCCCGCCGCAGCCCGCGCCGTCGCCGAAGCCCGCGCGGCTTAACGTTTCGTCAACCGTGCCCGGCGCGCCGCGCCGGCGGCGGCGAATCGGTGGCGGCCTGGCCGCGGAGCGCGGCCCCCGCGTCGCGCGGCAGGCGCAGGAGGAGCGGCACCGACAGCAGCGACACCGCGCCGACCAGCGCGAAGGCCAGGCCCCAGTCGGCCCCGGCGAAGCTGCCGCCCGCGGCCCCGGACCAAGCCAGCACCGCCGCGCCGAGCGTGACCCCGAGGCCCAGCGACACCTGCTGCGCCGCGGCCGAGAGGCTCGTCGCGCCCGACATCTGGGCATGCGTCAGGTCGGCGTAGGCGATGGCGTTCAGCGCGGTGAACTGGACCGACCGGAAGCAGCCGCCGACGAACAGCACCGCCTGGATGAGCAGGAACGGCGTCGCCGCGGTGAAGAGCCCGGCGGCGGCGATCGACCCCGCCGCCAGCACGCCGTTGACGGCGAGCACGGTGCGGAACCGCATCCGCCGCAGAAGGAAGGTCGTGAAGGGCTTGGTCGCCAGCGCGCCCAGCGCCGCGACGAAGGTCAGCGCACCCGACTGCAGCGGCGTCAGGCCGAAGCCCAGCTGCAGCATCAGCGGCAGCAGGAACGGCACCGCGCCGACGCCGACGCGGAACATGAACCCGCCCAGCACCGAGGCGCGGTAGGTCGGGATCGCCAGCAGCCGCAGGTCGAGCAGCGGCGCGGGGGCGCGCAGGGCGTGGCGCACGAACAGCGCTCCAGCGACGAGGCCGACCAGCAGCAGCCCGGCGGTCAACGCCGACAGGCCCTGCGGCGTCGTCACCTCCATCGAGCCGAGCATCAGCGCGGTCAGCGCCAGCGCCGCGAGCCAGAAGCCGCGGTGGTCGAACCGCCCGGGGTCGCCGGGCCCGGACGGCGGCAGGAGCCGGAGCGCAAGGGCGAGGCCGAGAAGACCGACCGGCACGTTGATGAGGAAGATCCAGCGCCAGTCGGCCTGGGTGACGATCCAGCCGCCGACCAGGGGGCCCATCACCGGGCCGATCAGCGCCGGCATGGTCAGCCAGGCCATGGCACCGACGAGCTGGTCCTTGGGCGTCGCCCGCGCCAGGATCATCCGCCCGACCGGCACCATCATCGCCCCGCCCATCCCCTGCACGAAGCGCGCAGCCACGAGCCAGGCCAGCCCGTTCGCCGCGGTGCAGGCGACCGACCCGGCCAGGAAGATCAGCATCGCCGCCGCGAACACCCGCCGCGCGCCGAAGCGGTCGGCGATCCAGCCCGAAGCCGGGATGAAGATCGCGAGGCTGACGAGGTAGCTCGTCAGCGCGAGCTTCAGCGACAGGGGGTTGACGTCCAGGTCGCGGGCCACGACCGGCAGCGCGGTGGTCAGGATCGTGCTGTCCATGTTCTCCATGAAGAGCGCGGTGGCGACCACGAGGGCGAGCGTGCGGGACCCGGGCAGCGGCCGGTCGGACGAAGGGGTAGCGGTCATGGGGGCCATCGTCGCGCCCTTTGAGGGCGGCCTCGGCAGGAGGTCACGCTGGACCCCAGCGCTTACGGGCGGCGCGCAGTTCCATTGCAGCGGCACAATCATCCGCTGCGCGCGCGCCCCAGGTGTCGGGCAGGCGGTAGCCCGCGGGCCAGGGGTCGGCGGGGTCGCGCAGGTGCTGGTGGGTGCCGGTGATCCAGGCCCGCCCGGCGATCTGGGGCACCACGGCAGGCCGGTCGCCGACCTGCGTGCGGCCCAGGATCCGCCCCTCGAACACGCCGCCGATCAGCGACCGGGCGCGCAGGACCTGCCCCTCGGCGATCTGCCCGCGCGCGGCCATCAGCGCCAGCCGCGCCGAGACGGCGGTGCCGGTGGGCGACCGGTCGACCTTGCCGGGGCGGATCGCGACCGCGTGGCGGGTGGCGAAGCCGTCCGCCGCGGGCTCCAGCGGGCCGGCGAAAAGGCAGAAGCTGACGTGCCGCCAGTCGGGGTTTTCGGGGTGGGTGAAGCCGATCTGCGCGTCGGCCGCGGCGGTGATGCGGACGCCCAGGGTGGCGATCCGGTGCGCCTCCTCCGGCACCAGGGACAGACCCAGCGCAGCCGCGTCGACCACGACGAAACTGTCGCCGCCATAGGCCGTGTCGGCGGTGACGGTCCCCAGGCCCGGCACCTCAAGCGGCACGTCCACGCGGTCGGCGAAGGAGGGCAGGTTCGTCACCCGGATGCGCTCGGCCTTGCCGTCCCGGCAGTCGGCCGACACCGCGACCAGGCCGCCGGGGGCTTCCAGCACCAGGTCGGTCACGGGTACGGTCATCGGCAGGATCCCGGCATCGAGCAGCACGGTGGCCACGCAGATGCTGTTCGACCCCGACATCGGCGGATTGTCCTCGGGCTCCATGATGACGAAGCCCATCTGTGCGCGGGGGTCCTTCGGCGGCACCAGCAGGTTGACGTGCCGGAAGACCCCGCCGCGGGGTTCGTTCAGAAGGAAGTCGCGCAGGCCCCGGTCCCGCCACAGGGCGCGCGACTGCTCCCACAGCGTCGCGCCCGGCGGGGGCGCCACGCCGCCCGTGACGACGTCGCCCACCTCGCCCTCGGCATGGGCCGAGATGACGTGGATGACGCGGTCGCTGCGCATGTCAGTTCAACAGCCCCGCGTGGACCATCGCGGCGCGGATGCGGTCCTTCGTCGGGTCGGTCAGGCCGACCAGCGGCAGGCGCACGTCGGGCGCGCAGCGGCCCAGCAGGGACAGGCCGTATTTCGCCCCCGCCAGCCCGGGTTCGAGGAAGATCGCCTCGTGCAGCGGCATCAGCCGGTCCTGGTACTCCAGCGCGGTCCGGTAGTCGCCCGCCAGCGTCGCCGCCTGGAAGGCGGCACACAGGCGGGGGGCGACGTTGGCCGTCACGCTGATGCAGCCCGTCCCGCCATGGGCGTTGAAGCCGAGCGCGGTGGCGTCCTCGCCCGACAGCTGGACGAAGTCCGCCCCGCAGGCCGCGCGCTGCTGGCTGACGCGCTCGATCCGGCCGGTGGCGTCCTTGACGCCGACGATGCGCGGCAGCCGCGCGAGTTCGCCCATCGTCGCGGGGGTCATGTCGACGACCGACCGGCCGGGGATGTTGTAGATGATGATGGGGAGGCGGCAGGCGTCGTGCAGCGCGGTGAAATGCGCGATCAGGCCGGCTTGCGTCGGCTTGTTGTAATAGGGCGTGACGACCAGCGCTGCATCGGCGCCGACCGCTTCGGCGTGGCGGATCAGGCGGATGCCCTCGGCGGTGTTGTTCGACCCTGCCCCGGCGATCACCGGCACCCGGCCGCGGGCGGCGCGCACGACCTCGGCCACGACGGTCTCGTGCTCCTCGTGGCTCAGCGTGGGGCTTTCGCCGGTGGTGCCGACGGGGACGAGGCCGGTGGAGCCCTCGGCGACGTGCCAGTCGACCAGGTCGCGCAGGGTCGGCAGGTCGAGGGTGCCGTCGGGCCTGAACGGCGTTACCAGGGCTGGGATGGACCCCCTGAACATGCTGCGTCCCCTCTGTCGGCCTGCTGCCGGTTCCGTCTAGGCCGGACGGGCGCGAATGTGAAGGCTCACGCAAGCGTCGCTGGACGGGCGCGCCGCGTTGCGGCAAAGGGGGCCATGCGCGCGCTGACCCTGATGCTCGGCCTTCTGGCCGTCCCCGCCGCCGCCGACGACCCGGCATCGCTGACCGCCGCGCTGGCTGCGGTGGGCCGGCAGGACTGGGCCGCCGCGTCGGCGGCCGCCGACGGCGAGCTCAGCCGGGCCATCGTCGACTGGAACCGGCTGCGCGCGGGCGAGGGCGCGCTGCCGGACTACGAGCGCTTCCTGGCCGACCACCCGGACTGGCCCGGCCTTCCGCTGCTGCGCCAGAAGGGCGAGGCGCAGCTGGCCGGGGCCGATCCGGGGCGAGTCATCGCGTATTTCGGGGGCACGGAGCCCGCCACGGCGGCCGGGGCGCTGGCGCTGATGCAGGCCCTGGCCGCCACCGGCCGGCCCGGCGCGGCCGAGGCCGAGGCCTTCCGCGCCTGGACCGAGCTGCCCTTCACCGCCGAGGAGCAGGGCACGATCACCGGGCTGTACGGGCCGATCCTGGTGGTCGCGCACGAGGTGCGGCTCGACCGGCTGCTGTGGGAGGGCGGGCGCGGGGCCGAGGTCGACCGGATGCTGCGGCTCGTCAGCCCCGACTGGCAGGCGGTCGCCCGCGCCAGGCAGGCGCTGCGCGCCGACGCGGCGGATGCGACGGCCTTGGTGGACGCGGTGCCGGCCAGCCTGAAGGACGACCCGGGCCTGTCCTTCGAGCGCTTCGCCTGGCGGATGCGCAAGGAGCGCACCGACGACGCGCTGGCGATGATCACCGACCGCTCGACATCGGTCGGCCGGCTGGGGGACCCTTCCGCCTGGGCCAAGCGCCGCGCGGCCTTCGCGCGCGAGCTGCTGCGCGCCGGGCGGGCGCGGGATGCCTACGACGTGGCATCGCGGCACTTCCTGACGAAGGGCGCGGATTACGCCGACCTCGAGTTCCTGTCGGGCTTCATCGCCTTGCGGTTCCTCGACGACCCGGCGACGGCGCTGGCGCACTTCCGCCAGCTCGAGGCGGCGGTGGTGACGCCGATCAGCCAGAGCCGGGCGCTGTTCTGGCAGGGTCGCGCCCTTGCGGCGCAGGGCGACGCGGCGGCGGCGGAGACGGCATTCCGCGCGGCGGCCCGGTACCAGACGGCCTATTACGGCCAGCTCGCGAGCGAGCGGCTGGGCCTGCCGCTGTCGGACGGCCTGCTGGCCACGAGCACGCCCGGCGACTGGCGGCAGGCGTCCTTCGCCGGCTCGCAGGTCTTTGCCGCGGCCCGCCTGGTGCGGCAGGCGGGCGACGAGGTCCTGGCGCGCCGCTTCGTGCTGAAGCTGGCCGAAGACCTTGACGCCGGGGGGCTCGCCGCGCTGGCCGCCTGGGCGGAGGAGGCCGGGGACCCCCACCTCGCCCTCCTTGTCGCCAAGGCCGCCGCCGAACGCGGCGTGATCCTGCCCGCGGCGTATTTCCCGGTTCCCGCGATGGTGCCCGACGGCCTGCCCGTCAGCCGGGCGCTCGCGCTGGCGATCGCACGGCGCGAGTCGGAGTTCTATCCGGCGGCCACCAGCCCGGCGGGGGCGCTCGGCCTGATGCAGGTGCTGCCCGACACCGCGCGGATGATGGCCGACCGGACCGGGCTGGAATACGCCCGCGACCGCCTGACCACCGACCCCGCCTACAACGTCGCCAAGGGTGCGGCCTACCTGCGCGTGCTGGTGGACGAGTTCGGCCCGTCGATCGCGCTGGTGGCCAGCGGCTACAACGCCGGCCCCGGCCGTCCGCGGCGCTGGATCGGGACGCTGGGCGACCCGCGCGACGCCGATGTGGACATCATCGACTGGGTCGAGATGATCCCCTTCGCCGAGACGCGCACCTACGTGATGCGGGTCGCCGAGAGCCTGGTGATCTACCGCGCGAAGCTGCGCCGCGAGGCCGGGCCGGTGCGGCTGACCGAGGAGCTGCGGGGGTAGTCGCGCGTCCGGGCCACACCTTCCTCCGCACCCTCTCCCCCGGCCCCTCTCCCCGGGGAGAGGGGTGACCTTCACCCCCGGCGCGGCGCATCGGGGCGGGCACCTCCCCTCTCCCTGGGGAGAGGGGATGGGGGAGAGGGCTGCCCGGGCACGGCACTTGGGTTTTTCCGCGGGGCGCGTGTAACACTGGCGGAAAGGCCGATTCGCCGGTGGGGACAGCGTGATCCGACTTGAACGACGCCCGCAGCCCTCGCGGGTCTGGGTCTGGGCGACGCCGCTGCTGGCCGTGGCGCTGACGATGGTGGCGGGCGGGCTGATGTTCGCGGCGCTGGGCAAGGATCCCGTGCACGCGATCCGCACCATCTTCTGGGACCCGCTCTTCAACCCCGATTTCGCCGCCTACTCGCGCCCGCAGCTTCTGGTGAAGGCGGGGCCGCTGATCCTGATCGCGGTCGGGCTGTCGATCGGGTTCCGGGCGGGCATCTGGAACATCGGGGCGGAAGGGCAGTACATCATGGGCGCGCTGGTCGGCGGCGGCGTCGGCCTTGCCATGTATCCGCTGGAGGCCTGGTACGTCTTCCCGCTGATGGTGCTGGGCGGCGCGCTGGGCGGCTGGGCCTGGGCGATGATCCCCGCGATCCTGCGGGCGCGGTTCGACACCAACGAGATCCTCGTCTCGCTGCTTCTGGTCTACGTCGCTCAGAACCTGCTGTCGGCGGCGGCGCTGGGCTGGGCGCGCAATCCCGAAGGCGGCGGTTTCCCGGGCAGCCGCAACTTCACCGACTGGCCTGCGGCCCACAATGCCGAGCTGGTCGCGGGGACCGGGCTGCACTGGGGCGTGGTGACGGCGCTGCTTGCCGTGGTCGCGGCGACGGTCATGTTCCAGCGCCACATCACGGGGTTCCACGTCCGCCTCGCGGGCCAGGCGCCGCGCGCGGCGCGCTTTGCCGGGGTCGACCCGGCGCGGCTGGTGGTGTTCTGCTTCGCCGTCTCGGGCATCGCCGCCGGGCTGGCCGGGCTGTTCGAGGTGACCGGTCCGGCGGGCCAGATCAGCATCGACTTCAACGTTGGCTACGGCTTCACCGCGATCATCGTGGCCTTCCTCGGCCGGCTGCACCCGGTGGGCATCCTGCTGGCGGGCTTCCTCATGGCCCTGACCTACATCGGCGGCGAGCTGGCGCAGTTCATGCTCGGCCTGCCGGCGGCGGCGATCCAGGCGTTCCAGGGGATGCTCCTGTTCTTCCTGCTGGCGGTCGACGTGCTGACGAACTACCGCGTCCGCCTCGGCCGGGTGGCGGCGTGATGGGCGGGATCGACCCGGCGCTCTTGGTCGCGAGCCTGATGGTCGCGGCGGTCCCGATCATGCTCGCGGCCATCGGCGAGCTGGTGGTGGAGCGCGCGGGCGTGCTGAACCTCGGCGTCG
The DNA here is from genome assembly GCA_964575185.1 of uncultured Exiguobacterium sp. Classification (GTDB taxonomy): domain Bacteria; phylum Pseudomonadota; class Alphaproteobacteria; order Rhodobacterales; family Rhodobacteraceae; genus CAZNPW01. The sequence continues at coordinate 12,680 of CAZNPW010000011.1, forward strand.
AGGGGATGATGATCATGGGCGCGGTGACGGGGTTCATCGCCGCGGTGGCGACGGGCAGCCCGCTGGCGGGCTTCGCCGCCGGCATGGCGGGGGGCGTCGGGCTGTCGCTGCTGTTCGCGCTGCTGACGCAGGTGCTGCTGGCCAACCAGGTCGCCTGCGGGCTGGCGCTGACGCTGTTCGGGCTGGGGCTGAGCGCGCTGCTCGGCCAGGGTTACGTCGGCATCAAGCCGCCGCCGACGCGCGAGGTGCCCTTCGGGCCGCTGGCCGACCTGCCGTTCCTGGGGCCGGTGCTGTTCGGGCACGACTGGGTCGTCTACGCCTCGGTCGTCACCGTCGTGGCGGTCGGGTGGGGGCTGACGCGCACGCGGGCGGGGCTGGTCCTGCGCGCGGTGGGCGAAAACCACGCCGCCGCCCATGCGCTCGGCTATCCGGTGGTGGCGGTGCGGGTCGCGGCGATCGCCTTCGGGGGCGCGATGGCGGGCTTAGGCGGGGCCTACGTCTCCCTCGTCCGCGTGCCGCAATGGACCGACGGGATCACCGCCGGGGCGGGCTGGATCGCGCTGGCGATCGTCGTCTTCGCAAGCTGGCGGCCGGGCCGCGTGCTGGCGGGCGCCTATCTCTTCGGCGGGCTGTCGGTGCTGCAGCTGAACCTGCAGGCGGCGGGATCGGCCATTCCGGTGCAGTATCTGTCGATGGCCCCCTATCTGATCACGATCCTCGTGCTCGTGGCGATCTCGACCGGCCGGGGAAAGGCGGCGCTTGCCGCGCCCGGATCGCTGGGGCAAACCTTCCATGCGACACGCTGACCGGGCCGGGACAGGCCCCAACGGGGAGAGAACAGGGATGCAACGCAGAACGGTGCTGAAGGGCGGCGCGGCCATGGGGCTTGCCATGGCGGCGGGCCTGCCCGCGCGGGCGCAGAGCGCGCCCCTGAAGATCGGGTTCGTCTACGTCGGGCCGATCGGCGACGGCGGCTGGACCTTCCAGCACGACCAGGGCCGGCTCGCCGTGGTCGAGCGTTTCGGCGACAAGGTCGAGACGGTGTATCAGGAAAGCGTCCCCGAAGGCGCCGACGCCGAGCGCGTGATGACGCAGATGGCGCTGGCCGGGGCCGGGCTGATCTTCACCACCTCGTTCGGTTACATGGACGCGACGGTGGCCACCGCAGCCAAGTTCCCGGACATCAAGTTCGAGCACGCGACGGGCTACAAGCGGGCCGACAACCTGGCCACCTACGACGCGCGGTTCTACGAAGGCCGGGCGGTGATCGGCCACATCGCGGGGCGGATGACGAAGTCGAACAAGATCGGCTACATCGGCTCGTTCCCGATCCCGGAGGTGATCCAGGGCATCAACTCGAGCTTCCTGCACGCGCGCAAGGCCAACCCCGCCGTCGAGATGAGCGTCGTCTGGGCCTACACCTGGTTCGACCCGGCGAAGGAGGCCGACGCGGCCCGCGCGCTGATCGAGCAGGGCGTCGACGTGATCCTGCAGCACACCGATTCGACCGCGCCGCTGGCCGAGGCGCAGAAGACGCCCGGGATCATCGGCTTCGGCCAGGCGAGCGACATGGCGGCGTTCAAGCCGAGCCCGCGCGTGGCCTCGATCATCGACAACTGGGCCCCCTACTACATCAAGCGGGTGCAGGCCGTGATGGACGGGACCTGGACGAGCCAGGCCTTCTGGGGCGGCATGGGCGACGGCGAGGTCGTGATCGGCGAGATCACCGACACCGTGCCCGCCGACGTGAAGGCCGAGGCCGAGAAGCTGATCGCCGACATCACCGCGGGCACCTACCACCCCTTCACCGGCCCCATCAACAAGCAGGACGGCAGCGTCTGGCTCGCCGAGGGCGCGGTCGCGACCGACGCCGAACTGCAGGGCCTGAACTTCTACGTCGAGGGCCTGACGGGCGAGATCCCGTCCTGACGAAGACGTCGGGGGGTCACACCCCCCGCACCCCCCGTGGGGCAATCGGGTCCGGAAGGAGGGGTGCCCGTCGGGTGCCCCTTTTGGTGGGGATGGCATGGACTGCGACATCCTGATCATCGGCGGCGGGATCGCCGGGGTATCGGCGGCGGCAGCCCTGGCTCCCGATGCGCAGGTGGTGCTGGTCGAGGCCGAGGCGGCGCTGGCCCATCACGCCAGCAGCCGGTCGGCCGCGCTGTATGAACCCCACTACGGCGCGGCTCCGGTGGTGGCGCTGTCGCTCGCGTCGGGGGATGCCTTCCGCGCCTCGGGCTGGCTCTCCCCCCGCGGGATCATGATGGTCGCCGGGGCGGGGGAGGAGGAGGTCTTCGCCCGCGACGCCGCCGCGATGCGGTTGGGCGAGGTGCCGGTGGCCGAGGCGCGGGCGCGGGTGCCGATCCTGTCGCCCGCGCTCACGCGTGCGGCCATTGCCGACCACGCCTGGGACATCGACACCGACGCGATGGTGCAGGGGTATGCGCGGGCGGCAAGGGCCGCAGGGGCGCAGGTGCTGCTGCGGGCGGGGGTGACGGCGATCCGCCGCGACGGGCCGGGCTGGCGGGTCACGACCGCGGCCGGAGAGGTCACGGCGGCGGTGATCGTGAACGCCGCGGGTCCCTGGGCGGATGCGGTGGCCGGGCTGGCCGGGGTCGCGCCCCTGGGCCTGCAGCCGCTGCGGCGGTCGATGGCGCGCATCCCGGCCCCCGCCGGGATGGATGTCGGCGGCTGGCCGATGGTCTTCGGCCCCGGTGAAAGCTGGTACATGAAGCCCGACGCGGGGGCGCTGATCGTCTCGCCCGCCGAGGAGCACCCGATGCCGCCGCACGACGCCTTCGCCTGCGACATGGTGCTGGCCGAGGGGCTGGCGCGCTACGAGGCCGCGGTGACCGCGCCGGTGACGCGGCTGCTCGCGAACTGGGCGGGACTGCGGACCTTCGCACCCGACCGCGTGCCGGTGATCGGCCGCGACCCGGGGCTGCCGTCGTTCTTCTGGCTTGCAGGCCAGGGCGGCTACGGCTTCCAGACCGCGCCTGCCGCCGCGCGGCTTGCGGCCGACCTGCTGGCGGGCCGCGCGCCGACGGCGGACGCGGCGCTGGTGCGGGCGCTGTCGCCGGCCCGGTTCGCCTGACGGCGGGCGCGCCGGTCGGTCAGCCCCGGCGCCAGGCCCGCCAGCGGCGTGCCAGCCGTCGCAGGGACACCCGCCCCCGCACCATCAGGCCGGCGATCGGTCCGCGCAGCACCGGCAGGTCGATGGCCAGCAAGAGCAGCCCGAAGGGCAGCATCCACAGGCCGAGCACCGGCAGGAAGGACAGCAGCCCGCCCGCGATCAGCAGCAGCGACAGCGGGAAGCGCAGCGGGAACCAGCTATCGCGCCGCAGGGCGACCATCGGACCGCGCAGCGGCGGGACCAGCCGGGCGATCACGTCGAACTGCCTTTGAAACCTGCGCTCGCGCTGGGTCATGGGGTTCCGCCGGGGCTGTGGCACCGCAACAGGCCGAAACGCGGCATCTGTCAAGCGAAGGTTCGGTGAACGGCGGCCGCGCGCGTCAGCCGTCCGCCCGGATCCGCGTGTTCGCCGGATCGTAGGGAGAATCCTCGGCCACCACCGCGGGCCAGAGATCGCGGTTGATCCGCACCTCCAGCCGCGTCCCGGGTGCGGCCAGCGCGGCGGGAACGTAGCCCATCCCGATCTGCCTGCCGAAGGCGACCGAGTATCCGCCGCTCGTCAGCCGCCCGACCTTCCGGCCCTGGTGGACCAGCGCCTCCTTCCCCCAGGGGTCGGTGTCCGCCGGGCCGTCGATCAGCACCGTCACGCATTGCGCGCGGAGACCGGTGGCCTGCATCGCGGCCTTGCCGCGGAAGTCCTTGGTCATGTCGACGAAGCGGTCGAGGCCGCCCTCGAGCGGCGTCGCGTCGCGGCCGAGTTCGTTTCCGAACGCCCGGTAGGATTTTTCCTGCCGCAGCCAGTTCTGCGCGCGGGCACCGACCAGCCGGCCGCCGTGGCGGTCGAGCGCGGGGGTCAAGAGATCCCAGAGGTAGCGCTGCATCTCGACCGGGTGGTGCAGCTCCCAGCCGAGCTCGCCCGTGTAGGCCACGCGGATCGCGCGGACGGGGCACATGCCGAGCTCGATGTCGCGGCAGGACAGCCAGGGGAAGCGCTTGTTGGACAGGACCGTGGCGGGGTCGGCGTCGCGGGCGACCTCGCGCAGGATGTCGCGCGCCTTCGGCCCGGCCAGCGCGAAGACGCCCCATTGGGTCGTCACGTCGTGGATGTCGATCCAGCCGAAGTCGGCGCGCCGGTCCTCGGCCGTTTTCAGCAGGAAATCCGCGTCATAGGCCGTCCAGGCGCCCGCCGACACCAGATAGAAGCTGTCCTCGGCCAGCCGCACGATCGTGTATTCGGTGCGCACCGTGCCCGCGTCGGTCAGCGCGTAGGTCAGGTTGATGCGGCCGACCTTGGGCAGGGCGTTGCAGGTGAACCAGTCGAGGAAGGCCGCCGCCCCGGGGCCCCGCACCAGGTGCTTGGTGAAGGCCGTGGCGTCGATCAGCCCCGCCGTCTCGCGCACCGCGCGCGCCTCGTCGACCGCGTATTGCCACCAGCCGCCGCGGCGAAAGCTGCGCGTGTTATGGTCGAAGTCGTCGGGCGCGCCGACGGGGCCATAGTAGATCGGCCGTTCCCACCCGTTCACCTGCCCGAACTGCGCGCCGCGCGCCTTCTGCCGGTCGTAGGCGGGAGCGGTGCGCAGCGGGCGGCAGGCCTCGCGCTCCTCGTCGGGGTGGTGGAGGATGAAGACGTGGTCGTAGCACTCCTCGTTCTTGCGGGAGGCGTATGCGGTCGTCATCCAGCCGCCGAACCGCCTGGGGTCGAGGCTCGCCATGTCGATCTCGGCCTCGCCCGCGGTCATCATCTGCGCGAGGTAATGGCCCGTGCCGCCGGCGGCGGTGATGCCGAAGGAAAACCCCTCGGCCAGCCACATGTTGCGCAGGCCCGGCGCGGGGCCGACCAGCGGATTGCCGTCGGGGGTGTAGCAGATCGGGCCGTTGAAATCGTCCTTCAGCCCCACCGTTTCCGAGGACGGGATGCGGTGGATGAAGCTCATGTACTCCGCCTCGATCCGCTCGAGGTCCAGCGGGAAGAGGTCGGCGCGGAAGCTCTCGGGCACCGCGTAGGGAAAGCGCGCGGGCGCGCCCTTCTCGTAAGGCCCGAGGATCCAGCCGCCGCGTTCCTCGCGCACATACCACTTCGCGTCGGCGTCGCGCAGGACGGGATGCTGCGGGTTGGTCTTGCGCCAGTCGACCAGCACCGGGTCGGGCTCGGTGACGATGTACTGGTGCTCGACCGGCACGGCGGGGGTCTTGATTCCCAGCAGCCGCGCGGTGCGCTGGGCGTGGTTGCCGGTGGCGGTGACGACATGCTCCGCGGTGATCTCGAAGCGGTCCTCGGTCGGGACCAAGCGCCCGCCCTGGTCGGCCATGCGGGTGCAGGACACGACCCACTCCGCCCCGGTCCAGCGGTAGCCGTCCACCTGCACCTTCCGCTCGATCGCGCAGCCGAAAGCCCGCGCGCCCTTGGCCATCGCCTGGGTCACGTCGGCGGGGTTGATGTAGCCGTCCTGCGGGTGGAACAGCGCGCCCACCAGGTCTTCGGTCCGCACCAGCGGCCAGCGGTCCTTGATCTCGCGCGGGGTCAGGAACTCGTGGTAGACCCCCGCCGTCTCGGCGACGGACGAATACAGCATGTATTCGTCCATCCGCTCCTGCCGCTGGGCCATCCGCAGGTTGCCCACCACGTAGAAGCCGGGGTTCAGGCCCGTCTCGGCCTCCAGCCCCTTGTAGAAGTCGACCGAATACTTGTGGATGTGGGTCGTGGCGTAGCCCATGTTGAACAGGGGCAGGAGGCCCGCGGCGTGCCAGGTGGAGCCCGCCGTCAGCTCGTCGCGTTCGACCATCAGCGTGTCCCAGCCGGCGCGGGCCAGGTGGTAGGCGATCCCCGTCCCCACCGCGCCGCCGCCCACGACCAGCGCCCGCACATGCGTCTTCATCGCCCGAACCCCCGGAAGTCCGGCCCCTGCATGCCAGAGCGGCCGGCCCGCCACCGAAGGCGCGCCGACCGCCTGAGGTCGGAAAGCGACATCCGCCCGTGTCGTGAAATCAGCCTGCCGGGCCGAACATCGTCGCGCGCATCAGCTCGTAGACATCGGTGTTGTCCATCAGCGGCGCGATCCTGTCGGCGTTCAGGCCCGCCCCGCGGACCAGGATGCCGCCGTTCACGTCGTTCGTGCCGATGAAGGCCAGGCCGAAGGGCATCGAGACCCCGTTCGCATCCGGGGCCGACATGAAGACGTCGCCCATGTAGCCCTGCTGCCCCTTCAGGATGCCGCCGCCCGCCGTCGTCGCCCGCACCGCGCCGCCTTCGGGTGCCTCGGCCCCCGAAAGGACCTGCATCCCGCCCGCGTCGCTGTCGGCGGCGGTCAGAAGCAGGGTCGACGGGTTCGCCTCCACGAAGTCGAGCGCCACGCCGAAGGCCGCGTCCGCCCGTTCCAGCGCGTCGAGCGTTCCTTGCGCGTTCATCGCGTTGGCCATGTTGTCCGTCCCCTCCTCCTCGACCACCGCGAAGAACCCTTCGGGGTCGCGGCTGACGACCTGCAGCGCGAAATCCATCATCTGGGCGACGGTCGGCGCGCTCTCCTTGTAGGATGGCAGGCCGTCGATCGCGTTGCGCTCGAAGGCGTTGTCGTTGAACGTGTGGTCCTCGGCGAAGACGCCCAGCACCTTGGTCGCGGTCGCGGAATCGAGCGCGGCCAGCTCCTCGGCGGTGTAGACGACGGTGTAGCCGAGCTCCTGCGCCCGTTCGATCAGGTTCACGCCGTCCTCGCGCACGCCTTCGCCGTGGCGGCCCATCACGCCCTTGGGCAACAGATTGCGCTCGCCGCCGGACAGGATCACCTGCGCGCCCGACTCGATGACCTGCAGGGCGATGCTTACCTCGTCGTCGCGGTCATCGACCGAGGCGACGAAGGCCGCCGTGCCGGGCTCGGCGATGTTGCCGGTCTGGACCAGCGCCACGGCGCGGCCGGCCGCGATCGCCTGCTGCGCCAGCGACAGGGCCGGCCGGTCGCCGTCCATGATGGTCTCGGTCCCGTTCTTGCCGAAACTGTTCGCCACGACCTTCACACCGTAGGCATGCACCGTCGCGCCGCCGTTCGAGGTGCCGGTCAGCCGGTCGGCCATGTGTCCGGTGTAGACGCCCATCTCGGGAAGGCGGTCCCAGTTCAGCATCCCGTCCGGCCAGACCAGGGCCACCCGCGCGGCCATCCACTGGTTCACGCCGGCCCCGTCGGGGTGAAAGAAGATCGCGTTCCCGGTTCCGGGGCCGGTTTCCTGCGCGGCCAGCGGCAGCGCGGTCATCAGGGCAAGGGCGGCGGCGGAGAGCGTCGGTCTCGCTGGTCGCATCGTCGTATCCTTCTGTTGGCAAGCCGCGGACAGCGCGGCCCGCCTGAGGGTGGCACCCGATGTAACGGCGGGGCGAAACGGTGGTGACATCGGCATGAAATCCTTGCGGTCGCGGTCCGGGACTGTATGCACCCGGCATGCCGCAGCTGTTCGCCTATACCGACGGGGCCTGCTCGGGGAACCCCGGCCCCGGCGGCTGGGGCGTCCTCTTGGTCGCGCGCGAGGGCGAGGCGACGCTGCGCGAGCGCGAGCTGTCGGGGGGCGAGGCGCAGACGACCAACAACCGGATGGAGCTGATGGCGGCGATCAGCGCGCTCGAGGCGCTGGCCAAGCCGTCCGCGCTGACCGTGGTGACCGACAGCGCCTATGTGAAGAACGGCGTGACCCAGTGGATCCACGGCTGGAAGCGCAACGGCTGGCGCACCGCGGGGCGCGACGAGGTCAAGAATGCCGACCTGTGGCGGCGGCTCGACGCCGCGCAGGCGCGCCACCGGGTCGTCTGGCAGTGGATCCGCGGCCACGCCGGTCACGTCGAGAACGAACGCGCCGACGCGCTCGCCCGCGCCGGGATGGCCCCCTTCAAGTGACCGGCCTCGCATTCGATTTCGAGGCGGTGCGGCTGCTCGACTATGCCAGCGTCACGGTCTTCGCGCTGACCGGGGCGCTGGTGGCCAGCCGGTCGCAGCTCGACGTGGTGGGGTTCATCTTCGTGGCTTGCCTGACGGGCGTGGGCGGCGGCACGCTGCGCGACGTGCTGCTGGACCGGCCGGTGTTCTGGATGGCGGACCCGGGGCTGCTGGCGGTGGCGTCGCTGGCCGCGCTGGCGGTGTTCTTCACCGCGCATCTGCTGGAAAGTCGGCTGCGGGCGGTCGCCTGGCTCGACGCCTGCGCGCTGGCCGTGGCGGTGCCCGCGGGGGTGGCCGCGGCGCTGGCGCAGGGGGCGGGCTGGCCCGTCGTGCTGGTCATGGGGATGGTCACCGGCACGCTCGGCGGGCTGATGCGGGATGTCGTCTGCAACGAGGTGCCGCTGGTGCTGAAGGCGGGCGAGCTTTACGTCACCGCCTGCTTCGCGGGCGCGGTGGCGGCCGTGGCGGTTGCGGCGATGGGCGCGGGCGGGGCCTGGCCGCTGGTCGCCTGCGCCGCGGTCACGCTGGTCCTGCGGGCCGGGTCGCTCGCCTTCGGCTGGCGGCTGCCGGTATATCGCTCCCTGCCGCCGCGGCCCGGCGCGCCCAAGCGTTGATTCCGAACGGGCGTTCTGCAATCCTGCGCGCATGCCGCGCACCCGCACGATCCCCGATGCCGATGTCCTGGCCCAGGTCCGCCGCCTGCTGGCCGAAGGCGGCACCCGCGCCGCGAGCTTTCGCAACGTGGCGCGCGCCGCAGGCCTGGCCCCGGCGACGCTGGTGCAACGATACGGGACGGCCGACGGGATGGTGGCGCTGGCCCGCGCGGCCGCCTGGGACGCCGCCGACGCCGCCCTCGCGGAGGCCGAGGGCACCGCGCCGCTGACGGCAAAGGGTGCGGTCGCGCTCTTGAAGGCCCTGCCCGACGTGCCGCCCCCCGACGGGCCGCGGGCGCAGCAATGGCGCGCAGGGGTCGAGGCGGCGCTGGCCGCGCGGATGCAGTCGAAGGACAGGGCTGCGATGCTGTTCGCCGCCTGGGCGGGGCGGCAGGCCTGGGGCGGCGACCGCGGCTTCTCGCTGCGCGATCTGGCCCGGCGGCTCGATTAACGGAAGAACCGCGCCCAGGCCCAGGTCACCAGCATCGCGCCGAGGACCGCGCCCACCGCCAGCACCAGCCAGCCCGACAGCACGAACAGCGACCGCAGCGCGAGCCAGCCGAGGCCTGCGCCGATCGCCCCCACCACGATGGTCGACACGATGTCGAGTTCCACCCGCATCAGCCGCGTGGCGATGAAGCCCGCGGCGGCGCCGACGACGATCAGGACGAGGATCTGCATGGGGTGAAGATGGATCCTGCCGGCCGGTCAGGCAAGGCGCGGCGGGGTCCAGCCGCGCAGGAGCTCGGCCCAGGGCGCGGCGCGGCGGCCTTCGCGCTGCGCGGTGGCGACCGCGACGGCACCCGTCCCGCAGGCGATCGTCCCGTCGCCGGTCACCTGCCCGGGCGCGCCGTCGCCCGGACCCGCGGTGGCGCGCAACAGCTTCAACCGCTCCGCCCCCGCCATCGTCCAGGCCCCCGGCGCGGGCGACAGGCCGTTGATCCGGCGCGCGACCTCGGCCGCGCTGCGGGTCCAGTCGATCCGCGCCTCGGCCTTGGCGATCTTGGCGGCATAGGTCACGCCCTCCGCCTCCTGCGGCGCGGCGGGCAGGTCGGACGCGGCGAGCGCCTGCATGATCATCTCCGCCCCCAGGTCCGCCAGCCGGTCGTGCAGGTCGCCCGAGGTGTCGGCGGGCCCGATCGGGACCGCCCGGCGCAGCAGCACCGGGCCGGTGTCGAGCCCCGCCTCCATCCGCATGATGCAGACGCCGGTTTCCGCATCCCCCGCCAGCACCGCCCGGTGGATCGGGGCCGCCCCGCGCCAGCGCGGCAGAAGCGAGGCGTGGATGTTCAGGCAACCGCGCGCGGGCGCGTCGAGCACCGCCTGGGGCAGGATCAGCCCGTAGGCCACGACGACCGCGACATCGGCGCTGAGCGCAGCGAAGGCCTCCTGCGTCTCGGCCCCCTTCAGCGAGGCAGGGCTGCGGACCTCGAGCCCCAGCGTCGCGGCTGCTTCGTGCACCGCGGTCGGCCGCGCCGCCTGCCCCCGCCCTGCCGGGCGCGGCGGCTGGGTGTAGACGCAGGCCACCCGGTGCCGCGACGCGACCGCCCGCAGGGCCGGCACCGCGAAGTCCGGGGAGCCCATGAAGATGACCCTCATCCCCGCACCTTCGCGGCGCGCTTCAACAGCATCTGCCGCTTCAGCGGCGACAGCCGGTCGAAGAACATCCGCCCGTCGAGGTGGTCGATCTGGTGCTGCACCGAGGTCGCCCAGAGGCCCACGAAGTCGCGCTCCTCCTCCACCCCGTCGGCGTTGAGGAACGCGACGGTGACGGCGCGCGGGCGCGCGATGACGGCACCGACGCCGGGCAGGTTGGGGCTCGCCTCGGCCTGCTCGCGCAGCTGGCCGCTCGCGTGCAGGAGGCGCGGGTTGGCCATCCGCACCGCCTGCCCCCGCGTCTCGGACGCATCCACCACGGCCAGCCGCAGCATCACCCCGATCTGCGGCGCGGCGAGGCCGACGCCCGGCATCGCCTCCATCGTGTCGATCATGTCGGCCCAGTGTGCGAGGATCCCGGGCGTGACCGCCGCGACCGGCGCGGCCGCCGTCCGCAGCCGCGGGTCGGGCCAGGGCAGGCAGCGGCGCGCGGTCACGCGCCCCCCGCCCCCATCTCGCGCGCCCGCTCGCGCTTCAGCTTTTCCATCTTGCGGGTGATCATCTGGCGCTTCAGCGGCCCCAGGTAGTCGATGAACAGCCGCCCATCCAGGTGGTCGATCTCGTGCTGCACGCAGGTCGCCCAGAGGCCGGCGAAGTGCTCTTCCTGCTCCGCGCCGTCGAGGTCCATCCAGCGCACCCGCACCTCGGCGGGGCGGTCGATCTCGGCATACTGGTCGGGAATGGACAGGCAGCCCTCGTCGTAGGTGTGCAGTTCCTCGGACCGCCAGAGGACCTGCGGGTTGACCAGCGCCATCGGGCGGGGGGGCACGTCCTTGTCCTTGATGCAGTCCATCACGATCAGCCGCGCGGTGACCCCCACCTGCGGCGCGGCAAGGCCCACGCCGGGGGCGGCATACATCGTCTCGAGCATGTCGCGGGCAAGCAGCCGCAGCTCATCAGTGATCGCGGCGACCGGCGGGCAGGGCTTCCTCAGGCGCGGATCGGGGTGGATCAGGATGTTGCGGATCATCCGGGCGATTTACGTCCGCCACCATTCCGGTGCAAGACGGGCGGCATGGACAGCATCTTCGACGAGAGCGTAGACCGCCGCGGCACGCACTGCGTGAAGTGGGACATGATGGCCCACCAGTTCGGCGTGCCGCCCGACCGGGGCCTCGCGATGTGGGTCGCCGACATGGAGTTCCGCCCGCCGCCCTGCGTCCAGGCGGCGGTCGAGCGCATGGCCGCCCATGGTATCTACGGCTATTTCGGCGACGACAGCCGGTATCTGGAGGCGATCCGCTGGTGGATGGCCGAACGCCACGGGTGGGAGGTCGATCCGGCCCATGTCTTCAGCACGCACGGGCTGGTCAACGGCACCGCGCTGTGTGTCGACGCCTTCACCGCGCCGGGCGACGGCGTGGTGCTGATGACGCCGGTCTACCACGCCTTCGCCCGCGTCATCCGCGCGGCGGGGCGCGCGGTCGTGGAATGCCCGCTGGCGGTGGTCGACGGGCGGCATGAGCTCGATGTCGCGGCGTGGGACGCGGCGCTGCCGGCCAACGCCCGGATGCTGATCCTGTGTTCGCCGCACAACCCCGGCGGGCGCGTCTGGTCGCGCGGCGAGCTGCGCGCGGTCGCCGATTTCTGCATCCGCCGCGACCTGATCCTGGTGTCGGACGAGATCCACCACGACCTGGTCTACCCCGGCCACCGTCACACCGCGATGCCGCGCGCCGCGCCGGACATCGCCGGCCGACTGGTGATGATGACCGCGCCGACCAAGACCTTCAACATCGCCGGGGCCCATACCGGCAACGTCATCATCGCCGATCCCGCGCTGCGGCAGCGCTTTGCCGGGCGGGTGGTGGCGCTGGGCATCTCGCCCAACGCCTTCGGGCTGCACATGGCGACCGCGGCCTATTCGCCGGGCGGCGCCGCCTGGGTCGACGCGCTGATGGCCTACCTCGACGGCAACCGCGCGCTGTTCGACGCGGGGCTCGCCGCGATCCCGGGGGTGCGGTCGATGCGGCTGGAGGGGACCTACCTCGCCTGGGTCGACTTCGCGGGCACCGGCATGACGCTGGACGAGGTGCTGGCGCGGGTGCAGGGCCAGGCGATGATCGCCGCGAACCACGGGCCGAGCTTCGGCACCGGAGGCGACATGCACCTGCGCTTCAACATCGCCGCGCCCCGCGCGCAGGTCGAGGCCGCCGTGGGGCGGCTGCAGGCGGCCTTCGCCGACCTGCAGTGATCAGGTCTTGGCGATCAACCCCGCCGGTGCCGCGCGGTCCAGCCCGTAGTCCAGCGGCGCGCGCCCGGTGACGGCGGTGGACCGCTTGAAATCGCAGACGAGTTCGCCGTTCTCGGCGGTGGAGGTCACGACGAGGCAGCGCAGGATGTGGCGGCCGCCGTCGTAGATGTCGACCACGCCGCGCAGCGGCGGCGACAGCGCGGCGTCGAGCGCGAAGCCTTCGTCCCAAAAGCGCAGGATCGGAAACACCGCCTCGCCCACCCGGGCGTGCAGGCGCGACCGGCGGCGCAGGTCGCGCCTGCGCGCGGCCGCGATCGCGTCGCGCACCTCTTGTGGCAGGAACTCCAGCATCGATGCGCCCTCCTCGCTGAAAAGTCTGTTCCACTTCCGCGCAAAATCAAGGCAACATAGGGGGGTTAAGAAAGCGTGACGCGGTGGTGGAGCGACAGTGACGGAAATGCCGCAGGCTGTTGCAACCTTGGCGTGCAGCAGGTGCGAATGAGCGCCGCGTTGCTGGTCCCCGCGCTGATTCTCGACGCCGCGCTGGGCGAGCCGCGCTGGCTGTGGGACCGCTGGCCGCACCCGGCGGTGCTGATGGGCCGCGCCGTGGACTGGGCCGACCGGCGCCTCAACGACGGCTCGCGCGCGGCGGGCGTGCTGGCGATGGCGGGCCTGGGGCTGGCCGCGCTGGCGCTCGGCTGGGCCATCGCGGCGCTGCCTGACGGGGGACTGGTGGAGGTCGTGGTGGTGGCGATCCTGCTTGCCCAGCGCAGCCTCTGCGACCATGTGCGCGCCGTGGCGGCGGGGCTGCGCCTGTCGCTCGGCGACGGGCGACGGGCGGTAGCGATGATCGTCGGCCGCGACACCGCCGCGATGACCGAGGCCGAGGTCGCCCGCGCCGCCGTCGAAAGCGCGGCCGAAAACCTGTCGGACGGGGTGGTCGCCCCGGTCCTGTGGTATCTGGTGGCGGGCCTGCCCGGGCTGATGCTCTACAAGATCACCAATACCGCCGACAGCATGATCGGCCACCGCACCCCGCGCCACGCGCGTTTCGGCTGGGCCGCGGCGCGCCTCGACGATCTTCTGAACCTGATTCCCGCGCGATTGACCGCGGCGCTGATCGCGCTGACGCACGGCGTCGCCGCCTGGCGACCGATCCTGGGCGACGCGCGGCTGCACCGCAGCCCCAACGCGGGCTGGCCCGAAGCGGCCATGGCCGTGGTGCTGGACCTGCGGCTTTCGGGCCCGCGCAGCTATCACGGACAGCGGCGCGACGAGCCCTGGGTCTGGCCCGAAGGCCGCGGTGACGCGGCAGCCGCCGACATCGACCGCGCGGTCAGCGTGCTGTGGCGGGTCTGGATCGTGATCCTGGCCGCGGCCGCGCTGCTGGCGGTCGGGTGACGGCGGCCCGGCCTGCCGGATCGCGGCGGGGCCGAAGCCGCCTGGTCGGGCATCGGAAGCCGTGCGCAAGCCCGGGTGCGCCGCGCGCGAGCCGCGGAGCGTTCCGGTGCCGATACGGCGCACGCCTTCCGGGCCGGAGGAGCGTGGGCGGAGGACCGCGCCGTCACGCCGTCCGCGCATCCGGTCCGCTGTAGTCGCAGATCACGCCCGATACGTCGTCGGGAAAGGCGTCGGTCCCGTGATGATCGGCCAGCGCCCAGACCACGCCCTCCAGCAAAGCCGGGCTGTCCAGCGCGGCGAGGCCCGCCAGGATGCGGGACAGCCCGTCGAACCCCAGTTCGCCCCCCGCGGGGTCGGGGCATTCGGTGATGCCGTCCGACATCAGCACCAGACGGTCGCCGGGCGAAAGATGCGCCTCGGTGCGTTCGTACACCGCCTCGTCCAGCAGGCCCACCGGCAGCCCGCCCGCCCCCAGTCGGTCCACCGCGCCGTCCGCGCGCAGGATGACAGGGTGGGGATGCCCGGCCTGCACCATGGCGATGCGGCCCGTCGTCAGGTCGACCTCGGCATAGGCCAGCGTGATGTACTGCTCGACCTGCATGTCCGCGATCATCATGCGGTTCAGCCGCGCCGCGACCTGCTCGGGCGGGAAGGCCACGACCTGCCCTTCGCTGTCGGTCGTGAGCGCGATGTTGCCTTCGACCGAGTTGCCCGACAAGAGGCCCGACAGCCGCGCCGTCATCATCGCCGAGGCGACGCCGTGGCCCGCGACATCGACCGAGTAGACGGCGATCCGCGAGGCGTTGATGCGGAAGAATCCGGCAAGGTCGCCGCCGACGTGGCCGGAGGGGCGCATCAGGATGCTGACGGCGGCCGCGCCGAAATCGCGGTGGCGTTCGCGGATCAGCGTTTCCTGGACCTTGCGCGCCTCGATCAGGTCGCGGTCGAGCGAATCATAGACCTTCTGCAGTTCGTTCAGCGTGTCCCCGATCACCTTGTTCTTTGCGACCAGTTCCTCCTGCATGCGCAGGATGCGCTCGCCCGCGCGCAGGCGGGCGCGGAGTTCGTCGGCGTTGACGGGCTTGGCCACGAAGTCGTCGGCCCCGCCTTCGAGACCATCGGCGACTTCGGCCTTGCCGGATTTGGAGGTGAGCAGGATGAAGTAGCTGTAGCGTTCCTGCCCGCGCGCGCGCAGGGCGCGGCAGAAATCGACGCCGGTCATGCCCGGCATCATCCAGTCGCTGAGGACGAAATCGAAGCGGCCCCGGTCATAGAGTGCCAGCGCGTCTTCGCCGCAGGCCGCCTCGGCCACGTCGAAGCCCCAGCGCCGCAGCAGGAGCGCGAGCACGGTCCGCTGCGCCCGGCTGTCGTCGACGACCAGGACGCGCGGCGCGGGTGCGCCCGTCGCGGCGGGCGGGGAGTCTCGGTCCGGGGCGGCGCGGGGTTCCTGTCTCATGCCGCGACCCTCGCACGCGCGCCTTAACGGCGGGTGAACCCGGAAAATGCGCGACGTCCTGGCGGGGCCTCGTCAGGATGCACCTTTCCTTAACCTTTGGCTGCGACAAGCCGGGATCGAAGGAAGGGTCGGGCGATGATCAACTGGGACCGCGTGGACGAACTGCAGGACGAGATCGGGGCCGACGGCTTTGCCGAAGTCATCGCCCTGTTCCTGGACGAGGCCGACGAGGTCGTGGCGCGGCTGTCGCCGGTCGGCGACCCCGGGCTGGAGGCCGACCTGCATTTCCTGAAGGGGTCCGCGCTGAACCTCGGGCTCGCGACGCTCGCCGACCTGTGCCACGCGGGCGAACGCGCGGCGGCGCGGGGACAGTCGGCAGAGGTCGATCTGGCGGAGGTGCGCGCGGTCTATGCGCAATCCCGCGAGCGATTGCTGTCCGGCCTCGAGGCGCGCTCGGCGGCCTGACGGGCAGAGCATCGCAGCGGACGGCGTGGCCGGCCGGTCCCGGTCGCGGTCCAAAGTTCCTTCTCTCCCGCCGCGCGGTCCTGCATGGCGTCGGCCACCCGCGCCGTGATAAGCGGCGACGACGCGAGCGCGCTGGCCCGCGCGAAGGGAGGCGGGGATGACGATCGGATTCGGGCTGCTCGGGGCGGGACGTATCGGCAAGGTCCACGCCCGCGCGGTATCGGGCAACCCCGCTGCGCGACTGGTCGCGGTCGCCGACGCACTGCCCGGCGCGGCGCAGGCGCTGGCCGCGCGGCACGGGGCCGAGGTGCGCGGCATCGACGCGATCCTGACGGCGCCCGATGTTGCCGCGGTTGTCATCTGCACCCCGACCGACACCCACGCCGACCTGATCGAACGCGCGGTGCGCGCGGGCAAGGCGGTGTTCTGCGAAAAGCCCATCGACCTGAACCTTCATCGCGTGAAGGCCTGCCTCCGGGTCGTCCGGGCGGAAGCGGGCGTGCTGATGGTCGGCTTCAACCGCCGCTTCGATCCGCATTTCCGCGCCCTGCGCGACCGGATCGACGCGGGCGACATCGGCGCGGTCGAGATGGCGGTCATCACCAGCCGCGACCCGGCACCCCCGCCCGTCGACTACATCGCGCGGTCGGGCGGCATCTTCCGCGACATGACGATCCACGACTTCGACATGGCGCGCTTCCTGCTGGGCGAGGAGATCGCCGACGTGGCCGCGACCGCCGCCGTGCTCGTGGACCCCGCGATCGGCCGGGCGGGCGACCATGACAGCGTGCAGGTGCTGCTGCGCACCGCGTCGGGGCGGCAGGCGGTGATCTCGAACAGCCGCAGGGCGACCTACGGCTACGACCAGCGGATCGAGGTGCACGGGTCGCTGGGCATGATCTCGGCCGAGAACCAGCGCCCCGTCGGCATCGAGCTCGCGACCGCCGCGGGCTATACCCGTCCGCCGCTGCACGACTTCTTCATGACGCGCTACCTCGACGCCTACGCCGCCGAGATCGCGGCCTTCGTCGCGGCAATGGAGGGCAAGGCAGCGGCCGACCCTTCCGGCGAGGATGGCCTGCGGGCGCTCGCGCTCGCCGAAGCCGCGGTCAGGTCGGTCGAGGAACGGCGGATCGTCGCGGTGGCCGAGGTGCTGTAGCGCAGTCCCGCCGTTCACGACAGGCGGCACCGCCCGCGTCTTCATCTTCCCTCAACTATCCCCGCCGGAGGCTCCGGCATCGCCGCAGGCGAGACGCCGATCTCAGCCGCGCTCCGACGACTGCGCCCAGAGATTCACCGCGGCCTCGGGTGCGATGGCGTCGATGGCGGCGAGTTCCCGGTCGGTGAAGTCCGGCGTCGACAGCGCCCCGAGGCAGTCGGTGATCTGGGCGGGCCTGCTCGCGCCGATCAGCGCGCTGGTGATGCCGCCGCCGCGCAGGACCCAGGCCAGCGCCATCTGCGCCAGGCTCTGCCCGCGCGCGGCCGCGATGTCGTTCAGGGCGCGCACCTTCTGCACCGTCCGCTCCACCAGCGCGGGCGCGAGCGACTTGTCCTGCGCCGCGCGGCTGCCGTCGGGGATCCCGTTCAGATACTTGCCGGTCAGCAGCCCCTGCGCCAGCGGCACGTAGGCGATGGACCCGATCCCGAGGTCGGCGAGCGTGTCCTTCAGCCCGTCGGCCTCCACCCAGCGGTCGAGGATCGAATAGCTCGGCTGGTGGATCAGCACCGGCGTGCCGAGGTCCTTCAGGATCGCCGCCGCCGCGCGCGTGCGCTGGCTGTTGTAGGACGACAGCCCGACATAGAGCGCGCGCCCCGACCGCACGATGTGGTCGAGCGCGCCCATCGTCTCTTCCAGCGGCGTGTCGGGGTCGAAGCGGTGGGAATAGAAGATGTCGACGTAGTCGAGCCCCATCCGCCGCAGCGACTGGTCGCAGGAGGCGATGAGGTACTTCCGGCTGCCCCATTCGCCGTAGGGCCCGTCCCACATCCGGTAGCCGGCCTTGGAGGAGATGATGAGTTCGTCGCGGTGCCCGCGCAGGTCGGTCCGCAGGATCTCGCCGAAGGCTTCCTCGGCGCTCCCGGGGGGCGGGCCGTAGTTGTTCGCAAGGTCGAAATGCGTGATCCCGGCGTCCCAGGCGGTGCGGATCAGCGCGCGCTTCGTGTCATGGGCCGTGTCATGGCCGAAGTTGTGCCAGAGGCCCAGGCTGATCGCCGGCAGCATCAGGCCGGACCTTCCGCACCGGTTGTAGGTCATGGCGTCGTAGCGGGACATCGCGCACCTCATGCGGTCCGCAGGCGGCAAGGCGGGAGCCTCCGGCGGGGATATTTGAAGGGAAGATGAAGGTCAGACGAAGCGGTTGACCAGGTTCTCCAGCCGCTCCTGCCGACCCGACCGGGGCTGCGGCTCCAGCCCCTCGTCACCCACCCGCGCGGCGGCCTGTTCCAGGCTGCCCGCGAGCATTGCCTGCGCGGCGGGCGTGTCCCAGCCCCGGTAGCGGTCGCGCCGCGCCGCTTCCAGCTCGCCGTCCTCGAGCATGGCCGCGGCCGCCTTCAAGCCGCGGGCGCAGGTATCCATCGCGCCCACATGCGCAAGGATCAGGTCGGCGGGGTCGAGCGACTGGCGGCGCACCTTGGCGTCGAAGTTGGTGCCGCCGGTGGTGAAGCCGCCCGCGCGCAGGACCTCGTAGTAGGCCAGCGCGGTTTCGGGGACGTTGTTCGGGAACTGGTCGGTATCCCAGCCGGACTGGTAGTCGTTGCGGTTCATGTCGATCGACCCGAAGATCCCCAGCGCCGCCGCCAGGGCCAGCTCGTGCTCGAAGGAATGGCCCGCGAGGATCGCGTGGCCCTGCTCGATGTTGACCTGGACCTCGCCTTCCAGCCCGAACGCCTTGAGGAAGCCGTAGACGGTGGCGACGTCGTAGTCGTACTGGTGCTTCGACGGCTCCTGCGGCTTCGGCTCGATCAGGATTGCGCCCTTGAACCCGATGCGATGCTTGTAGTCCACGACCTGCTGCAGGAAGCGGCCCGCATGGGCGCGTTCGGCCTTGAGGTCGGTGTTCAGCAGCGTCTCGTAGCCCTCGCGCCCGCCCCACAGGACGTAGTTCTGCCCCTTAAGGCGGTGCGTCGCGTCCATGCAGGCCTTCACGGTCGCCGCGGCATAGGCGTAGACGTCGGGGTCGGGGTTCGTCGCCGCGCCCGCCATCCAGCGGCGGTGGCTGAACATGTTGGCCGTGCCCCAGAGGAGCTGGGCCTTGTGGGTCGCCTGCTTCTCCGCGAGCAGGTCGATGATGGTGTCGAAGTTCCGCTTGCTCTCGGCGAAGGTCGCGCCCTCTGGGCGGATGTCGGCGTCGTGCCAGCAGTAGAAGGGCACGCCGAGGATGTCGAACATCTCGAAGGCCACCTCCGCCTTCAGCCGGGCGAGCTCCAGCGTGTCGCCGAACCAGGGGCGGTCGAAGGTCTGCCCGCCGAAGGGGTCGCCGCCGGGCCAGGCAAACGAATGCCAGTAGGCCGCGGCGAAGCGCAGGTGATCCTCCATCCGCTTGCCCATGACGACCTCGTCGGGGTCGTAGGCGCGGAAGGCGAAGTCGTGGTCGGCCTGCGGGTCGAAGGTGACGCGCGGGATGCCGTGGAAGAAGTCGGTCATGTCAGGCCCTTGATGGCGGCGCGGGCGGCGCGGAATCGCGCGTGGCCGGCGTCGAAGGCTGCCGTCAGCCGCGCGTCGGGGTCAATGGTCCGCGCGATCTGCGGGCGGGTGGCGATCTCGGCCCCCGCGCCGGTCGCGGCCATGAGCGCGAGCCGCGCGGCCCCGAAGGCGCCGCCGAAGTCGCCCGCGACGGGCAGGTCCACCGGCACCCCCAGGGCCGTGGCGATGGCCTGGAGCCAGTAGTCCGACCGCGAGCCGCCGCCGACTGCCAGCAGCCGCTCGATCCGGGTGCCCGTCGCCGCCAGCGCGTCGCGGCAGTCGCGGATGGCGAAGGTCACGCCCTCCAGCACCGCCCGCGTGGCGGCGGCCCGGTCGGTCGCGTGTTCGAGGCCGATGAAGGCGCCCCGGATGGCGGCGTCGTTCAGCGGCGTCCGCTCGCCGCCGAGATAGGGCAGGAACAGCGTCCGCCCGGGCGCGGCCAGCGCCCCGGCGCCCTGCGTCAGCGCCGCCGCATCGGCCCCGACCAGACCGGCATACCAGTTCAGCGCATCGGTCGCGGCAAGGATCACGCCCATCTGGTGCCAGGTGCCGGGCAGCGCGTGGCAGAAGGTGTGCACCGCCGTGGCCGGGTCGGGCCGGTAGCCGTCGTTCGCCGCGAACAGGACGCCCGAGGTGCCGAGCGAGACGAAGGCCTCGCCCGCCCGCACCACGCCCACCCCCACGCCCGAGGCCGCGTTGTCCCCGCCGCCGCCGGCCACGGTCACGCCCGTCGGCAGCCCCCAGCGCGCCGCGAGGTCGGGGCGCAGGGTGCCGCTTGTCTGCGATCCCTCCACCAGCCGCGGCATGTTCTCGCGGCCCAGCCCCGTTGCCGTCAGGCAATCGTCCGACCAGTCCCGCGCGCCGGTGTCGAGCCACGCCGTCCCCGCCGCATCCGACATCTCGGCCACGTGCTCGCCGGTCAGCCACAGCCGCAGGTAGTCCTTGGGCAGCAGCACCTTGGCCAGCCGGTCGCGGATGGCGGGTTCGTGCGCCGCGACCCAGGCGACCTTGGGTGCGGTGAAGCCCGGGAAGACGATGTTGCCCGTCACGCGGCGGAACAGCGGGTCCGCGTCCATCTCCGCCGCCTCGGCATGGGCGCGGGTGTCGTTCCACAGGATGCAGGGCCGCAGCACCTCGTCGGCCGCGTCGAGCAGCGTGGCCCCGTGCATCTGCCCGGACAGCCCGATGCCCTGAACGCCGCCCAGCCCATGCGCCGAAAGCCGGTCCAGCACCGCCTCGGCGGCGGCGATCCAGTCGGCGGGGGCCTGCTCGCTCCACCCGTCCCGCGGGCGGCTGACGGTCAGGGGCGCGGTCGCCTCGGCCACCACCGCCTGGCCGTCGTCGATCAGCACGCCCTTCAGGCCGGACGTGCCGAGATCCAGTCCGATGTACATCACACGGCCTGCGGCGGTTTCTTCCCGAGGATGATCATGCCAAGGATGTCGTCGTCGGTCACGTCCTTGACGTTCACGGTCCCGACGCGCTGGCCGTTCTTCATCACTACGGCGCGGTCGCAGAGGTCCATGACCGCGTGGATGTCGTGCTCGATCAGGAAGATGCCGAGGCCCTGCCGCTTCAGCTCCTGGATCAGCTCGGCCACCATCCGCGTCTCGTGCGGACCCAGAGCCGCCGTCGGCTCGTCCATGATCAGGATTTTGGCGTTAAAATAGACCGCGCGGGCGATGGCGACCGACTGCCGCTGGCCGCCCGACAGCGCCGAGACGGGCACGTTGAACTTGCGGAAGTTGGGGTTGAGCCGCCCCATGATCTTCCGCGTCTCGGCCTCCATCGCCGAATCGTCCACGAAGCCGCCCGGCCCCACGAGCTCGCGCCCCAGGAACAGGTTCGAGGCCGCGTTCAGGTTGTCGGCGAGCGCGAGCGTCTGGTAGATCGTCTCGATGTTCTGGGCGCGGGCGTCGCGCGGGTTGGTGATCTCCACCGGCTGGCCGTTGATCAGGATCTGGCCCGCGTCCTTGCGGTAGGCCCCCGACAGGCACTTGATCAGCGTGGACTTCCCCGCGCCGTTGTGGCCGAGGAGGCCCACGACCTCGCCCGGGTAGAGGTCGATCGAGACGTGGTCGACGGCCTTGATCCCGCCGAACGAGATCGAGATGTCGCGCAGCTCGACAAGGGGGGTTCCGCGGTCGGTCATGGCTGCGCCCTCACTTCACGGATTTGCGGTAGAGCGTATCGACATAGACGGCGAGCACCAGCACGATACCCACGACGATGTTCTGCGCGGCGGCGTCGAAGCCCAGCAGCACCATGCCCGACTGCAGCGACTGCATCACCAGCGCGCCGAGGATCGCGCCGTAGATCGTGCCGACCCCGCCGGCGAGCGACGTGCCGCCGATGACGGCGGCGGCGATGACGTAGAGCTCGTCGAGCGTGCCGAGCGCGTTGGTCGCGCTGTTCAGGCGGGCCGAGGCGACGACGGCCGACAGCGCCGTCAGGAACCCCATCAGCGCGAAGATCTTGACCGTCATCCACTTGACGTTGATCCCCGCCAGCAGCGCCGCGTCGGGGTTGCCGCCGATGGCATAGACGTAGCGGCCGAACCGGGTGCGCGACATCAGGACGGTCATGACGATGGCCACGACGATCAGGATCAGCACCGGGATGGCGAAGCCGTGGCTGATGAACAGGCCTTCCGGCGGGACGGTCACGTTGTTTTCGGCCGCCCATGCGGTGACGATGCCGCGCGGCCAGGGGTAGGCGTTGACCAGCAGCGTCGCCCCGATGCTGAGCCCGCAGCCGAGCGCGGCCAGAAAGTATTCCGCCCACATCGGCCGCTGCGGGAAGCCGTGCCGCTCGCGGTTGCGGCGGCCGTTCCAGATCATCCACAGGACGGCGGCGCAGCCGAGCAGGCCCACGACCCAGGACCAGGTGGCCCCGACCGACCCGAAGGGCCCGCCGCCGAGCAGCGCGAAGTTCTCGTCCACCGGGCTGATGGTGCGGCCGCGCGCGACGAGGAACGCGGCCCCGCGCCAGATCAGCAGGCCGCCGAGCGTGACGATGAAGGCCGGGATGCCGCGGTAGGCCACGAGCCAGCCGTGGAAGGCTCCGACGGCGGTGCCGAGCGCGAGGCCGAGGACGATGGTGGTGACGACGATCGACCAGTTGCCGAGGCCCACGACCTGCGGGAACCATTCGACCTGCCACATCCCCATGATCATGGCGGTGAAGCCGAGCAGCGATCCGACCGACAGGTCGATGTGGCGGGTGATGATGACCAGCACCATGCCGCAGGCCATGATGCCGACCGACGCGGTCTGGACGCTGATGTTCCACAGGTTGCGCGGCGTGAGGAACGCCCCGTTGCCGTTGACGATCACGCCATAGAGGTGAAAGCCGACCCAGATGGCGGCAAGGGCCGCGACCATGCCCAGAAGGCGGGTGTCGATCTCGGTCGCGCGCAGGAAGCGGGTGAAGGCCCCGGCATGCGGGTCCAGGTTCGTGGTCTGCTGCGCCATCGTTTCCCCCCCGTGGCCCTCCGGGCCGATTGGCGACCCTTCGCTAACGCCGGGGCCGTTCGCCGGCCCTTCGTGTGAAGGGGCCGACCCCGTCTCCGGGATCGGCCCGAGGTCAGGCTCAGGTGCCGCAGGCCGCGACGCCGGCCATCGCGCCTTCGCAGGCCTGTTCCTTGGTGATGTGGCCCGCGTCGATCACCACGTTCAGGTTGTCCTTGGTGATCGGCGTCGGCGTCAGCAGGATCGCGTTCATCTCGACCTTGTTCGGGCCGTCCGAGAACTTGATCGCGTTCGGCACCGCATCGAGCGCCGCGCCGCCGGCCAGCGCCACGGCGATCTCGCCCGCGGCCTTGCCCAGCGCGCGGGCGTCCTTCCACACCGACACGGTCTGCTCGCCCCGCGCCACGCGGTTCAGCGCGGCGAGGTCGCCGTCCTGGCCGCCGATCGGCACGTTCAGGCCCTGCGCCTTCAGCGCCGCGATGGCGCCGCCGGCCATGCCGTCGTTCATCGACAGGACCGCCTGGATGTCGTTGTTGTTGGCGGTCAGGATCTGCTCCATGTTCGCCTGCGCCGCATCGGGGGCCCAGCCGGGCGTCGAGGCTTCGCCGACGATCTTGATGTCGCCCGAATCCACGGCGGGCTGGATGACGCTCATCATGCCCTGCAGCAGGAAGCCGACGTTCGGGTCGCCCGGGTCGCCCTTGATGATCGCATAGTTGCCGGTCGGCGCGGCGGCGAAGACGTTCTCGGCGATGATCTTGCCGACGCCCACGTTGTCGAAGGTCAGGTAGAAGGTCCGCGGATCCTCGATCAGGCGGTCGTAGCCGATGACCGGGATCCCCTCGGCGGCGGCGGCATCGACGGCCGGGCCGATCGCGTCCTTGTCCATGGCGAGGATGATCAGCGCGTTGCAGCCCTGCGCGATCAGCGCCTCGATGTCGGTCAGCTGCTTGGCGGCCGAGGCCTGCGCGTCGGCCGACACGTAGGTCGCCCCGGCGGCTTCGAGCGCGCCCTTGATCGCGGCCTCGTCGGTCTTCCAGCGCTCTTCCTGGAAGTTCGACCAGCTCACGCAGACGGTGGGGGCCTGCGCGGACGCGGCCGACGAAAAGCCTGCCGTCGCGATGACGGCGGCCAGAAGTGCCTTCTTCATGTTATCCCTCCCGAGGATGCAGCCAAGGCATGGCAGGTCCGACGGATTCGTCGATACGGCGCGAAAACTGCATGGACTAATTTCAGTTGTCAAAATAAAACTGCGGTCGCATTCTGACCGCGGCGCGCGAACGGGCATCCCGGGCCGCCCGGGCACCTCGGATGGGCGGTCTGCCGATCCACCCCGGGCGAGATTAGTTCGGAAGGCGAAGGAATGGCACCGCAGGCGCATGACGGTCTGGGGCAGGGCGGGCGCGGCGGCTGCGGGCCGCTGGCGCCGTCCCTGGCCGAGGGGTTCCGGCCCCTGCGGCTGCAGGTGTTCGAGCGCATCCGCGCGGCGGGCCTGATCGCCCGGGTGCAGCTCGCCAAGGACCTGGGCGTCAGCCCGGCGTCGGTGACCACCACGGCGACCGAGCTTCTGGACCTCGGCCTGATCGAGGAGGTCGCGCGCGACGGCGAGGGCGGGCGGGGCCGGCCGGCGGTGGCGCTGGGGGTCCGCGCGGGGGCGCATCTGGTCGCCGGGATCAAGCTGTCGGATCGCGACCTGTCGGCGGTCATCGTGGATTTCGCGGGCAACCTGATCGCCGACCACCGCGCCGAACGCCAGCCCACGGCGCTGACCCTGCCGCAGGCGCTGGAGGCGACCGACGGGCTGATCGACGCGGTCTGCGCCAAGGCGCGCGTGGCGCGGTCCGACCTGTCGGCGCTGGGGATCGCGCTGCCGGGCTACATCGACAGCCCGCGCGGCCAGGTGCTGTGGTCGTCGGTGCTGATCGACCGCGACGTGGCGCTGGGCCGCGCGGTGGAGGCGCGGCTGGGCCTGCCGGTGCATGTCGACAACGACGCCAACCTCGTCGCGCTGGCCGAGCTCTGGTGGGGCCGCGGCCGGGCGCGAGCCGATTTCGCTATCGTCACCATCGAGCACGGCCTTGGCTTCGGGCTGGTGCTGAACCACCGGCTCTATCGCGGCGCGCAGGGGCTGGGGATGGAGCTTGGCCACACCAAGGTCCAGCTCGACGGCGCGCTCTGCCGCTGCGGCCAGCGCGGCTGCCTCGAGGCCTATGTCTCGGACTACGCGCTGGCGCGCGAGGCGACGACGGCGCTGAACTGGGTCCACAAGGACGGGCAGTCGATGCGCGTGCTGCTCGAATCGCTCTACGACCATGCCAAGGCGGGCAACGCTGCGGCGCGGTCGATCTTCAACCGCGCCGGGCGCTACCTGGCGGTCGGGCTGGCCAATGTCGTGAACCTCTTCGACCCTGCGCTGATCATCCTGTCGGGCGAGCGGATGCGGTTCGACTACCTCTATGCCGCCGACACCCTGGCCGAGATGTCCGGACATGTCCTGAACACCGGCCGCCCGCTGCCGCCGATCGAGATCCATGCCTGGGGCGAGATGCTCTGGGCGCACGGCGCGGCGGCGCTGGCGCTGCAGGCGGTGGGCGAGGGTGCCGTTGCGGCAGGCCGGGAACTCGCGGCGCAGTAGGCGCGTTCCGCCCTGCGACGGTCCGGCCGGTTGTGCCGCCGTCGGCCGGCTGCCATACCGAAGCGGCAGCGGCCTCGGGGGGCACGGGTGAGGACAAGGCGGTCGGCGGGGCGTGCGGTGCGGGGGTGTGCGTGGCTCGCCGCGCTGGCCCTGTGGCCGGTCGATACCGGCAGCGCGCAGGGCCGCGACGTGGTGGAGTTCACCGTCGCGGGCGGGGACGAGAGCCTGACCGACACGCTGCGCGACGCGTCGCTGCTCGTGGCCGCCGACGGCGATCCTGCGACCGATGCGCAGGACCTCTTCGCCGCGGCCCGTGGGGAATATGCACGCATGGTCGGCGCGCTCTATGCGCTGGGGCGCTACTCGGGGGTCGTGCGCGTGCTCATCGACGGGCGCGAGGCCGCCGCCATCGCGCCGCTCGACGCGCCGACCTCCATCGGGCGGGTGCAGGTGATCGTCGACCCGGGGCCGGTCTTCCGCTTTTCGCAGGCCCGCGTCGCGCCGCTGGCACCCGGCACCGTGCTGCCCCCCGGCTTTGCGCCGGGCGAGGTGGCCGAAAGCGGTCGGGTCCAGCAGGCGGTGACGGCCGGGATCGACGGCTGGCGCGCCGACGGCTACGCCAAGGCCCGGGTGGCCGGGGACCGCGTCGTCGCCGACCACCCCGCCGCAACCCTGTCGGCCGAGGTCGCGTTGCAGCCCGGCCCGCGGCTGCGCTTCGGCGCGCTGGCGGTGCAGGGCACCGACCGGATGCGCAGCGGCGCCGTCCGCCGCATCGCCGGGCTGCCCGAGGGCGAGGTCTACTCTCCCGCCGAGCTTTCCGCCGCCGCCGACCGCCTGCGCCGCACCGGCGTGTTCCGGTCGGTCACGCTCGAGGAGGCGGAGGCGATCCGGTCGCCCGACCTGCTGGACATCACCGCCGTGCTGGTCGAGGAAAAGCCCCGCCGCCTGTCCTTCGGGGCCGAGATCGCGAGCCTCGACGGGCTGGCGCTGTCGGCCGCCTGGCTGCACCGCAACCTCCTCGGCGGGGCCGAGCGGCTGGAGGTGCAGGGCGGGGTCGCCAACATCGGCGCGCAGTCGAGCGGCACGGACTACACGCTGGGCGTCACGCTCGACCGGCCGGCGTCCTTCACGCCCGACACCACGGCGGGCCTCTCGCTCGACCTCGCGCGGCTCGACGAGGCGGACTACCAGGCCGATTCGTTCAACTTCGGCTTCACGCTGAACCGCGTCTTCAGCGCGACGCTGACCGGCCGCGCGGCGCTGGACTACGAATGGATCCAGGGCGAGGACGAGGTCGGGCGCTTCCGCTACCGCAACATCGGCCTGCCCGTCGGCGTGACGTGGGACCGCCGCGACAACGCCACCGACCCGGCGCGCGGCTTCTACCTCGACGCCGAAGCGCGGCCGTTCTACGGCCTGGGGTCCACCGACAACGGCCTGCGGACGACGTTCGACGGCCGCGTCTACCGCGGCTTCGGGCAGGAGGCACGGTTCATCCTGGCGGGGCGGCTGCAGGGCGGCGCGCTGTTCGGGGCGGACCTCCTGAACGCGCCGCGCGACAGCCTGTTCTATTCGGGCGGCGGCGGCAGCGTGCGCGGGCAGCCCTTCCAGTCGCTCGGCGTGGACGTGCCCGACGGCCAGGGCGGCACCATCGCCACGGGGGGCACGCGCTACCTTGCGGGGTCGGTCGAGGCGCGGGTGAAGTTCACCGACACCTGGGGCGCGGTCGCCTTCGTCGACGCAGGCACGGTGACCGACGCGACCTTCACCCGCGCCGGAGATGATTTCCAGGCAGGCGCGGGGGTGGGCGTGCGCTACTTCACGGGATTCGGGCCGATCCGGCTGGACGTCGCCGCTCCGGTCGCGGGCGACACCGGCAACGGCGTGCAGGTCTACGTCGGTATCGGGCAGGCCTTCTGATGCGGCGTGGCCTTCTTGCCCTGGCGCTCGCCTGCCTGCCGTTCGCCGCCCCGGCGCAGGAGGCCGACCGCGACTGGCTGACCGCCTTTCTCGAGGACAACCTGTCGGCGGCCGGGCGGCAGGTCGTCATCACCGGCTTCGAGGGCGCGCTGTCGTCCGAGGCAACGATCCGGCAACTGACCATCGCCGACGACCGGGGCATCTGGCTGACGATCAACGGCGTGGTGCTGGACTGGAACCGCTCCGCCCTGCTCGGCGGGCGGGTCGAGGTCACGGCGCTGACGGCGGAGGAGATCATCGTCGCGCGGATGCCCGACACCACCGCCGACCCCGCCCTGCCCGCGCCCGAGGCGCAGCCCTTCGCCGTGCCCGAATTGCCGGTGTCGGTCGACATCGCCGACCTCGGCGCGGCGCGCATCGTTCTCGGCGCGCCGCTCCTGGGGCAGGAGGTGACGGGGCGGCTGTCGTCCTCGCTGTCGCTGTCGGGCGCTGGCCAGGGGCAGGGGCGCTTCGTGCTGGAACGGACCGACGGCACGACCGGCCGGATCGGCCTGAACGCATCCTTCGCGAACGCCACGCGCGAGCTGACGCTGGAACTGACCGCGCAGGAGGCCGCCGGTGGACTTGCGGCGCGCGCGCTGGGGCTGCCCGGCACGCCGTCGGTCGACCTCGCGGTGACCGGCGCGGGGCCGCTGTCGGACTTCCGCGCCGATCTGGCCTTGCAGACCGACGGGCAGGAGCGGCTGCGCGGCAACGTCGTCCTGACCGGGGCGGGAGCGGGCGCGACGGCGTTCTCGGCGAGCCTGAACGGCAACCTCGCGCCGCTGTTCGTGCCGGCCTATGCCGATTTCCTCGGCGACAGCCTGGCCCTGCAGGTGAACGGCACGCGCGGGGCCGACGGCTCGCTCGACCTGCCCGTGGTGGACCTGAAGGCGCGGACGGTCAGCCTGGCGGGGTCGGTGTCGCTCGGCCCCGATGCCGCGCCGCGGCGCGTGGCGATCATGGGCGCGATCGAGGACCCCGCGGGGCAGCCGGTGCTGCTGCCCTTCGGCAGCGATCCCACGCGGATCGGCCGCGCGGGCGTGGCGCTCTTGTTCGACGCGGCCGTCTCGCAGGACTGGGCGGGCAAGCTGACGATCGACCGCCTCGACCGCCCCGACATCCGCATCGCCCGGCTGGAGCTGGGCGGCAAAAGCCGGGTCGCCGCGGGCGCGACCGGGGCGACGCTGACCTACGCGGCCACCGGCATCGCCGCGACCGACCCGGGGCTGGCCCGGGCGCTGGGGGACGCGCTGTCGGGCGTGGTCGTCGCCGACTGGGACGGCACGACGAACACGCTGTCGCTGCCGACCGTCACCGGGACCGGCGCGGGGCTGGTGCTGAACGGCAGCGCCACGGTCGGCAACCTGGCGGAGGGGATCGAGGTCACCGCCCGCGCGCGGCTGACGGCCGATGATCTGGCGCGTTTCGGCGCGCTGGCGGGCGCGGAGCTCGGCGGGTCGGGGCAGATCGACCTGCGGCGGCTGGTCACGAACCTTGCCACCGGGGCCTTCGACATCGACGCGACGGTCGCGGGCCAGGGCCTGCGGATCGGCGTGGCCGAGGTCGACAACCTGCTCGCGGGCGCCTCCACCGTCACGCTGCAGGCCGTGCGGGACGAGACCGGCATCCGGCTGACGGCCTTCGACCTCGCGGCGGCGACGTTGCGGGCCACCGGGTCGGGCACGGTAGCGAGCGCGGGCAGCGACATCGCCGCGCGGGTCGACTTCACCGACCTGTCGGTGCTGGGCGCGGGCTACGGCGGTCGGCTGCAGGCCGACGCGCGGCTGACCGGCACGCCGCAGGCCGGGACGGTCAGCCTGACCGGCACGGGCACCGACCTCGCCATCGGCCTCGCCGAGGCCGACAGCCTGCTGCGCGGCACCTCCGCGATCACGCTCGACGCGACGCTGGCCGACGGCGGGGTGGACCTGCGGAGCCTGCGGCTGACGGCGCAGAACCTCGTCGCCGACGCGACGGGGCGGCTGGCCCCCGAGGGGTCGACCGTGGCCGCAAACCTGCGGCTGCCCGACCTGGCGGTGCTGGGCGGCGGCTACGGCGGCGGGCTGACCGCGCGGGCGAGCCTTGCCGGCACGCCCGAGGCCGGACGCATCACGATCAACGGCACCGGCACCGGCCTGCGCATCGGCGACCCGCAGGCCGACCGGCTGCTGGCCGACACCTCCACCCTCTCGGCCGCGCTGCGGACCGAGGGCGGCGTCATCCGGCTCGACCGCGGCGAGATCAGGAACCCGCAGCTTCAGGCCACCGCCAGCGGCACCGTGCAGGGCGGCGACACCTCGGTCACGCTCGACGCGCGGCTGAACGACCTGGCGTTGCTGGTGCCCGAGTTTCCCGGTGCCGTCACCTTGCGGGGCACCGCGGTGCAGTCGGCGCAGGGCACCACGCTCGACCTGACGGGCCGGGGGCCGGGCGGCATCGACGCCGCCGTGCGCGGGACGCTGGGCCCGGGTTTCGCGCGCGCCGACCTGGCGATCACCGGCCGGGCGCAGGCGGCGCTGGCCAACGTCTTCATCGACCCCACGAACATCCTCGGTGCCGCGACCTTCGACCTGCGGCTGAACGGGCCGCTGTCGCCCGCGTCGCTGGCCGGCCGGGTCGCGGTCTCGGACGGGCGGATCACCGGGCCGTCCCTGCCCTTCACGCTGACCGGCGTGTCGGCCAGCGCCGACATCGCCGGCGGCCGCGCCACGCTCGCCGCGCGGGGGGAGGTGTCGTCGGGCGGGGCCATCGCGGTGCAAGGCGGCGTCGGCATGGCCGCCCCCTTCCCGGCCGACCTGACGGTCGACCTGCAGCGCGTCGTCCTGCGCGACCCGCAGCTTTACGAGACCCGCGGCAACGGCACGATCACCCTGTCCGGCCCGCTGACCGGCGGCGCCCAGATCGCCGGGCGCATCGTGCTGATCGAATCCGAAATCCGCATCCCCGACACCGGCTTCGGCGATACCGGCTCCCTTCCCGGGCTGGAGCACGTGGACGAACCCGCCGCCGTCCGCCAAACCCGGCGCTACGCGGGGCTTCTGGGCGACGGCGCAACGGCGGGCGGCACCGGGGGGGGCGCAGCATACGCGCTGAACATCGAGATCTCGCACCCGAACCGGCTGTTCGTGCGCGGCCGGGGACTCGACACCGAACTCGGCGGGTCGCTGACGCTGCGTGGCACCACCGCCGCGATCGTGCCCGACGGGGCGTTCCGGCTGATCCGCGGGCGGCTCGACATCCTCGGCACCCGGCTGACGGTCAGCGAGGCCGACCTGCGGCTCGAGGGCGACTTCGTGCCCACCGTGCGCATCCTCGCCTCCAGCACCTCGGACGGGATCGTGAGCTCGGTGCGCATCCAGGGCCGGATCGACGACCCGCAGGTCGATTTCACCTCGAACCCCGAACTGCCGCAGGAAGAGGTGCTGTCGCGGCTGCTGTTCGGCCGCGGGATCGACACGCTGTCGGCCTTCCAGGCCGCGCAGCTCGCGGGCGCGGTCGCCACGCTGGCGGGGCGCGGCGGTGAAGGCATCCTGTCGCGGCTGCGGCGGGGCTTCGGGCTCGACGACCTCGACGTGGCCACCGGCGTCGACGGCACGACCAGCGTGACCGCGGGCAAATACCTGTCGCGCAACCTCTACACCCAGGTCGAGGTCGACCAGGACGGCAAGTCCGACATCAGCCTGAACCTCGACCTGACCGAAAGCCTGACGGTGCGCGGGCGGGTCGGGTCGGAAGGCGACAGCGGGCTGGGGGTCTTCTTCGAGCGCGACTACTGAAGGTCGGCCAGCCGCGGCGTGCCGCCCGTGGCCGTGGGGCTGGCCAGCGCGAGCCCGCCCAGCCGGTGTCCGAGGTCGAGCGCCGCGGCGGGGGGCCGACCCGCGTGCAGCGCGGCGAGCACACCCGCGCAGAAGGCGTCGCCCGCACCGACCGGGCTGACGACCGTTGCCGGATCGACGGCAGGGGCGGGCCGCCACAGCGGACCGTCCGGTGCCAGCCACAGCGCCCCGGCGGCGGTATGCAGCACGACCGTCCCCGCCCCGCCCGCCCGCAGCCGGGCCGCTGCCGCCGCCAGCGCCGGGACGTCGCCGGGGTGCAGGTCGGGTGCGCCGGTGGCCCGCGCCGCCTCGACCTCGTTCAGGAACAGGACGTCGGTCAGAGGCAGGACCGCCGCCACCGCCGCGCCGAACCCGTCGCCCAGCGACGACACCAGGTCCACCACCGTCACCATTCCCGCCGCCCGCGCCGCCGCCAGCACGGCGGCCCCTTCCGATGTGCCCCGGGCCACGCGGTCGAGCCGCGGCAGCAGGTTCACGTAGCCGAGGTAGAACCAGCCGCAGTCCCGCAGGTCGGCGATCGGCACATGCGGCAGGCCGAACAGGGCGTTCGTGCCTGCGCGGTAGAAGAAGGTCCGGCTGCGGCCCGGCAAGGTCATCACGTGCGTCTCGGCGGTGGGCGCGGCGGCTTCGGCCAGATGGCGGGCCGACAGGCCGGCCTCGGCCAGCGTCGTGCGGATCAGCCGGCCGGCGTCGTCATCGCCCGTCAGTCCGACGGGCACGACCGGGATCCCCGCCTGCAGCGCGGAAAGGTTCAGGGCCACGTTCGCCGCCCCGCCGCCGACGCCGCTGACCGTGCCCGTGATCTCGGCCAGGTCGCTCTCGCGCGGCCAGGCGGCGATGGTGTGGATGCGGTCGACGATCCAGTTTCCGGCGCAGACGATCCCCGGTCGCGGCATGGCGGTCCCCCCGCCCCGCAGAACACCCGCCTTGCGCGGCAGGCGCAAGGCCTCTTGCCGCCGCGCGGGGCATCTGGTGAACCTGCCCTGCGCAAGAAGGACGCCCGCGATGCCCCTCCATGACAGCTATGACGTGGTGATCGCGGGCGGCGCGATCATGGGGTCGGCGACGGCGTTCTTCCTGACCGACGACCCGGCCTTCACCGGCCGCGTGCTGGTGGTGGAGCCCGACCCCTCCTGCGCGCGCGCCGGCACCGGGCTGACCAACTCCTGCATCCGCCAGCAGTTCTCGGCCGCGATCAACGTGGCGATCTCGCGCTTCGGGGCCGATTTCTTCCACGACCTGCCCGCGCGGCTGAAGGACCAGGCGGTGCCCGCGATGCGCATCCAGAACTTCGGCTACCTCTACCTCGCCGCGACCGACACCGCCGCAGACGCGCTGCGCGCGGCGCAGGCGGTGCAGGTCGCCGAAGGCGCGGCCACGCGGCTTCTGTCGCCCGCCGGGATCGCGGCCGAATATCCCTTCTGTACGACCGACGACCTAGTGCTCGGCAGCATCAACACGGTGGACGAAGGCTATTTCGACGGCTTCACAATGTTCGACTGGCTGCGCCGGACCGCCCGCGCCCGGGGGGTGGAGTATGTGCAGGACCGCGTCACAGGCCTCGACCTGGCGGGCGGGCGCGTGGTGCGGGTGCGGCTCGCCTCCGGAGCGGCGGTCGCCTGCGGCGCGGTCCTGAACGCGGCGGGGACGCGGGGGGCCGAGGTCGCGGCGATGGCCGGGATCGTCCTCCCGGTGGAGCCGCGCAAGCGCCATACCTGGGTCTTCACCGCCGCGAGCCCCCTGCCCCGCGCGCTGCCGCTGACCATCGACCCCTCGGGCGTGCACGTCCGCCAGGACGGGGCGACCACCTACATGGCCGGCGCGCACGGCGACCCCGACCCTGCGGTCGACCCCGACGACTTCGACATGGACCACGCGCTGTGGGAGGATCACGTCTGGCCCGCGCTCGCCCACCGCATCCCGGCCTTCGAGCGCATCCGGGTGCAGCGCGCCTGGGTCGGGCACTACGACATGAACACGCTCGACGCGAACGCCATCTGCGGCCCGCACCCGGAGGTCGCGAACTTCCACTTCCTGAACGGCTTTTCCGGCCACGGGCTGCAGCAGGCCCCGGCCATGGGGCGCGGAGCGGCCGAGATGCTGGTGCACGGGGCCTACCGGACGCTCGACCTGTCGCCCTTCGGCTACGCCCGGATCGCCGCCGGAAAGCCCTTCGTGGAACGGGCGATCATCTGACTACTTGCGGAAGATCTTCACTCGTTCGGGCCGGTCGCCCGGAGGAGGCGGGGCGGGCGGCGGGGGCGTGTCGGTCGCCTGGGCGGGCTGGGCGCGTTCCACGACCCGCAGGTTCAGGCCGAGCAGGCGCTCGTCCTCCCCCATGCCGCGCAGCGACAGGAAGGCCCCGCCCTGCGTGACGCGCCCGGCGTTGCGGAACTGCGCCTCGACCTGCAGCACATGGCTGCCGGTCGCGCCGTCGATCCAGATTTCCAGGTCGGTCAGCGGCCGGAAACGGCCCTTCGAGCCGAGGTATTCCCCCGGTGCGGCGACCTGGTTGCTGGCGCGGTCGCGCATCAGGATGCGCGGCAGGGCGGGGTTGGCGGGCAGCGTCAGCCCCTCGATCCCCTCGGACTGCGCGTCGGCCTCCAGCCAGTCGCCGAAGCGGGCGTAGCGGTCGCCCAGCATGTTGAAATGCGCGTGCACGTCGTGCGGCGGCAGCGCGCCGCGACCTGCCCCGCGCGCGGGCGCGATCGACGGCCGGGCCGTGCGGGTCAGGTATTCGACCTCGATCGACCCGCGCGGCGGCACGCCCGGCTGGGTCGAGCCGATCCGCAGCCCGATCTTCACGACCCGCGCGCAGCGCAGGATGCACAGGTCGCCCGGGTGCGACAGCGCCTCCACCTGGGCCCCGGGGTCGAACAGGATCACCACGTCGCCCGCGAACTCGGGCAGGATCACCGGCTCGATCACCGCGTTCGGCTGCCCGCCGCCCTGGCGGATGAAGCGCAGGGCGATCAGCCCGGGGTTCAGCGACAGCGTCTCGTACATGGTCCCCACTCCACCCAAGCTCGTTCAGTCTTCGCGCATCGCGGCCCGCATCCGGTTGAGGATCGGCCCCAGCAGGTAGTCGAGCGCGGTGCGCTCGCCCGTCGGGATCACCGCGCTGACGGTCATCCCCGCGACGAGGCGGTCGCGCAGGTCCGACGGCAAGGTGGTTTCGTCCAGCCGGATGCGGGCTTCGAAATACCCAATCTGCGTCATCGGATCAACCACGCGGTCGCGCGAGACGCTCAGCACCTCGCCCATGGCGGGCTCGAGCAGGAGCGTCGCGAAGGCCGGGAAGGTCAGCCGCGCGACCTCGCCCGGAAGCACGCCCTCGATGTCGTTGGGCGAAATCTTGGCGACCACCACGCGGTCGTCGGCGAGCGGCGCGATCTTCATCAGCACGTCGCCCCCCCGGATCACCGCGCCAACCGTGCCGAGGATGCTTTCCTGCACCGTTCCGGCGACCGGCGCGCGGATCTCGATGCGCTGCAGCGAATCATTCGCGACGGTGACGTTGGCCTGCAGCTCGCGGATGTCGCGCGTGACGGTTTCGAGCGACGTCGCGGCCTCGCGCCGGTAGTCCTGCTCCATCTGCGTGATCTGCAGCAGGAACCCCTGGATCGACTGCTGGACCCGTGCCGTCTCGATCCTGGACTGGGCGATCTTTTCTTCCTGCTGCAGCACCTGGCGTTCCAGCGCGGTGACCTGCGCCTGGCTGGTCAGGCCGCGGTCCATCAGGCTGCGCTGGTCGGTCAGGTCGGCCTGCAGAAGGGCCAGGTCGCGCGCGGCGATGTCCTGGCTGACGCCGAGCGCATCGATCTGCGCGCGCGCCTGGCCGATGTTGGTCTGCAGGATGCCGCGCGATTCGGTGACATTGGCCTGGCGCAGGGCGAACTGCCGGCGCTCGTCCTCCAGCGCGCGGGCAATCTCGGGCGACGCCTTCGCGGCGGCCAGCAGATCGTCCGAGAACGTCAGGTCGGGCAGCATCGACGCCTCGGCCTCGAGCCGCTGGCGCCGCGCCTCGCTGTTCTGGAGCTGCATCGTGAACATCGCCGCCGAGGCGAGGCTTTGCGTCGGGTCGAGCCGCACCAGCACCTGGCCCTCGCTGACGACATCGCCGTTGCGCACCAAGATCTCGCGCACGATCCCGCCTTCCAGGTGCTGGATCGTGCGGGTGGAGCCCGCGTTTTCCAGAACCCCCGCCGCCACCGCCGCGCTGTCGAGCCGGGCGATGGAAAACCACGCGCCGAGCCCGCCGAAGCAGACCAGGATCACGATCCACGAGGCCATCATCGACCGGCGCAGGATCGTCGCCTTGCGGTCCTCGGCGGGCGGCTGCGGCTGCGCACCGGGCAGGGCGAGCGTGCCGGTCATGCCGACCTCGACTGCGGCGGCGCGCCGAGCAGCGGGTTGCCCGCGGTGGTCAGGCGCTGCAGGATGTCCTCGCGCGTGCTGAACGAATGCATGTAGCCGTCCATCAGGACCAGGATATAGTCGCAGATCTGCAGCATGTTCTGCTTGTGCGTGCTGAAGATGACCGTCGAGCCCGCCCGCTTCATCTCGGTCATCGCGTAGGCCAGGTTCTTCTCGCCCTCGGCGTCGAGCGCGGAGTTGGGCTCGTCCAGCACCAGAAGCTTCGGCGTGCGGAAGAACGCGCGCGCCAGCGCCACGCGCTGCCGCTGGCCGCCCGACAGCGGCGCGCCCTCGTCGCCGAGCCGGAAGTCGAGGCCGCGGTTGCGCGACTGCACGATGTCCATCGCGCCGGCGGTGCGCAGGGCGGCCACGACATCGTCGTTCAGGGCCGCGTCGAAGGGGGCGAAGCGGGCCACGTTCTGCCAGATCGTGCCGGGAAACAGCCCGATCGTCTGCGGCAGGTAGCCCACGTCGCGCCCGCGCTGTTCGGGCGGCCAGGTCTCGACCGGGAAGCCGTCGATCCGGAGCGACCCGGAGGACGGGCGCGCCGCCCCGGCAAGCACGCGCAGCAGCGTCGACTTGCCCGCCCCGCTCGGCCCGATCACGCCCAGGATCGTCCCCGCGGGCAGCGCGAACCGGATGCCCTGCAGCACGGGCTTGCCGTCGCGGCCAGTGACGCCCAGCGAGTCGCAGTCGACATAGCCCTGCATGTCGGGCAGGGGCGTCTCGGGCAGGGGGGGCGCGTCGTCGATGACCTTGGACAGCCGCGCGGTCGCATCGCGCACCTCGCCGATCATCGACCAGTTCCGCGCGACCGCCAGCACCGGCTGCACCCCGCGCATCATCACCAGGAAGGCCGCGAAGCCGACGCCCGCGGTGATGGCGTTCGACAGATACAATATCGCGGCAAGGAACGTGACGAAGACGATCATCCCCTGCGACAGGATGTCGAGGATGATCTCGTAGCGCCCCGACCGCCGCTGGCCGTCGAGCGCGGTGTCCGACACGCGGGACTGCATCGCCTGCCATTCGCGCCGCACGCCCGGCAGGATCTCCATCGCGCGGATGACGTCGGCCTTGGCGGCCGTCGCCATGCCGAAGCCGAAGGCGCGGTCCTCCTCCTGGCGGGCGGCCGCCTGAGAGTCCTGGGCAGCCTTCTTGGACCGCCAGGTCAGGACTCCCACCGTGCCGATGTAGGCCACCGCGAACCAGCCGAAGGCCGGGTGCAGAAGGAACAGCACCGCCACGAAGACCGGCGACAGGCTGGCGTCGAAGAAGGATTCGACGATCGGCCCGGTCAGCCCGTTGCGCAGCGTCGAGATGTCGCCGTAGGCGCGGAAGGCGTCGGGCGAGCCGGTGCGGTGGACCGCGTCGTAGACGCGCCCGCGCAGGGATTCGTCGATCTGGTAGCCCAGCGCCCGCAGCGCCGACGACCGGAAATAGCCCAGCACCGCCCAGACGAGCATCAGGAACAGGATCAGCCCGGTGATGAACCACAGCGTCTCCCAGCTTCGGCTGGTGTAGACGCGCTCGGACACCTGCATCATGTAGATGAACGGGACCAGGCCCAGTAGCGCGATGAAGACGCTGTGGACCCAGATCTTCGCATAGGCGCTGCGCACGGTCGCGAAGACGTCCGAGACTTTCATCAGTCCTTCCCAAAGGCTATGCAGCGTCGAGCATAACAGCAGGTCCGCCGCAAGATGTATCGCTCATTTGTGTCCCTGGAGGAGCTGGGGCGCGCCGCGCAGCGCATCTTCGCGCCCTTTGCTTACCGGGAGGTTGCGATGGCCCGTTTCGTGCCCGTCTGCGCGGGCGAGGCGCTGGTGCTGGCGCAGCGCCACCC
This sequence comes from uncultured Exiguobacterium sp., assembly GCA_964575185.1. Classification (GTDB taxonomy): domain Bacteria; phylum Pseudomonadota; class Alphaproteobacteria; order Rhodobacterales; family Rhodobacteraceae; genus CAZNPW01. Next base: position 50,401 of record CAZNPW010000011.1, read on the forward strand.
GGTCGTCTGGCGGCGCGACGGCGCGGGCGGGATGGAGCTCATCGCGGTGCGCGGCCTGCACCCCGAGACCGAGGTGCCGGGCATCCTGACCACCGCGCGCGAAGCGCTGCCCCTTCTGCTACAGGCCTTTCCGCTGCGGTTCCGCGACGCCGCGCGGGGCGACTTCGAGATCGGGGCCGAACGCACCACCCCCCGGCGCGAGATGGATGCGGGGTCCTACATCTTCGACGACCGCGGCCAGATGCTGCCGGGGACCGAGCTCAAGGTCCGCGCGCTGGAGCAGTATCGCCTGACCGCGGGCCTCGCCGACGCGCTCATGGACACGGCGCTCGCGCTCGGCGCGGTGGAGCCGGTGGTCCTGCCCGCCCCGGTGGTCGAACGCTACCGCCTGCCCGATTTCGCGGCGATCCTGGCGGAGCCCGGCGACGACGCGCTGCTGCGCGACATCCCCCCGGCGCTGTGGCCCGTCGCGGCGCGGTTCCTCGCGGCGCAGCGGCTGTCGCTGCACCAGATGGGGCGGCTGATCGGCCTGGCCGAGGCGGCGGGCGCATGAGCCCGTGGTGGCAGGACCTGCCCGGCGTCACCGGCACCGCGCCGCTGTCGCCCGCGGCGCTGGCGGGCTGGCCCGACCGCGCGATGGAGGATCGGCTGGCCCGGCTGAGCTTCTGCCCGGTCGCGCTTAGCGAGCTTTACGCCATCGCCCAGCACCTGCCGCTGGTCGTGCGCGAAACGCCCGAGGGGCCGGAGCTCGCCGCCGACCTGCGGCGCGAGACGCTGCAGCGCCCGGCCTTCGACGAAGGCGGGCGGCTGACCCTGCCCTACCGGCCGGTGGCGTTGCGGCAGCTTCCCTTCACCGTCGACGCGGCCGGGAGGATCCTGCGGCTGACGGACAGCGAGGCCGCGCCCGACGTCGCCCGCCCGGTCGATCTGCAGAAGCGGCTGGTCGGGATCCTTGCCGCGCAGGTCGAGGGCCGCCAGCGGATGACCCGCGCACTGGCCGCGGCCATCGCCGCGGGGCTGGTCGCGCGGCCCGCGGGCAGCAACGACGGCGCGCCCCAGGAGGTGACGCCGCGCGCGAACGAGGACCGGATCGACGACTGCACCGACCCCCTCGCGCTGCGGCTGGCGGCGGTCATGCTCTACGCCCTGAAGAACCGCCGCCAGTCCACGGCGCTGCTGTCGCCCGGCGCCCGCGCGCGCCTGTCGCTCGTCCGCGACGACCCGCTGCGCGACCGCCCGTTCCTGAGCGACGACGACGCCATCGACTTCAGCCGCCTGCAGGGCGGCTAGAGCTTCATCAGCGCGTTGACCTCGGCCTTGTGCGACGTCGTTCCCAGGGTCGCCACGCAGTGGAAATCGACCGACGGGCCCTTGACCGACCGCACCTCGGCGAACCCCGCCTTCAGCAGGCGTTCGGCAAGCGAGCTTTCGGTGAAGCCGGTCCTGTGCGCCATCAGCACGTCGCCCTTTTCGACCGACGCGCGGTGGCCGTAGATCACGTCCAGCACCCGGATCGGGCCGGCGGGCGACTGGTAGATGTCGCGCTCCAGATCGTCCTCGGCGATCAGCCGGGCGACCTGGGCGAGGTCGGGGCACTTGAACACCGCCGCCCCGTCGGGCCGCAGGATCCGCGCGACCTCGGCCAGGACGGCATCGACCTGGTGGTCGAAGAAGTGCTCGATCACATGGCTGAGCAGGATCAGGTCGGCGCTGTCGTCCTCGACCTTGCCGCGCAGGTCGGTCAGGTCGGCCAGGATGTCGGGCCGCGCGGCGGGGTTCAGGTCCACCCGCACCTCGGTGCAGGCGACCAGCGGATGGTCGGCGGGCAGGTCCTTCAGGATCCGCTTCGCCCCGGCGCCGAGGTTGTAGAGCGTCAGCGGCCGCGGGGCGGCAGGCGCATCCGCCGCGGGCGGGGCTGCGGTCGTCGGCGCGGCTTCGGGCAGGGGGTCGGGGGGCGTGTCGGCGGGCATCACATCCATCCAGGCAGGTCGGCGCTCGGCCGTACCACGGCGCGGCGGGGGCCGGGCGCGCGGTGCACCGTCGCCAGCGCCCGATAGGGCAAGGTGTCGGTCGAATACAACGGGTGATAGAACGGATCGTCGCGCAGCACGTCGCGCCAGCGCAGCCGCAGCGCGTCGAGCTCGCGCCCCAGCCGATGCGCGGCGGGGGTGTGCCGCTCGCGCCCGCGGCTGGCGCTTTCGTCGTGGCGGACGTGCACATGGGGCGTGAAGATCACCCGGTGGCCCGCCGCGCGCAGCCGCAGGCAGTAGTCGACGTCGTTGAAGTTGACCGCAAAGCGCGTCTCGTCGAAGCCGCCCATGTCGAGGAACAGCCGCCGCCGCGTCATCATCAGCGCCCCGGTCACCGCCGCCACGTCGCGCGCCACGCGCAGAAGGTCGGCGTGGCCGGGGTCGCCCAGCATCCGGTCCTCGAAGGCGTGGACGGGCGCGGCGGCGGGGCCCAGGACGACCCCGCCGTGCTGGATGATGTCGGACCCGCGGATCATCAGCGGCCCCGCGGCACCGACATCGGGCGCGGCCAGGCGGCCGGCGAGCTCGGCAAGCACACCCGGCACGGGAAAGCTCACGTCGTTGTTCAGGAACACCAGGTGATCGGCCCGGGCATGCTCGGCGGCGAGGTTGTTCATCAGCGCGAAGTTGAAGCCGCCGTCGTACTCCAGCACGCGCGCGCCCCCGTCCTCGAGCCCCGCGAGGATGGTGCGGGCGGCGGGGTCGGTGGTGCCGTTGTCCACGATGACGAGATCGATCGCCATGTCGGCGTTCTGCGCCGCCAGCGTCGCCGTGCAGGCCTGCAAGAGGTTGCCCCTGTCCTTCGTCGGGATGATGACGCTGACCGCCCGGTCGGCGACGGGGCGGCGGATGTGCACCGACGGGAAGGTGCCGCCGGGGCGCAGGTCCAGCGCGGTGCCCGCCGGCAACCCCGCCGCGCCCAGCGCGCGCAGCAGCGCGTCGCCCGCGCCGGCGAGCCCGGCCTCGTCCAGCACGCCGGCCGGGTGCGGCACATGCAGGACGCGGGCGGGGTCGAGCCCCGCCATCGCGGCCACCATCACCTCGAAGACCGACTGCGCGGCTTCGGCGACGGCGGCGGGGACCAGCATCATCAGCGCGGGATACCCCTGTTCCAGCGCGCGTTCGGCATCCCAGGCGGGGAGTAGCCACGGGAACAGGTCGGCCCCGCGCCGCGCGGCCAGGTCGAACAGGATGAGGTCGGCCCCCGCCGCGGCCTCCTTCCACGCCGGAAGCTGCGCGAGCGGCGTGACCGCCGCGTGGTGCACCAGCGCCCAGCCGCCCATCGCCCGGACCGTGCCGTCGGCCAGCCGCCGGTCCTGCGGGCGCGGCGGGGCCAGCCGCGCGAGGCCGGGGTAAAGCCGCCCATAGGCGGTCAGCGGCATGCTGTTGCCGCCCAGCCGGTCGAGCATCATGTCGGCCTGCGGCCCGCCGCCCGCCACCCGCCGCAGCGCGTCGCGGAAGCGGTCGGGGAAGGCCATGAAGGGCACCGGGCTGCCCTTCAGCGGCACGCCGGTCGACGTCTCCACCCGCAGCGCGCGCGGCTGCCCGTCCGCGAGCGCTGCATCGACCGTCAGGTCGAAGGCGACGTGCCGCCCGGCGGGCGACGCCGGGTCGCCGATGTGCTGCCAGCGGTAGACGCGCGTGCGCGCGACGATGCGGTCGCCGTCGAAGGCCAGCACCTCGTAGGACGGGGCCGCGGTCACCGCGCTGTCGAGCACCCCCGTCAGCGTCAGCCCCGCCGCGTGGCGCACGAACCCCGCCCGGTCGCGGGCGGCGGGGTCGAGCCAGTCGTCCCGCCCGACCATGGCGACCTCGCCCAGCACCGTGCCGTCGTTGGCGACGGTCACGGCCAGCACGTCCTCCTGCCCCAGCACGGGCAGGTTGACGTCGAACGCGAAGCCGCAGTCGGGCGGAGTGCCGGGGGCTGCGCCGTCGGGCGTGTCGGCGTCGGCCGTGCGGTGCGCCACGGGCGCGCCGTTGACCGTAAGGCTCACGACCCAGCGCAGGTCGGGGCGGTCGGGGTCGACCACGTGGCCGGTCAGGAGGCCCGGCCGCCAGGCCTTCACGTCAGAAAGAAACGCCATCCGCCGCCCGTTCCAGCGCCCGCCGCAGGGTCGCGGCAAGGCGTCGGGCCATGTCGTCCGCACCGGGCCCCGGCGTCAAGTCGGCAAGGTCCGCCCCCCCGCCATCGACCAGCCGCAGCCCCGGCCCCGGCCCCGCCTGCCCCGTCAGGCGATGCGCCGCCCGCAGCCGCAGCCCGGCCGCATGCAGGTCGGCGCGCGCCACGGGAAAGACCCCCGCCGCCCGCAGCGGGGCCGCGACCGCCCGCCACGCCGGACGCGGCCCGTCGACGGGCAGGACCTGCGGCGGCAGCCCGATCCCGGCCGTGCCTCCCGCCACCTCAGGGGCAGCGCGCGGGGCAAGCCCCGCCGCCGCGGTCAGCCGGTCGCGGAACGGGGCCAGCGGGTCGACCAGCGCAAAGCGCAGATACTCCGCCGGATAGCCCGGATGCCGCGCCGCGATGCGGCGGCGGTTCGCGGCGACGAGCCGCGCCTTCGCCGCGCCGAAGCTTACCGACCCGACGTGGCCCACGAAGCAGTCCACCGCCGCCACATGCCGGAACCCCCGCATCCGGGCGCGCAGGCAGAAGTCGACCTCTTCGTAATAGCCCGCGTCGTAATGCGGCGACAGCGCCCCGGTCGCGGCCAGGCAGGCACCCGCGATCAGCATGCAGAACCCGTTGCCCGTCGGCACGTCGACCGCAAGCCCCCGGTTCCGCCGCGCGGCCTGCACCGCGATGGCGGTGCAGGCGGCGGGGTCGGGCATCGCATGCGCGGTGTTCGGCGCGGGGACCGAGAAGGTGCCGCCGTTGTTCGTCAGCGGCGTGACGGTGCCGATGGTCGGATCGGCGAGATGCGCCAGCAGCCGCCGCAGCGTGCCGGGGGGCAGCCAGGTGTCGGCGTTCAGAAGGAGGACCGGCCCGCGGCCCACCTGCCCCAGGCCAAGGTTGACCGCCCCGGTGAAACCCAGCGGCGCGGGCGTCCGCAGCACGGTCACGCCGCTGCGGTCGGCCCAGTCGCGCAAGACGCGCGCCGTCGCGGGCAGGTCGGAGCGATCGTCGACGATCACGACGCGGCTGCCGGGCAGATCCGCGACCTCTGCCGCCAGCGACGCGAGGCACGCCTCCAGCACCGCGCCGCCGTCCTTGACCGGCAGGACGATCCACAGCGGGGCCTCGGCGTCGGCCGCCGCCACCACCGGAACCTGCGGCAGCGGCGTGACGGTGACGGTGCGGGCCGCGCCGCCCGCCGCCAGCGACACCTCGCGCGCAGCGTCGGGCGCCCGGGCCAGGAAGTAGTCCACCGCCCGCAGCGCCCCCGCCCGCCCCAGGCCCTGCGGCAGGTCGTCGTCCGTGACCCCGCCCAGCGTGATCGCCGTGGCCGCGGTCTGCAGCAATGTCAGCCGCAAGGTCGCGGGCAGGTCGCAAAGCAGAGCCAGCGGCAGTTGCTCCGCGTCGACCGACCGCAGCGCGGCCTGCCGCAGGTTCGGCGCGGCGAAGGGCGAGGCGACGACCTCGCAGGCGAGGTCGTGGCCCGCCGCGCCCGACAGCTCGGCGAGCGTCAGCAGCGCCAGCGGGTCGGTCGGATCGGCCGCGACCGCGGCCTCGGCGTCGCGGACGGCCGCGCGGGGGCACCCGGCGCGGGCAAGAAGCCGCGCGCGCCCGGCCAGCCGCGCCGCATCCGCAACCGCCGCCAGCCCCCCCTGCATCCCGAGCAGCGCGGCGAGATCGGCGTCCGTCCCCGCCCAGGGCTCGGAAATGACAGCGGCCGCCCCGGGTGTGGGGCGGCCGCTCTCGATGTCGGTCCGGTCAGAGATCGATCGATCCGTCGTCGAACCGGGCGCGTTCCACACCGCTGATGGTGATGAACGTGCCGTCCGCGAAGGTGATGATCGTGTTGCCGCCCGAGGTCGTGATGGTGACATCCGCCTCGTTCGCATCGACCACGACCACGTCGGTTCCGAGGCCGCCCTGGACCGTGTCGCCGGCCCCGGCCACGAGCGTGTCGTTGCCCGCGTTGCCGCGCAGCGTGTCGTTGCCCGCGCCGCCCGAGATCCGGTCGTCGCCCGTGCCGCCCGACACGAAGTCGTTGCCCGCGCCGCCGAACAGCGTGTCGTCGGCCGCGCCGCCGAACAGCGTGTCGTTGCCCTCGCCGCCGAACAGCACGTCGCGGTTGGCATCGGCCACCAGGTTGTCGTTGCCTCCGGCCCCGAACATCGTGTCGAAGCCGTTGCCGCCGAACAGCGTGTCGTCGTCGGCACCGCCGTCCATCAGGTCGTTGCCGAGCCCGCCGACCAGCAGGTCGTTACCCAGCCCGCCCAGCATGGTGTCGCTGCCGTCGCCGCCATACAGCGTGTCGTTGCCGCCGCCGCCGACCAGGCTGTCGTTGCCCGCGCCCGCCGTCAGCAGGTCGTCGCCCGCGCCGCCGAAGAGCGTGTCGTTGCCCGCGCCCCGCAGGCCTGCCGTCTTGTCGGCTCGGCCGCCCGCGGGGAAGAACCGGCA
>CAZNPW010000011.1:57001-63769 GCA_964575185.1 uncultured Exiguobacterium sp.
CCGCCGAACAGGTGGTCGTCGCCGTCGTCCCCGGCCAGAAGGTCGTCGCCTTCGTTTCCGCCGATCGTGTCGTTGCCAGCCCCACCGAGCACGGTGTCGTTGCCGTCGCGCATCCGCACGACGTCATCGTCCTCGGTGCCGTCGTAAAGCGTGCTGTTGTTCCCGTCGACGGTGAAGAGGTCGATCTCGCCCACGACCTGCACGGTCGCGAAGCCGTCGCCGTTGTCGCGCACCCAGACGTCGATACCGTTCGGGATCGCCTCGCCCGTGCCGATCGTCGCCACGTCGATCGGGAAGGTTCCTTCGACCGAGGCGATGACCCGGTCAACCATGTCCTCGAAAAACCCCAGCGCCAGAAGATAGGCGCGGAGGTCAAAGGCATTCTCATATTCGCTGATCGCCACCGGGCACCTCCGTCGGTCAGAAATTGTGTCAAGAATCGGGCCGAACCCGCGCTTTTTCCCGGCAATACAGATTAACACATCGTTCGGATAGAGGGATTTTTAGGTATTTGGGTTAACCGTATGCGGCGGTGCAGCACTGCACAAAACTTGGGCGCGTCCCGTGCGTCCGAGCGCAGATCCGGGGCCTGAGTCGCGGGGATCGGCCACCGGCCCGCCCGACCGAGGGGCGTCGTCGCCTTCCCGCGCCGGACCGGCGGCAAGTTCTGCGGAACGGATGCCGCGCCGCGGCACGGGCCCCGCGCCCTCCGCCGCCATGCGCCGCCTTGCCGGTGCCCGCGCCCCGCAGGCCTGCCGTCTTGTCGGGTCGGCCGCCTGCGGGTAAGCACCGGCACGGTCAGCGCGGGGACGGGACATGAACGGGCTTGTCACCATCATCGGGGGTTCGGGCTTCGTCGGGCGCTACATCGCCCGGCGCATGGCGCGCGAGGGGTGGCGCGTCCGCGTCGCCGTCCGCCGCCCGAACGAGGCGCTGTTCGTCAAGCCCTACGGGCAGGTCGGCCAGGTCGTCCCGCTGCAATGCAACATCCGTGACGAAGCCAGCCTGCGCGCGGTCATCCGGGGGGCCGACGCGGTGGTGAACTGCGTGGGCGTGCTGGCCGAGGCCGGGCGGAACACCTTCGACGCCACCCAGCATCGCGGGGCCGCGCGGGTCGCGTCGGTCGCCGCCGCCGAAGGCGTGGCGCGGCTGGTCCAGCTGTCGGCGATCGGGGCGGACGCGCGGTCCGCCAGCCGGTATGCCGCGACCAAGGGCAGGGGCGAGGAGGCGGTTGCGGCAGCCTTCCCGGGCGCGGCGATCCTGCGCCCGTCGATCGTCTTCGGGCAGGAGGACCAGTTCTTCAACCGCTTCGCCGCGATGGCGCGGCTGGGGCCGGTGCTTCCCGTGGTGGGGGCCGACACGCGGTTCCAGCCGGTCTACGTCGACGACGTGGCCCGGGCCGCGGTGGCGGCGATCGACGGCGGGGCGGCGGGGGTCTACGAGCTCGGCGGACCCGAGGTCGCGAGCTTCCGCGCGCTGATGCAGAAGATGCTGCGCATCATCCAGCGGCGGCGGCTTATCGTGAACGTGCCGTTTCCGGTGGCGACGGCCATGGGATTCGCCTTCGACATGACGCAGGCGCTGTCGCTGGGGCTGGTGCGCAACGGCATGATCACGCGGGACCAGGTCCGCAACCTGCGCCGCGACAACGTGGTCGCCCCGGGCGCGCGTGGCCTGGCCGACCTCGGCGTGGCGGCCGCCGACATGGACGCCGTGCTGCCCGAATACCTGTGGCGCTACCGCCGCTCGGGCCAGTTCGCGGCGATCAAGGAGTCGGCCAAGAACCTGCGGCGGTCGTAAGGTGCAGGACACCATCGTCGCGGGTCTGCTGGGCCTGCTCGAGGGGCTGACCGAGTTCATCCCCGTCTCGTCGACGGCGCACATCCTTCTGGCCGGGTATTTCCTCGGGTTCGAGTCCGCGGGCAAGACCTTCGAGGTGGTGATCCAGCTCGGCGCCATCGCGGCGATCCTGACGGTCTATTTCTGGCGGTTGTGGCGCGTGGTCAGCACCGTGCATACCGATCCCGCCGCGCTGCGCTTCGTGGTCGCGGTGCTGATCGCCTTCCTGCCCGCCGTCGTGGTCGGTCTGGCCGCACGCGACTTCATCAAGACGGTGCTGTTCGAATCGCCCGCCCTGATCGCCTGGATGCTGATCCTGGGCGGGGTGGTGCTGCTGCTCGTCGATCGCTTCCCGCCCGCCGCGCGGCACGACGACGCCATGGCGCTGCCGCTGGGCACCGCGCTGAAGATCGGGCTTTTCCAGGTGCTGGCGATGGTGCCGGGGGTCAGCCGGTCGGGGGCTACCATCGTCGGCGCGATGCTGATGGGCGTGTCGAAGCGCGCCGCGGCGGAGTTCTCGTTCTTCCTGGCGATGCCGACGATGCTCGGCGCCTTCACGCTGGATCTGGCGCAGAACTGGCGGCTGCTCGATGCCGACGCCTGGGTGCAGATCGGCGTCGGCACGGCGGCGGCCTTCCTCAGCGCGCTGGTCGTGGTGCGCTGGCTGCTCGATTACGTGGCGCGCCACGGGTTCGCGCTGTTCGGCTGGTGGCGAATCGCCGTGGGCACGGCGGTGCTGGCGGCGCTCGGGTGGGGATAGGTCAGCAAACGTGACCTTGTTTTCCCGCAGGTTGGGCAATATTGCCCATCCTGCCCGCATCTATTTCCTGAACAGGTAACGTCTGCTGACTTTTATCGGTGACGCGGTGGCGGTATGACGCGGGGGGAGTGCGGGGGGGCGTTTTGGCCAGGCAAGTCATGCTGAAGTTCGTCTCGCGCGGGAAGGAATCGCCCGAGAAGCGCCCGCCCGATTTGCGCGCCCAGGATTTCCACGAGATTTACCATGAGTACGCCGCCGGGAAGGCCGCCGAGCAGTCGGGCCGGTGCAGCCAGTGCGGCGTGCCCTACTGCCAGTCGCACTGCCCGTTGCACAACAACATCCCCGACTGGCTGAAGCTGACCGCCGAGGGCCGCCTGCAGGAGGCCTACGAGGTCGCCCAAGCGACCAACACCTTCCCCGAGATCTGCGGCCGCATCTGCCCGCAGGACCGGCTGTGCGAGGGCAATTGCGTCATCGAGCAGGCGGGCCACGGCACCGTCACCATCGGCGCGGTGGAGAAGTACATCACCGACACCGCCTGGGAGATGGGCTGGGTGCAGCCGATCCGCCCGGCGGTCGAACGCGGCGAGAGCGTGGGGATCATCGGCGCGGGGCCCGCGGGGCTGGCGGCGGCGGATGCGCTGCGGCGGCGCGGCGTGCAGGTCACGGTCTACGACCGCCACGACCGTCCGGGCGGGCTGCTGACCTATGGCATCCCGGGCTTCAAGCTGGAAAAGCCCGTGGTGATGCAGCGGATCGACCAGCTGGCCGCGGGGGGCGTGCGCTTCGTGACCGACTGCGCGGTGGGCGAGACGGTCAGCTTCGCCGCCGTCCGCGGGCAACACGATGCGGTGCTGATCGCCACCGGCGTCTACAAGGCGCGCGACATGGCCGCCCCGGGGCGCGGGACGACGGGCATCGTCGCGGCGCTCGACTACCTGACCGCGAGCAACCGCAAGTCCTTCGGCGACGAGGTGCCGACCTTCGACGACGGCACGCTGGACGCCGCGGGCCGGCGCGTCGTGGTGATCGGCGGCGGCGACACGGCGATGGACTGCGTGCGCACCGCGGTGCGGCAGGGCGCGCTGTCGGTGCGCTGCCTGTATCGCCGCGACCGGGCCAACATGCCGGGATCGCAGCGCGAGGTCGCCAATGCCGAGGAGGAGGGCGTGGAGTTCGTCTGGCTCTCCGCCCCCAAGGGGTTCACGGGCGGCACCGCGGTCGAGGGCGTGGTGGTGAGCCGGATGCGCCTCGGCGCGCCCGACGCCACCGGGCGGCAGGTGCCCGAGGTGATCGAGGGCGCGGACTACGTGGAGCCCGCCGATCTCGTCATCATGGCGCTGGGGTTCGAGCCCGAGCCGCTGCCCGCGCTGTGGGGCGTGCCGGAGCTGGCGGTGACGCGCTGGGGCACCGTCAAGGCCGACTTCCGCACCCATGCGACCAGCCTGCCCGGCGTCTATGCCGCGGGCGACATCGTGCGCGGCGCGAGCCTGGTGGTCTGGGCGATCCGCGACGGACGCGAGGCGGCCGACGCGATCCTGGCCTGGCTGGCGCAGCCGACGGTGGTGGCGGCGGAATGATGCGTGTCGTCAGCGACATGCGGGGCGTCCTTCACGCTGTTGCGGGAACCGGGGCCGGGTGTCTTCCGGACGTCTTCCGAACGTCTTCCTTTCGTCTTCCCTCCGGCTACATCCGCGGGGACAGGAGGTTGCAGACATGACAACACGCTTGACCCTTTTCGCCGTCGCGCTCGCGGCCGCCATCCCCCTGCCCGCCGGGGCGGCGACCTTCACGCCCCCGGCAGGCTGCACCCTGACGATGACGGTGCAGTCGCGGCAGTGCCGGGTGTCGAACCACTATACCTGCGCGCAGGATGCGCCCGGGGACAAGTGGCGCACCGATTTCGACCAGGAGGGCGCGTTCTTCACCTCGCGGATCGACAACGAGACGCAGTGGATGGAGAGCTTCGACCTCGGCCAGCCGACGGTGCGCCAGACGCTGGACCCGAACCCGCGCGATCCGGCGAGCTTCTCGAACCTGCTGGCGACGGGGCGCGACGACTTCGTCTTCGACCTGAGCCGCGACAACGGCAACGACACCACCGTCACCGGCTATGACCGCCTGACCGGCAACACCTTCGTCATCGACGGCATCCTGCTGCAGCAGACCGAGTTCGACTTCACCGAGACCGACCGGATGGGCAACGTGGTGCGCCGGTCGCGCGGCAACGAATACATCAACCCCGACTGGCGGATGTTCTTCGCGGGTCCGTCGGAGTGGGACGCGGGCGACGGGCAGTGGCTGCCGATGGACGGAAGCCCCTTGCAGTTCATCTTCCCGGGCGAGCCGGGCTTCGGCGCGACCCAGCCGCTGTTCGAGTGCGACGACGTGCTGAGCGGCCTTGCGGTGCGCCGCGATGCCGGCTGAGCTGCCGCGCCGGATCGGCTGGCGGACGCGGCTCGTGCGCTGGATGATCCTGCTGTGCATCCTGGCGCTGGGGCTTGCCGTCTTTCTGATCCTGCGGGCCAAGGGGGCGGAGGCGGGGCTCGTGCTGCCGACGGCGGAGGAGGAGGTCACGGCGGGGCTGGCGATCTGGCTGGGGCTGCAGGGGGCGCTGTTCGTGGCGGTGCTGGTCTGGATGCACGCGGCGGTGGCGAATGCCGATGCCCTTGCCCCCGACCCGCGGCGCATCGGGCCGTGGATGGCGGTCGTCTGGTGGTTCGTGCCGCTGTTCAACCTGTTCCAGCCGGTGCGGGTGATGAGCCAGACCTGGAACAGCAGCGTCGACAAGGCACCCGACATCGACGGCGCGGCTGCCGCCCCCGTGGCCGGCTGGTGGCTGCTCTGCGCGGTCGGCGCGGCCTGGCTGCCGCTGTCGCTGTCGGCGATGCGCGCCGACCCGACGCTCGAGGCGATCTATGCCCATGCCGTCAGCGTCGGGGGCGCGCTGGTGTTCTGGGTGGGGGGCATGGGGTGCCTTGCCTCCTGCGTGAAGACGGTGTCCCGGGCGCAGCGCGCCGAGCGTGCCGATGCCGCCCCCGTTGCCCAGCCTGCGTAAAGGAGTTGCGCGATGACCTTCGATGACGCCTGGGTTGCCGCCGAGGACGCGAAGCGGTCCTTCATGGACGCCCGGTCGCTTTACAGGACGGAGGACGAGCATTCGTCTTGCGGCGTCGGGCTGGTGGTGGCGATCAACGGCAAGCCCTCGCGCCGCGTGGTGCAGCACGGGATCGACGCGCTGAAGGCGGTGTGGCACCGGGGCGCGGTCGATGCCGACGGCAAGACGGGCGACGGCGCTGGAATCCACGTGCAGCTGCCGCTTGCGTTCTTCCACGACCAGATCCGGCGGACGGGGCACGAGCCCGATGCGAAGAAGATGGTCGCGGTGGGCCAGGTGTTCCTGCCGCGCAACGACTTCGGCGCGCAGGAGCGGTGCCGGACGATCGTGGAGACCGAAGTGCTGCGGATGGGGCATTACATCTACGGCTGGCGGCATGTGCCGGTGGATGTGAGTGTGCTGGGCGACAAGGCCAACGCGACGCGGCCCGAGATCGAGCAGATCCTGATCCGCTGCGAGAAGCCGCAGGACGCGGAGGCCTTCGAGCGCGAGCTCTACATCATCCGGCGGCGGATCGAGAAGGCGGTGATCGCGGCGCAGATCACCGGGATGTACGTCTGTTCGCTGTCCTGCCGGAGCATCATCTACAAGGGGATGATGCTGGCCGAGCAGGTCGCGGTCTTCTACCCCGACCTGATGGACGACCGGTTCGAGAGCGCCTTCGCGATCTATCACCAGCGCTATTCGACCAACACCTTCCCGCAGTGGTGGCTGGCGCAGCCGTTCCGCATGCTCGCGCACAACGGCGAGATCAACACGCTGAAGGGCAACGTGAACTGGATGCGGAGTCATGAAATCCGCATGGCGTCCAACAACTTCGGCGAGGCGGCGGAGGACATCAAGCCGATCATCCCGTCGGGGACGAGCGATTCGGGCGCGCTGGACGCGGTGTTCGAGGTGCTGGTGCGGTCGGGGCGGTCGGCGCCGATGGCCAAGACGATGCTGGTGCCCGAGGCGTGGAGCAAGGCCACGACGGACATGCCGCAGGCCTGGGCCGACATGTATGCCTATTGCAACGCGGTGATGGAGCCGTGGGACGGGCCCGCGGCGC
>CAZNPW010000012.1:0-61161 GCA_964575185.1 uncultured Exiguobacterium sp.
GCTCACCTCCGCCCAGGACTTGTCGAGATCGTCCATCACGTTGCGCCCGCCCGCCGCCGCAATCAGCGCGTTCGGCATGCCGTCGCGGCCGGCAGTGAAGGGCGCTTCCTCGCCGCTGTCATAGACGAACACCCGTACGGGATTCGTCCGGTCCACGCCCGCGGTGATCTCGGCCAGCCGCGCGCGGTAGCCTGCGACCAAGGCTTCGGCGCGGTCCTCGACCCCGAAGATGCGGCCGAGGTTCAGGATGTCGGCGTACATATCCTCCATGCTCGCCGCCGCCTTGGGGCCGATGTGGATGCAGCTTTCGGTCAGCTCGTAGACCTTGATCCCGAAGGGCGCGAGCGTCTCCGGCGTGACCTCGCCGCCGACCTTCATGCCGTAGTTCCACCCGGCGAAGAAGAAGTCGGCCCCGGCCCCCACCAGCACCTCCTTCGTCGGATACTTGGCCGACAGTTCGGGCAGTTCGCGCAGCCCGTCGCGCAGCGCGGGGTCGAGCGTCTTCCAGCCCGAGATGCCGGTATAGCCGACCATCCGGTCGGCCAGGCCCAGCGCCAGCATCATCTCGGTCAGGTTCACGTCGTTCGACACGGCGCGCGCGGGCGGGGCGTCGAACGTCACCTCGCGGTTGCAGCTTTGCACCGTGACGGGGAAGGCGAGCGCCGGCATGGCCGACAGGACGAGCGCCAGCAGGGACAGTCTCAGCATCGCAACCCTCAGACCTGGAACGCGAATTGCAGGGCACCGCGGGCGCGCACGCGGAACGCGGTGTGAAGCGTGGCGGGCGACAGCGCGGCGGCCGGGGTGCCGCAGGCGACCAGCCGGCCCTGGTGCAGGACCGCCACCCGGTCGGCATGATCGGCCGCAAGGCCCAGGTCGTGCAGCGTCACGATGACCGTGAGGCCCAGCCCGCGCACCACCGCCAGAAGGTCGATCTGGTGGCGGATGTCGAGGTGGTTCGTCGGCTCGTCCAGGACCAGCACCCGAGGCGTCTGCGCCAGGGCGCGGGCCAGCATCACGCGCTGCCGCTCGCCCCCCGACAGGCTGGCGAACGTCCGTTCGGGAAACTCCGCCAGGTCGAGCAGCGCGAGCACCCCGCGGACGGCAGGGCCGTCGTCGGCGGTCCCGCCGAAGGCGCGGTCGCGGTACGGAAGACGGCCCAGGGCCACGATCTGCCGCACCGTCAGGCCGCAGTCGCCGGCCGGATCCTGCAGCACGACGGCCACCTGCCGGGCGGTGTCGCGCGAAGGCATCCGGGCCAGATCGTTTCCGAACAGACGGACACTTCCCCGCCGCGGCCGGGTCTGCCCGAACACCAGCCGCAGGGCCGACGACTTGCCCGCCCCGTTCGGCCCGCAGATTGCGAGCACCTCTCCCGGCGCGACCGCCAGCGTCAGGTCATGCAGCACATCGTCCCGGCCGGGCGGACCCCAGCACACGCCATCCAGCGCCACGGCGGGCGGTTCGTCGGTCATCATCGCGCTCCCTCCGGGGCACCCCGCCCGGGCGTTGTTTCAGACGCGATGGCAGGTCTCCTGGCTCGCGGCGCATCGTTTCCCCCGGCCTTCCCGGTTGCCCAGTGGCCCTGTCGGGGGAAACCCGCCGCTTACAGTTGCGGGGGCAGTCACGGACTTGGCGCCTGATGGCTACACCGCACCGTGTTCCCTTTTCATCCGGCCGCGCGTGGCTTGGCCGGACACCATCACCTGCCACGTTGCAACGCTCGCGGACGCGGCACAAGGGGCATGTTCAGTGCTGGCACGCCGGACAATAGAAGGTCGATCGCCCCGCCTGCACGATCCGTCGGACCGTCCCGCCGCAACCCGGCCGCAGGCAGGGCAGGCCCGCCCGACCATAGACGCGGAAGCTGTGCTGGAAATGGCCGAGCTCGCCGTCGGCCCGGCGATAGTCGCGCAGGGACGACCCGCCGGCGCCGATCGCCTCCTCCAGCACCGCGCGGATCACCGGCACCAGCGCCGCGACGCGCGCCCGGCCGATCCGCCCCGCCAGCCGCGCCGGATGGATGCCCGCCCGGAACAGCGCCTCGGCCACGTAGATGTTGCCCAGGCCCGCGACGACCCGCTGATCCAGCAGCGAGGCCTTCACCGGGGTCCGCTTGCCCGCGAAGGCCGCGATCAGGTGGGCGTCGTGAAAGCCGTTTCCCAAGGGCTCCGGCCCCAGACCCGCGAGCCAGGGGTGGGCCTCGGCCCGGTCGGTCGCCACCAGGTCCATCGCGCCGAAGCGGCGCGCGTCGTTGAACGTGACCCGCGCGCCGCCCGCCATGTCGAGCACCACATGGTCGTGCCTCGCGGGGGCGGGGTGGGCATGGTGGAACAGGCCGACCTGCGCCCCCGACACCAGCACCCGGCCCGACATTCCCAGATGAATCAGCAGCGTCTCGCCCGTCGACAGGTCCGCGAGGATGTATTTCGACCGCCGCCGCAGCCGCAGCACCCGGGCCCCCGCCAGCCGCCCCGCCATGCCGGCTGGCAGCGGCCAGCGCAGGTCCGGCCGGTTGACCTGCGCCGCGGCGATCACCCGCCCCTCCATCACCGGAACAAGCCCGCGGCGGACGGTTTCTACTTCGGGCAGTTCGGGCATGTGATCCCCTTCGCGTTGGCAAGGGCCGCGGCATCGGCCTATAGAAGGCGTGTCGTTCAGGACAGGACTCCATGGCCGAAGACAAGACCACGCATTTCGGATTCCGGACGGTGCCCGAGGCCGACAAGGCGGGTCTCGTCCACGGCGTGTTCTCGCGCGTGGCGACCCGCTACGACGTGATGAACGACCTGATGTCGGGCGGCGTCCACCGGCTGTGGAAGGACGCGATGATGGACTGGCTCGTCCCCCGGTCCGGCCAGCGGCTGCTCGACGTCGCGGGCGGGACCGGGGACATCGCCTTCCGCTACCTCGCGCGCGCGCCGCAGGCCACCGCCGTCGTCTGCGACCTGACCGCGCCGATGCTGGCCGAGGGCCGCAAGCGGGCCGAGGCCGCGCGCCTGGGCGACCGGCTGTCCTGGGTGGCGGGCGACGCGATGGCGCTGCCCTTCCAGGACCGCAGCTTTGACGCCTACACGATCAGCTTCGGCATCCGCAACGTGACCCGCCCCGAGGTCGCGCTCGCCGAGGCCTTCCGCGTGCTGCGCCCCGGCGGGCGCCTGATGGTGCTGGAGTTCAGCCGCATCCCGAACGCCGCGCTGCAGCGCGCCTACGACGCCTATTCCTTCAACGTCATCCCGGCGATGGGACAGGCCGTCACGGGGGACCGCGCGTCATACCGGTATCTCGTCGAATCGATCCGCCGCTTTCCCGACCAGGAGACCTTCGCGGCGATGATCCGCGATGCGGGGTTTTCGCGCGCGACCTACCGCAACCTCACCTTCGGCGTGGCCGCGCTGCATTCGGGCTGGAAGATCTGAGTGCGGGGGCCGCACAACATCATCCGCCTGGTGCGCACGCTCGCCACGCTGGAGCGGACGGGTGCCATCGGCGTGGTGCTCGAGGCGTTCCGCGCGCCGCCGCGGCTGCGCGTGGTGGCGCGCGTGCTGGGCTGGCCGTTCAAGTGGCTCGGCGCGCGCGGCGATCCGGGGCTGCCGCCCGCGACACGGGCGCTGACGGCGCTGGGGCCGGCCTACATCAAGTTCGGACAGATCCTGTCGACCCGCCCCGACATCGTGGGCGAGGAGCTGGCGGAGCAGCTGAAGTACCTGCAGGACAAGCTGCCCCCCTTCCCGGTCGAGATCGCCAAGCGCACGGTCGAGGAAGAGCTCGAGCTGCCCGTGGCGCAGGTCTTCTCGGAGTTCTCCGAACCCGTCGCCGCGGCGTCGATCGCGCAGGTCCACAAGGCCCGGCTCGCCGAGGACGGGCGCGAGGTCGCGGTCAAGGTCCTGCGCCCCGGGATCGAGCGCGCCTTCCGCCGCGACATCGACGCCTTCTACCTTGCCGCCTGGGTCGTCGAGGCGCTGGCACCGGCCGCGCGGCGGCTGCGGCCGGTGGAGGTGATCGCGCATTTCGAAGGCGTCGTCCTGGGCGAGCTCGACCTGCGGATGGAGGCGAGCGCCGCGGCCGAGTTCGCGGCGAATACCGAAGGGGACGCAGGCTTCGCGGTGCCGCGGACCATCTGGTTCCTGTCGGCGCGCCGCGTCATGACGCTCGACTGGGTCGAGGGCGTGCCGATGGCCGACAATGCGGCCATCGTGGCCGCGGGGCACGACCCGCGGAGCCTGGGCGCGCGGGTCCTGACGCTGTTCTTGAACCACGCGCTGCGCGACGGCTACTTCCACGCCGACATGCACCAGGGCAACCTGAAGGTCCGCGCCGACGGGGCGATCGTCGCCTACGACTTCGGGATCATGGGGCGGATCGACGACTACACCCGCCGCGTCTATGCCGAGATCCTGTTCGGCTTCATCCGCAAGGACTATCGCCGCGTGGCCGAGGTGCATTTCGAGGCAGGCTACGTGCCGCCCGACCGCGACATCGACGAGTTCGCCCGCGCCCTGCGATCGGTGGGAGAGCCGATCTTCGGCATGGACGCGAGCCGGATCAGCATGGCCCGCCTGCTCGCCTACCTGTTCGAGGTGACCGAGCGGTTCGGGATGGAGACGCGGACCGA
Organism: uncultured Exiguobacterium sp.; assembly: GCA_964575185.1. Classification (GTDB taxonomy): domain Bacteria; phylum Pseudomonadota; class Alphaproteobacteria; order Rhodobacterales; family Rhodobacteraceae; genus CAZNPW01. Next base: position 4,616 of record CAZNPW010000012.1, read on the forward strand.
GCTGATCCTGCTGCAGCGGACGATGGTGGTCGTCGAAGGCGTTGCCCGCGGGCTCGACCCCAACCTCAACATGTGGCAGGTCGCCCGGCCGATCGTCGAGGCCTACGTCGCGCGCAGCATCGGCCCGCGCGCGGTGCTGCGCGATCTCGGCCAGACGCTGCGCGTGCTGGCCCGCTTCGGGCCGCGCCTGCCCGGCCTGGTCGAAAGCGCGCTGATCGCGCGGGCGCACCGGCCCGTCGTCGTGATCCGGCGGCCCCGCCGCTGGATGTGGGCCGCGGCAGCCGCCGGTGTCTTCGCCGCCGGGTTGCTGACCGGGCGGCTGATCTAGCGCGAGGCCGTCTCCGCGCAATGGCGGCGGCCACCCGTCGCGACGCCTGCCGGGCCCTGGCAGGCCGCCGACGGGCCACGCTGCGCGCCGCGACGCGCCTGCTTGCGCCGGCCGGGCGGTGTTCATCCCGGGGGGCTGCGCAAGGCGGTGATGGCGTCGGCCGGGACGCGGATCCCGCCTTCGAGCACCAGCACGGTGCCTTGCGGGCCGCCCTGCGCTTCCTGGATGCGGGCGTAGGATTCGACGGGCGTGGTCGCCGTCAGTTCCCCGTCCCGGTAGCTTTCCAGCGTCAACTTGTAGCGTCCGGTCGGCAGCGGCGCGCCGGTCGCGTCGAGGCCGGTCCAGGTGAAGGGTTCGGCGCTGACGGGCAGGTCCTGGCGCGCCTGCACCGCACCGTCCGCGTCGGTCACCACCAGCACGGCGCGGTCGGCACCCTGGGCGGGGTTCGGCGACAGCGTCACGGGATCACCGTCGACCCAGACCGGGGCCTCGGCGCGTGCCTCCTGCCCGACCCACCCGGCGAGCTGCGCCATTCCCATGACCCCGAAAGACCGCGACAGGCCCGCAAGAAGCTCGTTCGTCCGTACCTGTTGCTCGACACCCGAAAAGGTCGCGAGCTGCACGGCATAGTCGGTCGACTCGATCGGATTCAGCGGATCCTGGTTCTGCATCTGGACCGTCAGCATCTTCAGGAACGTCGTGTAATCCGACATCGGCTGCGCCGTGGCGGGCGGGGCGGTCGTCGGAGTGTCGGCGGAACGCACCGCGGTCGACGAAAGGGTCATGTTTCGCTCCTTACAGCCTGAGATCCAGTCGTTCGGTCGGTGCGGGAAGGTCCTGCGCCTGCATCGGCGCGGGCCGGTCGGCTGGCTGGCCCCGCGCGCCGCCCTCCCTGCCGGAGTGGCCGAAACCCTGCCCGCCCGTCCCGCGGTCCTGCGGTCCGCCGCCGGCCGGGAGCTGGCTCGGATCGGGGCGCGGCATCTCGGGTCGCGGCGGCTCCGCCAGGTCCGGCGCGGCCAGTTCGACGGTGATCGTCTGCGCCTGGATCCCCGCCTGCCGCAGGTCGTCGGTCAGCGCCTCCACCGCGGACTGGACCAGCGGGATCGTGTCCGCCCTTTCGACCACGAGCCGCACGTCGACCGGTCCGGTCGTCGACGGAAGCTCGATCCGCACCCGGCCGAGATCGCCGGGCACGAGGTCGATGGCCAGGCCCTGACCCGAAGCCAGCGCCGAGACGATGGCCTCGGGCAACTGCGAGAGGGGCACCGCGTGCAGCGGCAACGGGGCCGCCACGGTCGGCACGGCCGTCGCGGCGACCGGCGGGGCGATGCCCGACGGCACCGGCGCGCCCGGGAACGGCAACGCGGCCGCCGCCGGGTCCGGTGCGCGCGGCCTCGCCGCGATTGCCGGAGGCTCGGGCAGCGCGGCCACGCCGCGGCCGCCCGAAACCGGCGGGATCGCCGGGGCCACCGGATCCGGAGGATCATCACCCGGCGGCGGCGGGGACAGGCCCGCCACCGGCACCCCCCCGGCCGGTCCCCCCCTGACCGGCGCAGGCCCGGTCTCGCCCGACCCGGTCTCGCCCGACCCGGTCTTGCCTGACCCGGTCTTGCCCGACCCTGACGCCTCGTCGGGCAGGAAGATCACCGGGGTTCCGGGCGGGAAGGCATCCTCGGCACTGCGGGCGGATCGCGGCGGCGGCGGCACCGCAAAGGACGCCGGGAGCACGCCCTGCGGCGCATGGCCAGCTTCTACCCGGCCCGCGGGGGTCGGCAGGCGCGCCGCCTCGGGCACAGCGGCGGGGGCAGGAGGCGGTGGTCCTTGCGCCGCGTCCAGAACCCCGTCGACCGGCACGGGCAGCCACCGGCGGTCGGCAGGTTCGCCATACCTCTGCGGCGGGGCGGGCGGAAGCGGGGGCGCGGCGGGCGCGGCGACCACGGGCAGCAGGGCCGCCTCGCCCAGCAGCGGATCGAAGACCTCGCCCTCGACCTCCGCCTGCGGAGGCGGGGAAGCGGACATCGGGGACACGGCGAGAATCGGGATCATGCCCCGTTCTAACCCGAGGCATCCTAACCGGACGTTTACGGCAGCCGCCCTAGACATGGCCTGCAGACAAGGAGAATCCGATGCAGACCCCTCCCCCGACGACCCCGCCGGTGCCACCCGCGGCCCCGCTCTTCCGGAAGGCGCAGGCTCTCGAAGCGGCGTTTCTTGCGGAAATGCTGAAGTATGCGGCCCCGCCGCCGGCCCCCGGCGCCTTCGGCGGCGGCATCGGCGAATCGCAGTTCCAGTCCTTCCTGCGCGAGGAGCAGGCCCGCGGCATGACCGCCGCCGGGGGCCTGGGCCTTGCCGCGCAACTTTACGAATCGCTCGCGGGGGGTCGGCCGTGACGCTGGTCGACCGCATCGATTCGCTGCGCGCTGCCCTTCTTTCGGGCAACACGGCCGAGGCCGCGCGGCTCGCCCGGGCGATCGAGGCCGACGCGCCGCGTCTTCCGGCGCCCGATCCGCGCGCGCTCGGACGCGCCCTGTCGCTCCTGCAGGCCACCGTCGCGGGCGTGCGCGCGGCCCAGGCACGGATCGCGCGCCTGCGCGGGGCGGGCGCGCCGAGCGACGTCTACGACGCGGCCGGCCGGCGTCAGACGCACCGGCAGCACGCAGGGCCGGCGCGGCGGTGGTGACCGGTAAAATTGAAGGCACAGGACCGCCGGGGCTTAGGGAAGCCTTAGGGGTTCGGGTGCCAGAACGGCCCTCGCGCTCCGGGTGGAGTGGCGCCGGGTCCGCCCGGCAACGGCAGGAAGGCCGATGTCCCGCTGCCTGAACGGGCAGCCTCATCGCCGACGCAAGACGCGCGCGGCAGCAAAGGAATGAACGATGTCGTCGATCCTCACCAACACCAGCGCCATGGTCGCCCTGCAGACCATGAAGGGCATCAACCAGGGACTGGCGAAGGTCCAGTCGGAAATCTCGACCGGCCGGTCGGTCGGCAGCGCCAAGGACAACGCCGCGGTCTGGGCCGTGTCGAAGGTCATGGAATCGGACGTGAAGGGCTTCAAGGGCATTTCCGACAGCCTGATGCTCGGCTCGTCGACCATCGCCGTGGCGCGCAAGGCGTCGGAGACGGTCACCGGGCTCTTGACCGAAATCAAGGGCAAGATCGTCGCCGCGCAGGAATCGAACGTCGACCGGGGCAAGATCCAGACCGATATCGTGGCCCTGCGCGACCAGATCGCGTCGGTCGTCGGTGCGGCGCAGTTCAACGGCCTGAACCTGGTCAACGGCTCGCAGACCACCGTCGACGTGCTGTCCTCGCTCGACCGCGCGGGCGGCAGCGTCACGGCGTCGTCGATCACCGTGACGGCGCAGGACCTGTCGACCGGCGCCTATGCGGCGAAGGCCGTGCTGGCGGGGTCGACCAACGCCTCGACGGCCGGCGACACCGCGGGCTTCGCGATGGATGCGGCGGGCGGCACCGGAACGATCGTGATCGACGACAGCGTCACCGCCTTCGCGGCGGGTGACCAGGTCTCCATGACGATCGGCGGCAAGACGGCCAGCTACACCGTGTCGGCCGACGACGTGGCGGCCACCACCACCGCCGACATCGTGGCGATCGGGCTGAAGAACGCCATCGACTCGCTCGGCATCGCGGGCCTGACGGTGGACTACGACAGCGCCACGCCGGGCACGCTCGCCTTCACCAACGGCGGCACGGTGGACCTGGGGGCCAGCGCGCAGTTCAAGAACGCGGGCTCCGGCGGCCTCGCCGCGCTGTCGGCGATCGACGTCTCGACGCAGGCGGGTGCGTCGGCGGCGCTGGGCAACATCGAGACGCTGATCCAGACCTCGATCGACGCCTCGGCCTCGTTCGGCTCGGTCGAAAAGCGGATCGACATCCAGAACGATTTCGTCAGCCAGCTCAGCGATGCGCTGCGGACCGGGATCGGCTCGCTGGTCGATACCAACATGGAAGAGGCCTCGGCGCGCCTGCAGGCGCTGCAGGTGCAGCAGCAGCTCGGCATCCAGGCGCTGTCGATCGCCAACCAGCAGCCGCAGAGCCTGCTGTCGTTGTTCCGCTGATGACACCGGGGCCGGGTTTCGCCCCGGCCCCACCCTCCACCTTTCTCTGGAACAGGCAAAATGACTGTCGCTCTGACGGCCTACGTGGCCAACTCCCGCTCCGGCGCGACCGGACGCTCGGACCGTGCTACCGAATACGACGCCTTCGCCCGCGTGACGCAGCGGCTGACCGCCCTCCCCGGGACTCCGGGCGACCGGCTCGGAGACGTGGCCACCGCGCTGTCGGAGAACCAGCGCCTGTGGTCGACGCTCGCCGAGGATGTGGCGCTCCCCACCAACGCCCTGCCGCCGCGGCTGCGCGAGGGAATCTTCTACCTCTACCAGTTCACGCGCCAGCACAGCCGCAAGGTCCTGGACGGCACCGCCAGCGCGGAGGTTCTGGTCGACATCAACATGGCCGTGATGCGCGGTCTGCGCGGTGACCGGGGGCCGGCATGAGCGGCCTCGTCCTGAAACTCGGACCGGGCGACCGCATCCTCATCAACGGGGCCGTCATCGAGAACGGCGACCGCCGCACGCGGCTGTCGATCCTGACCCCCAACGCCAACATCCTGCGCCTGCGCGACGCGATCCACCCCGAACAGGTCAACACGCCCGTGCGCCGTGTCTGCTACATCGCGCAACTGGTCCTGTCGGGCGATGCCGAACCCGGGGTGGCGCGCCAGCAGCTCCTGCGCGGCATCGAACAGCTCAGCCAGGTCCTGCGCGATAGCGACAGCCGCGAGGCACTGTCGGCCGCGACGCAAGCCCTCGGCGCCGGCCAGTTCTACCAGGTGCTGAAGGCGCTGCGCACCCTCCTGCCGCGGGAGGAGCGGCTGATCGCGGCCGTGGCCGCCGAATGATCCCCAAGGCGCTGGTGCCGCTCGGCGGTCTCGCCGGGTGGAGCTACCTGCAGCGCACCGCCGCGGCGCAGACCGAGCTTCTGGCCCGCCAGCCGACGGTGCAGCGCGACGAGGCCTACTTCCGGCAGAACATCGGCCGCATCGACACGGCCGAGCAGCTTGTCGCCGACCGCAGGCTGCTGACCGTCGCGCTCGCGGCCTTCGGGCTGGAAGGCGAGGTGAACAACCGCGCCTTCCTGCGCAAGATCCTGGAGGACGGCACGCTCAAGCCGGACGCCCTTGCCAACCGCCTGTCGGACAAGCGCTTCCGCGACCTCTCCGCCGCCTTCGGCTTCGGCGACTTCAGCACGCCGCGCAACAAGCTGAGCGATTTCGCCGACCGGATCATCCCGCAGTCGCGGGCGCGGCAGTTCGAAGCCTCGGTCGGCCGGCAGAGCGACACCATGCGCCTCGCCCTGAACGCCGAACGCGAACTGTCGCGGCTGGCGACCCGCAACCTGTCCGACGACGCGATCTGGTTCACGATCATGGGCAACAAGCCGCTCCGCCAGGTGATCGACACCGCCCTGGGCCTGCCCGCGAGCTTCGCCTCGCTGCCGGTCGACCAGCAGCTACAAAACTACAAGGACTTCGCCTCCCGACGCCTCGGCCTCAATTCGCCGCGCGACCTCGCCCGGCCCGAGGCGATGGAACGGACGATCCGCCAGTTCGTCATCCGGTCCGACGCGCAGGCGACATCGCCCGCCACACCCGGCTTCGCCGCGCTGCAGCTTTTGCAACTGCGGCTCTGACGGCCACAGCCATCGCGCGGCGGGACCGCCGGGCATCGCGCGGCCAGGCCACCGGGCATCGCGGTCCCTGACACGCCCGCGCGGCAACGCGCGGAAGGCCCACGCGGCACCTCCCGGACACGCCCGCGTGACAACGCGCGGAAGACCCACGCGGCACCTCCCGCACACGCCCGCCCGACAACGCGCGGAAGGGCCCGCAGCACCTCCTGGACACGCAAGCACGGCATCCTGCGGCGACGGGACGGTCCCCGGCCCCGCCAGCTATCGGCCGACGAGTGCGGACCAGACCGCGCCGCGCAGCGGGAAGGAGCCGGGCCGCTGCCGCAGGGCTCGCCACCGCCGCGCTTGCGTCGCGCCCCCGCGCCGGTGCCGGTACCTGCGCCTGCGCCGACCGCATCAGCGCCGCGGCCGCCGCAAGGCCCGCGCGCGGCGACCTCTTCCTCCCCCGGCCGTCGCGCCGCCCGCCGCCTACGCCCGGTGATACGGCCCCCCGGCCAGGATCGTCGCCGCGCGGTACAGCTGTTCGGCCAGCATCACCCGCACCAGCGCGTGCGGCCAGACCATCGGCCCGAGCGACAGCACCACGTCCGCCCCGTCGCGCAGGCCCGCGTCCAGCCCGTCGGCCCCGCCGATGACGAAGGCCGCGTCCTGCCGCCCGGCATCGCGCCATCGTCCGAGCAGCGCAGCCAGCGCGGGCGAGGCGAGCGCCCGGCCCCGTTCGTCCAGCGCGACGACCGGCGCGCCGACGGGCACCGCGCGGGCGAGCAGCACCGCCTCCGCCGCCGTCCCGCCTGCGCGCGCATCGACCTCGTGCTCGGTCAGCGGCCCGAGGCCGAGGGCCCGCCCCGTCCGGTCGAACCGTGCCACGTAGTCGTCCACCATCGCCCGTTCCGGCCCCGCGCGCAGCCGGCCGACGGCGCAGAGCCGCAGACGCATCAGCCCGCGCGCACGCCCAGGCTGCCCGCAGGCATCCACATCTTCTCAAGCTGGTAGAAGTCGCGCACCTCGGGACGGAAGATGTGCACGATCACGTCGCCGGTGTCGATCAGCACCCAGTCGCCGACCTCGCGCCCTTCCATCTTCACGCTCATCCCGAAATCCTGCTTCAGCCGGTCGGCGAGCTTTTCGCTGATCGCGCCGACCTGCCGGGTCGACCGGCCGCTTGCGATGACCATCCAGTCGGCCACGTCGGATCGCCCGCGCAGGTCGATCTGCACGACGCCCTCGGCCTTGTCGTCCTCGAGCGAGCCGAGGATGCGGGCCAGCAGCGTGGCGCTGTCGGGATCGGTCACGCGGGGCGCACGGGCACCGGTCGGCAGGCCGTCGGCCGTCGAAGTCACGGGGGGGGTGTCGGACAGGGGCCGTCTCCTCGGGTCGCGTCGCGCCGAACCTAGCACCCGCCACCCCGCGCCGCAACGATCGCGGACCGGCGGCGGCAAAGAACGGACATGCCCGAACCTTGCGCGGCCGGGCGTTTGGGCGTATCTGCGCTGCATGCCCCGCGCCGTGATCCTCGACGACCGCGCCCGCCTGCCCTGGCGTTTCCAGGGGCACCTGCGGTCCGTCCTCGCCCGGCTCTAGAACGCCCGCCGCATCGCGTTCCCCCCGAAGCCATTTCCATCACGGAGCCACCCCATGCCCGGCCCCCGCACGCTCTACGACAAGATCTGGGACGACCACGTCGTCCACGCCGCCGACGACGGCACCTGCCTGCTCTACATCGATCGCCACCTGGTGCACGAGGTCACCTCGCCCCAGGCCTTCGAGGGCCTGCGCATGACCGGCCGCAAGGTCCGCGCGCCGGACAAGACCATCGCGGTCCCCGACCACAACGTGCCGACCACGCCGGGCCGCGACACGCATATCGATAATGCCGAATCCCGCATCCAGGTCGAGGCGCTCGACACCAACGCGCGCGCGTTCGGCATCCACTACTACCCCGTCAGCGACATCCGCCAGGGCATCGTCCACATCATCGGCCCCGAACAGGGCTGGACGCTGCCCGGCATGACCATCGTCTGCGGCGACAGCCACACCGCGACGCACGGGGCCTTCGGCGCGCTCGCCCACGGGATCGGCACGTCCGAGGTCGAACACGTCCTCGCCACCCAGACGCTGATCCAGAAGAAGTCGAAGAACATGAAGGTCGAGATCACCGGGTCGCTGCGCCCCGGCGTCACGGCCAAGGACATCACGCTCAGCGTCATCGGCGCGACCGGCACGGCGGGGGGCACGGGCTACGTCATCGAATACGGCGGCGAGGCGATCCGCGCGCTGTCGATGGAAGGCCGCATGACCGTCTGCAACATGGCGATCGAGGGCGGCGCGCGGGCCGGGCTGATCGCGCCCGACGAGAAGACCTTCGCCTACGTCATGGGCCGCCCGCATGCGCCCAAGGGCGCGCAGTGGGAGGCGGCGCTCGCCTGGTGGAAGACCCTCTACACCGACGAGGGCGCGCATTTCGACAAGGTCGTGACGATCCGGGGAGAGGACATCGCCCCCGTCGTCACCTGGGGCACCTCGCCCGAGGACGTGCTGCCCATCACCGGGGTGGTGCCGCACCCCGACAGCTTTCCGGGCGGCAAGGCCGGTGCGGCGCAGCGGTCGCTCGACTACATGGGCCTGACGCCCGGCACCCGGCTGACCGACATCCCCATCGACGCCGTCTTCATCGGCTCCTGCACCAACGGCCGCATCGAGGACCTGCGCGCCGCGGCCGCGATCCTGAAGGGCCGCCGCCTCGCCCCCGGCGTCCGCGGCATGGTCGTCCCCGGCTCGGGCCTCGTCCGGCTCCAGGCCGAGGAGGAGGGGCTGGCGCAGGTCTTCACCGACGCAGGGCTGGAATGGCGTCTCGCGGGCTGCAGCATGTGCCTCGGGATGAACCCCGACCAGCTCGCCCCCGGCGAACGCTGCGCGGCGACCTCGAACCGCAACTTCGAGGGCCGCATGGGCCGCGGCGGCCGCACCCACCTGATGAGCCCGGTGATGGCCGCGGCGGCGGCGGTGACGGGGCGGCTGACCGACGTGCGCGAGATGCTGGCCCCCGCGACCGAACCCGCCTGATGTCAGGCCCTTCTCAGCTCGCTGCCCGACTTCAGCACCTCGTCCCCGTCCTGTTGCGCGATGCGGTAGGCGGGGTCGGCCTTCGTCGCGTTGCGGGTGATCGCCTTGCCCTTGATGGTCAGCGTCACCTTCTCGCGGAACACCTCGGCCACCTTGCCCGTGGCCGTGCCGCTTCCCCAGTCCCACGCGACCTTCGATCCCTTCCGAAACGCCATCTCTCACCCCGCTTTGCGGCCAAACCCGGCGCGGCGGCGTCAGTTCCATGAGGCACGCATGACCCCCTTCACCACCCTGACCGGCATCGCGGCCCCCATGCCGCTGGTCAACATCGACACCGACATGATCATCCCCAAGCAGTTCCTGAAGACGATCCGGCGCACCGGCCTCGGGGCCAACCTGTTCGACGAGATGCGCTTCACCCCGGACGGGGCCGAGATCCCGGACTTCGTCCTGAACCGGCCCGCGTATCGCCGGGCCGAGATCCTGGTCGCGGGCGACAACTTCGGCTGCGGGTCCTCGCGCGAGCACGCGCCCTGGGCGCTTCTCGACTTCGGCATCCGCTGCGTGATCTCCACCAGCTTCGCCGACATCTTCTGGAACAACTGCTTCAAGAACGGCATCCTGCCGGTCACCCTGCCGCCAGACGAGGTGGCCGTCCTGATGAAGGACGCCGGACGCGGCGCCAACGCGCGCCTCACCGTCGACCTCGCGGCGCAGACCGTGACCGCCTCGGACGGCACGACGTTCCGGTTCGAGGTCGATCCGTTCAGGAAGCACTGCCTGCTCAACGGCCTCGACGACATCGGCCTGTCGCTCGAGAAGGCCGCCTACATCGACGCCTACGAGGCGCGCATGGCCGCATTGCGTCCCTGGGCCTGAAAACCGCGCGCCGTCAACATCTTGTGCCGCCGGGGGCCGCCACCACCGGCGGCCTTCTTTTCACCCCCGCCTTGATGCAATTCCGCGACACCCGGTCCGCGAAAGTGCCGCAAACCTTCCGTTAACTCACAGTCACATTGCGGGGCCGGGTGAAAGAAGGCATCAATTGGGCAGGATTGAGGCAGCCCGCCACAAACCGCGGGCAACGACGGGAACAAGGGTCCGGCAGCGTATCGGACCCGTCCAGATGGCAGGCGGGGCAGTGGTGTTTTCACGTCTGGCGGGCGCATTCACGCGCGCATTCCTGGTGATGGTCGCCATCGCCACGCCGTCGCTCGTCCTGCCGGGCGTGACCATCGACGGCAAGCAGATGGTGGCGCTGGTCGCCTTGTTCGCGGGCCTGATGACCTTCGTCGAATACAACGCCCGCTACCCCGGCCTGGTGGAGTTCCGCGACGCCCCGCCCTTCAACCGCGTGCGCTTCCTGATGCTGCTCGTCACCGTCGCCGCGCTGGCGCTCCTGCAGCGCGGCGTGACCGACCCCTCGACCCTGACCGAGTTCGTCGCGGCCGTCGGCGCGGTGATCGGCGTGGCGATGGACTTCCCCTACAGCCCGGTGCGGCTGGTGACGCTGACGCTCGCCGACGGGGCGACGCCGCACGACCGGGCGCTGATCCTCGCGGCGGCGGGAATCGCCTACCTGACCTCGCTGGTGTCGCTGGCGCTGTTCCTGATCGTGCTGAAGGCGGGCGGCTGGCCCGCGCGGCATGCCGCCTTCAACGTCTGGGTCAACCTTCCGACCTTCGATCCCTCGGCCGGCGGCGACGTGGTGGACCGGCTCCACCGCGACGCGCGCGTTAACGTGGCCTTAGGGTTTCTGCTGCCATTCCTGATCCCGGCGGTCCTGCAGATGGGGTTCGAAAGCATGGCGCACATGCCCCTCGGCAGCCCGCAGACCCTGGTGTGGACGATGACGGCATGGGCCTTCCTTCCCGCTTCCCTGTTCATGCGCGGCATCGCGATGGGCCGGGTGGCCGACATGATCGCGGAAAAGCGGCGCGCCGCCGGGGCTTCGGGGCTGGCTGCGGCCTGATCCTGTGGCTGCTGTGGCCCGCGGTCCTGTGGGCCGACGGGATGCGGATCGCGCTCTACCACACCGAACTGTCGCGCGACGGGCCGGGGCTGATGTTGGCGGCCATCACTGATGGCGACCCGCAGGTGCAGGCCGTGGTCCGGGTGATCGACGCCGCGGCGGCCGACGTGCTGGTGCTCGCCGGGCTCGACCATGACGCCGGTGGGGTGGCACTCGCGGCGCTGAACGCGCGGCTTGCGGATCCCTACCCCTACGCGGTCGCGCTGCGGCCCAACGCCGGGGTCCAGACCGGCCGCGACCTCGACGGCGATGGCGAGATCGGGCCGCGCGACGCGCAGGGCTGGGGGCGGTTTCCCGGCCAGGGCGGCATGGCGGTGCTGTCGCGCCACCCGCTCGGCCCGGTGCAGGACCTGACCGGCACCCTGTGGCGCGACCTGCCCGGCTCCGTTCCGGCGGGGACCGACCCGCCCGACGCGGACCTGCGGCTCGCCTCGGTCGGAGTGTGGGTCGTGCCGGTCGACCTGGGCGGCGGGGCCGTGCCGGTCATCGCCTTCCACGCGACGCCGCCCCTGTTCCAGCCGCAGAACCCCGCCCGCAACGCGGCCGAACTGCGCTTCGTGGCGCAGGTGCTGGGCGACCTGCCGGGGCCGGCCGTGGTGGCCGGCGTCGCCAACACCGACCCCGCCGACGGCCGCGGCGACCGCGCCGCGCTGGCGGCGTGGCTCGCCGACCCGCGCCTGCGCGACCCGGTGCCGACAAGCGCCCGCAGCGGTGCCGACCCGGGCCAGGCGGGCGACCCGCGCGCCGACACCGCGGCCTTCGACGGCGCGGGGGGGCTGCGGCTCGACTACGTCCTGCCCTCGGCCGACCTGCGGGTGACGGACAGCGGCGTGATCTGGCCGGCCGAGGGCGACCCGTTCCTGGCCACGGTGGAGGCGGCCTCGCGGCACCGGCTCGTCTGGGTGGACCTGGCCGCCGATTGACGCCGCGCAGGGCTTTGGCTAGGCCACGCGCGACCTTTCGGAAAGGACCCCGCCCGTGGCCAACCCCTCGCTCCTCATCCTCGCCGGGGACGGCATCGGGCCGGAAGTCATGGCCGAGGTGAAGAAGATCATCGGCTGGATGGGCGACCGCCGCGGCCTGCGGTTCGATGTCTCCGAAGACCTCGTCGGCGGCGTCTCCTACGACGCGAACGGCACCCCCCTGACCGACGCCGCGATGGCCCGGGCGCAGGCGGCGGACGCGGTGCTGCTCGGCGCGGTGGGGGGGCCGAAGTGGGACGGGCTCGACTTTTCGGTCAAGCCCGAGCGCGGGCTTCTGCGCCTGCGCAAGGAGATGGACCTTTACGCCAACCTCCGCCCCGCCCAGTGCTTCGACGCGCTGGCCGATTTTTCCTCGCTGAAACGCGAGGTCGTGGCGGGGCTCGACATCGTCATCGTGCGCGAGCTGACCTCGGGCGTCTACTTCGGCGAGCCGCGCGGCATCTTCACCGAAGGCCGCGAGCGCGTCGGCATCAACACCCAGCGCTACACCGAATCCGAGATCGCCCGCGTCGCCCGGTCGGCCTTCGAGCTGGCGCGGCGGCGGTCGGGCAAGGTCTGCTCGATGGAGAAGGCCAACGTCATGGAATCGGGCGTGCTGTGGCGGCAGGTCGTGACCGAGGTCCACGCGAAGGACTACCCCGACGTGCAGCTCTCGCACATGTATGCCGATGCGGGGGCGATGCAATTGTGCCGCTGGCCCAGGCAGTTCGACGTGATCGTGACCGACAACCTGTTCGGCGACCTTCTGTCGGACGCCGCCGCGATGCTGACCGGGTCGCTCGGGATGCTCCCCTCGGCCAGCCTCGGCGCGCCGATGGCGAACGGGCGGCCGAAGGCGCTGTACGAACCCGTCCACGGCTCCGCCCCCGACATCGCGGGCCAGGGCAAGGCCAACCCGATCGCCTGCATCCTGAGCTTTGCCATGGCGCTGCGCTATTCCTTCGACCGGGGGGAGGAGGCGAAGCGGGTCGAGGATGCGGTGGAGAAGATCCTCGCCGACGGGCTGCGCACCGCCGACCTGCTGGGCCCCGAGGGGGGCACACCGGTCGGCACGGCGGCGATGGGCGACGCGGTCGTGGCGGCGCTGGAGGCCGGCCCGAGATAGTGCGACATCGCACCATCTGGTTCCAAACCGCACTAACTGGTTCGATATCGCACCAGATAGTGCGATATCGAACCAGTTATCGTCCCCGGGTGAACCCGCGCTCCGCCGGTCGTCCGCGCACCGCCGCGGTCACCGCGGCATAGACCGCGACCCCCGCCGGATCGCGCAGCGCGAGCCCGCCGAGGCCCCGTAGGCCGAGCGGCACCTTGCCCTCGCGCGCCATCAGCCCCGGCCAGTTCCGCGCCACCTCGGCCACGCCCGCGTCCTGCCTCCGGCGGGCGCGGACGAGGCGGGCGAAGCCTTCGGGCAGGGGCCAGCGGTAGGTGCCCCCGACCTGCACCCGCTCCTCCGGGGTGAACTGGAGCCGGACGAAGGTGTCGTCCGACAGGATCGGCGGGAAGGCCCCCCAGCGCGCCCGGCCGGCGGGGTTGACGGCATAAAGCCCGAAGCCCCCGGCGGAGGACCGTGCGAAGGGGAGGCGCTGCCAGACCCGGGCATAGGCGCGGGTGACGGGGCTCGCGGCGCGGGGGATCACCGGGGTCGCGGCGGCGTAGCGGGGCCGGGTCACGTCCAGCGCGGCGGCGATCCGGGGCAGGAGGGCCGGCGTCACCTCGACGTCGGCGTCGAGGTAGAGGCGCATCCCGAACCCCGCCGCTGCGTCGCCCGCGTTCAGCGCGGCGGGCTTCGACCCCTGCGCGAGTTCCACCACGCGGAACCCCCAGCCGCGCGCCGCCGCCTGCGCGGCGAAGGTCCGCGCGACCCCGGCGGTGTCGTCGGTGCAGCCGTTCGGCACCACGATGACCTCGGCCGCGACGGGGTCCGAGTCCAGCAGCGCCGCCAGGCAGGGGCCGATCCAGGCGGATTCGTTCGCGGCGGGGATGATGACCGAGATCACGGTGCGGTCCTGGGCGCGGCGGTCAGCGCCCGCCAGCGGGGGTTGTCGTCGGTGAGGCTGCGCAGCGCGCCCCAGGACCCCCATGTCGACGGGGCCGCCACGTCGACGAAGGCGTTGAACGGCGCGTCGGTCAGCCGCGCCCAGCCCGCCAGAAGCTCGGCGTAGAGCGCGCCCATCTGGGGCGAATAGCTGAGTTCCTGGAAGAACGCCGCAAGCCGTGGGTCGTCCGCCGCCGCGCCGGTGCCCACGATGTGGCTTCCGCCTTCGTACATCACCAGCTGCAACCCGAACCTGTCGGCGACCGCCTTCTGGTAGGGGAGCACGGTGTCGAGAAGATGGCGCAGGCTGTCCGACGGGTCGCCCGACAGCGACCCGTCGCGTAGCTCCTGCGCGGCGCGGTCCATGGCGGTCGCCGGGTCGGCATTCCAGCCGTCCACCATCGCCCGCTTGGTGTCGGACCCGAGCAGCGCGCTGAAATAGCCGGTGACGGCGTAGGCGTCGAACGACTCCGCCGGGGGCGGCAGGCCTTCGGCGATCACGTCGGGGGCGGCGAGGATCTGGTCCTCGAGCCCGAGCCAGCCGGTCTGGGTGGCGATGACGCGGACCAGGCGGTCGGGATCGTCGAAGGTGTCGGCCCAGATGCCCGCGACCTGCGCCGCGCGCAGGGCGTAGAACTGGACCCATTTGGAGTCGCCGCCCCAGCGGGCGCGGGCCTGGTCCTCGGCCCAGCGGGATTGCGCGAACTGCCAGTTCCAGACCTCGTTGGAGTATTCGACCCAGGCGCGCAGCCCGGGGTCGAGGCCGGTGGCGATGCCCGCCATCTCGGCCACCAGCGCGTCGTCGGCGAGGTGCGGGACGGTGAACCAGGCGTCGGCCCGCAGGCGGTTGGCCAGCGCCACCATGACCTCCATCGGCACGCCGGTGCGGCCCCAGGTGTAGTCGGAGGGGCGGGGGCGGTCGGCGGGGGTGGCCAGGCCAGAGTCGTTCGTAGCCATCCAGTCCATGAAGCGGAGCATCCGCACCCCTTGCAGCCGGGCGAGCCAGTCGGGGTTGAAGATTTCTCCACCGTCCAGCAGGGCCGCGCGGTCCTGCCGGACGACGGTGATGGCGCGGATCGGGTCGGCGGGGTCGGTGGCGCGGATCGTGACGGCGACGAAGCCGGGGCCGGGGGTGAAGGCGAAGGTCGCGCGGCCGGCGCCCATCACCACGTCGGTGGCGCGGCCCTCGAGCACGATCTCGCCCCGGCCCTGCCAGCGGACGAGGTAGGTGCCCGCGACGCCGCCGGTGTCGGGCGGCAGGTCGGTCAGCATCAGCGCCGAGATGCCGGTCAGTTCGGGCGGCACCGCCGTGGGCCAGCCGTCGGCGTCGAGCACGCCCGCGGCGGCGAGCCGGGCGTGGTCCCAGCCGCCGAACCGGCCCGGCAGGTGGCCGGTCCAGGGGCGGGCGGACTTCATCAGGTCGAGGAAGGGCAGTTGCGTCGACCAGTCGGAGATGCCGTTCAGGTTGAAGGCGAGGTTGGGGTTCTGCACCGCCGCGGGCGGGCCGGTCGCGGCGGCGGGCCGGACCGGGGTTTGCGGCACCACCGCCGCCGTCCGCGCGGCCTGCACCGCCGCCCATGCGACGCGCTGCAAGGCGGCGGCCTGGGCCTCGGGAATGACCGCGTCGCGGCTGGCCCAGCTGCGCAGAAGCTGCGCGGGCAGCCCTTCGGGCGACCGGCCGGTCAGCGCCGCGGCATGGACCATGGCCAGGAAGTAGAGGCCGCGCGCGTCGGGGTGGATGTCGTCGGCGAAGGCGTCGGCGAGCGAGGTCATGCCGGGCACCTCGCCGGCCTCTGCCGCCTGCGACAGCGCGCGCATCGCCTGGCCCGCGGGGATGATGCCGATCGGGATGCCGGTGGTGGCGGTGACCGCGGAGGCGACCTCGCGCAGGCGGGCGGCGTCCAGATCGATGCGGTCGGGCCAGGGGAGGCCGGCCTCGGGGTCGCCGTCGATGACCGTGCCGGGGCCGGAGGCGAGCGACGGCCAGGCCTCGTAGAGCCAGACCTGCGCGTCCGGGTTGCCGTCGCGGGCGGCCTCGGCCCAGCGGGCGACGTAGCCCGCGGTGTCGTTCCAGCGGATCTGTTCGTAAAGCGGCACCGCCTCGACCAGGACCAGCGCGTCGACGCCCTGCGCCAGGCGGTCGCGGGCGGGGACGCCTTCGCCCGTCTGGTCCCAGTTGACGCGCAGGGGGGCGCCGTTGATGACCTGCGCCTCGACCGTCGCGGGGGCCTCCATCGCGGCGAGCGCGGCCGCGACGTAGCGGGGCAGGTCGGGGCCGACGAGCGAATGGCCGACGAAGAGGATTTCGGTCAGGAGCGCCGCGGCGGTCATCCCGACAGGCCGGTCAGCGGGTCGGCGCGGACGCGGTCCCAGACGATGGTCCGGATCGCCGCGGCGGCGGCGGGGTCGAGCGCGGCCATGGGCGTGCCGTCGGCGCGCAGCAGGGCGGGCGGCAGGCCGGACGGCGGGCGGCCGGTCAGCACGGCGTCGTGGGTCAGCGCGATGACGTGGTTGCCCGCGTCGGACAGGTGGATGTCGTCGGAGAAGAGGGCGTCGCGTCCGGGCAGGCCGGGCAGCTCGCCCTGCCCCGCGGCGGCGGCGACCGCGGCGAGCACCGGGCCGCCGGGGATGACGCGGATCGGCGGCACCGCGGGGTCGGCCATCGCCTGCGCCAGCAGCGTGCCCTGCCACAGCGCGGTGCGGTCGGCGGCGATCCGCGCCTCCCACCCGGCGGGGTCGGTGGTGCGGTGCCAGGTTTCATACAGGAAGACCTGCCCGCCCGGGTTGGCCGCGGCGGCGCGGGCGGCCCAGCGGGCGAGGTAGGCGGGCGCGTCGTGGTAGCGGATGGCGTCGCGCAGATCGACCATCTCGGTCAGCACGACGGCATCGTAGGTGCCGGCGTCGATGGCGCTGGCGGGACGGTAGGCGGGGTGGGCGTTCTCCTGCGCGAAGCCCGGCACCTCGCCCGTCCAGTGCTGGCCGAGCGTCGCGCCCCATCCGAGCTGGCTGTGGTGGTCCTGCCCGGTGAGCTGCGCGAGCATCGCGGGCATGTCGCGGCCGACGAGGCTGTGGCCGAGGTGGAAGACGGGGCCGGCGAGCGGCCTGGCGGGGGCCTTGCCCAGCCGCGCCAGCACCTCGTCGGCCGTCAGGCGCGGCGGGGCGGACAGCATCCCCCAGGCCGTGGCCCCGCCCGCCGCCCCGCCCGCCGCGAGCAGCCCGAGCCCCGCCAAGGCCCTGCGCGTCATCATCCCGTCACCTGCCGCCGTTCCCGTCGGGGAAAGATGGGGCGGCGGGCGGGGCTTTGCCAGCCCTGCCGCAGACGTGATGACAGCCCGGGTGCGGCCTGCCTAAGGTCGCCGCAGCAAGGGGGCGGGGGCGGTGGCGGCAGGGCGGACGGGCGGGCGGACGGGCGGGCTGGCGTTGCGGTGGGCGCTGTGGCGGGCGGGGCGCGGCCCGGTCCCCGGCCTGGTGCGGAGCCCCGGCCCGCGCGAGGTCGGCGCGGTCGCGCGCGGCGACGCGCTGGCGCAGGGCGCCTTCTGGATCGACGGGGCGAAGGTCCGGCTGGCGCCCGGACAGACGATCTGGGATGCGGCGACGGGGCCTGCGGCGCAGGGCTTCGGCTGGCTCGACGACCTCGCCGCGCGGCCGAACGCCGAGGCGCGGGCGATCGCGCGGGGCTGGACGGCGGCCTGGCTGGCCGGACAGGCGCGGGCCGCCGCCGCCTGGGACCCCGCGGTCGCGGCACGGCGGGCCGAGGCGCTGCTGCGCCACTTCGGGCTGCTGACCGAGGGGGTGCCGGACCCGCTGCCCGAGGGCCGGCTGCTGGCGGTGATCGCGCGGCACGGGCGGTATCTGGCGGGACGGTTGCCGCGCGCCAGGGCGGCCGGGGACCGGCTGGCCCTGGGCGCGGCGCTGGTGGCCGCGGGCACCGCGCTGGCGGGGCAGGAGGCGCTGGCGGGCCAAGGTGCCGCGGCGGTGGCGGAGGCGGCGGCGGCGCTGGTCGGCAAGGACGGGGCCACGGCCTCGCGCAGCCCCGAGGCGCTCCTGGGGATCGCGGCGGCCTTGCTGGCCACGGAGCAGGCGCTGACCGAGGCGGGGCTGGCGGTGCCCGAGGCGATCCCGGCGGCGCTGGGGCGGGCCGCGCCGGTGCTGCGGATGCTGCGCCATGCCGACGGGGGCCTCGCGCGGTTCCACGGCGGCGGGCGGGGGCGGGCGGGGACGGTGGACCGGGTGCTGGCCGCCGCCGCCGCGCGGCTGCCGCCGCCGGACCGGCCGGCGATGGGTTATGTGCGGCTGGCGGCAGGGCGGACGACGGTGATCGCCGACAACGCCGCACCCCCCGGAGGGGCGGCGGCGGCTACGGCGCATGCCGGGACGCTGGGGTTCGAGCTGACCTCGGGGCGGCGGCCGGTCGTGATCGGCTGCGGGCCCGGCGGGGCCTTCGGGGCCGACTGGGCGCAGGCGGGGCGCGCGACGGCATCGCACAGCACGCTGTCGGTCGAGGGCACCTCGTCGTCGCGGCTGGGGACCGGGGCCGAGGCGCAGGTGCTGGTCAGCCGCGCCCGCGTGCCCGCCGCCCATCAGCTGAGCGAGGAGGGCGACCGCGGGGCCTATGCCGTGCATGACGGCTGGTCGGCGACGCACGGCCTGTTGCACGCGCGGACGCTGATCCTGTCGGCGGACGGCCGGGCGCTCTATGGCGAGGACCGGCTCTACGCCGGCTCGCCCGACCGCCGCCGCCGGCTGGCCGAGCTGCAGGCCGCGCCGGGCGGGGTGGTCTTCGCGCTGCGGTTCCACCTGCACCCCGACGCCCTGCCCGACGAAGGCGGCCGCCGCATCGCGCTGCGCAGCGGCGAGGTCTGGGAGTTCCTGCACCAGGGGCCGGGGTTGCGGCTGACGGTGGAGCCGTCGGTGATGCTCGACTCCGGCCTGCCCGCGCCGGTGCCGACGCAGGTCATCACGCTGACCGGGCGGCTGACCGAGGGCGAGGTGCGGATCGGCTGGACCTTCGCCAAGGCAGAGGATACTCCGACCGCGATCCGCGACCTGGAGCCCTAGGCGATGCTCAACGACGGTCCGAACCTGGTGCCCATCGGGCGCGCGCTGATTTCGGTCTCGGACAAGGCCGGCATGATGGACCTGGCGCGCGCGCTGCACGGGCACGGGGTGGAGCTGGTCTCGACCGGCGGGACCAGCGGGATGATGCGGGCGGCGGGGCTGCCGGTGATGGACGTGGCCGAGGTCACGGGGTTTCCCGAGATGATGCACGGGCGGGTCAAGACGCTGCACCCGGGCGTGCATGGGGGGTTGCTTGCGCTGCGCGACGACGACGAGCACCTGCTGGCGATGGCCGCGCACGGGATCAGGCCGATCGACCTTCTGGTGGTGAACCTCTATCCGTTCGAGGCGACCGTGGCGCGGGGGGCGGCGGCACCCGACTGCATCGAGAACATCGACATCGGCGGCCCGGCGATGATCCGGGCGGCGGCGAAGAACCACCGTTTCGTGACGGTGGTGACCGATCCCGCGGACTACGCGGGCCTTCTGGCCGAGATGGCGCAGCACGGCGGGGCCACGGGCCTTGCCTTCCGCGAGCGGATGGCGATGGAGGCCTATGGCCGGACGGCGGCCTACGACGCCGCGGTCGCGGGGTGGTTCGCGGACCGGGTGGGCGGCGTGCCGCGGCACCGCGCCTTCGGCGGGCGGCTGGCGCAGGGGCTGCGCTATGGCGAGAACCCGCATCAGGCGGCCGCCTTCTACCGCGACGGCAGCGCCCGGCCCGGGGTCGCGACGGCGCGCCAGTGGCAGGGCAAGGAGCTGTCCTGGAACAACATCAACGACACCGACGCGGCCTTCGAGCTGGTGGCGGACCTGCCCCACGACCGGCCCGCCTGCGCCATCGTCAAGCACGCGAACCCCTGCGGCGTGGCCGTCGGCGACACGCTGGCGCAGGCGTTCCAGCGGGCGATGGACTGCGACCGGACCTCCGCCTTCGGCGGGATCGTGGCGGTGAACCGGGCGCTCGATGCCGGGGCGGCCCATGCGATCAGCCAGCTTTTCACCGAGGTGGTGATCGCGCCCGACGCCGACGACGAGGCCCGCGCGATCTTCGCGCTGAAGAAGAACCTGCGGCTGCTGACGACGGGCGACCTGCCGCATCCGGGGGCCGGGGGTGCGGCGTTCCGGCAGGTGGCGGGCGGGTTTTTGGTGCAGGACCGCGACGACGCGGGCCTGGGCGAGCTGCGCGTGGCGACGGCGCGCGCGCCCTCGGAGGCCGAGCTGGCGGACCTGCGCTTTGCCTGGACGGTGGCCAAGCATGTGAAGTCGAACGCCATCGTCTATGCAAAGGACGGCGCGACGGTGGGCATCGGCGCGGGGCAGATGAGCCGCGTCGATTCGACCCGCATCGCGGCGCGGAAGGCGCAGGACATGGCCGAGGCGCTGGGGCTGGCCGCGGTGCCGACGCAGGGAGCTGTCGTCGCGTCGGATGCGTTCTTTCCCTTTCCCGACGGGCTGCTCGCGGCGGCCGAGGCCGGGGCGGTGGCGGTGATCCAGCCCGGCGGGTCGGTCCGCGACGACGAGGTGATCGCGGCGGCCGACCGCGCGGGCCTCGCCATGCTCTTCACCGGCCAGCGGCATTTCCGGCACTGACATGCGCATCATGACGATCACGGCGGCGGTGGTGTTCGTGCTGGACCAGGTCCTGAAATGGATCGTGGTGCAGGGGCTGAACCTGATCGAGCGCGGGACGATCGAGATCGCGCCCCCCTGGCTCGTGCTGCGGATGGCGTGGAATACGGGCATCAACTTCGGCATCCTGTCGGGCGGGGCCGACTGGATGCGCTGGGTGCTGATCGCGGCGGCGCTGGCGATCTCGGTCTGGGTGGTGGTCTGGGTCCGGGCCGAGGGCGGGCGGCCCGCCGCGATGGTCAGCGCGGGGCTGCTGGTCGGCGGCGCGCTGGGCAACGTGGTCGACCGGGTGATCTACGGCGCGGTCGCGGATTTCCTGAACATGAGCTGCTGCGGGATCGAGAATCCTTATGCCTTCAACGTCGCCGACATCTCGATCTTCGCCGGCGCGATCGGGCTGATCCTGTTCGCGGGCGGAAAACCCCGTGACGGGCGCACGGGCATCCGGTAGAACGGCGGCGATGCGGGCAGGACGGGCAAGATCGGGGAGGATGGCGCTGGTGGCGACGCTGGCGCTGGCGGCCTGCGGCACCGGTGCCGGCCCGACGCTGATGAACGTGCGCGCGCAGGGCAACGGCCCGGACGAGTTCTCCATCCTGCCGCCGAAGCCGCTGCAGCTGCCCGAATCGCTGACGGACCTGCCCGAGCCCGTGCCGGGCGGGGCGAACCTGACCGACCCCACGCCCGTCGCCGACGCGATCGTGGCGCTGGGCGGGCGGCCCGGCGGGCCGGGCGTGCCCGCGGGCGACGCGGCGCTGGTGGCCTATGCGGCGCGCGGCGGCGTCGCGGGGGACATCCGCGGCGTGCTGGCGGCCGAGGACCTGGCCTTCCGGCAGGACAACGAGGGCCGCGTCCTGGAGCGGCTGTTCAACGTCAACGTCTATTACCGCGCTTATGCCGGGCAGTCGCTGGACCAGCAGGCGGAGCTTGCGCGGTGGCGGTCGCGCGGGGTGCGCACGCCATCCGCCCCGCCGCCGCAGGACGGCGAGCGCCGGTAACTTCCCCGTTGCCCCGGCTTGCGCGGGCCTGGCCGCCGGATAGCCTGCCCGCACCCGAACCGGAGATCCCATGCTGCGCCTCGCCCTGCCGCTCGTCCTGCTGCCCGCGCTCGCGGCGGCGGAGCAGAACGTGTCGACCTTCACGCTGGACAACGGCATGGAGGTCGTGGTGATCGAGGACAACCGCGCCCCCGCCGTCACCCACATGGTCTGGTACCGCATCGGCGCGGCGGACGAGCGCCCCGGCAAGTCGGGCCTCGCGCACTACCTGGAACACCTGATGTTCAAGGGCACCGACGAGGTCGGACCGAACCAGTTCTCGGCCACGGTGGAGGCGCTGGGGGGCGACGACAACGCCTTCACGAGCTGGGACTACACCGGCTATTTCCAGCGCGTCGCGGCCGAGCATCTGGGGCGCATGATGGAGATGGAGGCCGACCGCATGCGCGACCTGACCATGACCGCCGAGGACGCGGCGACCGAGCTGCAGGTGATCCTCGAGGAGCGCGC
This sequence comes from uncultured Exiguobacterium sp., assembly GCA_964575185.1. Lineage (GTDB taxonomy): Bacteria > Pseudomonadota > Alphaproteobacteria > Rhodobacterales > Rhodobacteraceae > CAZNPW01. The sequence continues at coordinate 26,970 of CAZNPW010000012.1, forward strand.
GCAGGTGCTGGAGAGCAGCCCCGGCGCGATCCTGACCGAACAGACCCGCGCCGCGCAGTTCATGAACCACCGCTACGGCATCCCGATCATCGGCTGGCGGCACGAGATCGCGCAGCTGACGCGCGACGACGCCGTGGCCTTCTACCGCGACTTCTACGCGCCGAACAACGCGGTGCTGGTGGTGGCGGGCGATACCACGCCCGAGGAGGTGCGCAGGCTGGCCGAGGCGACCTACGGCAGGATCGCGCCGTCCGCGGCGATCGTGCCGCGGGTGCGGCCGACCGAGCCGCCGCAGCTCGCGCCCCGCCGCGTGACCTATGCCGACGCGCGGGTATCGGAGCCCTACGTGATCCGCACCTGGCTCGCGCCCGAGCGCAACGCGGGCGATCAGGAGCGGGCCGCGGCGCTGGCGATCCTGGCCGAGCTGCTGGGCGGCAGCCCCACCACGTCGGTGCTGGCCCGCGCGCTGCAGTTCGACAGCCGGAAGGCCGTCTACACGGCGGCCTTCTACGACGGGAAGTCGCTGGACGCCTCCACCTTCGGGGTGGTGGTGGTGCCGGTGCCCGGGGTCGGGCTGCAGGAGGCCGAGGACGCGATGGACGCGGCCCTGACGCGGTTTTTGGCCGAGGGGATCGACGATGCCGCCTTCGCCCGGATCAAGACGCAGGTCCGCGCCGCCGACATCTACGCCCGCGACAACGTCGACGGCCTGGCGCGCAGCTATGGCGAGGCGCTGGCGGTCGGGCTGACGGTCGCCGACGTGCAGGCCTGGCCCGACATCCTGCAGGCGGTGACGAAGGACCAGGTGATGCAGGCCGCGCGCGACCTGTTCGACGACCGCCGGTCGGTGACCGGCTGGCTGATGCCCGAGGAGGTCTCCCCATGATGCTGTTGCGTGCGGCCCTGGTGCTGCTGGCCCTGGCAGTTCCGGCGCGGGCCGAGATCCCGATCGAGGAAGTGACCTCGCCCGGCGGGATCAAGGCCTGGCTGGTCGCGGAGCCGGGCATCCCCTTCACCGCGATCGAGGTGGCGTTCCGCGGCGGGCAGAGCCTGGACGCTCCGGGCAAGCGCGGCGCGGTCAACCTGATGACCGCGCTGCTGGAGGAGGGCGCGGGTGCGCTGGACGCGCAGGGGTTCGCCGCGGCGCGCGACGCGCTGGCGGCGGAGTTCGGCTTTGACAGCTCGGCCGACGAGGTGTCGGTCAGTGCGCGCTTCCTGACCGAGAACCGCGACCAGGCGGTGGAGCTTCTGCGCAGCGCGCTCATGGAGCCGCGGTTCGACGCCGACGCGGTGGAGCGGGTGCGCGGGCAGGTGCTGGCGGGCCTGCGCAGCGACGCGCAGGACCCGGGGTCGATCGCCGGGCGGCTGTTTTACGCGCAGGCCTTTCCGGGCCACCCCTACGGCTCGCCGGGCGAGGGCACGCCCGACAGCGTGGCGGCGCTGACGCGCGACGACATCCTGGCCGCGCAGAGGGGCGCGCTGGCGCGCGACCGCGTCTACGTCGCGGCGGCGGGCGACATCACGGCGGCGGAGCTGGGCCCGCTGCTCGACCGGCTGCTCGGCGGGTTGCCCGCGACCGGCGCGCCGCTGCCCGGCCGGGCGACGCCGGCGCTGACGCCGGGGGTGACGGTGCAGGCCTTCCCCGGGCCGCAGTCGGTGGTGGTCTTCGGGCAGGAGGGGATCAAGCGCGACGATCCCGACTTCTTCGCGGCGACGATCCTGAACGAGATCCTGGGCGGCGGGCGCTTCACCGCGCGGCTGATGACCGAGGTGCGCGAGAAGCGCGGGCTGACCTACGGCATCGGCACCGCGCTGGTCGGCCTCGACCAGGCGGAGCTGCTGATGGGCCAGATGTCGGCCAGCAACCAGAACGTCGGAGCGGCGATCCAGGTCGTGCGCGACGAATGGGCGCGCATCGCGGCCGAGGGGGTGACGGCCGAGGAGCTGGCACAGACCAAGACCTATCTGACCGGCGCCTACCCGCTGCGCTTCGACGGCAACGGGCGGATCGCGGGCATCCTCGTCGGGATGCAGATGATCGGGCTGCCGTCGGACTATCCCGCCACGCGCAACGCCAAGGTGGAGGCGGTGACGATGGCCGACATGGACCGGGTGATCGCCCGGCTGATCCGCCCCGACGCGCTGCGCTTCGTGGTGGTGGGCAGCCCGGAGGGCGTGGCGGCGGTGAACTGAGGGCGGCGCTGTCCCGGCCCTCTCCCCCATCCCCTCTCCCGCGGGAGAGGGGAGGCGCGCGGTGCCATAGGTGGTTTGCGAATCCCGCGGGCTCTGCTATCCCTTGGGGGGTGAGCGACCTGACACCCCAGATCATGCGGCCCGTCATCCGCCAGCTCGACGAGGCGGCGATCAACCGCATCGCCGCGGGCGAGGTCGTGGAGCGGCCCGCCAGCGCGGTGAAGGAGCTGGTGGAGAACGCGCTCGACGCCGGGGCGCGGCGGGTGGCAGTCGATTACGCGGAAGGCGGCAAGGTGCTGGTCCGGGTGACGGATGACGGCTGCGGGATGACCGCGGCCGACCTGCCCCTGGCGCTGAGCCGCCATGCGACGTCGAAGACGCTGGGGACCGACCTTCTGGACATCCGGTCCTTCGGGTTCCGCGGCGAGGCGCTGCCGTCGCTGGGCGCGGTCGGGCGGCTGGTGATCCGGTCGCGGGCGGCGGGGCACGACGGGGCGGAGATCGCGGTCGACGGCGGGCGGATCGGCCCGGTTCGCCCAGCCGCCATCGCGCGCGGCACGGTGGTGGAGCTGCGCGACCTGTTCGTGGCGACGCCCGCGCGGCTGAAGTTCCTGCGGACCGACCGGGCCGAGGCGCAGGCGATTGCGGAGGTCGTGCGGCGGCTGGCCCTGTGCCATCCGGGCGTGGCCTTCATCCTGCGCGAGGCCGGGGACGACCGGGTGATGCTGCGGGCGGATGCGACGGACAGTCTGGCCGAGCGGGTGGCCTGCGTGCTGGGGCGCGACTTCGCGGACAACGCGGTGGCGGTGGACCAGGACCGCGACGGGCTGCGGCTGACGGGGCTGGCGGGCCTGCCGACCTTCAACCGCGGCAACGGCACCTGGGTGCATGTCAGCGTGAACGGCAGGCCCGTGACCGACCGGCAGCTGACCGGCGCGGTGCGGGCGGCCTACTGGGACCGGCTGGGGCGCGACCGGCACCCGGCGGCGGTGCTGGACGTGGCGGTCGATCCGGCCCTGGTCGACGTGAACGTCCACCCCGCCAAGGCCGAGGTCCGGTTCCGCGCGCCCGAGGCCGTGCGGGCGCTGGTGGCGGGCGGGCTGAAGGCCGTGCTAGCGGGGGCGGGGGCGGGGCGGACGTCATCCACGCTCGGCGCGGCGGCGGTGGGGGCGATGCGGGGGGCGGCGCGCCCGGCGCAGGCGAGCTTCGCCCGGGCGTTCGAGATGCAGGCCCCCGGCCTGGCCGAGGCGCCGGCGGTGTTCGCGGCCGAGGGGCCTCTGGGCCGGGCGCGGGGGCAGGTGCACGACACCTACATCATCGCCGAGACGGCCGAGGGGATGGTGATCGTCGACCAGCACGCCGCGCACGAGCGGCTGGTCTACGAGGCGCTGAAGGCGCAGATGGACGCGCGCGCGGTCGCGGTGCAGGCGCTGCTGATCCCCGAGATCGTGGACCTGCCCGCGCCCGACCGCGACCGGCTGCTCGACGCGGAGCTGGCGGCGCTGGGGCTGGAGGTGGAGCCCTTCGGGCCGGGCGCGGTGGCGGTGCGGGCGGTGCCCGCGATCCTGGGGGCCTGCGACGCGGGGCGGCTCTTGCGCGACGTGCTCGACGCGCTGCGCGACGGCGACGGGCTGGCGCTGCTGGCACGGCGCGACGCGGTGCTGTCGCGGATGGCCTGCCACGGGTCGGTCCGCGCCGGGCGGGCGCTGCGACCGGAGGAGATGGACGCGCTGTTGCGGCGGATCGAGGCGGTGCCGGCGGCGGCGCAGTGCAACCACGGGCGGCCGACCTTCATCGCGCTCGGCCGGGCCGACATCGAGCGGCTGTTCGGGCGGCGATGACCCTGCGCTGGGACGACCCGCTGGTGCTGGTGCTGGCCGGGCTGCTGGCGGTGGTCGGGCTGGTCCTGATCCTGCGCGCGGCGCTGCGGCCGCTGCTGGCCGAGGTGGCGGCGCTGCGCGACGGGCAGGCGCGGCTGGCGGGCGGCCTCGGCCAGGCGAGCGACGCGCAGGCGCAGGCGCAGGCCGCGATGCTGGGGCTGATGGAGGCGCGGCTCGCCGACGTGCAGGCGCGGATGGTCGACGGCCTGCAGGGCGCGTCCCTGCGCACCGCGCGGTCGCTGGGCGAGTTGCAGGAGCGGCTGGCGACGATCGACCGGGCGCAGGCCAACATCGAGAAGCTGTCGGGCAACGTGCTGTCGTTGCAGGACATCCTGTCGAACAAGCAGACCCGGGGCGCGTTCGGCGAGATCCAGCTGAACGACATCGTCGGGAAGGCCCTGCCGCCCGATGCCTTCACGCTGCAGGCGACGCTGTCGAACGGGCGGCGGGCGGATTGCCTGATCCACCTGCCCGACCCGCCGGGGCCGATCGCGGTGGACGCGAAGTTCCCGCTCGAGGCCTACGAGGCGCTGCGCGCCGCGACCGGCCGCGCCGAGGCCGAGGCGGCGCAGCGCGCCTTCCGCGCCGCCGTGCGGACCCATGTCCGCGCCATCGCCGAGCGCTACATCCTGCCCGGCGAGACGGCGGAAGGGGCGCTGATGTTCCTGCCGTCCGAGGCGGTCTATGCCGAACTCCACGCCAACCACGGCGAGGTCGTGCGCGAGGGCTTCGCGCTGCGGGTCTGGACCGTGTCGCCCACGACCTGCATGGCGGTGCTGAACACGCTGCGCGCGGTGCTGAAGGACGCGCGGATGCGGGCGCAGGCGGGGGCGATCCGGCGCGAGCTGGCGGCGCTGCACGGCGACGTGGAGCGGCTGGCCGAGCGGGTCGGCAACCTGGACCGCCATTTCGGGCTGGCGGCGCGGGACATCGAGGAGATCAAGGTCTCGTCGGGGCGCGCGATGCGGCGGGCGCGGCGGCTGGACAGCGTCGAGCTGGAGGAGGCGGCGGGGGCGGCGCTGCCCGCGCGGGCGGCGGAATGATGATCCTTCACCCCGTGGGCGGCCACCGCCCCATGCCCTGGGCCAACGGGCGCGGCACGACCGTCGAGATGCTGCGCGAGGAGGGGCTGCGGCTGTCGGTGGCGGTGGTGGCCGAGGACGGGCCGTTCTCGGTGTTTCCCGGGATCGACCGGGTGCTGACGGTGATCTCCGGCCCCGGGTTCCGGCTGGCGGGGGCGGTGCGCCTTCACTGCCTTCCGCTGCTGCCGGTGGCCTTCCCGGGCGACGCGGCGGTGCGCGCCGAGGGGGTGGCGGCGGCGAGCGAGGACTTCAACGTGATGGTCGCGCGCGGCACCCGCGTGGCGGTGGAGGTCGCGCGCGACATGCCAGCCGGGGGCCGGGTGTTCCTGCTGGCGCTGACGGCGGGGGCGGTGAACGGGCGGGCGGTCGGGCCGCGCGACCTGGTGGAGCTGCGGGACGAGGGCCTGGCGCTGCGGGACGTCGGCGGGCTGACGGTGCGGGTCGGCTGAACCTCAGGGGTTCAGCACGCGGTCGGGGTGCAGCAGGCCGCCCGCGTAGCGCCCGATGGCCAGCGCCCGGCCGCCGTGGCGCGCCCAGGCGAGGCAGCCTTCGGCGGCGGTGGTGGCCGCGACCTCTCCGGCCCCGCCGTGGGCCAGGCGGAGCGCGCCGGCGGGGGTCATGTCGCAGACGGGCAGGCCTTCGAGCGCGGCCTCGACCGGGCGCAGGTGGGCTGCGGGGTCGGGCGCGTCGGGGGGCATCGCGCCCTCGGCCGTGAACGGCCCGGCGCGGGTGCGGCGGAGCCAGGCGACGTGGCCCATGCAGCCGAGCGCGCGGCCGAGGTCGCGGGCGATGGCGCGGACGTAGCCGCCCTTGCCGCAGGTCATCTCCAGCACCGCGTGGTCGGCGTCGGGAAGGTCGCGGAGGTCCAGCCGGTCGACCGTCAGGTCGCGGGGGGCGAGGTCGGGTGCCTGCCCCTTGCGCGCGAGGTCGTAGGCCCGCGCGCCGTCGACGCGCACCGCGCTGACCTGCGGCGGGACCTGCCGGATCGCGCCGCGGAAGGCGGGCAGCGCGGCCAGGATCGCGGCGCGGGCGGGGCGCGCCGGGCTGGTCGCGGTGACGGGGCCGGCAGCGTCGTCGGTCGCGGTCTCGGCGCCCCAGCGGATGCAGAAGGTGTAGTCCTTGGTCGCGTCCGTCACGAAAGGGATGGTCTTGGTCGCCTCGCCGAAGGCCACGGCGAGCACGCCCGTCGCGTCGGGATCGAGCGTGCCCGCGTGCCCTGCCTTCTGCGCGCCGAGCGCGTGGCGCAGGCGGTTGACGACGGGGGTGGAGCCGATGCCCGCGGGCTTGTCGACGACGATCCAGCCGTGCACGGGCAGGCCCTTGCGGCGGCCCGTCACGGGGCGGGCTCGACCAGGCCGACGATCGGGCCCATCGGAAAGCCCGCGTCCCGGCGGCCGAGCGCGGGCGCGTAGAGCCGCGAGACCGAGCCGTCGAGGTAGAGCGCGTCGGGCAGGCCCAGGCCGTCGCGGAAGAACCGGGCGAACTGGTGGAAGGTGACCGCGCGGTTCGAGATGGCGAAGACCGCGCGCGCCCCGTCGGCGCTGACGCCGACGCCGTTGCGGATGTAGCGCGAGGTGCCGTCGGGCCGGAACCGCGGATGCAGCGCGCCGCCGATGACGAGCATCGGGCCGGACTGGGTGGCATAGCGGCAGGCCGGGGGCGCGGCGGCGAAGGCCAGGGTCTCGATCACCGCGAAGCGGTCGGCGATGCAGAAGACGCCGTTCGGCAGGAGGCCGAAGTTGCCCGGGCTTTCGCCCGTGACGAGCGGCGCGATCTCGCGCCCGTCCTCGACGTAAAGCCCGACGGGGCTGCGGTCGGGGTGATACATGCCCGCGTTCATCGCGAAGGCCAGCCTCTCGCCGCGGTCGGCCAGCACCGCCTCGACCGCGGTGAAGCTGCCGAGCGGCGCACCGGACCCGTTCAGGAACAGCCGCAGATCCGCGCCCGCCGCGACCTCGCAGACGGTGTAGGGGATGGCTTCGAAGGTCATGTCGCGGCAGCCGTCGACGGCCGCCCCGGCCTGCGCGCCCAGAAGGACCAGCGCCGAGGCCAGGCCTGCGATCCGGCGGCGCAGACGGCCTGCGGCGTCAGGCATCATCGTCGGGCGCGCCGAGATCGGCCTGCACCTTGGGGTCGTCGAACAGCCGCCGCGTCTCGTCCAGCCGGTCGAAGCTGTCGTCGGGGCGGAAGCGCAGGTCGGGGGTGAACTTCAGCGCGGTGACGGCCCCGACGCGGTGGCGGAGCTGCCCCTTGTTGCGCGCCAGCGCCGCGATGGCGGTGTCGACCGGCCCCTGGCCCATCAGGGGCATGACGTGGACGGTGGCGATCCTGAGGTCGGGCGACAGGCGCACCTCGCCCACGGTGATCGACATGGCGTCGAGGTCGGGGTCGTGCACCTCGCCGCGTGCCAGCATGTCGGCCAGCGCGCGGCGGATCAGCTCGCCCACGCGGAGCTGGCGCTGGCTGGGGCCCCGTCCCGGGGCCGCGCTGCCGGAGTCGCGGTGTTTCATCGCCTGCGCCTTACGCGCTTTGGCCGTTGCCCGCAACGGCGGCGGTGCGCTATCGGCGGGGGCGGGACCGGGGAGGTTTCACGCCTCCCCGGACCCTTCCGTGGAGTATTTGGACCGGAAAGAGAGGCGCGATGGATCTGCCGGGAATCGTGGTGACGGGCGCCTCGGGGCGGATGGGGCAGGTGCTGGTGCGGCTCCTGGCCGACAGCCGCAAGGCGCGGCTCGTGGCGGCGGTCGAGCGCGAGGGGCACCCCTGGGTCGGGCGCGACGTGGGCGAGGCGATGGGCGGGGCGGCCACGGGGGTGCGGGTGACCGACGACGCGGTCGCGGCCTTCGCGCAGGCGCAGGGGGTGGTGGATTTCACCGCGCCGGCGGCGTCGGTGGGCTTTGCGGCGCTGGCCGCGCAGGCGCGGGCGGTGCATGTGATCGGGACGACGGGGTTTTCGGACGCCGACCTGGCGCAGATCGCGGCCGCGGCGCGGCACGCCGTCATCGTGCGGGCGGGGAACATGAGCCTGGGGGTGAACCTGATGGTGGCGCTGACGCGGACGGTGGCGGCGGCGCTCGACTGGGACATCGAGGTGGTGGAGGCGCACCACCGCGCCAAGGTCGACGCGCCCTCGGGCACCGCGCTGATGCTGGGCGCGGCGGCGGCCGGGGGGCGGGGGGTGGCGCTGGAGGACGCGATGGTGTCGGGCCGGCATGGCCACACCGACGTGCGGCCGCACGGGGCGATCGGCTTTTCGGCGGTGCGTGGCGGCGACATCGTGGGCGAGCACGACGTGATCTTCGCCGGGACCGGCGAGCGGATCGTGCTGCGCCACGTCGCGACCGACCGCGCGATCTTTGCCCGCGGCGCGCTGGCGGCGGTGGTCTGGGGGCAGGACCGGGCACCGGGGGAATACACGATGGCCGACGTGCTGGGGCTGTCACCGGCTCGTGACCCGTCGACATGAACCGCCGGGGTGCGGCGTCCGTAATGCCTTGCACCGTCCAGCCGAGGTCCTGCATGAAGTCCGTCATCGCCGCGCTCGCCCTTGCCGTTCCCTTGCCCGCGATGGCCGAGTTCGTGCCCGTCACCACCCGCGAGGAGTTCGTGGCGCTGGTCGAAGGGCGCGAGCTGCGGCTGGGGCTGTTCGCGATCCGCCTGAACGTCAGCGGCGACGGGACGATCCGCGGCAGCGCGATGGGCTGGGACGTGACCGGGACCTGGGACTGGCAGGACGGCTATTTCTGCCGCGAGATGGACTGGTCGGGCGCGCCGATCCCGTTCAACTGCCAGCTGGTCGAGGCCCGCGAGGGCAAGGTGCGGTTCACCCTCGACCGGGGCGCGGGCGATGAGGCGACGTTCAATCTGCGATAGCGCAGTCCGCGGCAGCGCCGGGGTCAGAAGTCGATGGCGAGGCCCTTGCGCTCCCAGTCGCCGTAGCGGACGGGTTCGGGTCCGTCGCGGCCGCCGAGTTCGGTCGGCCGGGTCGGCGGGCGGGCGGCGCGGCGACGGGCCTCGGCCTCGGCCAGCGCGCGGCGGGCGGCGGGGGGAAGTTCGGGCGGCCGGTCGGGATCGGGTTGAAGCGTCATGCCGCCTGATATACGCGCGGGCGCATGGCGGACAAGGTGACGGGGCTGGCGGCACGGCGGGCGGCGGTGGGGCTGATCGCCGCGGTGCTGGACGAGGGGCGCAGGATGGGCAGCGCGCCGGGCGACCTGCCGCCGTCGGAGCGGGCGCGGGCCGAGCGGCTGGCGCGGGCGGCGCTGCGGCGGCGGGGGCAGGCGCAGGCGCTGCTGGCGCTGCTGCTGCGGAGGGCCCCGCCGGGCCAGGTCGGGCATGTCCTGATGGTGGCGCTCGCCGACCTGCACGAGGGCGCGCCGGCCCATGCCGCGGTGAACGCGGCGGTGGCGCTGACGCGCGAGGACCGGCGGACGGCGGCGGCGGCGGGGATGGTCAACGCCGTGCTGCGTGCGGTGGGCGGGGGCGATCCCTTCGCCGGGCGGCCGGTGCCGCACATGGCCCAGTGGCTGCGCCAGCCGATGGTGCGGGCCTGGGGGCGCGGGGTCGCCGACGCGATCGAGGCGGTGCAGCTGGAGGCGCCGCCGCTCGACCTGACGGTGCGGGGGCCGGACGCGCCCGGGGGGGTCCGGCTGCCGAACGGCACGCTGCGCCTGCCCGACGCGGGGCGCGCCGTGACCGCCCTGCCCGGCTACGACGGCGGCGGCTGGTGGGTGCAGGACGCGGCCGCGAGCATGGCGGTTCCGCTGCTCGACCCGCGGCCCGGCGAGGCGGTGCTCGACCTCTGCGCCGCGCCCGGGGGCAAGACGATGCAGCTTGCCGCCGCCGGGGCGGTGGTGACGGCGGTGGACGCGAGCGCGGCGCGGATGGCGCGGCTGGAGGAGAACCTGGCGCGCACGGGCCTGACCGCGCGGACCGTCGTGGCCGACGCGCTGGACTGGGCGCCGGAGGGGCCGCAGGCGGCGATCCTGCTCGACGCGCCCTGTTCGGCGACCGGGACGATCCGGCGGCACCCGGAACTGCCGTGGATCCGAGACGGATCCGAGGTGGCGGGGCTGGTCGAGCTGCAGGCGCGGCTTCTGGACCGGGCGCTGGGATGGCTCGCGCCGGGCGGGCGGCTGGTCTTCGCGACCTGCTCGCTGCTGCCGGCCGAGGGCGAGGATCAGCTTGCGGCGGTGCTGGAGCGGCACCCCGGACTGGTCGTGGAGCGGCCGACGCTGCCCTGGGTGGAGCCGGGCTGGATCACGCCGCAGGGCGGGTTGCGGCTGCGGCCGGACCTGTGGGGCGGAATGGACGGGTTCTTCATGGCGCGCCTGCGTCGGGGGTAGCGCCGGTTTCTTCCAAGAAACCGGGCCTGATCCTTCGAAGGATCAGGCGCCGCGCGCGAGCCGCGCCTCGAGCACCTCGAAGCTGAGGCCGGGATCGTCCTTGGCGCAGCGGATGACGAGGCTGGTCTTGACCGAGGCGACGTTGTCGGCGGCGGTCAGCTCTTCGGTCAGGAAGCGCTGGAACGTGGACAGGTCGGGGGCCACGCATTTCAGGATGAAGTCGATCTCGCCGTTCAGCATGTGGCATTCGCGGACCAGCGGCCAGGCGCGGCAGCGCGCCTCGAAGGCCGAGAGGTCGGCCTCGGCCTGGCTTTTCAGGCGGACCATGGCGAAGACCGCGACCTCGAACCCGAGTTCGCGCGGATCGACGTCGGCGTGGTAGCCGCGGATGTAGCCCGCCTCCTCGAGCGCGCGGACGCGCCGCAGGCAGGGGGGCGCGCTGATCCCGACGCGGCTGGCGAGTTCGACGTTGGTCATCCGCCCGTCGGCCTGGAGTTCGGCGAGGATCCGGCGGTCGATGGGGTCGAGCTTATGGCCGGGCATGGCGGTCCGTCGCGTGGGGGCTGCGGCATAGGTAAGAAAATTGCGCGAAAACGCAATATCCTTTCCTGCGGCAGCCCCCCGCGCCGGTGCGCCTTACGGGCAGGCGGCGATGTATTCCGAGCCGTCGGCGCGGCGGTAGCGGCATTGGCCGTCGCTGGTCTGGCCGAGGATCGCGCCGGCGGCGGCCCCCACGGTCGCGCCGATCAGCGCGCCTTCGACGCGGTCGTCGCTGCCCGACACGGCGGCCCCGAGCGCGGCCCCCGCGGCGGCCCCGGTCAGGGTCGCGCCGGTCTGCTGATCGACCGGAACGCAGGCGGCAAGCCCGGCGAGGGCAAAGGTCGCGGAAAGGATCAGGCGCATGGAGCTCTCCATCTGGTGCGAAAAGGGGTCAGGTGGGGAGGAAAACGATCTACCCGGCCGCGAAGTTCCCATCCTAGCGCAAGCCCGCGCCGCAGGCGAGGCGGGGCGTGGCCGTCGGCAGGACTTCACCTCGGCGGCCGCGCGGCCTATATCGGGCGGCCATTCCCCGAAGGCGGTTCCATGACCACGCGGCACACCAAGGTCCTCATCATCGGCTCGGGCCCGGCCGGCTATACCGCGGCGGTCTATGCCGCGCGCGCGATGCTGGCGCCGGTCCTGATCCAGGGCATCCAGCCCGGCGGGCAGTTGACCATCACCACCGAGGTGGAGAACTGGCCGGGCGACACGCATGTGATGGGCCCCGACCTGATGCTGCGGATGCAGGAACACGCGCGCGCCATGGGGGCGGAGGTGGTGGGCGACATCGTGACCCGGCTCGACCTCGCGGCGCGGCCCTTCGCGGCGCAGGGCGACAGCGGGGTGACCTATACCGCCGACGCGCTGATCCTGGCCACCGGCGCGCAGGCGCGCTGGCTGGGGCTGCCGTCGGAGGAGCACTTCAAGGGCTTCGGCGTCAGCGCCTGCGCCACCTGCGACGGGTTCTTCTATCGCGGGCGCGAGGTCGTCGTGATCGGCGGTGGCAACACCGCGGTCGAGGAGGCGCTGTTCCTGACGAACTTCGCCAGCAAGGTCACGCTGATCCACCGCCGCGATGCCTTGCGCGCCGAGAAGATCATGCAGGAACGGCTGTTCAGGAACCCGAAGGTCGAGGTCGTCTGGAACCACGAGGTCGTGGAGGTGCTGGGCCATGACGCCCCCCGCGGCGTGACCGCGGTGCGGGCGCGGCACGTGCACACCGGGGCCGTGCAAGACATCCCCTGCGCGGGGTTCTTCGTGGCGATCGGGCATTCGCCCGCGTCGGAGCTGGTCGCGGGCCAGTTGCCCCTGCACAACGGCGGCTACGTCGCGGTGGAGCCGGGGACGACCCGCACCGCCATCCCCGGCGTCTTCGCCGCGGGCGACCTGACCGACCACGTCTATCGCCAGGCCGTCACCAGCGCCGGGATGGGCTGCATGGCGGCGCTCGATGCAGAAAGGTTTCTTGCCGGGCACTGAGCCGCGCGGAACAACCTTCCGGGGCACCGCGCGCAAAGCCGCACATCCGACCTTTCTTTCCCCCCCGGCTTGAGGTCGGACGGTGCCGGGCGTAAAGCGCCCGCGGTTTTCCAGATAGGTCGCCCATGTCCCTGCCGATCCACGCCCCCATCCCGGAACTCTACGTCAGCCACGACAGCGCGCAGAAGCTGAAGCATACGGCGGCGGGCCTGCCGTCCTGGGACCTGACGCAGCGGCAGGTCTGCGACCTGGAGCTTCTGATGAACGGCGGCTTCGCGCCGCTGAAGGGGTTCATGGGGCAGGCCGACTACGACCGCGTGGTGGCCGAGATGCGCACCGCCGACGGCACGCTGTTCCCGATCCCGATCACGCTCGACGTCAGCGAGACGTTCGCCGCGGGCGTGGAGCCGGGGCAGGACATCGCGCTGCGCGATGCGGAGGGGGTGATCCTGGCCATCCTGTCGGTGACCGACAAGTGGGTGCCGGACAAGGCGGTGGAGGCGGCGGGGGTCTTCGGGGCGAACGACCTCGCGCATCCGGCGGTGAACTACCTGCACAACGTGGCGGGCAAGGTCTATCTCGGCGGGCCGATCACGGGCATCCAGCCGCCGGTGCACTACGACTTCAAGGCGCGCCGCGACACGCCGAACGAGCTGCGCGCGCTGTTCCGCAAGCTCGGCTGGCGCAAGGTCGTGGCGTTCCAGACCCGCAACCCCTTGCACCGCGCGCACCAGGAGCTGACCTTCCGCGCCGCGCGCGAGGCGCAGGCGAACCTGCTGATCCACCCCGTCGTCGGGATGACGAAACCCGGCGACGTGGACCATTTCACCCGCGTGCGCTGCTACGAGGCGGTGCTGGACAAGTATCCGGCCGCGACCACGCACCTGAGCCTGCTCAACCTTGCGATGCGGATGGCCGGCCCGCGCGAGGCGGTGTGGCACGCGATCATCCGCAAGAACCACGGGCTGACCCACTTCATCGTCGGCCGCGACCACGCCGGGCCGGGCAAGAACTCGGAGGGCCGCGACTTCTACGACCCCTACGCCGCGCAGGAGCTGGTGCGCCGGCACCAGGCCGAGATCGGCATCGAGATGGTCGACTTCAAGCAGATGGTCTTCGTGCAGGAGAAGGCGCAGTATTTCCCCGTGGACGAGGTGCCGGAGGGGTCCACCGTGCTGGACATCTCGGGCACCGAACTGCGCCGCCGCCTGCGCGAGGGGCTGGAGATCCCCGACTGGTTCTCGTTCCCCGAGGTGGTGACGCAGCTTCGCCGCACCTCGCCCGCGCGGGACAGGCAGGGGTTCACGGTGTTCTTCACCGGGCTGTCCGGGTCGGGCAAGTCCACCATCGCCAACGCGCTGATGGTCAAGCTGATGGAGATGGGCGGGCGGCCGGTGACGCTGCTGGACGGCGACGTGGTGCGCAAGCACCTGTCGAGCGAACTCGGGTTCAGCAAGGAACACCGCGACATCAACATCCGCCGCATCGGCTATGTCGCGTCCGAGATCACCAAGAACGGCGGCATCGCCATCTGCGCGCCGATCGCCCCCTATACCGCCACGCGCCGCGCGGTGCGCGAGATGATCGAGGCGACGGGCGCCTTCATCGAGGTGCACGTGGCGACCAGCATCGCCGAATGCGAACGCCGCGACCGCAAGGGGCTGTACAAGCTGGCGCGCGAGGGCAAGATCAAGGAGTTCACCGGCATTTCCGACCCCTACGAGGCCCCGGTGAAGGCCGAGCTGGTCGTCGATACCGAGAACGTGGATGTCGACCACTGCGCGCAGATGGTCATCCTGAAGCTCGAATCGATGGGCCTGATCCGGGCCTGAGCCATGGCGGACGACCGGCCCGTCGTCGTCTCGCTGACCTCGATCCCGCCGCGGTTTCCGCATCTGGGGCGGGTGCTGGCGTCGCTTCTGGCGCAGAAGCTGGCGCCCGCGCGGATCGTGCTGGTGATCCCCCGCGCCTACCGGCGCTTTCCGGGCTGGGACGGACGGCTGCCCGCCGTGCCGCCGGGGGTGGAGATCCTGCGGACCGACGCGGACCTGGGGCCGGCGTCGAAGGTGCTGCCGATGGCGCGGGCCCTGCGCGGGCAGGCGGTGGACCTCGCCTATTGCGACGATGACGTGCGGCTGGCGGGGCACTGGCTGCGCGCCCTGCGGCGGGTCGCGCGGGACCGGCCCGGCTGCGCCATCGCCGCGGCGGGCTACGACCTGGTGCGGTCGGCGGTGCCGCAGGACCCGGGCGGGCTGCCGCAGGTGCGGCGGCTGACGGCGGCCTCGCCGCCCGACCCGGCGCGCCAGCCGGGGGCCTGGATCGAGACGGCGGGGCTGGCGCAGGTGGCCATGGGCCACGGCGGGGTGCTGGTCAGGCCGGAGTGGTTCCCCGACGCGGCCTTCGACATCCCCGAGGACGCCTGGCCGGTGGACGACATCTGGCTGTCGGGCTGGCTCGCGCTGCAGGGCCTCCGCATCTGGGTCGACCCGATCGTGCCCATGCCGCAGACGCTTCCGGCGGTGCACGGAACCGCGCCCCTGCTGACGGCGCGCGTCGGCGGCCGCAAGCGCGCCGCATCGAACCGCGCCGCGGTCGACGCCTGGCGCGCGCGCGGGATCTGGCCGCTGCCGTAGCGGGCGGCGCGGTCAGGTGGCCGGTCGCGTCGCCCCGCGGCAGGGTGCCGCGCGGTCAGCGGCAGTAGGGGCGGCCGTCGCGGTCGGCGGTGTCGAGGTGCATGTGGCCTTCGTGGAGCCCGTCCGACCCCGGCCCGAGCGTCGTGCCGAAGATGCCGCAGGCGGCGCGGTAGGCCTGGCGCAGGGCACCTCCCCACGCGTCGGCCAGCGTCACCGTGCCGCCGTCGGCGAAGGTGATGGCGGCGATGTCGATGGCCTTGCCGCGCCCGTGCTCGCTGACCGGCGCGCCGGGGCGGTTGTTGCGGCTGCGGCAGACGTAACCCGCGGCGATGGACAGCCCGACCGGCTGGCGGTCGCGGAAGGCCGGGCGCAGGCCGTCGTCGACCCAGTCGCGCAGCGCGCGCGCGGTGGGGCAGTCCATCGTCGCGGCCGGGCCGAGCGCCACGCCCGCGACCGACGTGACCTGCACCGGGGCCGCGACCGCGCAGCCGCGCGCCGGGTCGCCGATGGGGGCGAGCGCCCGGCCGAGGATCGCGGGATCGCCGCAGATGCCGGGCTCGCCGAGGGCGGCGGCGTCGGGGCGGGGCGGCACCGCCGGGGCGGCATGCGCCTCGGGCCGCGGCAACGGGACGGCGGAGGTGCGCGGGGCCTCGGCCGGGGCGACCGTCGCGGTCAGCGCCAGCGCGAACGGCCAGAGGCGGCCCGCGCGGCGCATCAGCCGCCCTTCGCCGGCAGGGCGGCCCGCCCGAAGTCGGGCGCGTCGGTGTCCTGCCCGGCCTCGATGATCCCGCGCCGGATCGCGCGGGTGCGGGTGAAGTAGTCGTGCAGATGCGCCCCGTCGCCCTGCCGGATCGCGCGCTGCAGCGCGAAGAGCTCTTCGGTGAAGCGGCCGAGGATCTCGAGCGTCGCCTCGCGGTTGCTCAGGAACACGTCGCGCCACATCGTGGGGTCGCTGGCGGCGATGCGGGTGAAGTCGCGGAAGCCGGCGGCGGAGTAGCGGATCACCTCGGCGTCGGTCACGCGGGCGAGGTCATCGGCGACGCCCACCATCGTGTAGGCGATCAGGTGCGGGGTGTGGCTGGTGACGGCGAGCACGCGGTCGTGGTGCGGGGCGTCCATCACCTCGACGTTCGCGCCCATCGCCTCGCAGAGCGACCGCAGGCGCGACAGGGCCACGGGGTCGGCGCCCTCGGGCGGGGTCAGGAGCCACCAGCGGTTGCGGAAGAGCGTGGCGAAGCCCGCCCGGGGGCCGGAATGTTCGGTTCCCGCCAGCGGGTGGCCGGGGATGAAGTGGACGCCGGGCGGGACGTGGGGGGCGACGGCGTCGATCACCGCCTGCTTGACCGACCCCACGTCGGTCAGCGTCGCCCCCGGCATCAGCGCGGGCGCGATCTCGGCCGCCACCGCCTCCATCGCGCCGACCGGGACGCAGAGCACCACGAGGTCGGCCCCCGCGACCGCCTCTGCCGCGGTGTCGGTCACCCGGTCGACGAAGCCCACCTCCAGCGCCGCGGCGCGGGTGGCGGCGGTCCTGGCGTGGCCGACCACCTCTGCCGCCAGCCCTGCGGCCCGGATCGCGTGGCCCATCGACCCCGCGATGAGCCCCAGGCCGATCAGCGCCACGCGGTCGTAGATCATCGCACGCCCTTGAACTGCGCGACCGCATGGGCCACGCGGCGGCACGACGCCTCGTCCCCCACGGTGATGCGCAGGCAGTGCGGCAGGGCGTAGCCCGCGACGCGGCGGACCAGCAGGCCCTGGCCCTGCAGGAAGTCGTCGCAGGCCTGGGCCTCTTCGGGGCTGGCGAAGCGGGCGAGGATGAAGTTGGCCGACGAGGTGTCGGAGGGCACGCCGAGTTCGGCCAGCGCCTGGGCGAGCCAGCCGCGCATCCGCGCGTTCTCGGCCCGGCAGCGGACGACGTGGTCCTGGTCGCGCACCGCCGCCTCGGCGGCGTCGAGCTGGGAGGTCGACAGGTTGAACGGCCCGCGGATGCGGTTCAGCGCGTCGATCACCGGGGCGGGGCCGTAGCCCCAGCCGATCCGCAGCCCGCCGAGGCCGTAGATCTTGGAGAAGGTCCGCGTCATCACGACGTTCGTGCGCGTGTCGACCAGCGCGGCCCCGCCGTCGTAGCCCTCGACATACTCGGCATAGGCGCCGTCGATCACCAGCATCGCGCGCTTGGGCAGGCTGTCGGCGAGCCGCGTCAGCTCGGACAGCGGGATCATCGTGCCGGTGGGGTTGTTGGGGTTGGCGAGGAACACGAGCCGCGTGCGGGTGCCGCAGGCGGACAGGATCGCGTCCACGTCGGTCGTGCGCTCGCGTTCGGGCACGGCGACCGGTGTGGCACCCACCGCGAGGGTGTTGATGCGGTACATCAGGAACCCGTGTTCGGTGAACACGACCTCGTCCCGCAGGCCCGCGTAGGCCTGGCAGAGGAAGGTGATGATCTCGTCCGACCCAACGCCGCAGACGATGCGGGCCGGGTCGAGCCGGTGGACGTCGGCGATGGCCTGGCGCAGGTCGGCGTGGTCGGTCACGGGGTAGCGGTGCAGGCTGTGGACCGAGCGCTGGAACGCGTCGCGCGCGCGGTCCGAGGGGCCGAAGGGGTTCTCGTTCGCGCTGAGCTTGATGGCGCCCGCCTGGCCCGCGGCCTTGGCCTTGCCGCCCTCGTAGGGTGCAATGTCCAGGATTCCCGGCTGCGGGCGGATCGCGTCGTTCATGGAACTCCCCGTCGACGCGGTGCTTCTAGCCGCGGGACGGGGATTTTGCCAGCCCGTTCCCGGCCCGTTCGCCGTCGGGCGCGCCATTGTGTGCGGGAAACCATGACCTTGACAGCGACGGGGCGCGCCGGTGGGTTCGGGCGGGTGCGGCAGGCGGGGGACGCGTTCGCGTATGGATGATCGGAACGGGACGGTCCCCGTCTGGATCGGCCACTGCCACGTCGCGGGCGGGCTGCCGCGGCAGGAGGCGCTGCTGGCGGTGCGCTGCCCCGACGCGGGCGGGTTCGCCGCCGCCGCCGCGGCGTTCCTGCCGCCGCCGGGGTGGCGCAGGGTGGTGCCCGGTCCGCGCGCAAGCCCCGCCGCGGCCTGGCGCACCACCGCGCTTGCGGCCGAGGCCGCGGCGCTGGAAGCCGCGCTGGCCGGCGGGCCGGTCAGCGCGCTGCGCCTGCTGCCGCCGCGGACGGAGGAAACCGAGCCGCGGGCGGAGCTGCGGCTGCGCCGGGTGCCGGGCGTGGTCCCGCTCGACGCGCAGATCGGGGTGCGCCCCAGGGCGACCGTGCCCGCGGCGCTGGACGAGCCGCTGTTCGGGGGCGGGCTGGCGACCTATGCCGTGATCGACGCCGCCCGGGTGCCGTTGCTCATCGACCTGCTGGCGGAGGAGGGGCGGCCGCACCGGAGCCTGTTCCAGGGCGAGGCCGCGGAGGCCCTGCAGCGCGTCGCGCCCCGGGTTGTCGCGCTGGACCGCGCGTCGGACCTGACGCGGCGGCTGTTCACCGATGTCGCGGGCATCGGCCTGTGGGCGGCGAACGCGGCGGTGTTCCTGCGCTCGCCGCTGCCGCTGGAGGAGCTGGTGCGGCACCTGCGCAAGCTCTACCTCGTCGCCGCGGCGGACGGGGAGCCCGCGACCTACCTGCGCTTCTGGGCGCCCGAGACGCTGCGGGTGCTGGTCCCGGTGCTGCGGCGGTCGGCGCGGCAGGCGGCGGGGTTCTTCGGGGCGGCCATCGCCGCGGTCGCCTGGCGGCAGCCGGGCGGGGGCGACGTGATGGTGCTCGGCCCGCAGCGGCCGCTGGCGGGGCCGGCCGGGGTGCGGCTGGAGGCGGGGCTGGACGCGCGCCTCGCGCGCGGGGCGGCGGTGCAGCGGGCGGCGGGGATGCTCGCCGACGCCACCGCGCTGATCGCCGCGCGCGACCCTGCGGCGGCGGCGGCGCTGCGCGCCATCCCGCCGCTGCGCCGCCTGCTGCACGCCCGGCGCGCCGACGCGATGGGCCTGAGGTCGGCCGACACCTTCGCCGCGCTCTTGTCCATCATCGCGCTGACCGGGATGAACGTGCTGCAGGAACCGGCCTTCCACTATGCCACGCGCAACCCGTTCCTTGCGCCCGAGGCCAAGGCGCGGCAGCTTCTTCTGGCCTACAGCATGATCGCGCAACCGCGAGGGGGGGTCTGACATGGGCACGATGGTCGCGGGCGCGCCGCTGCTGGGGCTCGGCCCGCCGGGCTGGGCGGCCTACGCGGCGCTGGGGGTCGCCACGGTGGTGGGCGGGGTGCTGATCTACGAGCGCAGCCGCGACCGCGCCCCTGCGGTGCCCACGACGCGGACCGACACCGCCCGGCAGCGCTGCAACCGGCCCTGGTCGGTGCGCGTGCAGGCGCAGGGCGACGTGATCGGCGGGCGCGGCGGGGCGACGCTGGGCGCGCCGCCGATCGTCAAGGCCGCGGCGCCGGTGACGGTGGCCGAGGGGCTGGGCCTGTCGGCCGCGACCTTCGCGATGCTGTCGCGGGGGCAGGCGCGCGTGCTCGCAAGGGCGAAGGCGCAGGCCGACGCCTGGATCGCGAACCGCCCGCCGCACGGGGCGCTGGGGCAGAAGACGTTCCGGGTGCCGGACACCAGCAACCGGTTCGACGTCGACAGCTACGGCTGTTCGCCGAACTTCATCGCGTGACGGGCATGGAGCTGGACCAGATCGTCGCCCATCCGCTGTTTCCCTTTGCGGACTTCCGCACGAACGACGCGTCGTTCCTGCTGCTGGAGCTGTACTGGGCGGCCGTCGCGCAACGGGCGCTGGGCCCGGCGGCGGCGCAGGTGGTGCCGCTGATGGCCGCCGACCGCGATCCGGAAGGCTGGGGCGACCCGGTGATGCTCGACGTCTGGATGCCCGACCGCCGCCGCGGCGCGAAGGTCCTCTTGGCCGAGAACCCCGCCGGGCGGCCGGCCTGCCGCGAGGCGGCCGACAAGTTCGCCTGCTTCCCGTCGATCATCGTCTATACGCAGGCGAGGGGGATCGAAGGCCCCGACGACGAGATCGACCAGATCTGCTTTTGCGCCGACATGAGCGAGGTGGCGCGCGGGGTGGTGCTGCAGCTGCTCGACGCCTTCCTGCTGCGCGGGGTGCCGGTGGAGGGGATCGAGCCGTGGTTCGACGACTTCTGCCGCCGCACCGGCGAGGGCCCGACGCGGGAGGCGAAGGCCGCCCGCTATGCCGCGATCGAGGCGGCGGATGACTGACGGCTGGCTGGACGGCGCGGCGCTTGCGGCGGCGCTGGGCGATGACGCGGCGGGCGCGGCGGGGGCCTTCGACCCGAGCGAGCCGGGGGCGCGCCATCGCCTGTTCCGCGACGGGCACGGGGTCGCCTGCATCGCCGTGGTCTTTCCCGCCCGCCGCCAGACCGGCATCTGGCTGCGCCCCGACCTGCGCGGCCGCGGCCTGGCGCGCGGCTGGCTCGCGGCGGCGCTGGCGGCCTGGCCCGACCGGCCGCTGTTCGCCGTCATCGCGCCGGATCACGCGGCATCGCTCGCGCTCTTCGCGCGCGCCGGGTTCCGCCCGCTGTCGCGCCGCCCCACGCCGCAGGGGATGCGGGTGCTGGTCCTGGACGCGGCATGACCGGGGTGGCGCTGACGGTCGGGGTGCAGCCCATCGCGCCGCTGGATGCCCAGTTCGGCGTGCTCGACAAGGAGACCCTGCCCTCGGAGCTTGCGCCGGTGCTCGCCTGGCCGCTGACGGCGCTGATCGACGGGGCGCTGGTCCCGGGGCTGGAGGCGCGGCTCGCGGCTTCGGGCCTCGACCACGCCTGCCTGTTCATGGGCGACCTGACGCCCTTCGCCGGCGCGGCACCCTGGCTGGTGCGGCTGGCGCGCGACGCTGCGCTGACGCGCGCGCTGTTCACGGCCGAAGGGCAGCCGCAGCTTGCGCTGTGGCCGCTGGCGGCGATGCTGCTGGTCGCGGCGGACCTGCCGGTCGCCGCGCTGCGGGCGCATTTCCGGCGGTTCCTGCGGGTGCCGGGGGAGGGCGGCGCGCCGCAGGTCTTCCGGTTCTGGGAACCGGCGACGGCGCCGGCCTATTTCGCCGGCCTCGCCGACCGGCCCGCGACGGTGGCGCGCTGGTTCCGCCCGCGCGAGGGCGGGGCTATCGCCGCGCTGTGGGTCCCCCGGACCGATCCGGCCGCGGTGGTCCGCATCGCGCCGGAAGGGCCGGGCCTGACCGCCGCGCCCGAGGCCGGAGCCTTCCGGCTGACCGACGGCGATCTTGCCACGCTCGCCCGGGCGCGGGCCGAACGCGACATCCGCGACCTGCAGCGCCTGCTGGCGCGGACCTTCCCCGACCGCCTGGCCGCCGTCCCGCCCGACGAGGCCGACCGCGCGACGCGGCGCACGCTGTCGCGGATGCTCGACTACGGTTTCACCCAGCGCGACCACCTGTTCACGCTGCTCGCCTGGGACCTGCACTTCGGCCCGGCGTTCGAGAACGCCGACCCCGAGGGCCTGCGCGCGATCTGCGAAAGCCCGCTGCCCGAGGCCGACAAGTTCGCGCTGCTGCGCGACCGGATGGACGCGATCGGGTAGGCTACTTCGCCTCGCCGGGCCGGTTGGGGTAGACGACCCGCCGCCGGTTGCGGTCGGCCTGCATCCCCAGCGCCGTGGGGCTGTCCGAAACGTGGCCGAAGCCGCGGATGGTCGCGCGGTGCTCGTCCGGGGTCAGGGCCTGCCCGGCCCGCAGCTTGCCCGCGACCGGCTGCAGAGCGGCCGGGACGGTGTAGGCCTCGGCCTGCGGAAAGGCGTTGAACGGCACGCCGGCCGCGAGCGCCCGGTCATACATGATCCGCAGCGCGATGCGCGACAGGCCGGGGCGGACCCAGGGGCGGGTCATGATGCGGCGGGCCGAGAAACCGTAGGTCATCGCCGACCCCATCATGCCGTAGGCGGGCCGGACCGGGCCGGCCTCGTGGCGGATCACCGGCTGTCGTTCGGCGTCGGTCATGAAGCCCTCGGCGCGCCAGGGCGCGGTCTCGGCCACAGGCGTGGTGACGGGCGCAAGCAGGCGACGGCGCGCCGCCTCGGCCATGGCTTGGCTTGCGTGGACCTCGGTCCATTCGCGCAGCACCACCTCGTCGCCCGCGTCGCCGTAGCCGCCGCCGATGTCGGAATGCGCCCCGGGCAGGGCCTGCGCCTCGCCGCCCCCCGGCAGGTTGTGGTTCAGCCGGAAGTTCGCGCGGTGTTCGTTCATCGCGGTCAGGTGGAAGATGCGCGTCGCCTGGGCCGCGGCGAGGTGCACGTTGACCGGGCCGTTGTCGTCGTTGGTGCCGATGCCGATGGCCGCGACCGTGTCGAAGATGCCGATGAAGCGGAACCGGACGCGGCGGCCGGGCGGCAGGTAGGCGCGCCGACGGTTCACGAAGTTGCGGTCGTAGGTGATGAAGCCCTGGCGGAAGCAGTTGACGAAGTAGCGCGCCGCGGCGGCCCCCCGGGAAAAGCCGAAGACGTCCATGATGATCTCGGTCGGCTCCACGCCGGGCGACTTCAGCCCGACCATCGTGCCGACCTCGAGGCAGGCCTCGTAGACCCGCTGCTCCACGCCGGTGGCGCCCATGCCGAAGGCGAGGCCGAGGTTGCTGTCGCCGCGTCCGGCGGTGGTGCCCGGGCCCTGCTTGTAGATCACGCCGTAGCGCCGCGCGAAGCCGCCGCAGGCGTTGCGCACGTCCGAGGCGGGAAGCTTGTAGAGCGCCCGCAGAAGCGAGACGTTGGTGCGCGCCGTCGCATAGCTGCCGTCGCGCCCGCCCGCCAGCGCGTTCGCCTCGTTGTTGCCGGTGCCGTCGAAGAACACGCCGATCTCCAGCGTGACGTTCGGGCAGGACCGGCGCGCGTTGCCGAAGGCGCCCGACAGCCCGGCCGAGGCGGCGGCGGCGCGGGCGGTGATGGCGGCGGGGCTGTCGGCCATGGCTCAGTCCTGCGCCGGGCAGGCGGCTTCGGCGACCGGCGGCACGCCCGCGGCCAGAAGCTCGGTCAGGCCCGCGGTCGCGAGCGGGCGCGCGGCAAGGTCGGCATCGGCATCGCGGACCCGCTGCCCGCAGGTCTGCCCGACATCGACCAGCCGGATGTCGGCGGCCGACGCCGGGACCGGATCGGAGGCCACGATCATCTGCCCGTTCGGCCCGAAGATCGCCGTCAGGCGCAGCGACCCGGTGCCCGGGCTGCGCTGGAAGTCCGCGACCGGCGCGCGCACCTCGGCGCGCCAGGCCTTGCCCGTCATCACCTCTACCCAGGTCATCGTCACCGCGACGGTGGCCGCGTCCCCCGGCAGCGGGGGGTAGCCGAGCAGGCTGACCCCGCCGCCGCGCGGCGTCACGCGGTCGGCCGCGCCCGCGACGAGCGTGCCCGGCCATTCGACCGGCTGGCCGTTGACCAGCGCCTCGACCAGGACGGCCGGGCTTGCGGCGTAGCTGTCGAACGCGACCGCCAGCCCGTCGGGCCCGTCGGGCCGGCAGCCCGCCGTCCAGGCCACGAGAAGCAGGACCGTGGCGCGGGTCAGTCCCACCGGATCCCCCCGAAGCCGCGGAGGTTGAACCGGCCGTCGTCGATGTCGTGCAGCGTGATCGTCAGCGCGGTCACGACCTCGCCCGCCCAGTCTTCGGCCTGCACCAGGCGCAGGCGGTCGAGGCTGCGGTCCTCCGGCCGGGGCGGGACGGGCAGGACGCCGTAGATCATCGTCGGCCCGAGCGGGCCGAGCCGCGCGCGCGCCCGGTGGTAGATCGGCACGAGGTCGGCGTCGCACAGGTCGAAGGCGGCGGGATCGGCCATCAGCGCGCGGTCGTGCAGTTCGAGGTTCGGGTCGCCGCGGCGGTCGGGGTGCACGAGGCCGGGCGCGGTCATCGCGCCGTTGACCGGGCTGATCCACACCGGCCCGTGCGCGTCGTGCCAGGCGAGGATGTCGCCGAAGGCCGAATGGGCAAAGGCGGTGCAGGCCCCGGCCATGTCGGGCTCGTCGGCGAACAGCCAGTCGAGCACCGCGGCGAAGCGCCCCGGCGCGACCAGCCGCAGCCGCCCGTCCGCGAGCGTGCCCTCGCCGAGCCGTCCCCACAGCGCGGTCAGCAGGCCCGGCACCCGGCCGCCGGCCGCGGCCAAAAGGTCGGGGCGCACCGGCGCGCCCGTGGCCCAGGGCCCCCGCGCCGCCAGCACGGCGTCGAGCATCGCCGCGGCGGCGGCAGGGTCGATGGCATAGGCGTCGGACACCCGGATCCTTTCGCTCCCGGGCCCTTTCGCGCCGGCAACGGGGCCGACCATAGTGGAGCGATGGCCGCTTCGCCAAGGGACTGATCCGTCAGGAAATCCCGACCGCCCGGGCGCTAGGGCCGGACCCTGGCCGAAGGCGACCCGCCGGTGATGACCCCCCCGCATGAGGTCTTGCAGCCGACATAGGCGACGGGCCGGCCGTCGTCGCTGGCCTGGCCCGAGCCCTCGACGATCACGCCGCCGCAGGCGCAGGGGTCGCCCAGCCGCGCGACGGGCCGGCCGTCGACGATGCCCTGGCCGCCCGCCGCGATCACGTTCGGCCCGTGGATCGGGCAGGCGTGGGTGTCGCCGCGCCGGGCTACGGGTTGCATCGCCACGCCTTCGGGGCGGCCTGCGGCGCGGCGGCGGGCAGCCTGTCCGTCATCGCTCCGGCGCAGCCTTCGCGCATTCCTCGACGAGCGGCAGCCCCTCCCTGGCCGCGAGCACCAGGGTCGGCACCTGCGCGCTGCCCGATCCGCCCATGTTCACCGCGCCCTTCAGGTTGATGACCGCGGCTTCGAGCGTGATCCCGCCCGCGTCGATGGTGATCTTGCCCCCGGGGCCCGCGATCTCGAACCGCTGGAAGGCCATCAGCACGTGCTTGCCGGTGTTGGTGGTGATCGAGGCCCCGACGTCGAGCCGGTACCGGCCGTTCACCTGGCCCTCGAAGTTGCGGCCGATCTCGTAGAGGTGGTCGGCCTGGACGGCGTGCATCAGGATGTTGCCGACGCGCTCCACATGGTCCTTGCCGTAGCGCTCCTGCTGGTTGCGCCCGACCTCGTGGACGACATCGCGCGCGACGGTCTCGGTGTGGTCCTGCCCGACGCGGGTCGCCTTGTCGCGGCCGACGCTTTCGGACTGGTCGCGGCCGACCGACTTGGCGCGGTCCTGGCCGATGCTGTGGGTCTCGTCGTTCAGGATGACGGTGGTGTGGTCCTTCTGGGCGTGGAGGAACACCTCCTCGTCCCCCGCCGCGTCCTCGAAGCGAAGCTCGTTGAAGCCGGTGGCCGTGCCCTGGCCGTCGTGGCTGCTGGTGCGGAAGGTGCTGCGGGTCTTGTGCGCCGGCAGGTCGTAGGGAACCCCGTTCCGCCCGTTGTAGACGCAGCCCGTGACCAGCGGCTTGTCGGGGTTGCCGTCGAGGAAGTCGACCGTGACCTCCATGCCGATCCGCGGGATGACCATGCCGCCCCAGCCCTGGCCGGCCCAGCTCTGGCTGACGCGGCAGCGCATCGAATGGGCCCCGGCGAGGTCCCAGGGGAAGCGCACCAGGATGCGGCCGTAGTCGTCGCAGTCGATCTCGCCCTCGCCCACCACCACCGCGGTCTGCGGGCCCTGCACGACGGGCACCGGGGTCCTGGGTTCGGGCGCGAGCGGGCTCGTCGCGGGCATCAGGACGTAGCTGCCGGTGTAGGCGTCGCCGGCGGCCGCGGCGCCCGTCGCGTAGCCCTCGGCGGTGTAGTCGTGCGTGGCCTCGAGGCAGAGGAACAGCTTGCCCGTCGCGCCCGGAATGCGGTCGCCGGTCAGCTGCACCCGCATCCCCGCCTGCAGGCTGGCCACGTCGCCCGCCGCCTGCACCCGCGCCGCCTGGCCGCGGTGGGCGGCAAGCCGGGTCGCCGCCACCGTCCGGCCCTGTCCTTGCGTCAGGTGGTCGCCCGGCCAGTCGTAGCCCTCGAGCCGCCCCTCGGCATGGGCCGCGTCGCCGGTGCGGTCGGCCTCCATCGCGGCCTGCGGGGTCTTGAAGTTCCAGTCGGTCAGCCGCACCGCCCCGGTCGTCACCCGCGTGCCCTGCCGCCAGGCGCGGAAGTGCTCCTCCTCGCCCACATGCGCCGTCTGCGTCCGCCGGAACGGCCGCCGGCCCCCCGCGACCTTGGGCAGGTGGTCCGCCCCGTCGGTCACCACCAGCGTGTGGCCGCCCGCGTGCATCCGCACCACGTGGCTGATCCCGAAGCGCTCCATCAGCCGCCGGGCGAAGTCGGCGTCGCTCTCGCGGTACTGCACGGTGTATTCGAGCGGCGGGTAGGCCCGGTCGCAGAGGATCTCCACCGCCGGCCGGCCGAGATGG
Source organism: uncultured Exiguobacterium sp. (assembly GCA_964575185.1). Taxonomy (GTDB): domain Bacteria; phylum Pseudomonadota; class Alphaproteobacteria; order Rhodobacterales; family Rhodobacteraceae; genus CAZNPW01. Next base: position 53,448 of record CAZNPW010000012.1, read on the forward strand.
GCGTAAGCGCCGAAGACCTCGGCCAGAATCTCGAGCACCGTGCGGTTGTGGAAGATCCGCTGCTGCCGGCGCAGGCCCGCGAGGTGCAGCCAGGACCGCAGCGTCAGGTCGTAGCGGTGCCCGCCGTCCCCCACCTCGGCCCAGGCGGCCTCGGTCACGATCCCGCTCACATGCGCGGGCCCGCCTTCGGCGGTGATCGCCACCGTCGCCTCGGTGCCCACCAGCGCGTCGAGGTCGAGGCCCCCGTCGGCCGACAGCGCCTCCACCCGGAACGCCGCCTCCCCGTTCAGCCGGTGCCGCCCCTGCAGCCGGAGAAGCACCAGCACACCCGGCCCCAGCACCGTCGAAAGCCGCCCCCGGCGGGTGTCCTGGCGGAAGGGGAGGTTCATCGGATCATCCTGGCAAGGCGCGTCGGGCAAGGATACCCGCGCCGACCCCCGCGACAAGCCGGGATTCCCGACCCGGCGGCGGGTCGCGGGACGGTCGGCCGCCGTCGCCTGCGCGGGGTCAGGCCCGTCACGGTGCCGACACGAAGGGCGCGCGGCCTGCGTGGTCGGGCCGCGCGGCGCTGTCGAGCATCGCGCCCGCAAGGTCGGCGCGGGCGATCGTCTTGCGCCGCGGGAAGTCGTCGCTGAACTGCCAGCGCCCGGTCGCGCGCCCGTTGGTCAGGGCCGGAGGCCGCAGGAAGGTGAAGGCGAGCCGGCTCGCCTGCAGGTCGGCGAGCTCGGCCTGGCGTTCGGCGAGCATCGCGCCGGCGACGAGGCGCATGAGGCCGCCCGCGATGCGGTCGCCGATCCCCTTGGCGTCCCCCGGCACGTCCACCCCGGCGCCGCCGATCACCACCACCCGGAGGCCCGGGGGCGCGACCGCGATCAGCGTCTGCATGGCCGGGCGGCAGACCTCCTGCCCGCGCGGCGAGGCGAGCGCCGACAGCACGAGGTCGACGCCCGCGACCGCATGCGCCATCGCCGCGCGGTCGGTGAGCCGGCCGGTGCGGCCCGCCACGCCCGGCACGGCGCTGCGGCCGAAGGTCGTGACCTCGGCCCCCTGCGCCTGGAGGAGCGGCAGGAGGTGCCGCCCGGTGCGGCCGGTCGCGCCCAGGATCAGGACCTTCATCATGCGCCTCCTTGCGGCAGTGTTGCGTTGCGTGAGGTGGCGGAGTGCTGCTATCGTTGCAAGTACGCACCGGAAGGTAACTGCCGATGGACCAGCCCCCCGCCTGTCCCGTCTCGCGCGCGCTGACGCTGTTGTCGGGGAAGTGGCGGGCGATGGTGCTGTGGCGGCTGGGCGAGGGGCCGGTGCGGTTCAATGCGCTGGTGCGCAGCCTCGCGCCGGTAAGCCCGCGGGTGCTGACGGTGGCGCTGCGCGAGCTCGAGGCCGAGGGGCTGGTCTGGCGGCAGGTGGCGGGAACGGTGCCGCCGCACGTGACCTATGGCCTGACGCCGCGGGGGGCGGCGCTGGTGCCGATCTTCCGCGCGCTGGGGGACTGGGCGCTGGGGGACCGGGCGGCGGCCTAGGCGTCGTCCGGGCGCAGCGTGCGGGCCTCGGCGGCGGCGCGGATGGCGGCGCGGGTGACGGCGAGGGTGGTGAGGTTGTGCGCGCCGGAGGGCTGGGGGGTCGCGCGGCCTTCCAGCACGTCCACGACATGCGCCTGGAAGGCCAGGACCGAATCCTGGACCAGGTGCCAGGGGCGGGTGCCCCAGGCGGGGACGGGGGGGTCCACGTCCTCCTCCCGCGCGCCGTCGGGGGTGGCGAGGTGCAGGCGGAGGCCGGGCAGCAGCGTGGCGGTGCCGCGGTCGCCTTCCAGCACGGCGAGGGTCTGGGGGAAGGGGTCGGGGTTCAACCTGCTGAAAAAGCTGCATTCCACGGATGAGACGCCGCCGCCGGGATGGGTCAGCAGCGCCTGGAAGGCGTCCCGGCCAGCGACGGCGGGGTTGAGCCGCTGGGTGGCGCAGGCGACGGTCGCCACCTCGCCCATCAGGACCCGCGCGAGATCGAAGAGGTGCAGGCCCATGTCGGTCAGCGCGAGGTCCTGCACCTGCCGCAGGTAGGGCTGGTTGCCGTAGATGTCGTAGCCGTGGCGGAAGGACAGGCGGAGGAAGTGCGGGGTGCCGATCCCCTGCGGACCGATCACCTGGCGCAGCCGGCGGAAGGGCGCCTGCCAGCGAAAGTTTTCGTGCACGAAGAAGGGGATAGCTGCGTTCTCGCAGGCTTCGACCATGGCGCGCGCGTCCGCGAGCGTCTCGGCCAGGGGCTTCTGGCAGACGACGGCGCGGGCGTGGCGGGCGGCGAGCGTGACGAGCGCGCGGTGCGAGGACACGGTCGTCGCGATGTCGACGATGTCGGGGCGGACCGCGGCCAGCATCGCCCCGGCGTCGCTGTGGGGGGTCGCGCCGAAGCGGTCGGCGAAGCGGCGGGCGCGCGCCGGGTCGAGGTCGCAGACGTCGGTGACGGTGACGCCGGGGAGGTCGGTCCAGGCGTGGATGTGGTTTTCGGCGAAGAAGCCGCAGCCGACAAGAGCGACCCGGAATGTCATGATTTCCCCCGCTTTCTGGCGTCTTCCACACGTCTTCCACGCGTCTTCCGCGCGTCTTCCGTCCGGAAGACGCCCGCGTCTGTGACAGGGGTGGCGCGGGGCGCGGGCGGCGTCAATGGCAAAGGCCGCGCCTTGCGGCGCGGCCCCTGCGGTGCCCGGTGCTGCGGGCGTCAGTTCTTCGCGTAGTATTCGACGACGAGGTTCGGTTCCATCAGGACCGCGTAGGGCACGTCGGACAGGCCGGGCACGCGGACGAGCCTGGCGGTCAGCTTGTGGGTGTCGACCTCGAGGTAGTCGGGCACGTCGCGTTCGGTCAGCGCGATGGCCTCGAGGATCGCGGCCATCTGCTTGGACTTCTGGCGGACCTCGACCACGTCGTTTTCCTTGACGCGGTAGGAGGCGATGTTCACCGCCTTGCCGTTGACGTGGACGTGGCCGTGGTTCACGAACTGGCGGGCGGCGAAGATGGTGGCGACGAACTTGGCGCGGTAGACGATCGCGTCGAGCCGGCGCTCCAGGAGGCCGATCAGCATCTCGCCGGTGTCGCCGCGGACGCGCTCGGCCTCGGCGTAGATCTTGCGGAACTGCTTTTCGGTCAGGTCGCCGTAGTAGCCCTTGAGCTTCTGCTTGGCGCGGAGCTGGGTGCCGAAGTCCGAGAGCTTGTTCTTGCGGCGCTGGCCGTGCTGGCCGGGGCCGTATTCGCGCTTGTTCAGGGGCGATTTCGGGCGGCCCCAGATGTTTTCGCCCATCCGGCGGTCGATCTTGTACTTGGCAGCGGTGCGTTTGGTCACCCCTGATCTCCTTCGATGTGAAGGGCGTTGTCCTTTGGTCCCGCGGGACCCGACAGGCCTCCCCTTGCGGGGGCCGCCAACACCAACCCGGACCATTCCGGGACGGCGCGCGATATACGCGGGGTGCGGGCGAGTCAACCCGGGCGCGGTCAGAAGCGGAAGTCGAAGGAGAGGCTGCCGAGGACCTGGCCGTCGCCCTGCCGCGCGAACTCGGGCGAGAGCCAGGTGACGCCGGTGGAGGCCGCGAGTTTCGGCCCCTGCCAGGCGAGGCCCAGGCGCAGGCGTTCGCGGTCGGGGCGCAGGACGGCCGCGCCGCCGTCGGGCAAGAGCGCGCTGGCCCCGACATGGGCGACATCGCCCCCGAGGGTCACGCTGAACCCCTGCCCGTTCCCGGCGACGCCCGCGTAGCGCTGGCCCGTCACCGGGTCGCGCAGCATCAGCGCGCCGTCCCAGGCGGGGCCGATGACGACGTCGCCGCCGGCGCGGATCAGGGTTTCCAGCCCGGTCTGGCCTTGCAGGAAGGGGCGGATCGTCACGCGGTCGGTCAGCGCGACGGGCCGGCCGAGTTCGACCGTGACGCCCGCGCGCGTGGCGTCGGGCAGGCCGAGGGCGACCGCGGGGCCGGGGTCGGGCAGGCCGACGGCATCGTGGAACGCGGCCTGGAGCCTGTCGAGCCGGGTCTGCGGGCCGATCAGCGCGAGTTCGGCACCGAGCGCCACGTCGAAACCGCCTGCCGCATAGACCGTGCCGAGGCCGAGGCCGATCACCCCGGCGTAGCGGCGGTCGCCCGGCGCCGGGGCGGCGAGGTTCGCGGGCGCGACGATTTCGGTCCCCAGCCGGACCTCGAGCACCTGTCCCGGCCGGTCGGGAGGCCGCCCGTCCCAGCCGCGCCCCCAGACCAGGCTGACCGCGTTCGACCCGGTGCGCCAGCGGTCCTGCCCGTCGCCGAGCGCGTCGTTGGAGAAGATGCGGCCCCAGTCGAGGAGCCGCATCTCCTCGCCCCGCGCGGGGGCGGCGAGGAGGAGGAGGAGCAGAAGAAATCGCAGGACCATGCGGCATAGGGTGGCATGATTCGCCAAGGAATGGTGAACGGTGCGGTTCCTGCGGAGCCGGGGAGGTCCCGTCCCGGCCTTCGCCGCGGTCGGTCGTCAGGCCACGTCGAAATGGAGGGGTTTCACCTGCTGGAACATGCCGGTGCCTTCGAGGGTGGCCACGACCTTCGGGTCGATCGGGGTATCGAGATAGAGGATCGCGATGGCGTCCTGGCCCACGCCGCTGCGGCCGAGGGTGAAGTTGGCGATGTTCACGTTGTTCTTGCCCATGGTCATGCCGAGGAGGCCGATGATCCCCGGCACGTCCTCGTTGGTGGTGTAGAGCATGTGGCGGCCGATCTCGGCGTCGATGTTGATTCCCTTGATCTGGATGAAGCGCGGCTTGCCGTCGGAGAAGCAGGTGCCCGCGACCGAGCGTTCGCGGCGGTCGGTGACCATCGTGACCTTGACGTAGGCGTCGAACACGCCGGACTTGTCCTGCCGGGTGGTGGAGACCTGGATGCCGCGTTCGCGCGCGATGACCGGGGCGGAGACGAGGTTCACGTCGGGGTTCTGCTGCTTCATCACCCCGGCGATGACGGCGCAGTTCAGCGCCTGGAGGTTCATCTCGGCCACCGCGCCGTCGTAGAGGATGTTGATGGCCTTGATCGGCTCGTCGGTCATCTGGCCGATGAAGCTGCCCAGGTGGCCCGCGAGCCTGATCCAGGGGCCCATGACCGCGGCCTCCTCGGCCGTGACCGAGGGCATGTTGAGCGCGTTCTGGACGGCCCCGGTCAGGAGGTAGTCGGACATCTGCTCGGCGATCTGGAGTGCCACGTTCTCCTGCGCCTCGGTGGTGGAGGCGCCGAGGTGGGGGGTGACGACGACGTTGGGCAGGCCGAAGAGGGGGGAGGCGGTGGCGGGTTCGACCTCGAACACGTCGAGGGCGGCACCGGCGACGTGGCCGGATTGCAGGAGTTCGGCCAGGGCGGCCTCGTCGATCAGCCCGCCGCGGGCGCAGTTGATGATGCGGACGCCCTTCTTCGTGCGCAGGAGCGCCTCACGCGAGAGGATGTTGCGGGTCTTGTCGGTGAGCGGGACGTGGAGGGTGATGACGTCTGCGCGGGCCAGGAGGTCGTCGAGGTCGGTCTTGGTGACGCCCATGGCGCGGGCGCGGTCGTCGGAGAGGAAGGGGTCGTAGGCGAGGACGCGCATCTTCAGGCCCAGGGCGCGGTCGCAGACGATGCCGCCGATGTTGCCCGCGCCGATGACGCCGAGGGTCTTGTTGAAGAGCTCCACCCCCATGAAGCGCGACTTCTCCCACTTGCCCGCGTGGGTGGAGGCGGAGGCTTCGGGAAGCTGGCGGGCTGTGGCGAACATCATCGCGATGGCGTGTTCGGCGGTGGTGATGGAGTTGCCGAAGGGGGTGTTCATGACGATCACGCCGCGCTTGGAGGCGGCGGGGATGTCGACGTTGTCGACCCCGATGCCGGCGCGGCCGACGACCTTCAGGTTCGTCGCGGCGGCGAGGAGTTTCTCGGTGACCTTGGTGGCGGAGCGGATGGCGAGGCCGTCGTAGGGGGCGATGGCGGCCGCGAGGGCGTCCTTGTCCTTCCCGAGTTTGGGGAGGTAGTCGACGTCGATCCCGCGGTCGCGGAAGATCTGGACGGCGGTTTCGGAGAGGTCGTCGGAGACGAGCACGCGTGGGCGCATGGGGGTCCTCGTGGGGATTTGGGGTGTCGCGTCCCGGCGAAGGCCGGGACCTCGTGGACGGGGTGAGGCCCCGGCCTTCGCCGGGGCGCGTGGTTCTAGGCGGCGGCCGTCAGCGCGGCGATTTCCACGTCGACGGCGTGGGCGATCCAGGGGAGGAGGGCTTGCACGTCGGAAAGCTCCACCGTCGAGCCGCACCAGATGCGCAGGCCCGGGGGGGCGTCGCGGTAGGCGCCGATGTCCCAGGCCACGCCTTCCTTCTCCAGCCGCCTGGCCACGGCCTTGGCGAAGGCCGCGCCGTCGGGGATGCGGGGGTCGGTGAAGCGGAGGCAGACGGAGGTGGTGCTGGCGGTGGCGGGGTCTTCGGCCAGGTTCGCGATCCAGGGGTTCTCAGTGCAGAACGCCCACACGGCCTGCGCGTTCGCAACCGCGCGGGCGATCAGGGCGGGGAGGCCGCCTATGCTTTCGGCCCAGCGCAGGGCGACGAGGTAGTCCTCGACCGCGAGCATCGAGGGGGTGTTGATCGTCTCGCCCTCGAAGATGCCGTCGATGAGCTTGCCGCCCTTGGTCAGGCGGAAGATCTTCGGCAGGGGCCACGCGGGCTTGTAGCTTTCCAGACGTCCGACGGCGCGGGGGGAGAGGATGAGCATCCCGTGCGCGCCCTCGCCGCCCAGCACCTTCTGCCAGGAGAAGGTGGTGACGTCGAGCTTGTCCCAGGGCAGGTCCATCGCGAAGGCGGCGGAGGTGGCGTCGCAGATGGTGAGGCCGTGCCGGTCGGCGGGGATGGCGTGGCCGTCCGGGACACGGACGCCGGAGGTGGTGCCGTTCCAGGTGAAGACCACGTCCTTGGCGAAATCGACCAGGCCGAAGTCGACGATCTGGCCGTAGGGCGCGATGCGGACGGTCGCGTCGAGTTTCAGCTGCCTGACGGCATCGGTGACCCAGCCTTCGCCGAAGGACTCCCAGGCGAGCATCTCCACCGGGCGGGTGCCGAGGAGCGACCACATCGCCATCTCGACCGCGCCGGTGTCGGAGGCGGGGACGATGCCGATGCGGTGGCTTTCCGGGACGCCGAGCAGGCTGCGGGTGCGGTCGATGGCCTCGCGCAGCTTCGCCTTGCCGACGGCGGCGCGGTGCGAGCGGCCGAGGGGCGCGTCGGCCAGGTGCTGCAATGTGAAGCCGGGGATCTTCGCGCAGGGTCCGCTGGAAAAGCGCGGATTCGCCGGGCGGGCGGCGGGTCGTGTCGTCATCGCTGCTATCCTTCCAGATAAGCGCCCTTCGGTGGGGAAGGGTGTCCCGCCGCCGGGGATAAATCCGCGCCCGCGCTGGCACAAGCGGGAAAATGCCGCTAACCGGGGCGGCATGATCGCCGTCCTGATGACCTCTCCCGACGCGCCCCGCCTCGACCGCGCGACGGTGGAGGCGGTGCGGAATGCCTGGGGTGGGGGCGATGCGCGCTGGCTGATGGCGGGGGTGGCGGCGGAGTTTCCGCTGGCGGGGGTGCCCGAAAACCGCTGGCAGGTCTGGGCAGACTTGCAGGGGCTGGGGGTGGACCTGTGCCTGGTGCCCGCGAAGGGGCGGCGGAAGCGGCTGCTGATCGCCGACATGGATTCGACCATGATCGGGCAGGAATGCATCGACGAACT
>CAZNPW010000013.1:0-58884 GCA_964575185.1 uncultured Exiguobacterium sp.
AGGCGATGGGCTGCCACGTCTTCAACCCGCACCGCTACACGCTGGAGGAAGGCGGGCGTCAGGCGACGGACGCGGCGCAGCTTGCCTTCAAGCGGCAGGCGGACCCGAAGGGGATACTGAACCCCGGCAAGATGATCGCCTGGGACGACCCGGCATGGAGCTACGACCGGATGTATGCATGGCCCGGACTCCAGGCGGCAGAGTGAGCGGAAGGGGCGGAGGGGGGCTGTCTGCCCCCCGCGCTGACGCGCCCCCCCGAGGATATTTCGGGGAAGATGAATGGGGGGGCCGCGCGGGTGGCATCAACCTTCATGCCGCCTTCCAGACGTGTCACCGCCCCGGCCCTCATCTTCCCGAAAATATCCCCGCCGGAGGCATCCGGCCGCGCCGCGAGGGGTGGCGCCCGTGACCCGCGTGCTGGTCCTCTTCGCCCACCCCTGCGCGGAAAGCTTTTCGTCATCCCTGAAGGATACGGTGGTGGAGACGCTGCGGGGACGGGGCTGGGAGGTGGACGTGTGCGACCTTTACGCCGAGGGGTTCGACCCGGTGATGACGGCCGAGGAGCGGCGCGGGTATCACGCGGTGCCGGGGAACTGCGCGCCCGTGCAGGGGCATGTGGACCGGCTGCGGGCGGCGCAGGCGCTGGTCTTCGTCTTTCCGGTCTGGAACTTCGGCTTTCCGGCGATCCTGAAGGGCTACATCGACCGCGTCTTCCTGCCCGGCGTCAGCTTCCGGCTGGAGGACGGGATGGTCGCCCCGAACCTGACGCATGTCCGGCGGATGGCCGCGATCACCACCTACGGCGCGACGCCGTTCCGGGCGTGGCTTGCGGGCAACCCGCCGAAGGCCGTGATGAAACGCGCACTTTGGTATGTCGCGCGGCCTGATAGGATGATCTACATGGCGCTCTACGACATGAACCGTGCGACCGAGAACCAGCGCCGCCGCTATCTTGCGGCGGTCAAGCGGCAGATGGAGCGTTTCTGACATGCGCGCGCTCGTCGTCTACTGTCACCCCAAGGACGGCAGCTTCAACGCGGCGGTGCGCGACCTCGTGCTGGCCAGGCTGCGGGCGGCGGGGGCCGAGGTGCGGCTCTGCGACCTTTACGCGCGCGGCTTCCAGCCGGTGCTGACGACGGGCGAGTGGGAGGGCTACCTCGACTGCCCGAAGAACTGCGCCCCGGTCGACCGCGACGTGGCCGACCTGCGCTGGTGCGACACGCTGGTCTTCGTCTACCCGACCTGGTGGTACGGGCTGCCGGCGCTGCTGAAGGGCTGGCTCGACCGGGTGATGCTTCCCGACGTGGCCTTCCTGATGCCCGACGCCGCCAACCGGACCATCCGCCCGGGCCTGCGCCACATCCGGGGCCTCGGAGTCTTCACCACCTGCGGGGCAAGCTGGTGGCTGACGAAGATCGTGGGCTCGCCCGGGCGGCGGACGCTGATGTGGGGGGTGGGCCTGCTGCTCGCGCCGCGCGCGCGCAAGGTCTTTGCCGCGCATTACCTGATGGATTCCAGCACCGAGGCCAGCCGCAAGGCCCACCTCGCCCGCGTGGGCCGCCGGATGGACCGGCTGATCGGCCGGCGCGTCGCGGTCGCGGCGCCGCGGATGCAGCCCGAGGCGGCGGAGTGAGGCGGCTCGACTGGTCGGAGTATCGCGCGCCCGAGTTCGCGCGGGTCGACCCGGCCCGGACCATCGCCATCCTGCCCACAGCCGCCGTCGAACAGCACGGGCCGCACCTGCCCGTCGGCGTCGACGCGATGATCGCCGAGGGGATGCTGGCCCACCTCCGCGCCACCTGCCCGGAAGATCTCGACATCCGCATCCTGCCCGTCATGGCGGTGGGCAAGTCGAACGAGCACCTCTGGGCGCGCGGCACCCTGACCCTGTCGGCCGAGACCGCGCTGCGCGCCTGGACCGAGATCGGCCTGTCGGTCGCGCGGGCGGGGGTGCGGAAGATCGTCATCGTCAACAGCCACGGCGGCAACCTCGACCTCGTGTCGATCCTCAGCCGCGAGCTCCGGGTCCAGGCGGGGATGATCGCGGTCAAGACGCAGTGGCACGGCTTCGGCCTGCCGCCCGGCGTCTACTCCGACCGCGAGGCGGCCTTCGGCATCCACGGCGGCGACGGCGAGACGTCGCTGATGCTGCACTTCCGCCCCGACCTCGTGGACATGGCCGCCGCGCGCGACTTCCGCAGCACGGCGGATGGCGCGCCGATCCCGCCCACGGGGCCGACGAGCCTCGCCTGGGTCGCGTCGGACCTGAACCCGGCGGGGGTGGTGGGCGACGCGCATCTGGCGACCGCCGGGAAGGGGCGCGAGACCTGCGCGCACATGGTGGCGGGCTTCGTGCGGCTGCTGTATCAGGTGCGCGACCTGAGCCTCGACGGCTACGCCCCCATCACCGGACCCGCATGACCCTTCTCGCCGACACCGCCGCCGCCGCCCGCGCGGCGCGCGACCTGATCCGCCCGCACGTCTACGAAACCCCGCTGCTGCCCAGCCTGGGCGTCGGCGCGCGGCTGGGGATCGACCTGCACTTCAAGGCCGAGAACTTCCAGATCACCGGCAGCTTCAAGCTGCGCGGGGCGACGCACAAGCTGATGCGGATGGGCGGGGCGGCAAAGACCGGGGGGGCGCGTGCGGTCACGGCGTCGTCGGGCAACCACGGGCTTGCCTGCGCCACGGCGGCCGCGCGCACCGGGGCGGCGCTGACGGTCGTGCTGCCCGAGACCGTCGACCCCGCCAAGCTCGCCCGCATCCGCGCCACGGGGGTCGAGGTCATCCTGCACGGGGCCGAATCGGGGCTCGCCGAGCAGCACGCGCAGGAGTTGAGCGTGCGGCGCGGCATTCCCTACATCAGCCCCTACAACGACGCCGAGGTCATCGCCGGGCAGGGCACGGCGGGGGTGGAGATGGCGGAGCAGGCCCGGCATCTGGACGCGGTGTTCATCAGCCTCGGCGGCGGGGGCCTGGTCAGCGGGATCGGCGCGGCGCTGAAGGACGCGCTGCCGGGCCTCCGCGTCTACGGCGTGTCGGCGAAGGCTTCCGCCGCGCTCGCCGCGGCGATCCGGGCGGGGCGGGTGGTCGACGTCGCCCATGGCGACACGCTCGCCGACGGCGTGGCGGGGGGCATCGACGCGGGCGCGATGACCTTGCCCATCGCGGCGGCGGTGATCGACCGGCTGGTCGACTGCACCGAGGACGAGATCGCGTGCGCCTTGCGCGTCTTCGCGCGCGAGGAGCGCCAGATCGTCGAAGGTGCCGCGGCGCTGGCGCTGGCCGGGCTTGTGCAGGTGGCGGACGACCTGCGGGGCGCGCGCGTCGCGGTCGTCACCTGCGGCGGCAACGCGGACCCCGGCCGGATCTGGCCGCTGCTCGCCTGAGGGCCGTTGTCGCAACGACGGCAACCGACTGTTGCCGAGGCTGCGGATACTGTCAGCCTCCGCGGGAGTGATATGGTAAACGTGAGTTTGTCAGTTCTCACCGGGACCTTCATGCGCCACGACTGGATCTTCGAGTTTCTGACCGACCTGCAGGCCTATGCCGAAAAGAACGGCCTGCACCGGCTTGCGGCCAGTGCGGTCGAGGCGCTGGCCGTGGCACGGGAAGAGATCGACGCGGCCGAACCCGGCCCGCAGGACGACGCCACGCCGCGCGACCGCCGCCGTCACTGACGGCACGGGCCGCCGCCACTGGCGCGGGCGGACCCCTGCGCCTAAGGTCGCCCGCGATGGCGACGCTCCCGACCCTGTCCGACGATCAGGCCCGGGCCCATGCCCGCATCGCTGCGGTGCTGGCCGGCCGCGGCATCGACCTTGCGGCCGGGACCACCGCGCCGATGGCCGATGGCGGCGGGCAGGTGCTCGCGGTGATCGGCAAGGCCGGGTCGGGCAAGACGCTGCTGCTGGCCGAACTCTACCGCGCCCTGGCAGCCGCCGGGGTGGAGGTGGTCGGCGGCGACTGGGAGGGGCGGCGGCGCAAGGATCGCCGCACGCTCGCGATCCTCGCGCCCACGAACAAGGCCGCGAGCGTCCTGCGCGGGCGGGGTGTGCCCGCGACGACGATCCACCGCATCCTCTATACCCCCGTCTACGACCCGCAATACGAACGCATCGCCGAATGGCTGGCGGGCAACGGCGCACGGCCGGTGGTGGAGGGGATGACGGACGCGGCGCTCGACCGCGCGCATGCCTTCTACCGGGAGGTGAAGTCGATCCCCGGCGCGCTGGCCACCGCGGGGCTGAAGGGGTCGGACTTCATCAAGGGGTGGAAGCGGCGCGAGGAGCCCTTGGACGTGGGTTTCGTCGACGAGGCGAGCATGCTCGACGACACCCAGGTCACTGACCTGCGCGAGATCTTCCCGACGCTGGTCCTGTTCGGCGATCCCGCGCAGCTCGCCCCCGTTGGGCAGTCGGGCGAGATGGTGTTCGACCGGCTGAAGCCGCCCCAGAAGCTGATCCTCGACCGCATCCACCGGCAGGAGGCGGGCAACCCGATCCTCGACCTCGCCCATGCGCTGGGCCAGCCCGACATGGATTTTCCGCGCTTCGAGCGGCTGATCGAGGAGGCCGCCGCGCAGGACGACCGGGTCGTGGTGGCCGAGCGGGCGGACAGCGACCTGATGGCGCGCTCGCCCGTGCTGGTCTGGCGGAACGCGACGCGGGTGCGCCTGATCGCGGCCTTCCGCGCCGCGCACGGGGTGCCCGAGACCGAGCTGCAGGAGGGCGAGCCCTTGATCTGCGACGGGATCGAGCTGCCGCTGAAGCACCGCAAGAAGCGCATCGACCTCGAGGCGCGGGGCCTCATCAAGGGGGCGCAGGCGGTGTATCTCGGCCCCGGCACGCGGCCCGGCTTCGCGCGGCTGCACGTGCTGGGCGCCGAGGAGCCGCAGGTCAGCGCCGCCGCGATCATCAAGATCGAACGCCCGGGCGAGGAGGAGCCGCTGGTATCGACCGCCGCCGCGATGGGCGCGGCCTTCCTGCACGGGGCCGCGGTCACGATCCACAAGGCGCAGGGCAGCCAGTGGCCCGCGGTGCAGGTCTTCGCCCCCGACCTCTACGCCGCGGCGCAGTCTGGGCGGGTCGAGGCGGGGCTCGCGCTGTGGAAGCGGCTGGCCTACGTCGCGATCACCCGGGCCGAGACGCGCCTTCTGTGGGTGACGCGCTACCGGCTGGGCCGGCCGGTCCGGGGGCTGACCGTCGCCGACCTGCCCCGCGCGGCGGCCCCGCTGTCGCTTGCCGCGACCGGCGCCGCGGACTAGGCTCGCGGTCATGCAATGCGTCTTCGTGCAGTTCCGCTGCGACCCCGGCCAGGTCTACAAGGTCGCCGACGCCGTCTACGACCGCGAGGTGGTGTCGGAGCTGTTCTCGACCAGCGGCGACTACGACCTGATCGCCAAGGTCTACATCCCCGACGGCGAGGATGTGGGCCGCTACCTGTCGGACCGGCTGTTCGACATCCCGGGCATCCAGCGCACGCTGACCACGATGACCTTCCGCGCGTTCTGAGGGTCGCACCGGTTTCTTCGAAGAAACCGGCCAAAATCCTTCGAAGGATTTTGGTTCCTACAGCCAGTCGCCGGTTCCTGACCCCACCGCCGCCGCGACCGTCGCAAAGCCATCTGCCGCCGCCCGCGCGTCCAGCCCGCGCGCGATCTCGCCCACGAGCGACAGCCCGCCGTAGACGAGGCCCGTGTAAAGCTGCACCGCCGTCGCCCCCGCGCGGATCTTCTCCCAGGCCTGGTCGGCGCTCGCCACGCCGCCGGTGCCCACCAGCGGCAGCCGCCCGCCGGTCGCGCGGGACAGCCCGGCCAGCACCCGCGTAGAGGACTCGAACAGCGGCTGGCCCGACAGCCCCCCCGGCCGGTCGCGCTGCCCCGACCGCAGGCCGACGCGCGCAAGGGTGGTGTTCGTCGCGATGATCCCCGCGACCCCGGCCCCCAGCGCGGCCTCGGCGATGCCCCCGATGGCGCTGTCGTCAAGATCCGGGGCGATCTTCAGGAAGACCGGGATGGGCCTGGGCAGGGCCGCCCGCACCTCCATCACCCGCGCGAGCAGGGCGGCCAGCGCGGCCGGACCCTGCAGGTCGCGCAAGGATTCGGTGTTCGGGCTGCTGACGTTCACCGTGGCGAAGTCGACATGCGGCCCGCAGGCCGCCAGCACCGCGGCGAAATCCCCGGCGCGGTCGGCGGAGTCCCTGTTCGCCCCGAGGTTCAGCCCGACCGGCACCGGCCCCGGCTTTGGCCCCGCCACGCGCGCGGCCAGCCGCGCACCGATCGCGGCCATGCCCTGATTGTTGAAGCCGAAGCGGTTGATGACCGCGCGATCCTCGGCCAGCCGCCAGAGGCGCGGGCGCGGGTTCCCCTCCTGCGCGACGGGGGTGGCGGCTCCGACCTCGACCCAGCCGAAGCCCGCGCGCGCCAGCCGGCCGACCGCCACCGCGTTCTTGTCGTAGCCCGCCGCGAGCCCCACCGGGTTCGGCAGGTCCAGCCCCGCGAGCCGCGTCGCGAGCCGCGCCGAGGTCACCGGACCGGGCAGCGGCACCAGCCCCGCGCGCAGCGCCAGCAGCGACAGGCGGTGCGCGCGCTCCGGGTCCATCCGGTGCAGCACCGCCAGCGCCGCGCGTTCGATCACCAGACGCCCTCGGGGAAGATGTGGCCCGTGGCCCCGAGCGGCAGCGACTTGTCCCAGACCACGTCGGCGAGCGTCAGCCGGCGGTAGAGATGCGGGAACAGCGCCCCCCCGCGCGACGGCTCCCACCGCAGCGCCGGGCCGAGCGCCTCGGCCTCGCAGGCGACCAGCACGAGGTCGCTTTCCGTCGCGAAGTGCCGGGCCGCCGTCTCGGCCACCTGCGCCGCGGTCGAGAAGTGGACGAAGCCGTCGGCCAGATCGACCGGCGCGCCGTCGGTCGCGCCCGCGGCGCGGAAGGCATCCCACTCGGGGCGGCGGAGGATCTTGTAGATCAGCATGGCCGCCGGGACATGCACCGCCCGCGCCGTCGGGTCAACCGGCCGCCGCCTGCGGCACGGCCCCTTGCATCGCGCGCATCGGGTGCCCAACCTTGCCGCATGTGCGGCCGCTTCACGATCACCCATCCCAACGCCGCGCTGGCGCGGCTCTTCGACGCCGTCCCCGGCAACGACCTGCCCGACGGGCCGGATTACAACGTCTGCCCGACCGACACGGTGGCGGTCGTCACCTCGGACGGGACCGCCCGCCGCCTTCGGGCGATGCGCTGGGGGCTGATCCCGGCCTGGGCCGGGGGCCCGAACGACGGCCCGCTGCTGATCAACGCGCGCGCCGACACCATCGCGACGAAACCCGCCTTCCGCGAGGCGGCGCGCAGCTGCCGCGGCATCGTGCCGGCCAGCGGCTTCTACGAATGGGAAACGGTCGGTGGGCGCAAGCTGCCCTGGTATTTCACGCGGACCGACGGCGCGCCCATGGCGTTCGCGGCCGTCTGGCAGCGGTGGGAGCGCGATGGCCGCGCCCGCGACACCGTCGCCATCGTCTCGACCGACGCGGGCACGGGCATGCGGGGCCTGCACCACCGCGAGCCGGTCATCCTCGACCCCGTAGCCTGGCCCCTCTGGCTGGGCGAGGCCGGGCACGGCGCCGCGGCCCTGATGGTCGCCACGCCCCCGGGCACCCTGCAGGCCCACCGCGTGGGGACGGAGGTCAACTCCAACCGCGCCGCGGGAGAAGGGCTGATCCTGCCGGTCGCGGCGTGATCACACGACGAGGAAGTCGGCGGCCCCGATGTTGACGAGGTCGGGCGCGATGGTGGCAAACCGGATGGCGAGAAAGCCGTTCGCGCTGCCGTCACGGTCGAAGAGCAGCCGGCCGCTGTCCCGGTCGTCGATGATCCGGTCCCGGGCATCGGTCGCCGTGCCGGCGAAGTCGTTGATGCGCCGCCGTTCGATGACCAGACCGTGACCACGCGCCCGTCGCGCAGTGAAATGGAAGTGGGATCGCCGATCGAGGAGCCGATCCCGACGCGGAACTCGGCAGTTGTCGGGGTAATGGGCATGACAAATCTTTCAGACAAGATGAAGGCGAATCGGTCCGTCGCGACACAAAATACGTTGGTGGGAAAACCCCGCCGGAGCAGGCACGGAAGCGTCGCCGCGTCATCTCATTGACGAGGGGGTCGTGAAGGACTACCCCACCCCGGCGCGGGCGTTGTGTAATGGTAAGACCCTAGCCTTCCAAGCTAGAGACGCGGGTTCGATTCCCGCCGCCCGCTCCACCTCGGCACGAGGCCTTCCCCCGCGCGCGGTCACGGGACCGCGGCGGGGTCCATCCACATCGGTTCCCACGCATGGCCGTCGGGGTCGGTGAAGGTGCGGTTGTACATGAAGCCCATGTCGCGCGACGGGGAGGGCTCGCCGCCCCCGGCGGCCAGCGCGGCGGCGGTCATCGCGTCCACCGCCTCGCGGCTGTCGCAGGAGATGCAGTAGAGCGCCGCCGACTGTGTTTTCGGGTCGGGGATCGGCAGGTCGGTGAAGGTGGCGTAGAAGGCGTGCCGCAAAACCATCACGTGGATCGTGTCGCTGATGACGACGCAGGCGGCATCGTCGTTCGAGAAATGTTCGTTGATCGTGAAGCCTATCGCCTCGTAGAAGGCGCGGCTGCGGGCCACGTCGGTGACGGGCAGGTTGACGAAGATCGAGCGGGCCATGGCGGTCTCCCTTGCAGCGAGCCTGCCCCGGGCGGTGCCGGGGGTAAACCTGTGGCTACAGGTTGTCGGGCTGCGGCATCCCCAGGACGTGGAACCCGCCGTCGACGTGGATGACCTCGCCCGTCGTGCAGGCCCCGCCTGCGCCGCACAGCCAGACCGCCGTGCCGCCGATGGCCGCGAGCGTGGCGTTCGCGCGTAAGGGCGCGTTCGCCTCGGTGTGCCGGAAGGTCGCCCGCGCCCCGCCGATCGCCGCGCCGGCCAGCGTCTTCATCGGGCCGGGGCTGATCGCGTTCACCCGCACCCCCTGCGGCCCGAGGTCGTTGGCCAGATACCGCACGCTCGATTCGAGCGCGGCCTTCGCCACCCCCATCACGTTGTAGTTCGGCACCACCCGGTTGGACCCCTGGAAGGTCAGGGTGATAAGGCTCCCCCCCTCGGGCATCAGCGCCGCGGCCCGGCGGGCCACGTCGATGAAGCTGAAGCAGGAAATGCCCAGCGAATGGGTGAAGTTGGCCCGGGTGGTGTTGATGAACCGGCCCGTCAGTTCGGTCTTGTCCGAATAGGCGATGGCGTGGACGAGGAAATCGAGCGTCCCCCACCGGTCGGCCAGCGCGGCGAAGCAGGCGTCGAGGCTGTCGTCGTTGACGACGTCGACATCGACCATGAAGTCCGACCCGACCGAGGCCGCAAGGGGTTCCACCCGCTTGCCGAAGGCCTCGCCCTGGTAGCTGAACGCGAGCTCCGCCCCCGCCCCCGCCAGCGCCTGCGCGATGCCCCAGGCGATGGACCGGTCGTTCGCCACGCCCATGACAAGCCCCCGCTTGCCCGCCAGCGCGCCCATCACGCGACCTTCGACATGACGAGGCAGGCGTTCGTGCCGCCGAAGCCGAAGGAGTTCGACAGCACAGAGTCGATCTCGACGTTCTCGCGCAGGGTCGTCACGATCTCGCCCTGGTCGAGCGCGGGGTCGAGCGTGGTGACGTTCGCGCTCGCTGCGATGAAGCCCCTGTTCATCATGATGAGCGAGTAGATCGCCTCCCACACCCCGGCGCCGCCGAGGCAATGGCCGGTCAGCGACTTGGTCGAGGCGATGGGCGGCGTCTTGCCCCGGCCGAACACGCGGCGGATCGCCTCCACCTCGGTCACGTCGCCGACCTGCGTGCTGGTGCCGTGGGAGTTGATGTAGCCGATGGTCCGGTCCCCGGGCAGCGTCGCCAGCGCCAGCCGCATCGCCCGCTCGCCGCCCTCGCCCGACGGGGCCACCATGTCGTAGCCGTCCGACGTGGCGCCATAGCCCGTGACCTCGGCGTAGATCTTCGCGCCGCGGGATTTCGCGTGGTCGAGCTCCTCGAGCACCACCAGCCCCCCGCCGCCCGCGATCACGAACCCGTCGCGCGTGGCGTCGTAGGTGCGGCTCGCGGTCGCGGGCGCGTCGTTGTATTTCGACGACATCGCGCCCATCGCGTCGAACAGGCAGGACAGCGTCCAGTCGAGCTCCTCGCCCCCGCCGGCGAAGACGATGTCCTGCTTGCCCATCTGGATCAGTTCGGTGCCGTTGCCGATGCAGTGGGCCGACGTGGAACAGGCCGAGGTGATCGAGTAGTTCACCCCCTTGATGCGGAACGGCGTCGCGAGGCAGGCCGAAACCGTGGAGGACATGCCCTTCGTGACCGAGAACGGCCCGATCCGCTTCGGTGCCCCGGTCTCGCGCACCACGTTGTGGGCGCGGAAGAAGGCCTTGGTCGAAGGCCCGCCGGAGCCGACGATGATCCCCGTCCGGTCGTTCGAGATGTCGGCATCCGTCAGGCCGGAGTCGGCCAGCGCCTCCTTCATCGCGATGAAGGTATAGGCCGCGCCGTCGCCCATGAAGCGCAGGTCGCGCTTGTCGATGTGCTCCTCGACGGCGATCTGCGGCTGGCCGTGGACCTGGCAGCGGAACCCGTGTTCGGCATAGTCCGGCGCGAAGACGATCCCCGACTTGCCCGCCCGCAGGGCCGCCTCGACCTCGGAAACGGTGTTGCCGATGGAGGACACGATGCCCATCCCGGTGATGACGACACGCCGCATGCGGGGCCTCCCCTGGCCCGAACCCTGGACCCGGCGCCTGTTTAGGGCAGGGGGCGGGGGGCGGCAAGGGCGAGGCCCTCGGCCCGGCGCGCCCAGACCATGTAGCGCGGCACCCGCCCCTCGCGCAGGGCCTTCTGCTCGTAACGGGTGGACAGCCACCCCTCCCAGGGCGCATCGCCGTCGGCGACCGCGGCGAACCCCGCGGCGGGCAGTTCCTCGCGCGCCTGGCGGGCGTAGTCGGGAATGTCGGTCGCGATGTGCAGCCGCGCGCCGGGAGCCATCGCGCGGTGCAGCGGCCGCAGATACTCGGCCGTCACGAAGCGGCGGCGGTGGTGGCGGGCCTTGGGCCAGGGGTCGGGGTAGTTCAGGTAGACCCGCGCCAGGACACCGGCGGGCAGCACCTCCAACAGGTCGCGCACGTCGCCCGGATGCAGCGACAGGTTCGCCGGCGCGCCGTCGCGCATCTTGCCGAGCAGCATGGCGATGCCGTTCACGAAGGGTTCGCAGCCGATCAGCTGCACTCCGGGGTGACTGCGGCAGAGGTGCAGCAGGTGTTCGCCGCCGCCGAACCCCACCTCGAGCCAGAGCGGTCGCGGCCCCGCGAAGCCCGAAGGCAGCGCGGCGCGCGCGGCATTGTCCGCGCGGCTGACGCCCGGCAGCGTCAGCGGGCCGAGGCGCGCCGCGAGGTCCGCCTTCTGGCCGGCGCGCAGGGTCTTTCCGCGGGTGCGGCCATAGAAGTTGCGGCGGGCGGGGGCCGGTTCGGTCATCGCGTCGGGCACGGCACGGCGCGCCAGTGTCGCGCCACGCCGCAGGTCGGGGCTCAGCCCGCGGTCGCAGCCGGATGTGCCCCCGCGCCCGCGTCGGCCGAGGGCTGCGCGGGGGGAACGACGCTCGATTGCGGTGCCGCGGGCGTGATCCCCTGTTCGGCCAGACGGGCCAGGTCGCGTTCCTTCTTGGCCATGTTCTCGGGCGTGGCGGGCACGGCGCGGCCGAAGGCGTCGTCCATGAACGGCCCTTCCATCGCGACGCTCTGCTCCAGCGTCCGCACGGTGACGAAGGTCCCGACGGGCACCCGGTTGTAGAGGTCGATCGCGTCCTGGTTGAAGAGGCGGATGCAGCCCGCGCTGGTCGCCTGGCCGATCGACGCGTTCTGGATCGTGCCATGGATGCGGAAATAGGTGTCGCGTCCGTTCCGGTACAGGTAGAGCGCCCGCGCCCCCAGCGGGTTCGACAGCCCGCCCGGCAGGCCGCCCGCGTATTCCGAATACATCTCGGGGAACATGCGGATCATGTTCGCGGTCGGCGTCCAGCTCGGCCATTCCTGCTTGCGGCCGACGATCGCGGTGCCCTTGAAGGCAAGGCCCGCCCTGCCCACGGCGATGCCGTAGCGCATGGCCTGCCCGCCCTCCATCACCAGGTAGAGGCGCTTCGCGAAGGGGTCGACGACGATGGTGCCCGGTTCTTCCGGCCCGGAGTAGGCCACCTGCGTGCGCATCGTCAGCTCGTTCAGGTAGCGGGATTCGACCGCCGGGATCAGGAACTCGCCATCCTGGCGCGCCTCGTATCCGGGCACCACGGTCGGCTGGGCCGACGGCGCGGGCGGCGCGGCGCAGGCCGCGAGCAGCGCGACGAGGGCAACGGGCATCAGACGGGAGAGAAGGCTCACAAGCGCAATCCTGACATGCACGGCGGTCAACGCAGGTCACACAGGCAAAGTTCCGCCGTCAAGCGCAAAGCGACGCGGAAAGCTCCGCGCCGCCCTGCCGGGAGTGCCCGACGCAGGCCTATCGCGGCAGCCCGTCGATCTTCCAGAACAGCGTCTCGCCCGCGTTGTCGGCCACGCCGTCGTTGTCGGTCACGACGAAGGCCGAACCGGCGCTGTCGAAGGTGAAGCCCTCGATCTTCTCGGCCGGGTAGCCCGCAAGCGCCATCAGGTCGGGCAGCAGGTCGCGCGCGACCTCCTTGGTCACCACCGGCAGCGGCCCGCCGAGCGGGGCCGGCACCATCTGCGCCATCGGCACGCGGGTGAGGGTCTTGATCGCGGCGGCCCCGGCGACCTGGTTGTCGCGTTCGATCAGGTAGACCCAGTCGCCCGCGGCCGTGATCTCGGACAGGCCGACCCAGGCACCGTCCCCGGCAGGGGCGGGGTCGAGCGGATAATGCACCGCCCCCCAGGTCCCGTCGGCCAGGTTGTAGGCGACGAGCTTCGTCAGGCCCGCCGGATCGTCGCGCCAGGGGCGCTGGACGGCCATCCACAGCACGTCGCCGACCCGGGTGATGCCTTCGAAGCCGAAGCGGATTTCCTTGTCGAGAAGTTCGGGCGGCAGGCCGACCTCGGCCTCGATCGCGCCACCGGCGTCGACGCGGATCAGCGCGTGCGGCGTCAGGCGGTCGGTGCGGCCTTCGGAGGCGAGCCAGAAGCCGCCCTCGCCGTCGGGCGTGATGCCTTCGAGGTCGAGCTTCTGCGCGGGCTGGCCCATGCGCGTCACGACCGTGGCGGCGGTGATGCGCGCAGGGGTCTGCGTGGCGTCGATGGTGTAGATCGTGGGGGCCATCGCGTAGGCGCTGTCGGACACGGCGTAGAGGCGGCCGGGGACCTCGGGGTCGGCCGTCAGGCCCGACAGCGCGCCCCAGCCGATGCCCGCGTCGGCCGCGATCATCGGGTAGGCGGGCGCGCCGTCCTGAAGCGCGTAGACCATGACATGCGCGGGGTTCAGCCCGTCGCCGCGCAGGTCGACCTCGTTCGCGCTGGCCAGAAGCCCGCGCGACGGGATCGCCACCAGCCCTTCGGGGCTGACGCCCGAAGGCAGGATCTGCTTCAGCGCGGGCGATGCGGGATCGGTGATGTCGTAGACGGCGATGGTCGACGACCGTTCGGAGGCGACGAACAGCATCGGCGTGGCGCCGAAGGTCGCGACCTCGATCGACTCGGGCTCGTTGCCCTTGGACCCCGAGCGGCCTTCGGGGTAGTGGCCGATGGCGGCAATGGCGGCCTCGAGGCTGGTGCCGCTGTCCCAGACGACGGTGCCGTCGCGGTTCCAGACGGTCCAGCCGCGCGAGCCGCCTTCGTAGTCGCCCTCGTTGGCGGTGGCGAAGCGGTCGGCGTCGATCCACTTGACCCCGTCGGGTTCGCGCCGCGCGGTCTTGTCGCCGGTGGGCGACAGCCGGCCGTCGCGGGCGGTATCCACGCCGGAGAGCGCGACCTCGCCGGCGCTGAAGCTTGCGGTGACGGTGCCGTCGGCACCGATCACCACGATGTGGTTGTTTTCCTGCAGCGTCACGACGATCTCGCCGGCCGCGTTGATGTCGAGGTATTCCGGCTCCGGGTCCTCCGGCGCGACCGCGGCGAGGCCGGCCAGGTCGATCCGCGTCATCCCGGCGCAGTCGGCCGCGCCGTTCGCCACCGGGATCTTCACCACGAAGCCCGCGGGCATCTGCGGCAGGGCGCCGTCGTTCACGTCCTCGTCGCGCTCGTTCTCGATGGCGATGGCCAGGAAGCTGCCGTCGGGGGCCTTGGCCACCGCGTCGGGCTGGCCGCCCAGGTCGCATTCCGCCGTGACCGCGCGGGTCGCGACGTCGATCGTGACGAGCTTGCCCGAAGGGGCGGCGAAGGACGGCGAGGTGTTCACGCCGACGTAGACCTGCCTGCCGATGTCCTGCGCCGTGGTGGGCTCGCCGCCGACGTCGATGTTGCCGCGCGGTTTCGGCGCGGCGGGGTCGGTGATGTCGACCAGGCCGACGACACCGAGCGGGCTGTCGGTATAGATCAGCGTCATGCCGTCGGAGGAGACGGTGACGATCTCGGCGCTGGTCTCGCGCGACGTGTCCTCGCCCGCGGCCATGTTCAGCGGCGTGGCGAAGGTCGAGACGCGGTTGAAGGACTGTTCCGCCAGCGCGGGAAGCGTGGAAAGAGCAAGGGCCGAGGTGGTCAGCAGAAGACGCATCATGTGCTCCGTGTTGCCGTGCCGCCTTGAAGCGGCGCGGCGACAGGCGCGCGACGCGGGCGTGACACTTGGGTGACAGATCGCCGCCGCGCGCCTTGCGCCCGGCAACCGGGCGGGTTTTTCCCGTCCATCCGCCGGGCCGGGTTGCGGGGCGCGCGCGCACCCCCATCTAAGGCGCGGGAACGAAGGAGATGCGCATGCGCTGCCCGGTGGACAACGAAACCCTCGTGATGGCCGACAGGAACGGGGTCGAGATCGACTATTGCCCGAAATGCCGGGGCGTCTGGCTGGACCGGGGCGAGCTCGACAAGATCATCGAACGGGCCGGCGGGGGAGAGGCCCCCGCGCCGCGCCCCGCCTCCGCCGCTCCGCCGCCGGCGCAGCCGGTCTACCAGCCGGACCCGCGCATGGCCCCGCCGCCCCCGGCCGGCTACGGGCAGCGGCCCTACAAGTACGACGACGACGATGATGACTACAGGTATGGGCAGGGGCGGAAGAAGAAGAACATCCTGAAGGACATCTTCGATTTCTGACGTGGCCGGGGATCAGGGGCGCAGCGCCGTCGGGCGCGCCCGTCCGCGGGTCCGCCTCGCCGGCCCGATCACCCATGACACCATCGGAACGGCGCGCGCCAGGATCCTCCGGCGAAGGACCCTGGCCCGGTCACGGTCCTAGAGCGGGATGTCGCTTGAGTGAATCGCGTGGGATTCCCAGGAGGGTTGATTTCTGATTCACCGTTGAGGCTGGGCGTGGAGGCCAGCCCCCATGACGAAACCGCTTTCGATGGACATCCGGCAGCGCGCGATGGCGCGGCTGGACGCGGGCGAGACGGTTCGAGTGGTGGCCGGGGCGTTGCGCGTTGCGCCGTCGCGCGTTGTGAAGTGGTCGGAGCGGCGGCGGGCCACGGGCAGCGCCGCGCCGGGCAAGATCGGCGGGCATGTTCCGCGGAAGATCCGGGGTGAGCACGAGGCCTGGTTGCGCGCCCGGATGGCCGAGGGGGCCTTCACCCTGCGTGGTCTCGTGGCCGAACTGGCCGAGCGTGGCCTGAAGGTGGATTACCGCACGATGTGGGCTTTCGCCCATGCCGAGGGGCTCGGCTTCAAAAAAAACCGCGCTCGCCAGCGAGCAGGAGCGTCCCGACGTCGCCCGCAAGCGCGCCCGCTGGAAGGCGCGTCAGGGCAGCATCGACCCGGCACGGCTGGTGTTCATCGACGAGACCTGGGCCAAGACCAACATGGCCCCGCTCCGGGGCCGGGCCCCGCGCGGCCGGCACCTGATCGGGCGCGCCCCATTCGGGCACTGGAACACCATGACCTTCGTCGCCGCGCTGCGACATGACGGGATCGTCGCGCCCTGGGTGATCGACGGGCCGATCAACGGCGAGAGCTTCCGCACCTATGTCGAAGAGGTGCTGGTCCCCCAGCTGCGGCCCGACGACATCCCTCGGGCCGGGCCTCGAACCGATGGCGGCTTCCGGCCCTCGATCATGGACAACCTCGGCTGCCACAAGGCCCCCGCCATCCGCCGGGCGATCCGGGCGGCAGGCGCGAAGCTCTTCTACCTCCCCGCCTACTCGCCCGACCTGAACCAGATCGAACAGGTCATCGCCAAGCTCAAGCACCTCCTGCGGAAGGCCGCGGAACGAACCAAGGAAGCCGTCTGGCGCAGGATCGGATCCCTCCTCGACCAGTTCACACCGCAGGAATGTGAAAACTACATCCGAAACGCAGGATATGGTTCCGTATAAACCCATCCCGCTCTAGATGTTCAGTCCCGGCATTTGATGGATTGGGTTTAGGGTGAACCTTTCGGGTTCGATTGTCCATTGTTTGCAGATGAACTCGTAGGGCGTGAGGCCTTTGAGGGTCTTCAGCCTTCGTCCGAAGTTGTAGGCGGTGATGAAGTTGGCGAGGTGATTTCGCAGCTGATCGTGATCGTCGTAGTGGAAGCGTTTGACGGTCGCCTCCTTGATCGTGCGGTTCATCCTTTCGACCTGGCCATTCGTCCAGGGGTGCTTGATCCTGGTGAGCCGGTGTTCGATCTGATGCTCGCGGCGGACCCGGTCGAAGATGTGCTCGAAGGCATAAATATGCCGTTCGTGATTGGTGAACTGGATGCCATTGTCGGTCAGAACGATGTGAAGCCTGTAGGGCACGGCGGCGATCAGGTTGCGCAGGAAGGCTGCGGCGGCCATTTTCCCGGCCTTCTGGTGCAGTTCCACGAAAGCGAACTTGGAGGTGCGGTCGATGGCGACGAAGAGATACAGCTTGCCCTCGGCCGTCTGAACCTCAGCAATATCAACGTGGAAGTAGCCGAGCGGGTAGGCCTTGAACGTCTTCTTCGCAGGCTTGTCGCCCTCGACCTCGGGCAATCGGCTGATGTCGTGCCGCTGCAAACAGCGGTGCAGTGATGATCGCGTCAGATGCGGCATCGTCGGCTGGAGCGCATAGAGACAATCGTCCAGGGCCAACAGCGTGTGCCGCCGGAACGCAACGATCATGGCCTCCTCGTCGAGCGTCAGCACCGTGGATTTGGCATCCTTCGGCCCGGTCGGCAGATCGGCAACCGACGTCCGCTTGCGCCACTTGGCCACGGTCTTCTGATTGATCCCGTAGCGCGCCGAAAGCGCCCTCAGGCTCTCTTCACTATTCTGTATTGCTCGACGGATTGCCTCAGTCGTCGTGGCGCTGCCATGAAGAACCTGTCCCATAGTGCCTCCTTCCATTCCAAGGAAAAGATTGCACCATCAAAGTCCGGGATCAAACATCTAGACCGCTTTCCTCAGGGGCTCCGTCAGGTCCGTCCTTTCCCAGGAAAAGCCGCCATCGGCCTCGGGTGCGCGGCCGAAGTGGCCGTAGGCGGCGGTGCGGGCGTAGACGGGGCGGTTCAGGTTCAGGTGGGTGCGGATGCCGCGCGGGGTCAGGTCCATCACCTCGGTCGCCGCGCGTTCGATCGCGGCCTCGTCCACCGTGCCGGTGCCGTGGGTGTTGACGTAGATCGACAGCGGCCGGGCCACGCCGATCGCATAGCTGACCTGCAGCGTGCAGCGCGTGGCGAGGCCCGCGGCGACGACGTTCTTCGCCAGGTAGCGCGCGGCATAGGCGGCCGAGCGGTCGACCTTCGTCGGGTCCTTGCCGCTGAACGCCCCGCCGCCATGCGGCGCGGCCCCGCCGTAGGTGTCGACGATGATCTTGCGGCCCGTCAGGCCCGCATCCCCGTCGGGGCCGCCGATCACGAAGGTGCCGGTCGGGTTCACGTGCCATTCGGTCTTCTTGGTGATCCAGCCCTCGGGCAGGATCTCGCGGATGTAGGGCTCCACGATGCCGCGGATGACCTTCGAGGTCTGGCGCTTCGACGCGTGCTGGGTCGACAGCACGATCGAGGTGACCTCCACCGGCCGCCCGTCCTCGTAGCGCAGGGAGAGCTGCGACTTGGCGTCGGGGCCGAGCGTCGGCTCCTTCCCCGACTTCCGCACCTCGGCCAGGCGGCGCAGGATCGCGTGGGCATACTGGATCGGGGCCGGCATGAGCTCCGGCGTCTCGTCGCAGGCGTAGCCGAACATGATGCCCTGGTCCCCCGCGCCGTCGCGGTCCACCCCTTGGGCGATATGGGCGGACTGTTCGTGGATGTAGTTCGCGACCTTGATCTTCTGCCAGTGGAACTTCTTCTGCTCGTAGCCGATGTCGCGCACGCAGTCGCGCACGATGCCGTCGATCCGCTCCATCATCGCGCGGGTGCGGTCCTTGGACGACAGGCCGACCTCTCCCCCCACGACGACGCGGTTGGTGGTGGCGAAGGTCTCGCAGGCGACGCGGGCGTTCGGCTCTTCGGTCAGGAAGGCGTCGAGCACGGCGTCCGACACGCGGTCGCAAAGCTTGTCGGGATGGCCCTCCGAGACGGACTCGGAGGTGAAGACGTAGGACTGGCGGCTCATGGCGGGGATCGTGCTCCGTTGGGTCTGCCCGCGCCACGCCAGGAAGCCGTTGTGGCCGGGGAATGCGCCCCGCTAGCGAGGCGGGCAGGGGAGGTCAAGTGCGGCGTGACAGCCGCATGACGATCAGGCCCAGCGCGAGTGCGCCGAGCCACAGCAGGAACGGCCATTCGCCCCATCGCGCATAGGGGGTCAAGGGCAGCGCCCCCGGTATGGCGGGCAGGGTGAGCTGGCCGGGTTCGCCGAAGGGCAGGGCCGCGACCTCGCGGCCATGGGCGTCCCACACGACGGTGAGGCCGGTGTTGGCGACGCGGACCAGCGGCAGGCCCTGCTCGATGGCGCGCAGGCGGGCGAGCGCGGCATGCTGCCAGGGGCCGGAGAAGGTGCCGAACCAGGCGTCGTTGGTGACCTGCAGGATCCAGTCGGGGCGTTGCGGCAGCGCGTTCAGCGTGCGCGGGAAGATCGCCTCGTAGCAGATCAGCGGCGCGACGATGCCGAGGCGGGGCCCCAGGTCGATGACCTGCGGGCCGGGTCCGGCGGTGTAGCCCGCGCCGACCCGAGCGGCGAAGGCCGTGACGCCGAACCAGTCGTAGAGCAGGTCGCCGAAGGGAATGTATTCGCCGAAGGGCACCAGGTGCCACTTGTCGTATGTCGCGGTGACGGCACCGCCGGGCGCGATGACCGCCAGGCTGTTGAAGGCGAGCGGGCCGTCGACCCGCTGGACCCCGGCCGCGACCAGACCGCCGCGGGCGGCGTCGGCCATCGCCATCGCCACCTCGGGGTAGATGTCGATCAGGTAGGGCACCGCGGTCTCGGGCCAGATCGTCAGGTCGGCCTTCGCGCCGCCGGCCGTCAGCGCAAGCTGGCGGTCGAACAGGATCCGGGCCTGGTCGGGATCCCACTTCAGCCGCTGTTCGGCGTTCGGCTGGACCAGCCGCAGGCTGACCGGCCGCTCCGGGCCGGGTTCCTGGCGCAGCCGCGCCTCGGCCAGGATCATCGCGCCGGAGGCCACGACGGCCAGCGCGGGCACGGCCCACCACCCGCCCGCGGCCGGCAGCGCCGCGACCAGCAGCGTCGCGAGCGTCAGGCCGTTGGCGCCGATGACCGCCGCCCACTGCGCGATGGGCGTGTCGATCCAGATGTGGCCCGGCAGCGCCCAGGGAAAGCCCGTCAGCACGATGCCGCGCGCCGCCTCGGTCCCGGCGAGCGCCACCGCAAAGGCGAGCGCGCGGGGCGGGCCCTTGCGCCAGAACCCGGCGATCCAGCCCGCCGCGCCCCAGAACAGCGCGAGGCCCCCGGCCATCAGCACGATCGCGAAGGGCGCCATCCAGCCCTGGCGGGCGGCGTCGACGAAGAAGGGGTTCACGATCCAGGACAGCGCCGCCCCGAACTGCGCCGCGCCCGCAACCCAGGCGAGCCGCCCCGGCGCGTCGCTGCGCGCGACGATCGCGACCAGACCGGCAAGGCCGACCAGAGCGAGCCACCAGAAGCCGAGCGGCGCCTGGCCGGTCGCCGCCGCCAGACCACCCAGCACGCTGGCGGCAAGCAGGGCGCGCGGCGTCATGCCTGAGGCGCCGCCGCGACCGCGGGAAGGCAGACGCGAAGCCGCTTGATTCGGCGGGTGTCGGCGTCGAGGATCTCGTAGGTCACGCCGGTGTCCTCGTGCGCGATGATCTCGCCGGTCGCGGGAACCCTTCCGGTGCGGAAGAACACGAGGCCGCCGAGCGTGTCGATATCGTCATCCTCGTCCTCGTCGCGCAGGGACCGGCCGATCGCGGCCTCGAAGGCCAGCAGCGGCGCGTTCGACTGCACGACGTAGGTGCCGGGCCTTTCCTCGCGCCAGAGCGACCCCTCGTCCTCGTCGTGCTCGTCCTCGATCTCGCCGATGACGGTCTCGATCAGGTCCTCGATCGTCACCAGGCCGTCGACCCCGCCGTATTCGTCGATCACCAGCGCCATGTGGATGCGGTCCTTCTGCATCTTCTGCAAGAGGTGGCCGATGGGCATCGACGGCGCGGCGAACAGGATCGGGCGGATCAGGCGGCGCAGGGAGAAGCGCGCCGTACCGCCGAACCCGTGCTGCATGGCCAGATCCTTGAAGTGCACGAGTCCCTGCGGATGATCGAGATTGCCCTTGTAGACGGGCAGCCGCGTATAGCCGTGCTCGCGGAACCGCGCAACCAGATCGTCGAGCCCGATGTCGAGCGGCACCGCCTCGATCTCGGGCTTGGGGATCGCCACGTCGTCGACCCGCAGGCGGCGGAGGTTGCCGACATGCGGCAGGCCGGTCGCGCCGATCGGCGCGGTGGGGCTGCCGGGCGCGGGCGGGGTGGCGGGCGGGTCGGGCTGGGCGAAGGCGTCGATCAGACGGCCCAGCAGGCCGCGCGTCGGGGGTTCGGCGGCCTCGGCGCCGGGGTCTTCGGGGGTCAGGCCGTCGGTGCTGCTGCCCATTGTCCTTGGCTCAAAGCACACCCGTCCTGCGGGTGCGCGGTCAGTATGGATCAGGCAGGCCGAGCGAGTCCAGCACCCGCACCTCCAGCGCCTCCATCACGGCGGCGTCAGTGTCGTCCTGGTGGTCGTGGCCGAGGAGGTGGAGCGTGGCATGGACGATCAAGTGGCTGACATGGGCGGCCAGGGGCTTGCCCTGATCGGCGGCCTCGCGCGCGCAGGTGTCCCAGGCGATGGCGATGTCGCCGAGCTCCTCGGGGTCGTCCGGGTCGCCCTGCGGCAGGACGGTGGGGTCACGGTCGTCGCTGGGCCAGGACAGGACGTTGGTCGGCTGGGGCTTGCCGCGGAAATCCGCGTTCAGCACCGCGATGCGGGCGTCATCGCAGCCGAGCAGCGCGATCCGGAAGGCGTCGGGGTTCAGGTCCAGCGCTGCCAGCGCGGCACGGGCGGCGGTTTCGGCGAGTCCGGGCAGGTCGGACCAGCGGGGGTCTTCGATGATCGTCTCGGTCAGCATGTCATCCGGGTGCGGCGCGGTGGGGCAGCGGAGTTTTGCAAAACTCCGCACCGGAGCCTTCGAAGGCTCCGGTCCGATTTCTTCGAAGAAATCGGGGCCGGTCCTATCCCTGCCCCTCGTTCGCCTCGTTCGCCTCGTACGCCTCGATGATCCGCGCGACCAGCGGATGCCGCACCACGTCCTTGGCGGTGAAGTAGTTGAAGGTCACGCCCTTCACCCCTTTGAGGATCCGCTCGGCGTCGGCGAGGCCGGAGGCCGTGCCGCGCGGCAGGTCGACCTGGGTGCGGTCGCCGGTGATGACCATCCGCGACCCCTCGCCGAGGCGCGTCAGGAACATCTTCATCTGCATGGTGGTGGCGTTCTGCGCCTCGTCCAGCACGACGAAGGCGTTCGACAGCGTGCGGCCGCGCATGAAGGCCAGGGGCGCGATCTCGATGCGCTTTTCGGCCTGGAGCTTCTCGACCTGCTTGGCCGGCAAAAAGTCGTTCAGCGCGTCGTAGAGGGGCTGCATGTAGGGGTCGATCTTCTCCTTCATGTCGCCGGGCAGGAAGCCCAGGCGTTCCCCGGCCTCGACCGCGGGGCGCGACAGGATGATCCTCTCGACCGCGCCCGAGATGAACAGCGTCACCCCCACCGCCACCGCGAGGTAGGTCTTGCCCGTGCCCGCCGGCCCGATGCCGAAGCCGAGCTCGTGCTGGAAGAGGTTCGCGACATAGGCCTTCTGCGCCTCGGTCCGCGGCTCGATGGGCTTTTTCCGCGTGCGCAGTTCCACCGGACCGCCGCCGAACATGTCGATCTGCTCGCCCTCGCGCGGCTCGTGGCGGCCGAGGCGGATGGCGCCGTCGATGTCGCCCGCGGCGACCGACCGGCCGCTTTCCAGCCGGGCATAGAGCGCCCGCAGCACGCCCGCCGCCTGATCCCGCGCCGCCTTGTCGCCGATCACCGCCAGCCGGTTGCCGCGTCGCAGGATGTGCACCCCGATCTGGTGCTCGATCTGCGCGAGGTTCCTGTCGAACTCGCCGCACAGGTCGATCAGCAGGCGGTTGTCGGGAAACTCGAGCTGCGTCTCGATGATGTCGGCGGCGGTTGGCGGGGTCAGTGCGCTGATGCCCAAGGGGGTCTCCTGGTCAGGGGTCATCGGGGAAAGGTGGGGCAGTCCGGGCCATGCGGCAAGAACGTTTCGTGCCGGGCGAAGGTTGCAGGCCCGATGTGACGCCTGCGCGACAGACGCGGGCACCACAGCAAAAGGCCGCGGGCGATGCCGCGGCCTCGTCGTCGTTCAGGGGGCGCCCGCTCACGGGCGGACGACGGTCCGGATGCCGGGGCCGGAGACGCGATCCTCGATCCCCTCGGTGCCGGTCTGGTAGTTGCGGATGACCGTGCCGGGCGGGAAGAGATCGTTGCAGACGGGCAGCCCCGACACCGGGTCGTAGCGCGGGGTCGAATAGCCCTCGAGCCCGTCGTCCATGATCCAGTTCTGGCAGCCGTCGGGGTCGTAGGCGATGGCCGCGACGCCGTTCAATAGCACGCCCGAGTCGCGACCCTGGTCCTGGCCGGTGGCGATGATGCTGTTCGCCCCGGTGTAGGCCTGCGTGCCCTCGAAGCCTTCGGCGCAGGCCGAAAGCATGAGGACGGTGCCGAAGGCCGCGACCGTTTTCAATGCGATGATCATTGGCTCACCAGTTGTAGCAGACGATTTCGACGCGGCGGTTCTGGGCCATGCCGGCCGCCGTGGCATTCGACGCGATCGGCTGGCGTTCGCCGAAGCCGATCTCGCGTTCGACGCTGGCCCCGACCGACCGGGCGACGTCCGCAACCGCCGCCGCGCGGCGGTCCGACAGGTCGAGGTTGTAGGCGTCCGACGCGCGGCTGTCGGTATGGCCGTAGATGGCATAGCCGAAGGCGCCGGCGGACTGGAAGAACTTCGTCAGCCGGGCCCGGCCCGCGGGGGTCAGCCGGGCGCTGTCGGTCCGGAACAGCGTGTCGGTGTTCTCGACCATGCAGGTGTTCTTGCGCAGGCACACGGGCTTGCCCGTCTGCGGATCGCGCCGCGGCACCATGTAGCCTTCAAGCCCGCCGTCGGCCCACCAGTGCTGGCAGCCGTCGTCGTCGATCCACAGCCCCCATTCGATCTGTCCCGTCACCACGGGCTGCTGCTGCGCCACCACGTCGGTGACGGCCATCGCCGCGAACCCGAGGCCCAGCACCATCCCGCGGATCGCACGCGTCACCTCTGTCACCGCAACACCCCCATGTGCCTGTACCATTCGTCCGGCAAAACGTTGCCCCTACGAAAAGGTGAAGTAAAGCAAAATCTATGGGTTAGGGCACCGGGCACCGCAACCTGTTGCGTCAGGGTGCGCAATAGTCGAAAAAGTGCCAGATTGTCCCGCCGGTCGGGACGTCCATCAGGCCGGAATCGGCACTGCGGCCAAGGAGTTCTGCCCCGAAGCCGTGATGCGCGCCGTGACGAGGTCTCCCGGCCGGGCGTGCGAATCCTGCAGGTGGACGGCGTGGAGCCAGTCCGACTTGCCGACCATCTGCCCCGGCAGGCGACCGGGCCTTTCAACCAGCACGCGCAGGGCGCGGCCCACCATCGCCTCCTGCGCGGTCCGCTGCTGGGCCGCGACCAGCGCCTGCAGGCGCTGCAGCCGGTCGTCGGCCAGCCCGGCGGGCACCGGCGGCCGTTCGGCGGCGGGCGTCCCGGGCCTCGGCGAGTAGCAAAAGCTGTAGGCCGCGCCGAAGCCCACGGCGCGGATCAGGTCCAGCGTCGCGGTGAAGTCGTCTTCGGTCTCGCCCGGGAAGCCCACGATGAAGTCCGAGGTCAAAAGGATGTCGGGCCGGGACGCGCGGATGCGATCCACCAGCGCCAGATACCGCGCCGCGGTGTGCTTTCGGTTCATCGCGCGCAGGATGCGGTCCGACCCCGACTGCACCGGCAGGTGCAGGGTGGGCATCAGCTGCGGCACCTCGGCATGGGCGGCGATCAGGGCGTCGTCCATGTCGTTCGGGTGGCTCGTGGTGTAGCGCAGGCGCGCCAGCCCCTCGATCCCGGCCAGCGCGCGGATCAGGCCGCCGAGCCCGCCCTCGGCCCCGTGCCAGGCATTCACGTTCTGCCCCAGAAGCACGATCTCGCGCGCCCCGCCCGCGACCAGCGCCCGCGCCTCGGCAAGGATCCGGTCGGCCGGGCGGCTGACCTCGGCCCCGCGGGTATAGGGCACGACGCAGAAGGCGCAGAACCTGTCGCAGCCCTCCTGCACCGTCAGGAAGGCGACGGGGCCGCTGGCGCGCCCGCGCGCAGGCAGGTGGTCGAACTTGTCCTCGGCCGGAAACTCGGTGTCGACCCGCCGGGAGCCCGCGCGGGCGAGCGCCGGCAGCCGGTGGTAGGCCTGCGGGCCGACCACCAGGTCGACCACCGGCGCGCGGCGGATGATCTCGTCGCCCTCGGCCTGCGCCACGCAGCCCGCGACGCCGATCTTCATCCCCGGCCGCGCGGCCTTGAGCGGCTTCAACCGGCCGAGATCGGAGTAGAGCTTCTCCGCCGCCTTCTCGCGGATGTGGCAGGTGTTGAGCAGGACCAGGTCCGCGTCCTCGGGCGCGTCGGTGCGCGCGTAGCCCTCGGGCGCCATGACCTCGGCCATGCGCTCGCTGTCGTAGACGTTCATCTGGCAGCCGTAGGTCTTGATGAACAGCGTCTTCATGGCGGCGGCCTCCGGGATCGTGCCCCCATACACGTCGGGCGAATGCGCGGCAACGAAGCCTTGCGCAGCGACGGGCTTTGGCCGACCCTGCCGCCCGATGCACTTTCCGTCGCTCGCCGCCTGGTTGTCCGCCCGCGCGCCCCTGAAGGGGCCGGTCGCGCTGATCATGGCCGAAGACGAGGTAGAGGTCACGACGACGCTCGCCTGGCACCTGGAGGCAGGGTTCCGCGAGGTCGTGCTGCTGGCCCCGCCGGGGCTGGCCTGCGATGCCGCTGGGGGGACGCGGGTGGATGCCGACCCTTATGCCGACGACGCGCTGGCGGGCGCGGTCAACGCGGTGATCGACGCCGCCGAGGGGGAGTGGATCCATTACGGCTACAACGCCGAATACCTGTTCCACCCCTTCCGCGAGACGCGCAACATCCGCGAGCTGATCGCCTTCCACGCCGAGGAACGCCGCGACGCGGCGCTCGGCTATGTGGTGGATCTCTATGCCGGGGACCTCGCCGCCGCACCGAACGCGGTGTCGCGGGCGGATGCGCATCTCGACCGCTCGGGTTACTACGCGCTCGCCCGCAAGGACGAGGCCAAGGGCTGGGCGGCGAAGGAGCGGCAGCTCGACTTCTTCGGCGGCCTGCGCTGGCGGTTCGAGGAGCACGTCCCCTGGGCCCGCCGCAAGATCGACCGCGTGACGCTGTTCCGCGCGAAGAAGGGCCTGCGGCTGCGCCCCGACTTCACCTTCACGGATGAGGAATACAACACCTACGCCTGCCCGTGGCACCACAACCTGACGCTTGCCGTCTGTTCCTTCCGCACCGCCAAGGCGCTGCGCGCGAACCCCGGCAGCCGCTGCGAGATCCGGACGTTCCGGTGGCGGAACTCCGTGCCGTTCCGGTGGCACAGCCAGCAGCTGATGGACCTCGGCCTGATGGAACCGGGGCAGTGGTTCTGAGCGCCACCGGTTTCCTTGCGGAAATCGTTCCGGTTCCTTGCAAGGAACCGGTCCTGATCCTTTGAAGGATCAGGCGCGGCGCAGGCGGATGACGACGTCGACCTTGCTGATGGCGGTGCCCTCGGGTGCCTCGGGCAGGCCGGAAATGCGCAGCTGCGCCGGCGCGTCGGTCAGTTGCGCGGTTTCTTCCCAGTAGAAATGCGGGTGGTCGTCCATGCGGGTGTCGAAATAGCTTTTCGACCCGTCGACGGTGACCTCGTTCATCAGTCCCGCCTCGCAGAAGGCGCGCAGCGTGTTGTAGACGGTGGCGAGGCTGACCCTTTCGCCCGCCCGGACGGATGCGGCATAGAGGCTTTCGGCGGTGACGTGCCGGTTCTCGCCGTCGCCGACCAGAAGCTGGGCCAGCAGCAGGCGCTGTCGCGTGGGGCGAAGGCCCCCGCGTGTCAGCCAGGCGGTGCTGCGGTCGGTCGCGGTCATCATCGGTCAATATAGCGCGTCCCGGCCCGCCGTTTCAATGCACCTCTGCGACGAGGGGCGGGCCGGGGCCGGACTTGCCCCGGCCGCAAGCGCTCTGTTACAGGGACGCACCAACGGGAGATGCGCATGGCCCCCTATCCGACGAGCTTCGACCGGGAGGACCTGCTCGCCTGTGCGCGGGGGGAGCTGTTCGGCCCCGGCAACGCGCAACTGCCCGAACCGCCGATGCTGATGATGGACCGGATCACCGACATCAGCGACGACCGCGGCGCGCACGGCAAGGGACACGTGGTGGCGGAGTTCGACATCCGCCCGGACCTGTGGTTCTTCGCCTGCCACTTCCCCGGCAACCCGATCATGCCCGGCTGCCTCGGGCTCGACGGGCTGTGGCAGCTGACGGGCTTCAACCTCGGCTGGCGGGGCTGGCAGGGGCGGGGCTACGCGCTGGGCGTGGGCGAGGTGAAGCTGACCGGCATGGTGCGGCCGGACCGGAAGTTGCTGACCTACCACGTCGATTTCACCAGGGCCGTGCAGTCGCGGCGGCTGACGATGGGGGTGGCCGACGGCCGGGTGGAGGCCGACGGCGAGGTGATCTACCAGGTCCGCGACATGAAGGTGGCGCTGAGCGAGGCCTGAGCCGCTGCCCATGGACCGACGCGCGGGGTTCGGCTATCTCCCCGGCGACGCAACGAGGCCGCCCATGTCCCACGCCGACGCTCAGCCCATGACCGCCCGCGCCAGCGGCCCCCTGACCGGCGCGGCGCAGGTGCCCGGCGACAAGTCGATCAGCCACCGGGCGCTGATCCTCGGCGCGATGGCGGTGGGCGAGACGAAGATCACCGGGCTTCTGGAAGGCCAGGACGTGCTCGACACCGCCGCGGCGATGCGCGCCTGCGGGGCCGAGGTCACCCGGCAGGCACCCGGCACCTGGTCGGTGCACGGCGTGGGCGTCGGCGGCTTCCGCGAGCCCGACAGCGTGATCGACTGCGGCAACTCGGGCACCGGGGTGCGGCTGGTGATGGGGGCGATGGCGACGACGCCCGTGACCGCGACCTTCACGGGCGATGCCTCCCTGCGCAAGCGGCCGATGGGGCGGGTGACCGAGCCGCTCGCGCTGTTCGGCGCGCGGGCCTTCGGGCGGCAGGGCGGGCGGCTGCCGATGACGGTCGTGGGCGCGGCCGACCCGGTGCCGGTGCGCTACGCCCTGCCGGTCGCAAGCGCGCAGGTGAAGTCGGCGGTGCTGCTCGCGGGCCTGAACGCCCCCGGCGCGACCGTGGTGATCGAGCGCGCGCCGACGCGCGACCATTCGGAACGGATGCTCGCGGGGTTCGGCGCAGTGCTGGAGGTGGAGCGCACGGCCGAGGGCAACGTCATCACCCTGCAGGGTCGGCCCGAGCTGCGGCCGCAGACGGTGGCGGTGCCCCGCGATCCTTCC
The DNA here is from genome assembly GCA_964575185.1 of uncultured Exiguobacterium sp. Classification (GTDB taxonomy): domain Bacteria; phylum Pseudomonadota; class Alphaproteobacteria; order Rhodobacterales; family Rhodobacteraceae; genus CAZNPW01. The sequence goes on from CAZNPW010000013.1 coordinate 28,155, forward strand.
AGCGCGGCCTTCCCGGTCGCTGCGGCGCTGATCGTGCCCGGATCGGACATTACCGTGCCGGGCGTCAGCCAGAACCTGACCCGCAATGGTCTTTATCGCACATTGACCGAGATGGGGGCCGACATCGCCTTCGACCGGCCGCGATCCGAGGGCGGCGAGCCGGTGGCGGACCTGCGGGTCCGCTTCTCTTCGCTGCGGGGGATCGAGGTGCCGCCCGACCGCGCGCCGAGCATGATCGACGAATACCCGGTCCTGTCGGTGCTCGCGGCCTTCGCCGCGGGCACGACGGTGATGCACGGGGTGGGCGAGCTGCGGGTCAAGGAAAGCGACCGGATCGCGGCGATGGTCGACGGCCTGCGCGCCTGCGGCGTGCAGGTGGAGGCCGACGCGGACACCATGACCGTGCACGGCATGGGCCCCGGCGGCGTGCCGGGCGGGGCCACCTGCGCCACGCACCTCGACCACCGGATCGCGATGAGCTTCCTCGTCTGCGGGCTGGCGGCGCAAGCCCCCGTCACGGTCGACGACGCGAGCCCGATCACCACCTCGTTCCCGGCGTTCGGTCGCCTGATGGCGGGCCTCGGCGCCGACCTGTCCTGATGCGGATCGGTCGCCGCGCGGTCCTCGCAGGGCTGCTCGCCGCGCCCGCCTGGGCCGAGCCGCCGGCGTCGAGCCCCCGCCCCCGGCCCCGCCCCGGCCCGGCCGATCCGCGCGACCTGATCGCCGCGGCGGAGCTGTCGGGCGCGGTGACCTACGCCATGGCGGACCTGTCCTCCGGCGCGCTGGTCGAGGCGCGGGGCGCCGACGACCGGCTGCCGCCCGCGTCGGTCGCCAAGATGGTGACCTCGCTCTATGCGCTGCAGGCGCTGGGGCCGACGCACCGCTTCGCCACCCGCGTGATCGCCACCGGGCTGGTCGCGGGCGGCACGCTGCGCGGCGACCTGATCCTCGACGGCGGCGGCGACCCCACGCTCGACACCGACCGGCTGGGCGACATGGCCGCGCGGCTCGCCGCGACCGGGCTGCGGCGCGTCGGCGGGCGCTTCCTGTTCCGCGAAAGCGCGCTGCCGCAGGTCCCGCTGATCGACCCCGACCAGCCGGTCTACGCGGGCTACAACCCCGCGATCTCGGGGCTGAACCTGAACTTCAACCGCATCAACTTCCGCTGGGGCGCGGGCGGGCGTGATCTGTCGATGGACGCCGAGGGCGCGCGCTTCGTGCCGCCGGTCGGCATGGCGACGATCACGGCGGAAGACCGCGCGGCCCCGCTCTTCGCCTACGCCGCGGCGCCCGACCGCGACCGCTGGACCGTCGCGCGCCCCGCGCCGCGGCAAGCGGGCACGCGCTGGCTGCCGACGCGGCACCCCGGGCTCTACGCCGCCGACGTCTTCCGCACGCTCTGCGCGGCGCAAGGGGTTATCCTGCCGCCGGGCGCGCCCGCGCGCGAGGTGCCGCAGGGCACGGCGCTCGTCACCGACCGCAGCGAGGCCCTGCCGGACCTGCTGCGCGACATGCTGCGGTTTTCGACCAACCTGACGGCCGAGGTCACGGGCCTGTCAACGTCCGGCGCGCCGACGCTCGCCGCCAGCGGGGCGGCGATGACGGCCTGGGCGCGGGCGGCCTTCGGGATCGGCGCGAGTTTCGCCGGTCACTCGGGGCTCGAGGCCGCCTCGGCCGCCAGCGCGCACGACCTCCTCGCCGTGCTGCTCCGCGCCGGGACGACCGCGAACGGCGGCCTTTTGCCGGGCCTCTTGCGCGACATCGGCATGCGCGACGACGCGGGCGAGCCGATCGCGGGCCATCCGGTGCAGGTGCGGGCCAAGTCGGGAACGCTGAACTTCGTGTCGAACCTGGCCGGGATCATCACCCCGCCCGCAGGCCCGGCGCTCGCCTTCGCGATCCTCTGCGCCGACCCCGCCCGGCGCGGCGCGCTGCCGGTGGACCAGCGCGAGGACCCGCCCGGCGGCCGCGCCTGGACGCTGCGGGCGCGGCGGCTGCAGGGGCAGCTCGTCACGCGCTGGGCGGCGGTCTACGGGCGCTGACCTCGGCCGACAGCCGGTCGGACGCGGCCTCGATGTCGGTCTCGATGCGGGCCATGAACGTGGCGACGGGCAGGCCCGGCGGGATTTCGGGCAGGAACTCCACCACCGCGAGGCCGGGTCGGCGCAGGATGCCGCGCCTGGGCCAAAAGTGGCCGACGTTGGTGGCGACGGGCAGGCAAGGAGCTCCGAGCTGGTCGTAGAGAAGCCCGGTGCCGACCTTGTAGGGCGCGCGCTGCCCGGGCGCGACGCGGGTGCCCTGCGGGTAGATGACGAGCTGCCCGGGCAGGGCCGCCCCGCGCGCCACGTCCTCCTTCATCTGCGCGATGGCCGCGCCGCGGCGGCCGCGGTCCACCGGCACGCAGCCGATCCGCAGCGCATACCAGCCGAGGATCGGCGCCCGGCGCAGTTCGGCCTTCATGATGAACTTCGGCCGCGGGCAGGCCCCGAAGATCAGGATGATGTCGAAGAAGCTCTGGTGCTTGGCCGCGACCAGCACCTCGCCCGCGGGCGGGGTGCCGCGCACCTCGGACCGCAGGCCGACGAGGACGCGCGCGGTCCACACCACCCAGCGGCAGTAGGCGTGCATCGCCGCATAGGCGGCGCGGCGGCTGAAGATCGCGAAGGGCGTGCAGACGACGGCGAGCACCGCCATCGCGAGATACATCTGCAGCACGAAGACCAGCGACAAGAGCCACTGCATCACGGCAGCTTCCGCAGCCGCCGCATCGCCGCCGCCCGCGTGGCCGCGAAGGCGATCGCGGCGGCGAGCACGGGCAGGGCCAGCGGCCAGGCCCAGGACGGCCCCTGGAAGGACAGCCCGGTCAGGAATCCGCCCGCCGGGTCGGCCGGCGGCAGCGCCAGCACCGCGAGCATCCCGGCCAGCGTCCCCGCCGCCGCGCCCCCCGCCGCGCGCAGCGTGAAACGGCGCACGAAGGCGCGGGCGATGAAGGTGTCCTTGGCCCCGACCAGCCGCAGCGTGCGGATGACCTCGGCATTGGCCGCCAGCGCCGCGTTGGCCGCGAGCGCGATCATCGCCGCCATCGCGCCCAGGATCAGCCCGATCGACAGCCAGCCGATCGCCCGGATCCGCCCCGCCGCCGCCACCAACGGGGCACGCCAGCGGGAATGGTCGTCGAGCACCGCGCCCGGCGCCTCGGCCATCAGGCGCTGGCGCAGGCCGTCTGCGTCGAAGCCCTGCGGCGTCGCGGTGATCTCGACCAGGCGGGGCATCGGCAGGCTGTCGACCGGCAGGTCCGGCCCGAACCAGGGCGCGAGCAGCGCCGCCTGCTCGGCGTCGGTCAGGGCGCGCGCCTGCGCGACGCCCGGGGTCTGCGCCAGCACGTCGAGCACGGCCTGCACCTGCACGTCCATCTGGTCGGCCGGGGCCGACAGCCGGACGGTCGCCGTCTGCGCCAGGGCCCCCGTCCAGCGCTCCGACAGCCGCCCGGCGGCCAGCGAGAGGGCCATGGCGAAGACGGCCAGGAACGCCATCGCGGCCGCGGTGAAGGTGGTCAGCCAGGCGGTGTGCCCGGTCGGCGGCACCACCCGCGCGCCCTGCCGCTGGACATGCGCGTCGGTCACAGGTCGGCCCCGGCCAGCTGCACCCGGCGGTCCCTGATCCGCAGCACGCGCGCCTGCACCTGCGCCTTGGCCGAACGGATCAGGTTCATGTCGTGGGTCGCGATCAGGATCGTCTTGCCCATCCGGTTCAGCTCGACCAAGAGCGTCAGGAGCCGCAGCGACATCTCCCAGTCGAGGTTGCCGGTCGGCTCGTCGGCGACGATCACGTCGGGGTCCTGGATCACCGCGCGGGCCAGCGCCGCGCGCTGCCGCTCGCCGCCCGACAGCGACGGCGGCAGGGCGTCGGTCATGGCCGACAGGCCGACCCATTCCAGGAGGTCCGACAGGTCCTGCGCGGCCGGCTCGCGTCCCGCGACGGTCAGCGGCAGGGCCACGTTCGTCGCCAGCGGCAGGTGGTCGAGGAACTGGCAGTCCTGGTGCACGACCCCGATCCGCCGCCGCGCCAGCGCCACGTCGTCGCGGCCCATCTTCGCCACGTCCTGGTCAAAGACGGTGACGCGGCCCCGGGTCGGGCGCAGGTCGGCGTAGGCGAGCTTCAGGAAGGTCGTCTTGCCCGCGCCCGAGGGGCCGGTCAGGAAGTGGAACGATCCCGGCTGCAGGGCCAGGGTCATCTCGGACAGAAGCTCGCCCGTGCCGTAGGCGTATCCGGCATTGTCGAACGCGATCACCTGGGTCGGCCCCTCTCCCTGGTCCGATCATTGCCAAAACGGCGCAGCGGTTGCAATTCCGCACCCCGCGTTTCGACGCAAAGGCTTGGCGATTGTGTCCTGCGCCGCTACAACATCTGCGGACGCCCCGGGCGGGACGACGGGAAAGCGATGCGGCTCATCTGCCCCAACTGCGATGCCGAATACGAAGTCGACGCCGACGCCATCCCGGACGCCGGGCGCGACGTGCAGTGCTCGAACTGCGGCCATTCGTGGTTCCAGGCCCGTCCCGATGCCACGGCCGCCGCCGCGACCGTCCCCCCGGACCCCGTTCCCGAGGCCCCGCTTGCCGTCCTTGCGGGCGAAGACCCCGCGCCCGCCCCGCCCCCGCCGTCGGCGCGGCTCGATGCCGCGGCGCTCGCGATGCTGAAGGAGGAGGCGGCGCGCGAGCTTGCCGCCCGCCGCGCCGCCCCGCCCGCGCCGATCGAGGTGCAGGGCGACCTCGGCCTGCCCGCCCCGGAGGCGGCCCCGCTGCCCGCCAGCGTCGCGGCCTCGGCCGGGATCGCTGCGGCCGAGGCCGCGCGGACGCCGCCGCGCAAGGCCCGGCTGCCCGACATCGAGGAGATCAACTCCACCCTGCGGCCGCAGAGCTTTCCGCCCGGCTACCAGGCCGACCCCGCCCCATCCCCCGCCCCGCCGCCCGCGCCGGGCACGTTCCGCACCGGTTTCACCCTCGTCGTCGTGCTGGCGGTTCTGGCCGCCGCCGCCTACGCGCTCGCCCCGCAACTGGGCGAGGCGGTGCCGGCGCTCGCCGCTCCGATGGCGGCCTATGTCGCGCTGGTCGACGCGGGGCGGCTGTGGCTCGACGGGGCCCTGCGGGGCGTGATCGACGGGTTGCGCAGCGTCGCCGGGCCGCCGGCCTGAGCGTCAGAACAGGTCGAGCAGGCGGCGCAGGTAGTCGCGCTCGGCCTCGGGGCGCAGCTGCTCGCCCGACCGGCGGCGGATCTCGTCCAGCAGGTCCTGCGCGCGGCGGTAGACATCCTCGCCCTGCAGCATGTTGCGGTCCGACCCGATGCGCGCGGCATCCCCCGGCTCGCGGCCCAGCGGGTCGAGCGGACTGCCGGGGTCGGCCTGGCCGAAGGCCTCGCCCTGGCCCTGCTGGCCGGGCTGCCGCTGCCGCTGCTCCTGCGCCAGGGCCTCGCCGAAGTTCTGCAGGCCCTCGCGCATCGCCTCCATCGCGTCGGCCTGGCGGTCGAGCGCGCCGTTCATGTCGCCGTCCCGCAGCGCGCGTTCGGCGTCGCGCATGGCGCGTTCGGCGTCTTCCAGCGCCCGCCGCCCGGCCTCGCCCTGCGCGGTTCCGTCGCCGGGAAGCTGCCCCTGGCCCAGCTGGTCGAGCTGCCGCTGCAGGTCGCGCTGGCGTTCCGAAAGGCTGCGATCGTCGGGCTGGCCCCCGTTCCGATCCTGGCCGGGCTGCCGGCCCTGGCCCGGCTGCCGGTTCTGCCCGAAGCCCTGCCCGCCCTGGCCCTGCTGGCCCGGCTGCATCCCCTGGCCCTCGCCCGGCTGCTCACCCTGACCCGGCTGCCGGCCCTGACCCTGCGGACCCTGCGGACCCTGCTGCCCCGGCTGACCCTGCTGCCCCTGCTGCCCCTGACCCTGCTGGCCCGGCTGACCCTGCTGCCCCTGACCCTGCTGACCCTGTTGCGGCTGGTCGCCGTTGCCCTGCAGGTCCTGGAAGGTCTCGTCCGACAGGTCCTGCTGCTCGCGCAGCATGTCCTGCAACTGGCCCATCTGCGGGTTGCCGGGGCCCCCGTCGCCGGGCTGGCCCTGCGCGACCTGCATGTTCTCCATGAACTGGCGGAGCTGCTCCATCAGCTGCTGCGCCTCGGCCATGCGGCCTTCCTCCATCAGCCGCTGCAGCTCCTCGAACATCTGCTGCAGCTCGTTGGCCGACATCTGCATGCCCGGCACCTGCGACGGCGCGTCCGTCTCGCCGTCGCGCTGCGCCTGTTCGGCGAGCTCGCGCATGTATTCGGTCAGCGCCTGCTGCATCTCGTCCATCAGGCGCTGGATCTCCTCGGGCGAGGCGCCGTTGCGGATCGCCTCGTCCAGCCGGTCCTGCGCGCGCTGCAGCCGGTCGAGCGCGGATTGCAGGTCCCCCTCCTCGACCATCAGCGCGATGGCCCAGAGCTCGGCCGCCATCGCGTCGCGGCTTTCCGCCGTCAGCGAGCGCTTCTCGGCGTCGAGCTGCCGCATCAGCACGCGCAGCCGCAGGAAGGCGCGTTCGTTGCGGATCAGGTCCTCGGGCCGGTAGGTTACGGCCTTCAGGATCTGCACCACCCGCGGCGCGTTGGCGCGGTTCCACAACAGGTCGCGCCGCATCTCGATCAGCGCCGCCGCGAGCGGGTCGAAGAACCGCTTGCCCGGCAGGACCGCCGCGACCGGCGCGGCGGTCCCGGTCTGGTCGGCGTCGTCGACCGCCTGGAAGGTCAGCGTGACCGGCAGGTTCGCGAAGGGATGTTCCGACAGGTCGTCGATCAGCGTCTCGGAAAACCCCGTGCGGTCGCCCGTGCGCGGCAGCGGCAGGTCGAGCACCACGGGCTCCCGCGCCTCCGGCTCCATCGCCAGACCGAAGCGGCGGTCGACCGCGGGCAGGTCGAGCGCGATCGTCACCTGGCCCGCGGCCACGCCGTAGTCGTCGGCCGCGTCGAAGGCGTAGGTGAACTCCCCCGTCCCCTCGCGCCCGATCTCGCCCGCGGGGGTGATGGTCGGGGGCTGGTCGGGGATGACGGTGATCGTCCAGGTCCGCCCGCCGTCGCCCGCGATCACCACCTCGCCCGACCGCGTCACGGTGAAGTCCTGCGCCGCGTCGCTCGCCGCCGGCGGGTCGGTCCTGCCGCTGACCGTCTCGGTCAGGGTAAGCTGGCCGACGTCGCCGTACAGGCGGAACTGCAGCCGCGACCCGACGGGCAGGTCGAGCGCGGTCCGGTCCAGCTCGTTGAGGTAGATCGACGGCTTGCCGGTATACAGCGGCGGCTGCGCCCAGCCCTCCCACGCCGGGCCCATGGCCGCCTGCGCCCCGCCCCCCGGCAGCACCGCGGGCGCGGTGCCGATGCGCCAGACGCTGCCGAACAGGAGCGCGAGGGCAAGGAAGGTCAGCGCCACGTAGCGCAGCGCGAAGGGGTCGCGGCGCGCCAGCCGCAGGTCGGGCGCGACGGGCTGCGCGGCGGCGGCGCGGTCGGCCATCCGGCGCTGGTGCGCGGCCCAGACGGCCCGGCTCGCCGGATCGGCGCTGCCGACGGCCTGGGTATCGCGCAGGGCGGCGATCGGCCGCCCCGGCAGCCGGTCGTCCAGCCGCGCCAGCGCGTCCTCGACGGTCGGCGCGGCGAAGCTCCGCAGCATGTGCACCGCGGCCAGGAACCCGCCCGCCACCGCGGCGACGAGCGCGCCCCACACCGCCTCGATCGGCAGCACGTCCTGCAGGCCCAGCATCAGGAAGGCCGCCGTCGCGATCAGGATCGACCACAGCGGCCAGGCGGTGCGCACGATCCGTTCGGCCCATAGCCCCAGAAGCGTCAACCGCACGGGACGCCGCATCGGCCGCAGGCTGGGGTCGCGGTTAAGGTCGGTCATGCCCTCGTGGCGCGGCCAGGGGCGCGGGGGTGCGCGACAGCCACTCCGGGACACTATCCCGCGAAAGCATTTCGTCAAACGGCGGGCGGGCGCGGATGACGGCGAAGTGATCCCCCCGGACCAGCACCTCGGGCACCAGCGGGCGGCTGTTGTATTCGCTTGCCATCACCGCCCCGTAGGCCCCGGCACTGCGGAAGGCCACGAGGTCGCCCGCCTCCAGCGGCGGCATCGGCCGGGCCTTGGCGAAGGTGTCGCCCGACTCGCAGACCGGTCCCACGATGTCGACATCGGCCATGGCGACCCCGGCGGCCGGCTCGACCACCGGCACGATGTCATGGTGCGCGCCGTACATCGCAGGGCGCACCAGATCGTTCATCGCGGCGTCGAGGATCAGGAAGTCGCGCCCGTCGCCCTGCTTGACGTAGATCACCGCCGCGACCAGCACGCCTGCGTTGCCCGCGATCAGCCGCCCCGGCTCGATCTCGATCTCGCAGCCGAGGTGCCCCACCGTCCGCTTGACCAGATCCCCATAGTCCGCAGGCGTCGGCGGCGCGGCGTTCGTCCGCTCGTAGGGGATCCCCAAGCCCCCGCCCAGGTCGAGCCGGTCGATCCGGTGCCCGTCGGCGCGCAGGGTCACGGCGAGGTCGGCGACCATCCGGTAGGCGGCCTCGTAGGGGGCGAGGTCGGTGAGCTGGCTGCCGATGTGCACGTCGATCCCCACGACGCGCAGGCCGGGCAGGCGCGCGGCCTCGGCATAAACCGCGCGCGCCCGCGCGATCGGGATGCCGAACTTGTTCTCCTTCCGGCCCGTCGCGATCTTCTCGTGCGTCCGGGCATCGACGTCGGGGTTGACCCGCAGCGTGATCGGTGCGACGGCCCCGAGGCCCGCGGCCACCTGCGACAGGACCCGCATCTCGGGCTCGCTCTCGACGTTGAACTGCCGGACCCCGCCCTGCAGCGCCGCCCGCATCTCGGCGGCCGTCTTGCCGACGCCCGAGAACACGATGCGGTCGCCCGGCACCCCCGCCGCCTTCGCGCGGTGGTATTCGCCGATGCTGACGATATCCATCCCGGCGCCGAGGTCGCCCAGCAGCTTCAGGACCGCGACATTCGACAGGGCCTTGACCGCGAAGCACACCTGGTGCGGCAGCGGCGACAGCGCCGCGGTGAACAGGCGATAGTGGCGGGTCAGGGTCGCGGCCGAATAGACGTAGAACGGCGTGCCGACCGCCGCCGCGATCTCGGGCAGGGCGACGTCCTCGGCGTGCAGGATGCCGTCGCGATACAGGAAATGGTCCATGGACCGGCGTGATAGGGCCAAGCGCCGCGCCCCGCAACGTCCCCTCTTTCCGGACCCAAATACTCCCGCCGGAGGCACCCGGAGCCGGACCGGCACCGGCCGGCCGGCGACATGACGGCGTGCGCCGCAGGCGCGCAATTGGCGTCAGTGCCGGAAGTCCGACCCCTCGCGGTCGAGGATTTCCATCATGTCCGCCATGTGCCGTTCGGCCTGTCCGGGGTAGGTCTCGGTCTCGACCGCCACCCGTTCGGCCACCGCGTCGGGCAGCAGACGCAGCGGCCGCCCCGTCTGCAGCGCGCGGATGTAGGTCTCGGCGGCGCGCTCGAAGTAGTAGAGCCGGTTCCAGGCCTCGGCCACCGTGCGGCCCAGGACTAGGACGCCGTGGTTGCCCATCACCATGACCGTGATCTTCGGATCGGCCAGCAGGCCCGCGCAGCGCGCGCCCTCGGCCGCGAAGGCCATCCCGCCATAGCCGTCGTCGACCACCAGCCGGTCGTGGAAGATCGCCGTGTTCTGGTCGATCGCGGGCAGGCGCGAGTCCGCAAGGCTCGCCAGCACGGTCGCGAAGATCGAATGGACGTGCATCAGGCAGGCCGCGTGGGGGTGCGCGCGGTGGATCGCGCCGTGCAGGCCCCAGGCGGTCGGGTCGGGCGCATCGGGGCGGTCCATCGTGGCGGGGTCGTTCACGTCGACCAGCAGCAGGTCGCTCGCGCGGATCAGCGCGAAGTGCCGCTGGTTGGGGTTGATCAGCACCCGCCCTCCGCCCAGGTCCAGCGAGAAGTGGTTCGCCACCGCCTCGTTCATTCCCAGCCGCGCGCACCAGCGGAAGCTGGCCGCGAGTTCCTCGCGCGCGCTGCGGAACGACAGGTTGGCGGCGGTGGCGGGCATGAGGTTCATCGGAGGTGCTCCCTTCCCCGCAACGATGCGCCGCCGCCCGGCCCGCGGCAAGCGCGCAGGTCGCGCGTCACGGCCTGTCCTTCCAGCGCTTCAGAAGCTGACGGCGGCCGGGGTTAAAGGGCGCACGGATCAGGCGCAGGTGGGACAGCCGGTCGAAACGGAAGCGGCGGAAATCCGACCGCAGCGTGCACCATCCGGTGATCGAGATCGCCGCATGGCCCCATTCCAGAAGGATCGGGTGGATCAGCCGCGGCTGAAACGCGCCGTCCCTGTCGGGATAGGTGAAGGACACCGGCCATTCGTTCCGCAAGGCGATGCGCATCAGTCGAAGGGTCCGGCGTTCGAACGTGTGCGCCGGATCGGGCTGGAACAGGCCGAAATGGTCGGCCTCGTCGCGGATGTCGGCGGACACGATCGTGCGCAGGACCGCCTCGGCCTCGACCGACGCGGCGCGCGCGTTGTCCGGCAGCCCGTCGCGGACGGCGCGCAGGGACGTCACCACGACCTTCAGGCCCTCGGCAGTCAGCCGGGCGACGGGCGGACCATAGGCTGGATGCAGCCGCCACCCCGCCCGAGCGCTGCCGATGACGGGCACACCTTCGGAGATCAGCTGCGCGACGAGCCGTCTGGCCTTGCGCGGGCGCACGCCGAGGACGTCGGCCACACTCCGCTTGGGCAGGGGCATCTTCGCGCTTTCCAGAAGGGCGAGCAGCCGTTCGGCGGCCGGTGCCGGCACATCTTCGGGCGAGGGCGGGAGGATCAGGCTCACTGGACCGGCCGCGCGCGCAGGAACAGATACAGCGGCAGCCCGAAGCTCACGCCGATCAGGAAGGTGGCGGGGATGGCGACCAGCGCCTCCCAGTTCCGCCGCGCCAGCGTTTCGGCCAGGATCCAGACGGTCAGGGCCGTGGCGGCGATCGTCAGGTCCCAGAACAGGCCGGTCGTGCCGGCATTGGCCCCCCAGCTTGCGATCAGGCCCGTCAGGCCCGTTCCGGTCTGGCGCATGTAGGTGACGAACCAGAACATCGGGTGGATCGCCCCCCAGACGGCCAGGGCGAGGTAGGTCAGCCGCAGGGGGGACATCGGCGCGCTCCGCTTCGGGTCGCGGCACAGCTAGGGCGCAACCCCGCGCACGTCCACCGCCAGGCCGCGGCGGAGTCAGCCCGGAGGGCATGGCCAGGCAGGTCCGTCGCCCGGGCGCGCGCCGTCCCCGATCTCGGCCAGCAGGGCGGGCAGGCTCCGCACCGCCACGCGCCGCGCAGGCCCCAGCGCGATCACCCCGTCCGCCCGGAGCGCGGTCATCTGCCGGCTCACCGTCTCGAGTGTGAGGCCCAGGTAGTCGGCCATCGCCTCGCGCGTCAGCGGCAGGTCGAAGGCCAGGCGCGACCGGGGCGGGCCGGGCGCATCCGCCAGCGCGCGCCGCGCGAGAAGGGCGAGCAGCGAGGCGACCTTCTCGCGCGCCGTCTTGCGCCCCAGGAGCACCATCCACGTGCGCGCCGCGTCGAGCTCGTCGAGCGACATGTCGACGAGCCGGCGGGACAGGTGCGGGGTGGTTGCCAGCAGATCCTCGAACGGCGCGAGCCGGAAGCAGCAGAGGGTCGTGTCGCTGGCCGCCGTCACGTCGAACGGCGTGGCGCGGCGGCCCGGCCGGCCGATGAAGTCCGACGGTAGCAGGAGGCCCACCATCTGCCTGCGGCCGTCCGGCAGGGTCTGGCTCAGCGTCGCCACGCCGCGCACCACCGAGGCGACGTAGTCCAGTCGGTCGCCCGCCCAGGCGATCGTCTGGCCCGCCTCGTAGGTGCGGTAGTGCTTGAGCGCCTCGAGCCGGGCGATCTCGGCGGCATCGCAGCTGGCGCAGATGGCGCGGTGCCGGATCGGGCAGGCGGCGCAGCGGACCTCGGCCGACGCGCCGGGCAGGGGCAGGCGGAAGGCGTGGGAATGCGTCATCGGCCGAACCCCGCGTGCCGCGCCCGTCGACGCGCAGGACCGGTGCCGGCCGGGCGGCGCGCCGGGCCGAAGTGTAGCACAGGCCGCGCCACCGGGAAAGGCGTCCGCGCAGCGCGGCAGCGCCACGCTGCCCGCCGCGCCGCGCCGCTGACCCCGCGCTCAGCCACGGGCCAGGATCCGCTGCACGCCGGCATGGATCGGCAGCGCGACGAGCGCGACGTCCCAGGCGGAGACGACGACCCAGGCCAGCCCGACCAGGAGGCTGGCCCCGCTGATCCAGACAAAGCCCGGCAGCACCGCCTCGAGCGCCATCCGCATCCCCGGCGCGCCGAAGGCGAGCCCCGCCAGGACGCACAGCAGGAAGGTGACGGTGAAGAACGCCGACAGGGTCAGGCCGACCGGCACGATCGCCTGCCCCCAGTCGCTCGATCCGGTCATGGGAACCTCCTTGCAGACCACGGGTGCGACCCCTCGCCGCGCCGCGTTACCCGATGGACGCACGACGCGGCGCGCCATTACCGCGGCCTGCGCGGCCCGCTGCGTGTTCCTTGCCCGCACGGCGGCGGGACCCTCCGCAACGTCCCGCAGGTCCGCGTTGGCGGAACGCCGCCGACAGGGCCGCGGGTTGACGCGGATCAAGGCGCGGCGCGGCGGGGCCGGCAGCCTCGGCGCGTCGGAGGGAGGTTGCCCCATGGACCTGCGGACGATCGGCATCGTGGTGACCGAGGCACGCGCGGACGCCGTCGCGCTGGACGCGGCGGCGGCCCTCGCGCTCCGGCAGGGCGCGCATCTGGACGTGCACTGCGTCGCGGCCTCGTCCGCGCCGGCACGTCCGGCCCCGGCCGCCGTGGCCGCCCTCCTCGGAGCCGGGCTGGCAGAGGACGGCGCGCAGGCGGCGGCGCTGGCCGCCTGGGTCAGGGACATGCTGCCGCCCGCCGTGGCCGCCCGCGTCGCGACGGTCACGGCGGACCTCCCGGGGCTCGGCGCTGCCGTCGCCCGCGCCGCCCGCTTCTGCGACCTCGCGGTGGCGGCGCGGTCGCATGGCGCGGGCCGGGACGCGCTCGGCCCGCTCGTGCGCGAGGCGCTCCTCTTCGGGACCGGCGTGCCGCTCCTCGTGGTGCCGCCGGGCGAGCGGGACTGGAACCGGCCCTTCGCGCGCGTCGCGCTGGCGTGGAACGACACGGACGCGGCCCTGCGCGCGGCCCGCGCGACCCTGCCGCTGCTCGCGCCCCGCGCCCGGGTGGACGTGGTCGTCGTCGACCCTTCGCCCGGGGCCGCCGACCGGTCGGACCCCGGCGGGGCGCTGGCGCTCTGGCTCGCGCGGCACGGGCACAGGGTCGAGGTCTCGCTGCGCGCGCGCTCCTCGGCGCGGGTGGCCGACGTCCTCCTCCGCTTCGCCCGGGATCGCGGGTCCGAGGCCCTGGCGATGGGCGGCTACGGCCACGCGCCCTTCCGGGCGGCGGCCCCGGGCGGACCCGCCCGGACGCTGCTGGCCGAGGCGGACCTGCCGCTCGTCATCGCCCCCGGCTAGGATCCGCCCCGATGCCGCGTGGTGTCGCACCCGCGCGGGGCAGCGTGCTTGACCTGGATCAAGGCCCGGCGCGCGCGGCCGGTGCACCGTCGCGACGCGCCACGGAGGCCCCGCGATGAACAGCGAATCGATAGCGCGCCGGTCCTCCGGCACCCCCGGCGGCGACGACGGAACCCCGCCCGCCGGTCGCGGCGACGTCCGGCGCGACGATGCCGTGCGCGCGGCGCTGGCCGAGGGGCACGCGCGCATCCGCCGCTTCCTGATCGGCAGGCTGGGAAGCGAGGACGAGGCGGCCGAGGTGCTTCAGGACTTCTCGCTCCGGGCGCTGGCCCGCGCGGGCGACCTGCGCGACGTGGGCAGCCTGCGCGGCTGGCTCAGCCGGCTCCTCGCCACCGCCGTCGCCGACCACGTCCGGCGCGCCGTGCGCCGCCGCCGCCGCGAGACCCCGCTCGACCCCGACGCGCCCGCGCCGCCGGCCCCGGCGCCCGACCCGGCCCTCGACCTGCTCGTGTGCGACTGCCTTCACCTCCTGCTGCCGACCCTGCCGCCCGCCCAGCGCAGCCTGGTCCGCCGCCTCGACATCGACGAAGAGCCGCGCGCCCGCGTCGCGGCCGACCTCGGCGTGTCGCCCGGCACCCTGGCAGTGCGCCTCCACCGCGCCCGCCGGGCGCTGCGCGACCGGCTGATGGACAAGTGCCGGACCTGCCCGTGGCACGGCTTCCTCGACTGCGGCTGCGAGGTGCTGGAGCGGGCGCTGCCCGGCTCCGGTCAGGGCCGCCGCCCCTGATGCGAACCCACACCTAGACCTCCTCGATCCGCAGCGCCACCGGGTCGCCGACCAGCACGCCGGTGGCGGCGAAGCGGGCGGTCGCCTCGTCGACGTCGGCGCGGGTGGCCTTGTGCGTCACGATGAGGACCGGCGCCTGGGCACCCTGGTGGCCGTACTGGCGCATCCGGTCGATGCTGATCCCGGCCTCGCCGAGGCAGGTCGCGATCCGGGCGAGCGCCCCGGGCCTGTCGATCAGCGTCATCCGCAGATACCACGGCGCGGGCGCGGCGGCGACCGCGGCGGTGGGTGTCGCAAGGCCGGCCGCCGGGCGGCCGAAGGTGGGCGTGCGCACCCCGCGGGCGATGTCGATCACGTCGGCCATCACCGCGCTCGCCGTCGGGCCTTCGCCCGCGCCGGGGCCGCGCAACACGATCTGGCCCACCGCGTCGCCTTCCAGCACGACCATGTTGGTGCCGCCCTGCAGCTGGCCGAGCGGGCTGTCGGCCGGCACGAGGCAGGGCGTCATCCGCTGCTCCAGCCCCCGGCCCGTGACCTGCGCGACGCCGAGGAGCTTGATCCGGTAGCCCATGTCGGCGGCCAGCCGGATGTCGTCGATGCTGACCGCGCCGATGCCTTCGAGCTGCACCGCGGGAAAGTTGACCTGGGTGCCGAAGGCGATGGCGGCCAGAAGGCTCAGCTTGTGGCCCGCGTCGATGCCGCCCACGTCGAGGTTCGGGTCGGCCTCGAGGTAGCCGAGGGCCCGCGCCTCCTCGAAGACCGCCTCGTAGGGCAGGCCTGCGCTTTCCATCCGGGTCAGGATGTAGTTGCAGGTGCCGTTCATCACCCCCATCACGCGGCGCATTCCGTTCGCCGCGAGGCCTTCGGTCAGCGCCTTGACCACCGGGATGCCGCCCGCGACCGCGGCCTCGAAGCGGATCACGCGGCCGGCGGCCTCGGCCTGCAGCGCCAGCGCCTGGCCGTGGTGGGCGAGCAGCGCCTTGTTCGCGGTCACCACGTCGCGGCCGGCCGCGAGCGCGGCCTCGGTCGCCTGTTTCGCCGGGCCGTCATGGCCGCCCATCACCTCGACGAAGACGTCGATGTCGGGGCGGCGGGCGAGGGCCACGGGGTCGTCCTCCCAGGCGGTGCCGGACAGGTCGACGCCGCGGTCCCGGCCGCGCGCGCGGGCGCTGACGGCGGCGAGGGTGACGGGCCGCCCGGCCCGGGCGGCGATGAGGCTCGCGTGGCGCTGCACGATCCGCACCACGCCCGTTCCGACGGTGCCGAGCCCGGCAAGGCCCAGGCGGAGCGGGGCGGGGGATGCGGGCATGGGGCACCTTCGGCTGATCCGTCGGCCCTGTTAGCGGGGATGCGGTGCTTCCACAACGCCCCGGCGGGATCAGGGCACGGGCGGGCCTGACACGGGCGTGCCGACCAGCCGCGCGGCGCGGGCGCGCAGGGCGGCGGCGCGGGCGGCCAGCGCCGCGTCGTCGGCCGGAGCGATCAGGTCGGCCCCGGCGGCGGCGCGCAGCTCCGCGACGGGGGCAAGCGCCGGCGCCGGGCCGGGCGGCGGCCGCCCGAGGTCCGGCAGGTCGGGTCCGGCGCAGGCGGCAAGGACGAAGAGGATCGGGAGCGCACGCGGCATGACCCCGACCCTAGTCGTCTTCCGCGCGGCGCGGAAGTCAGAGGCAGCCCGGGTCGGGTGTGCCCACGAGCGTCAGGCGCCCCGACTGGTTGCGCACGCGCTGCACCGCGAACTCGCGGATCGTCTGGGCCCCGACGCCGATCCAGTCGTTGATGCCAAGATTCACCGTCGGGCGATAGTCCACCTCGGTCTGGATGATGACGGCGCGGTCGGTTTCGAAGGCCATGACGGGGATCATCGGCACGAAGGCCTGCAGAGTGGCGTTGGTCAGTTGCGGCATGACGTTACCGGGCGACCGCGACCAGATCACACGGAACTGGTCGGTCGCGGTATCGCGGCAGATCACCGTCAGCCGCAGGCGCGGCGTCAGCTCGTTGTCAACGAAGTAATCGACGATGTCGTCGAGCCTCGGGATGTAGGTCGTCTGGTTCAGCGTCTCCTGCCGCGTGACGAGGTCGAGCACTGCGAAGGTGGCGGTCTGGACGCGGTTGATCGTGCGGTAGACGTCCCAGTAGGACACCATCGCCACGGCCGCCCAGACCATCAGCGGCAAGACGACCACGAACTCCGCCACGATGGACCCGCGCTCCTCGCGGCGGAAGCGCGCCAGCAGGCGGGCGAGGGGCAGGTGGGGGACGGCCATCGGCAAGCTCCTCAGTTCGGCTCGTTCACGAACGTCTGAACGGCGGTCAGTCCGATCTCGCCCTGCGCGTTGCGGACAAGGCCCGCGCCGATACCCGTCGTCGGGAAGATCGCGGGCGAAAGAAGGCAGACCCTGACGAGCATGATGTCGTTGTTCGCGCCGACGTCGTAGGGCAGCAGCGGCTGGATTTCCTCATCGCGGTTGATGCAGGCAATCGCGCTCGGCGGCATGTTCCAGGTCGCCTGGCTGATCGGACGCAATTCCAGGCGGATGGCGTCCATGCAGTCGGGAATGACCGCGGTGCGGTCGCAGATCAGCTGCTTGACCGATTCCGGCGTGGGATCGTTGATCTGGCCGAGCGAGACCGCGCGGATCGCCATGTTGACCGAACGTTCGAGCATGGTCGACTTCACCATGAACCACCCGGCCTCGAACGCCATCATGAACAGCGTCATAAGCACCGGCAGGACCAGCACGAACTCGATCGTCGAGTTGCCGTCCTCGCGCCGGGCAAAAGCGCGAGGAAGTGTCACGGCCCGGATCATTGCGTCAGCCGGAGCTGGCTGATCCGGGCGGCAATCGCGCGGAAGGCGGTGCGCAGGTCGGCCGAGTTTGCGGCGGGGAAGTAGTTGTTGTCGCTGATGTTGCCGTTTGTGACCGTGCGGGCGCAGAGCCGGATCTGGTTCTGGCCGTTCACCGGCGCCTCGAAAGCGATGCCGTAAACGATCACGTTGCGGTCCTTTGCCATCGTGCAGATGTCCTGCAACTGGGCGTCCATGCTCGGCGTCGGCGTCAGAGCGCGGAGGCCGGGCACGCCGTCGTTGTTCGTGTTGCCGATGATCTCGTGGTAGATCGCGTTCTGGGCGGCGCCGTTCGATTCCGTCCGCGCGAACAGCTGCCACGCGACCCAGCTTGCCCGCTGCGCCTGCAGGATTTGCGGCCAAGTCTGCAACGTGATGCCGGTCGTCGTCGTGCCGATGGTAGGGGTGTAGCAGTTGGCAGGCGGGTTCGCGCCGTTCCAGGGCCGGCATTGATAGATGCCGAGGTGCGGCACCCAGAAGGGCGTGCTGGTAGAACCGCCCGCGCGGGATGCGATGAAGCGCGAGTAGTTGCCGTCGCTGTTCGCACGCCAGATCCGGCCGAGCGGGCCGAGCGCCCCGGTGTCCGCGGTGACGGCCGTCGACTTGAAGGCGTCGTTCACGCGCTCTTCGGCAAAGTGCTCGCCGTCGGTCATCAGCAAGATGACCTTCATCATCTCGGGCCGGGCCGCGCCGTCGGCCATGTAGTCGAACGGGCGCCCGGCAAAGCTCGCGGGAATCTGGTTGGCGGCGCGGAACTCGGCGAACATCGGGCGCGCCGAGGGGTCGAGCAGCGCAAGGCCCCAGCGCATCCCGGCATTGATCGAGGTCGCGCCGACGGGCACGAGGCCGTCGATGTAGCCCTGCAGGGTCGCGATGTTGTTGCCCGGCAGGCGGATCTGGTTGCCCGGCTGCGGCGGGCACCAGCGGTTGTCGGCGACGGGCATCGCGCTCCCGGCGTTGTTGTAGGCGATCCAGCCGGTGCCCGCGTTCGGCAGGGACTGCGAGTTGCCGGGAGCGTTCTGGCCCGAGAAGGTGTCGGCGTTCGCCGTCATCGGCAGCGCCAGCGTCCGCGACAGGCCGGGCGTCGCGTAGGCCGCCGGGGGCAGGTCGACACAGGTCATGTTCGCCGTCCCGTTGGGCAGCGTGACGTTGTATTTCGGCGCAAGCAGCGGCCCGAGCATCACCTGGCCGTTGAACGGCACGATGGCGATCGATGTCCGCCCTTCGGCATCGGTCTCGAGGACGGTCTGGATGAACTCCTTGGCGGCGACGCGGAGGCCCGCGATCCGGCTCGGCGTCTGGATCATCGAGCCCGACACGTCGAGCACCATCGCGATCTCGATGTCGGTGATGCGCTGTTCGGCGATGGAGGTTGCGGGAATGTCGAACTCGTCGATCCCCATCATCTGCGCGAAGAAGGGTTTCTCGACAGCCATCCCGTCGGCCGAGACCTCGCGGAAGTTGAGGCCCTGGCTCACGTTCACCGAGGTCAGGTCTTCGGCATGGCCGGCCTTCGACACGTAGTCGCGGCAGACCTGGTCGGGGTTCAGCGTCTGGTTCAGCGCCGCCGCCGCCAGCGTACAGCGGTCGAGCGACTGCTGCAGCGAGTTGCGCACGTATTCGGTGCGCATGAGGTCGACCGCGAAGCCGCCCATCATGATCATCAGCGTGAACAGGATGACGACGAAGATCGAAATCGTGCCGTCTTCCTCGCGGCGGAATCGCGTCAGCAGGCGGTTGCGGCAGGTGGGTGCGGGCAGCATCTCGGCTCCTCTCGTCGCCGCGCCGGGGCAGAGCCGGCGCGGATACAGCTATGGATCGTCCATCCAGAGCCCCCGCCCGATGGCGAAATTGTGGCCAAGTTTACGAATGGAAAGCGAAATCGACATCGGCGGAAACAGTCGCGCCGGGGTCGGGCGCATTGTTCGGCCGGCCCGGCCGGAGCGCCCGGCAAAGGGTTCACGGGGCCGCCGCCCGCCCGCGCTGCGGACCGCGCTGCGCCGCGCGATGATTCGGTGCGCGGCCCTGCCGCCGGTGATGCAATCTTCATCAATCCGGCCCATGATCGGCTGAACAAGGGGAGGGACGACGATGCAGCACCCGGGCGAGCCGAGCTTTCGCGAAAGCGTGGACCTGATGTTCAACCGGGCGGTCAGGCTGATGGACCTGGGCCCCGGGCTGGAACAGAAGATCCGCGTCTGCAACTCCACCTACACGGTGCGCTTCGGCGTGCGGCTGCGCGGCAAGATCGAGACCTTCACGGGCTACCGCTCGGTGCATTCGGAGCACATGGAGCCGGTCAAGGGCGGCATCCGCTTCGCGCTCTCGGTCAGCCAGGACGAGGTCGAGGCGCTGGCGGCGCTGATGACCTACAAGTGCGCGCTGGTCGAAACCCCCTTCGGCGGGTCCAAGGGCGGCCTCTGCATCGACCCCCGCGCGTGGGAGCCGCACGAGCTGGAGCAGATCACGCGGCGCTTCGCCTATGAGCTCATCAAGCGCGACCTGATCCACCCGGCGCAGAACGTCCCCGCCCCCGACATGGGCACGGGCGAGCGCGAGATGGCCTGGATCGCCGACCAGTACGCGCGGATGAACACCACCGACATCAACGCCAGGGCCTGCGTCACCGGCAAGCCGCCCCATGCCGGCGGCATCCAGGGGCGGGTCGAGGCGACGGGGCGCGGCGTGCAGTATGCCCTGCGGGAGTTCTTCCGCCACCCCGAGGACGTGGCGCGGGCGCGGCTGTCGGGCACGCTCGACGGCAAGCGGGTGATCGTCCAGGGCCTGGGCAACGTCGGCTACCACGCGGCGAAGTTCCTGTCCGAGGAGGACGGCTGCATCGTCACCGCCGCCATCGAGCGCGACGGCGCGCTGCTCAGCGACGACGGGCTGAACATCGAGGACATCCGCCAGTGGATGGCCGGGCACGGCACGATCAGGGGCTATCCGGGGGCGACCTTCGTGGAAGACGGCGCGAGCCTGCTCGAGGCCCCGTGCGACATCCTGATCCCCGCCGCGCTCGAAGGCGTGATCCACAAGGGCAACGCGGGCGGCGTGCAGGCCCCGCTGGTGGTCGAGGCCGCGAACGGCCCCGTCACCTTCGGCGGGGACGAGATCCTGCGGCAGAAGGGCTGCGTCATCATCCCGGACATGTTCGCCAACGCGGGCGGCGTGACCGTCAGCTACTTCGAATGGGTCAAGAACCTGAGCCACATCCGCTTCGGCCGGATGCAGCGCCGGCAGGAGGAGGCGCGGCACGAGCTGCTGGTGGAGGAGCTGGAGCGGCTGTCGGCCGACCGCGGGCTCGGCTGGACGCTCTCCCCCGGCTTCAAGGACCGCTACCTGCGCGGCGCGGGCGAGCTGGAGCTGGTGCGCTCGGGGTTGGACGACACGATGCGCGGCGCCTACAACGCGATGCGCGAGGTCTGGCACGGCCGCGACGACGTGGAGGACCTGCGGGTCGCGGCCTACATCGTCGCGATCAGCCGGGTGGCGGCGAGCTACCAGTCCAAGGGCCTGTGACGTGGGCCAGGGATGTCCGTCCGAAGATCCTTGGCCTGGAACCCCAAGGTCCTGCGGACGAAGGACCTTGGCGCGGTCCTCCCCGGTGGGGATCCTCCCCCGGTGGCCTGCCGGTGGCCGGTGCAACCGGGCCGCAAGGCGCCGCCCGAGGCGGCCGCTATCTGGCTCGCCTGACTTGCGCGATCCTGACCGCGGCGCGGCTGCAAGCGCGCCGCACATCCGGGGTAGCGAGCCCACCGAGGTCCGCCGAACCCGTGTCCATTACCGCATCCCCGCGTGCTGCCGCGGCCGTCCCTTGCCGACCGCGGTGCGCCTGTCCTTCGCTCTCGCGGGCAGCCGCGAGGCCGCGCGCTGATCGCGCGAATGCGACGCGGCCTGTCGCCCCCGGTCCTTGCAGGGCTGGGGGCATTGCGTCCATAACCCCCCGGGTGGGGGCGCGCGATGCGGTATTCCGGGTTCAGGGTTCTGGCAGAGGCGCTGCGCGGCAACCGCGGCTGGCGGCCCGCCTGGCGCGAGCCCGACCCGAAGCCCGCCTATGACGCGATCATCATCGGCGGCGGCGGGCACGGGCTGTCGACGGCCTATTACCTGGCCAGGAACCACGGCCTGCGGAACGTGGCCGTGCTGGAGAAGGGGTGGCTCGGCGGCGGCAACGTGGGCCGCAACACCACGATCGTGCGGGCCAACTACTTCCTGCCCGGCAACTCCGAGTTCTACAGCCATTCCCTGCGGCTGTGGGAGACGCTCGAGACCGAGCTCAACTACAACACGATGCACAGCCAGCGCGGGCACATCATCCTGTTCCATTCGGACGGTCAGCGCGACGCGGCGGTGCGGCGGGGGAACGCCATCGTCAACCAGGGCGACGACGCCGAGATCCTGACGCGTGACCAGTTGCGCGAGATGATCCCGTTCCTCGACTACGACCAGGCGCGGTTCCCGATCCACGGCGGGCTGATCCAGCGCCGCGCCGGGACCGCGCGGCACGATGCGGTGGCCTGGGGCTATGCGCGGGGGGCAGACCGGCTGGGGGTGGACCTGATCCAGAACTGCGAGGTCACGGGGATCGACATCTCCGGCGGCCGGGTGACGGGCGTGCAGACGGTGCGGGGGCCGATCCGGGCCGCGAAGGTCGGGATCGTGGTCGCGGGGCGGACGAGCCAGGTCGCCGCGATGGCGGGCCTGCGGCTGCCGATCGAGAGCTACGTCATGCAGGCCTTCGTGACCGAGGGGCTGAAGCCCTGCATCGACCATGTCATCAGCTTCGGCATGGGACATTTCTACATCAGCCAGTCCGACAAGGGGGGCCTCGTCTTCGGCGGCGACCTGGATTTCTACACCTCCTACGCCGCCCGCGGGAACCTGCCGATGATGGAGCATGTGATGGAGGCGGGCATGACCCTGATGCCGATGATCGGACGCGCCAAGGTCCTGCGGTCCTGGGGCGGGATCATGGACATGACGCCGGACGGCTCGCCCATCATCGACCGCACGCCGGTGGAGGGCCTCTTCCTCGATGCCGGCTGGAACTACGGGGGGTTCAAGGCCGTCCCCGCCTCCGGCTGGTGCATGGCGCACCTCATGGCAACCGGCGAGCCGCACGAGGTCGCCCGCCGCTTCCGCCTCGACCGCTTCCGGCAGGGGGCGGTGATCGACGAGGAAGGCACCGGGTCGCAGCACAACTTGCACTGATCGCACATCATGCTCATCCATTGCCCCCTCTGCGGCCCCCGCGACCGGCGCGAGTTCTACTTCCTCGGCGGGGAAGACTGGCTCGCGCGGCCCGAAGGCGACGTGGCGGCCTTCGACGACTACTTGCACAATCGCGACAATCCGGCGGGCGAGACGCGCGACCTCTGGTATCACGAGGGCGGCTGCGCGCAGTGGCTGCGGGTGACGCGGAATACCGTCACCCATGCGGTGACGGGGGCGGAGCTGGTGGCGGAGGTTCCCCATGCGCGTTGACGGGCGGGGCCTGGTCGACCGCGCGCGCCCGCTGCGGTTCAGCTTCGACGGGCGCACGGTCGCGGGGTTCCAGGGCGACACGGTGGCCTCCGCGCTGCTGGCCGAGGGCACCCGGCTGATGGGGCGCAGCTTCAAGTACCACCGCCCCCGCGGGCCGATGACCATGGGGTCCGAGGAGCCGAACGCGCTGATCGGCGTCATCGACCCCGACGGCCAGCGCACGCCGAACGTCCGCGCGACGGTGCAGGAAGCGTTCGACGGGCTGGTGACCGAAAGCCAGAACCGCTTTCCCTCGCTGCGGTTCGACGCGCTGGCGGTGAACGACGCGCTCGCGCCGTTCCTGGGGGCGGGGTTCTACTACAAGACCTTCACCTGGCCGCGGCCTTTCTGGGAAGGGGTCTACGAGCCGCTGATCCGCCGGGCGGCGGGGCTGGGGAAACTGTCGCGTCGGGCCGATACGGCGCCCTATGAAAAAGCCTGGGCCTTCTGCGACCTGCTTGTGATCGGCGCGGGGCCGGCGGGGTTGATGGCGGCGCTGACCGCCGGGCGGGCAGGCGTGCGCGTGATCCTGGCGGACGAGGCCGCGCGGATGGGCGGGCGTGCGCTGTGCGAGGACATGGCGATCGGCGGGCAGCCCTGTGCCGCCTGGGCCGAGGGGGTGCTGGCCGAGCTCGCGGGCCTGCCGAACGTCCGCCTGATGCCCCGCACGACCGTCACCGGCGCCTACGACCACGGCATGTTCAGCGCGGTGGAGCGTGTCGGCCTGCACCTGCCGCCCGCCGAGAACCTGCCGCGCGAATGCCTCTGGCGCATCCGCGCGGCCCGCGCGGTGCTGGCGGCGGGGGCGACGGAGCGCGCCATCGCCTTCCAGGCCAATGATCGCCCCGGCGTGATGATGGCGGGCGCGGCCCGAGGCTACCTGCACCGCTACGGCGTCGGCCCCGGCCGGCGCGTCGTGGTCTTCGCCAACAACGACGACGCCCGCCGCACCGCCCTCGACCTCCATGCCGCGGGCATCTCCGTCACGCTGGTGGACAGCCGCGAGAACGCGCCGACCGACGCGCCGTTCACGGTCCACGCGGGCGCGCACGTCATCGAGACGAAGGGCCGCCTGGGCCTGGAGGCGGTGGTCGTCCGCCGCAGGGGCGGGGTGATCCGCATCGACGCCGACTGCCTGGCCGTCTCGGGCGGCTGGAACCCGGTGGTGCACCTGACCTGCCACATGAACGGCCGCCCGACCTGGGACGACACCCTGCAGGCCTTCGTCCCGACCCCCGGGAGCATCCCGGGCCTCGTCGCCTGCGGGGCGGCGAACGGGCAGCTTTCCACCCACGCGGCGCTGGCGGGCGGGATCGCCGCGGCGACCGAAAGCCTTTCCGCGCTTGGGCTTACCGCCCCCGAGGTCGCGGTGCCCGAGGCCGAGGACACCCCCGGCGGCCTGACGCCGCTCTGGCAGGTGCCCACGGCCAAGGGCCTCTGGTCCCGCGCCTGGCTCGACTTCGCCAACGACGTGACCGTCAAGGACGTGGCCCTGTCGGCGCAGGAGGGGTTCCGCAGCGTCGAGCACATGAAGCGCTACACGACGCAAGGGATGGCGCCCGACCAGGGCCGCAACTCCAACGTCGCGGCGCTGGCCGTGCTGGCCGACGTGACGGGCCGCGGCATCGCGGAGGTGGGGACGACGACCTTCCGCCCGCCCTTCACCCCCACCCAGATCGCGACCCTCGGCGCGGGCGGCCGCGGGCAGACCTTCGCGCCGCAGCGCATCCTCACCTCCGACCAGGCGAGCCGCGACCGCGGCGCGCCGATGATCGAGGCGGGGCTGTGGTACCGGCCGGGCTACTTCCCGAAGCCGGGCGAGACGACGTGGCAGCAGGCCTGCGACCGCGAGGTGCGGATGGTGCGGAGCCACGTGGGCGTGGCCGACGTCTCGACGCTCGGCAAGATCGACATCCAGGGCGCAGATGCGGGGAGGTTCCTCGACCTCGTCTACACCAACACCTTCTCCACCCTGCCCGCCGGCCGCGTCCGCTATGGGCTGATGCTGCGCGAGGACGGGTTCGTGATGGACGACGGGACCTCGGCCCGGCTGGGCGAGCATCACTACCTGATGACCACGACCACCGCCGCCGCCGGGCAGGTGATGCGGCATCTGGATTTCGTGCAAGCCGCCTTCTGCGCGGATTGGGACCTGCGGACGATCAGCGTCACCGAGGCTTGGGCGCAGTTCGCCGTCGCCGGGCCGATGGCCAGGCACATGCTCGCCACGATGATGGACCTGCCCGACCTGCCCTTCATGGGCTGCGCGCCCTGCACCATCGGCGGCGTCCGGGGCCGCCTCTTCCGCATCTCCTTCTCCGGCGAGACAGGCTACGAGATCGCCGTCCCCACCCGCTACGGCGAGGCGCTCTTCCGCGACCTCGTCGCGCGGGCCGAGACGCTCGGCGGCGGGCCCTACGGGATGGAGGCGCTGAACGTCCTGCGCATCGAGAA
The DNA here is from genome assembly GCA_964575185.1 of uncultured Exiguobacterium sp. Lineage (GTDB taxonomy): Bacteria > Pseudomonadota > Alphaproteobacteria > Rhodobacterales > Rhodobacteraceae > CAZNPW01. The sequence goes on from CAZNPW010000013.1 coordinate 53,345, forward strand.
GGGCTTCCTGACCCACGCCGAGATCCACGGGCGGGTCACGGCGGACGACGTGGGGCTGGGCCGGATGCTGAAGAAGGGCGACTTCATCGGCAAGGTCATGGCGCAGCGTCCGGCGCTGACCGCGCCCGACCGCGAGCAGCTCGTGGGCCTGCGTCCGCTCGGCGACGCGGCGCTGACGGCGGGGGCGCATCTCTTCACCCAAGGCACGCGCATCCACCGCGAGACCGACCAGGGCTATGTCACCTCGGTCGGGCCGTCGCCGACGCTGGGGGGGTGGCTCGGCCTGGGATTCCTGTCCCGCGGCCGCGAACGGCACGGCGAGGTCGTGCGCGCGGTCGACCACATGCGCGGGGTGGACCTTCTGGTCCAGGTCTGCGACCCGGTGTTCCACGACCCGGAAGGAGCCAAGCTCCGTGCCTGAACTGATCGCCAAACTGCCGCTCGGGGCGGCACCGGTCACCATCGGCGGCGTCACGCTGGCGGAACTGCCGCTGCCGCGCATGACCTCGGTCGCGCCCTTCGCGGGCAAGGACAAGGCGGTGGCCAAGGCGCTGAAGGCGATGGGCCTCGCCGTCCCCGCCCCCGGTGCCACGGTGACGAAGGGCGAGGCGGAGATCGTCTGGACCTCGCGCGGCCAGGCCTTCCTGATCGGCCCCGACCCCGCCCCGCTGGCGGGCGCGGCCGCGCTGACCGACCAGTCCGACGGCTGGGCGGCCTTCGCGCTGTCGGGGGCGGGCGCGGTCGAGGTGCTGGCCCGCCTCGTCCCGATCGACTGCGGCGCGATGGCCCCCGGCACCACGGCCCGCACGCTCCTCGTCCACATGGGCCTGATCCTGACCCGCCGGACCGAAGGCTTCCGCCTGATGGTCTTCCGCTCCATGGCGCGCTCGGCATGGCACGAGGTCCATGACGCGATGCTGAAACGCGCCGCCCGCGCCGCATGCTGACCAACGCCGACATCGCGGAGCTCGTGGCCTTCCGCCGCCACCTGCACCGGCACCCGGAGGTCTCGGGGACCGAACGCGAGACCGCCGCCGCGGTCGTCGCGGCCACCGCCGCCACGGCCCCCGACCGCACGCTCACCGATCTCGGCGGCCACGGGGTCGCGCTCCTCTACGACAACGGCCCCGGCCCCACGGTCATGATCCGCAGCGAGATCGACGCGCTGCCGATCCTGGAACGACCCGCCCACGCCCACGGCTCCACCCGCCCCGGGATCGCGCATCTGTGCGGCCACGAAGGCCACGCCACGATCCTCGCCGGCCTCGCCCGCCTGATCGCCCGCACGCGTCCCGCGACGGGCCGCGTGGTCCTGATGTTCCAGCCGGCCGAGGAGGATGGCTCCGGCGCCGCCGCCGTGATGGCCGACCCGCGCTGGCGCGACATTGCGCCCGACTGGTCCTTCGCCCTGCACAACCTGCCGGGGCTGCCCTTCGGGCAGGTGGTGCTGGAGCCCGGCCCGGCCAACTGCGCCTCCGTCGGGCTGAAGATCGCGTTGCACGGCAAGGAATCGCACGCGGCCCAGCCCGAGCGCGGCGTCACCCCGGCCCCGGCCCTCGCCGACCTGATCCGCGAGCTCACCGCCCTCGGCCCCGGCGGGGCGACCGACCCGGCCTTCCGCCTCGTCACCCTCACCCACATGACCATGGGCCAGCCCGCCTTCGGCATGACGCCCGGCCAGGCCGAGCTCTGGGCCACGCTGCGCACCCTAACCGACGACCGCATGGGCGCGCTGAAGGACGCGGCGCTCGCCGCCGCCGCCCGCGCCGCCGCCGCGCATGGCCTTACCCTGACCACCTCCTGGCACGACGACTTCGCCGCCTGCACCAACCACCCCGCCGCCACCGCCCGTCTGCGCGCCGCGGTCGCCGCCTGCGGCCTGCCGCTGATCCAGGGCGACATGCCGCTCCGCGCGTCGGAGGACTTCGGGCGCTTCGGCGCGGCAGGACCTCAGGCGATGCTCTATCTCGGTGCCGGGACCGACCACCCGGCGCTGCACAACCCCGACTACGACTTCCCCGACGACCTGATCCCCCTCGGCACCCGCATCTTCGACCGGGTGATCCGCGACATCCTGGGGTGACTCTCCTTCATCTTCCCCTAAATATCCCACGGGGGGTGCGGGGGGTGTGAAACCCCCCGCGGACCTCTCCGTCAAGGGGAACGCATGGCCCTGCCACCCGGCTTCATCGACGAGTTGCGCAGCCGCGTGTCGCTGACGGCGATCGTCGGCCGCAAGGTCACCTGGGACATGCGCAAGTCGAACCTCGCGAAGGGCGACATGTGGGCGCCCTGTCCATTCCACCAGGAAAAGTCCGCATCCTTCCACGTCGACGACCGCAAGGGGTTCTACTACTGCTTCGGCTGCCACGCGAAGGGCGACATCGTCAGCTTCGTGAAGGACAGCGAGAACCTCGGCTTCATGGAGGCGGTGGAGCGTCTCGCCCGCGAGGCAGGGATGGCGATTCCCGCCCGCGACCCGCAGGCGCAGGCGCGCGCCGACCGGCGCAGCCAGCTGTCGCAGGTGATGGAGCAGGCGTTCCAGTGGTTCCGCCTGCAACTCCGCACCGGGGCCGCCGCCGACGCCCGCGCCTATCTGGCCAGGCGCGGCCTCTCGCCCGAGGCGCAGGAACGGTGGGAGATCGGCTTCGCCCCCGACGCGCGCACGGCGTTGTTGCAGGCGCTGACGGCGAAGGGCATCGCGCAGGACATGCTCGTCGACGCAGGGCTTTGTGCGCGGGCCGACGACGGGTCGGTCTACGACCGCTTCCGCAACCGCATCGTCTTTCCCATCCGCGACGGGCGGGGCCGCGCGATCAGCCTCGGTGGCCGGTCGATGGAGCCGAGCCCGCGCGCGAAATACCTCAACGGGCCGGAGACTGAGCTGTTCGACAAGGGCCGCACCCTGTTCAACCTCGCCCGCGCGCGCGACGCGGCGGGGAAGGGCCAGACGCTCGTCATCGCCGAAGGCTACATGGACGTGATCGCGCTGTCCGAGGCCGGGTTCGCCGCCGCCGTCGCCCCGCTCGGCACCGCGGTGACCGAGGACCAGCTCCGCCTCGCCTGGCGGACAGCACCCGAGCCGGTCATGGCGCTCGACGGCGACGCCGCGGGCCTGCGCGCCGCGATGCGGGTCATCGACCTCGCGCTGCCGCTGATCGATTCCGGCCAGTCGCTGCGCTTCGCGATCCTGCCCGGCGGCCTCGACCCCGACGACCTGATCCGCGCGCAGGGCGCGCCCGCGATGCAGGCGGTGCTCGACGCCGCGCAGCCGATGGTGCGCCTGTTGTGGCAGCGCGAGACCGAAGGCCAGGTCTTCGACAGCCCCGAGCGGAAGGCGGCGCTCGACGGCCGTCTGCGCCGGGTGCTGGCGCAGATCCGGGACCCCGGCCTGCGCGGCCACTACGACGCCGAGCTCCGCGCGCTGAAGTGGCAGCTCTTCGGCCGGTCGCGCCCGCGCGGCAAGGCGTGGCGGGATGCTCCGGCGGCCCCGGTCGCGACCTCGCGCGCCTCGGTGCTGGCCGTCGACGACGCGGGGCCGGACCGCCTGCTCGCCGCCGTCCTGATCGCGACGCTGGTGCGCCATCCCGGCCTCGTCGCGCGCTTCGAAAGCGACCTCGAGACGCTCGCGCTCGCCGACGCGCGGCATCGCGCGCTCGTGGCCTGTCTGCTGCGGCTCGGCCCCTGCGACGACCTGTCCGACCGGCTGGAAGCCGAGCTGCCCGATGCCCTTGAATCGCTGATGTCCGACCGCCATGTGCAGATCGCGCCGCCGGTCACCACCACCGATGCGGAGTTCGCCCTGATGTGCGCCGCCGAGGCGCTTGCCAAGCTCACCGCCCGCGCCGGGGCCGCGCGCGAGATCGAGGAGGCGATGCACGACATGTCCGGCCTTGTCGACGAAGGGCTGACCTGGCGGCTGGGGCAGGCGGCCGAGGCGCGGAACCGGGCGAACCGGGTTGCGCATGACGACGACGCGGGCGAGGATCGCGCCGCGCTGTCGGCCCGGCTGCAGGCGCTCATCGACGGGGAGGTCTGGGTCAAGCGTCGGCCCTGACCTTCCGTTCCCGCCGATTCGCGCTATTGATTCGCCCGGCGCTTCCTGATTCGCAGCCATGAGGTCACGATGGCCCTGAAAGACACCGACGACGGCAAGCCCGAGGCCGAGGAGGCCGATCCCTCGCTCGACATGAGCCAGGCCGCGGTCAAGCGGATGATCGCGGATGCGCGCGAGCGGGGCTACATCACCTACGACCAGCTGAACGCCGTCCTGCCGCCCGAACAGGTGTCGTCCGAGCAGATCGAGGACGTGATGGCGATGCTGTCCGAGATGGGCATCAACGTCGTCGACGGCGAGGAGGCCGAGGAGCCCGAGGCCCCCGCGGGCGACCTCGTCGAGACCTCGACCTCGCGCGAGGTCGCGGTGGTCGGCGCCTCGAGCGAGACGCTCGACCGCACCGACGATCCGGTGCGGATGTATCTGCGCGAGATGGGGTCGGTCGAGCTTCTGTCGCGCGAGGGCGAGATCGCCATCGCCAAGCGCATCGAGGCCGGGCGCAACACGATGATCGCGGGGCTCTGCGAAAGCCCGATGACCTTCCAGGCGATCACCGTCTGGCGCGAGGAACTCCTGAACGAGGACATCCTCCTGCGCGACGTCATCGACCTCGAGGCGACCTTCGGGCGCAGCCTCGACGGCGAGGAGGAGACGCTCGGCGCGCTGGGCGAGGTGGGCGTCGGCGAGGAGCGGCCCGAGGGCGGTGCCGAGCCCGATCTCGACGCCGACGGCAACCCCATCGTGCGCGGCGACGAGGAGGACGAGGACGACGAGGCCAGCGCCATGTCGCTCGCCGCGATGGAGGCGACGCTCAAGCCGCAGGTGCTCGAAACGCTCGAGATCATCGCGCGCGACTACGCCACGCTCGCCGACATGCAGGAACGCCGGATGAGCGCGAAGATGGGCGCGCACCGCCAGTCCGACGCCGACGAGGCCGCCTACCAGACGCTGCGGTCCGAGATCGTGGCGCTGGTGAACGGGCTGCACCTGCACAACAACCGCATCGAGCAGCTGATCGACCAGCTTTACGGGATCAACAAGCGCATCATGGCGATCAATTCCGGCATGGTGAAACTCGCCGACGTCGCGCGGATCAACCGGCAGGAGTTCGTCGGCGAATATCAGGGCCACGAGCTCGACCCGACCTGGATGGACCGCATGGCCGCCAAGACGGGGCGCGGCTGGCAGGCGCTGATGGAGCGCAGCCGCGACAAGGTCGCCGAATTGCGCAGCGAGATGGCGACGGTCGGCCAGTATATCGGCGTCGACATCAGCGAGTTCCGCCGGATCGTGAACCAGGTCCAGAAGGGCGAGAAGGAGGCGCGCCAGGCCAAGAAGGAAATGGTCGAGGCCAACCTGCGTCTGGTGATCTCGATCGCCAAGAAATACACCAACCGCGGCCTGCAGTTCCTCGACCTGATCCAGGAGGGCAACATCGGCCTGATGAAGGCCGTGGACAAGTTCGAATACCGCCGCGGCTACA
>CAZNPW010000014.1:0-58800 GCA_964575185.1 uncultured Exiguobacterium sp.
GCGGTGCAGCCCGCGGCCCCCGTCGTCCCGGCCGAGGCCGCGACGGCCGCCGCCATCGCCGCCGCCCTCGCCGAGGCGACGGCCGCCCCGCTCGAGGCCGCATCGGTCGAGGCCGCCCCGGTCGAGGCCGCCTCGGTCGAGGTCGATCCGGCCGGGGCCGCGGCCCCGACGCTCGCAGGCTTCCGCCCGGTGCCGCGCCCGCCCTTGCCGACGGCCCTGCCGGTCGACCCTCCCGCAGCGGCCGCGGCACCGGCGGCGGCACCGGTCGCCGCAGCGGTGCCCGTGACCGCGGCCGAGGTCGATCCGGCGAGCGTGGCACCCGGCACGATCCTGGTCCAGCTCGACGCCTTCGACAGCGAGACCGACGCCCGCGCCGCCTGGGCCACGATCACCGGGCGCTTCCCGGCCGATTTCGCCGACAAGGCCCTGCTCCTCGACCAGGCGGAATCGGGCGGGATGCCGTTCTGGCGGCTGCGCGCGGTCGGTTTCGACGGGGTCGACAGCGCCCGGGCCTTCTGCGACACGCTGCGCGACGGCGGCGCGAGCTGCATCCCCGTGGCGCACGAGTGACGCTCGCGGCGATCTTCGGCTGCGAAGGACTGCATCTGACCGCGCGCGAATACGCCCTCTTCCGCGACGCCCAGCCCTGGGGCTTCATCCTGTTTTCGCGCAACGTGGCCGACCCGGCGCAGGTCGGGCGGCTGGTGGCCGACCTGCGCAACGCGGTGGGCCGCCGGGTGCCGGTGCTGATCGACCAGGAAGGCGGGCGCGTCCAGCGGCTGCGCGCGCCGCACTGGCGCGCTTGGCCGCCGCCCTTGACCACCGCGACCCATGCCGCCGATCCCGCCCGCGCGCTGTGGCTGCAATACCGGCTGATCGCGGCGGAACTGGCGGCCCTGGGGATCGACGCCGACTGCGCGCCCTGCGCCGACATCGCCGCGCCGCAGACGCACCCCTTCCTGAGGAACCGCTGCCTCGGCACCGATGCCGCGACCGTCGCCCGCTTGGCCCGCGCCGTCGCCGACGCGCTGCTGGCGGGGGGCGTGCTGCCGGTCGTCAAGCACCTGCCGGGCCACGGCCGCGCGACGCTCGACACCCACCTCGCCCTGCCGACCGTGACCGCGCACGAGGACGACCTGCGGGCCACCGACTTCGCTCCGTTCCGCGCGCTGGCCGACCTGCCGATGGCGATGACGGCGCATGTCGTCTTCGCCGCCTGGTCCGACGACCCCGCCACGCTGTCGCCCGAGATGGTGCGGGTGATCCGCGAGGACATCGGCTTCGGCGGGCTTCTGATGACCGACGACCTGACCATGGAGGCGCTGTCGGGCACGCTCGCCGAACGGGCGCGCCGGGCGCGGGCGGCCGGGGTCGACGTGATCCTGCACTGCAAGGGCGACTTGGCCCAGATGCTCGAGGTGGCCGGGGCCTGCGGCAGCCTGTCGGGCGCGGCCGCGGCGCGGGGCGAGGCCGCGCTCGCCGCCCGCCGGGCCCCCGCCTGCGTTGACACCGCGGCCCTTGCCGCGGAATGGTCGGCGCTGGCGGCGGGGCTGCCGGCGGAGGGCGCGGTTGGCTGACGACTGGGAGGATCGGCGGCCGGACCCGCTCGACCGGGTGGCGGCCGAGGCGCTGATCGTCGACGTGGATGGGTTCGAGGGGCCGCTCGACCTGCTGCTGACGCTGTCGCGGACGCAGAAGGTGGACCTGCGGCGCATCTCGGTCCTGCAGCTGGCCGAGCAGTATCTGGCCTTCGTCGCGCGGGCCCAGACGCTGCGGATCGAGCTTGCCGCGGATTACCTGGTGATGGCGGCCTGGCTCGCCTATCTGAAGTCGCGGCTGCTGCTGCCGCCCGACCCGCAGGCCGAGGGGCCGAGCGCTGCGGACATGGCGGCGCACCTTGCGTTCCAGCTGGAGCGTCTCGCCGCGATGCGCGAGGCGGCGGCGCAGCTGATGGCGCGCGACCGGCTTGGCCGCGACACCTTCGCCCGGGGGGCGCCCGAGGGCGTGGTGCGCGACCGGCGCGCCGCGTGGGAGGTGACGCTGCTGGACGTGATGCGCGCCTATGCCCGCATCCGCACGCGCGACGACTTCCGCCCCTTCGTGCTGGACCGCCACGACGTGGTCACGATGGAACAGGCGCTGGAGCGGCTGCGCGGGGTGATCGGCTCCGCCGCCGCCTGGACCGACCTGCGGGGATTGCTGCCCGACGGCTGGCAGGGCGCACCGATGCGGGCGCGCTCGACGCTCGCCGCGCATTTCGCGGCGATGCTGGAGCTGGTCCGGCGCGGCGCGGTCGAGGTCCGGCAGGGCGAGACCTTCGCCCCGATCGAGCTGCGCGTGCGGTGACCTCCGCGCCCGGCCTTTTCGCCGCGCCCACGATGGGCGAGCAGGAGCGGATGGTCGAGGCGATCCTGTTCGCCACCGCCGACCCCGTCACGGTGGCCGAGTTCGCCGCGCGGATGCCGCACGGCTGCGACCCGGCCGAGGCGCTGGTGCAGCTGCGCAAGCGCTATGAGGGGCGGGGCGTGCAGGTCGTCCGCGTGGGCGACGCCTGGGCGCTGCGGACGGCGCCCGACCTCGGGTTCCTGATGCGCCGCGAGGCGGTGGAGGCGCGGAAGCTGTCGCGCGCGGCGGTCGAGACCCTGGCCATCGTCGCCTACCACCAGCCGGTGACGCGGGCCGAGATCGAGGAGATCCGCGGCGTCGCGGTCAGCCGGGGGACGGTGGACCTGCTGATGGAACTGGGCTGGATCCGCGTCGGCCGCCGCCGGATGACGCCGGGGCGGCCGGTGACCTTCGTGGTGACGGAAAGCTTCCTCGACCACTTCGGGCTGGAAAGCGCACGCGACTTGCCGGGGCTGAAGGAACTGCGCGCGGCCGGGCTGCTCGACCCCCGCCCGCCGCCGGGGGAGGCACCCGAGGCGGCGGTGCCCGAAGGCCAGGGCGAGATGTTCGGGGACTGAGCGCCGGGCGATCCGGCCCGCTCACGCCCGCGGCACGATTCCCCGGTCGACGAGGCCGCCGATCTGCGCATCCGACAGGCCGAGGATGCCGGCCAGGATCGCGTGCGTGTCGGCACCGGGGCGCGGGGCGGGCGCGGGGGGGCGGCGGGGGGCGGCGGTGGTGGCGAAGGGCAGGCCGGGGGCGGGCAGGGGCCCGATGCCGGGCTGGTCGAGCATCGCGATCAGGGGGTTGGCGGGCGACAGGTCGGGGTCTTCGCGCACCGCCTGCGCGAAGCTGCGGAACGGTGCCCAGGTCAGCCCGGCGGCGTCGAACAGGGGGGCGATCACGGGCAGCGGGCGGGCCGCGAACCAGGGGGCGAGCGCTGCGGCGATCTGCGCGCGGAGGGCCCAGCGGTCGCCTTCGCGCGCCAGGTCGCGGCCCGCCGCCGTGGCGATGGCGGCCATGTCGGCCTCGGTCCCGGTAACGCGGACGAGGCCCGTCCACTGCCGCAGGGTCAGGCCCACGACCATGACCCGCGTCCCGCAGGCGCAGAGGAAGTCCTGCCCGAAGGCCCCGTAGAGCGCGTTGCCCGCGCGCGGCCGGTCCACGCCGTTGACCGCGACCTCGCCGATGATGCCGAGCGCGCCCATCGCGGCGATGCCCGTGTCCTTCAGGTTCATGTCGATGAACTGCCCCGCGCCGGTGCGCAGCCGGTGGCGGTCGGCGGCGATGATCGCGGTCGCCGCGGTCTGGCCGGCCAGCAGGTCCCAGGCGGGCAGGACATGCGCCACCGGCGGGCCGTCGGGCGCGCCCGTCGCCATCGGGAAGCCGAGCGCGGGGTTCACGGTATAGTCCACCGCCGGCTCGCCCCGCCGGGTGCCGCCCAGCGCCAGCATGACGAGATCGGCCCGCCGCGCCGACAGCCCCGCCCAGTCGAACGGCGCGCGGGTGCCGAGGTTGGTCATGTAGAGTCCGGCGGCGGCGATCAGGGCCGCCAGCACCTCGGCCCCTTCGGGGGCGCGGTGGTCGATCGTGAACGACCGTTTGCCTTTGTCCAGCCCGGCCCGGAACAGGCTTTCGCCGCTCGCGGTGACCGGCCAGCGGTGCCGGTCCGGCCCGCCCTCCGGCGGCTCGACCCGGATGACCTCCGCCCCCATCTGCGCGAGCGTCAGCCCGGCGAGGGGGATGGCGACGAAGGCCGAGACCTCGATGACGCGCATTCCGTCGAGCATCACGCGGCCTCCGCCATCGTGCACTGCGCGCCAGAGGCGTCGACGGTGGCGAGTCGGCCGCCCCAGCCCATCAGGCGCAGGGATCCGGCAAAGGCCGGGCGGACGCCGCGGAAGGCGAAGGTCGCGGGCGGGCCGTTGCGGCGCGCCCAGCGGTCGGCAAGCCACATCGCCTGCAGCGGCCCGTGGATGACGAGCCCGGGGTAGCGTTCGACCTGCGTGGCATAGGGGTGGTCGTAGTGGATGCGGTGGCCGTTCCACGTCAGCGCGCTGAACCTGAACAGGCGTACGGGATCGGCCGCGACATCCTCGGACCAGTCCGGGGCGGGGGGCGCGGGCCGTGCGGCGGGGGGCGTGTAGGCTTCGGCCAGGTCGACGAAGACCAGATCCTGCGCCTCGTCGATCCCGCCCGCCGCGCCGGTGATCCGGTGGGTCAGGGTCACGAAGACCATCCGTCCCGACGCGCCCTGCTTTTCGGCGACGGCGGTGATCGTGCTGGTGCGCGCCAGCGTCTCGCCGACCCGCAGCGTGCCCCTGAAGGCCAGCCGCCCCCCGGCCCACATCCGCCGGGGCTGGGCGGTGTCGGGCAGGAAGTCGCCCCGCAGCGGGTGGCCGTCGGCCGCGAGGCGATCGTGCGGTGCGTCGGGGGCCCAGCCCATCCAGTGCCACAGCGGCGGCAGCGGGTCGCCGTCGCCGGGGGCGTCGCTGCCCAGGACATCGGCCATCCGCCGCGCCTCGCGGACGCCGACGACGTCACCGGCGCGCTGCACGCGGCCGAGGAAGGCGTCGAGACCGGTCAAGCCCCCGCCCCCGACGGCCGTGGGCGGGCGTGCGTCATGGTGCGGGCGTCAGGACCGTGGTCCCGACCGCCCCGGCGCGCGCAAGGCCGGGGTCGAGCGACATCGGAACGTATTCGCCGCGCCGCCACAGCTCGCCCAGGTCGTCGTAGAAGCGGCTGAGCGGGTTGCCCGACTGCCCGGTGGAGGTGATGAACACCGACGAATCGGGGTCGGCGAAGTCGTAGACGCCGCGGTAGCCCGCGCCATGCACGTTCAGATAGGGTTCCGGTCCCGTGCCTGCGGGCTGGCCGCGTTGCAGCGTGTCGCCGCCCCCGCTGGTCGATTGCCGGATGTTCACGAAATACCGCAAGACCGGCACGTCGCCCAGCACCGGATGGTTCTGCGCCGCCTGGTGCGCATCGCCCCAGCGCCAGCTGGCCACGTCGGGGCCGTAGCGTTCGGTCAGTTGCAGCAGCGCGTCGTCGAGCGCGAGCCGGGCGAGGTCGGTGCAGCTTTCCACCGCCGCCGACTGGATGATGTCGCACCAGACGCCGGCACCGTCGGTGTTCCTGAACACCCGTTCGAGAAATACCGGCTCGATCTGCGTGAAGGCATCGGCGAGCGGACCCAGGTCGTCGCGGATCAGCCGCTCCTGCAGCGCGCGCAGCCAGGCCTCGGCGATCAGCGGCTCGGGCAGGTGCTCGTTCATCTCGCCGTTCCAGGCGGCCAGAAGGGCGAGCGCCTGCTGCCGGCGGCGCTCGGGCGTGCCGTCGGGCGCGGCCTCGCCGGTGAACCACAGGTCGGCCCCGATCAGCGGCAGAAGCGTCCGGGCGGTGGGCGACACGGTGTCGAGCTGCGCCTCGATGAAGCTGTCGCGGGTGTGCACCTCGCGCTGGCCCATGAGCTGCGCCCAGCGCCGGATGCGCTGGGTGTCGCCCCACAGGAAACTCACGTTGCGCGGAAAGGGCGTGTCGACGGTGCGGTTGTTCGTGTTGCCGATGAGCCCGGCCGCGGGGTTCACCCAGCGGGGGTTTTCGGCATAGGGAAACATGCCCTGCCAGCGGTTTTCGGCCACCCAGCCGGGGCTCGGGATGCGGCCCTGCGACTGGCTCGCCGGGTCGCGGCGCGGCATCCGGCCGATCAGCTGCATGGCGATGCCTTCGGTGTCGGCCACGACGAGGTTCTGGCTCGGCGCGACGAAGTCCTCTCCCGCCGCGAGCGCGTCGGCCACCGATTGCGCGCCCATCATGCGGATCGCGGCGGTCATCGTCGTGTCGGCGCCGGTCAGCGCCGTCCAGGACAGCGCCGCGACGCTGCCCGCCGGGGTGACCGACGCGAGGTCGTAGTGCGTGCCGGGCAGGACGGGGCCGTTGTCGGTCCATCGCAGGGTGATCGTCACCGGGGGGGCGTCGGCGACCTCGATGATCGTGCGGCGGGTCACGAAATCCTTCCAGCCGTCGGGGGTGCGGTACTGTTCGGGATTGCCGGGGTTCAGCTCCTCGATGAACAGGTCCTGGTCGTCGAGGTAGCTCGAGGTCAGCCCCCAGCCGACCTTGGCCGACCGGCCGAGCAGCACGGCGGGCACCCCGGGGATGGTCGCGCCGATGACGCCGCCCGACTGCAGCTCCAGCCGCGCGAGATACCAGATCGTCGGCGCGGTGAAGTTCAGGTGCGGGTCGTTGGCCAGAAGCGTCCCCCCCGACGCCGACCGCGAGGGCATCGCGGCCCAGGCGTTCGACGCGCCCGCGCGGTCCATGCGGGGAAAGGGGGACAGCGGGTCGTCGGGCGGCCCGTCCAGCGCGGCGAAGCTGCGCGGCACGCCGGGGAACAGGCCCGCGTAGTCGGGCGAGACGATGCCCCGCGTCGGGTCGTCGGGCAGGATGTCGCGCAGCCGTTCGGGCGGCAACGCCAGCGTCATGCGCGCCCGCAGCACCTCGGCTTCCAGATGCGGCGACAGCTGCAGCGCCATCAGCTTCAGGATGGCGATGCTGTCGGCCGGCTGCCAGGCCGCGATCTCGGGCGGGAAGAGCCAGAACTCGGGCGCGCCGCGGCCACGGGCCCCCGCGTTGACCTGCCCGATCCAGGCGTTGACGCCTGCGGCATAGGCGGTCAGCGCGGCCTGCGTCGCGGCATCCTGCGCGGCGACCGACTGCACCGACAGGGAATAGAGGTCGTAGCGGCGCAGCAGCTCGTCGATCTGCAGCGTGCGGGTGCCGAAGATTTCCGACAGGCGCCCCTGCGCGGTGCGGCGCAGCATCGTCATCTGCCACAGCCGGTCCTGCGCATGCGCGAAGCCCAGCGCAAAGTAGACATCGGCATCGGTCGCCCCGAAGATGTGCGGCACGTTGTCGTTGTTGCGCACGATCTCGACCGGGGCGGTCAGGCCCGCGACCGTGAAATCCTCGTCGTAGTCGGGCAGCGAGCGCGACAGAAACCAGCCGACCAGCAGCATCGCCAGAAGCGACAGCGCGACGCCGGCCGTGATGATGCGCAGAAGCCAGCGGAAGAGGGTCAGCATCGGGGTCCGGTTGCGGTTCCTGTGCCGGGTGTCTAGTCCAAGGGTTCCTCTGGCGCAACAAAGCGCCGTTCAGATCGGAAGGGGCGGGCGATGGCGCGGGTGGCGTTTCTGGGCTTGGGCGTGATGGGCGCGCCGATGGCGGGGCACCTCGCGGCCAAGGGGCACGAGGTCGCGGTGTGGAACCGGACGCGGGCCAAGGCAGAGGCCTGGGGGGCCGCGCACGCGGGCCGGGTTGCGGACACGCCCGCCGAGGCGGCCGACGGTGCCACCTTCGTGATGGCCTGCGTCGGCAACGACGACGACCTGCGCGAGGTCTTCCGCGCGGCGCTGCCCGCGATGGCGGCGGGGGCGGTGTTCGTCGACCACACCACGGTCAGCGCCGAGGTCACGCGCGAGCTTGCGGCGCAGGCGGGCGAGCGCGGGGTGGGCTACGTCGACGCCCCGGTCAGCGGCGGGCAGGCGGGCGCGGTCAACGGGCAGCTCTCCATCATGTGCGGCGGGGCGGAGGCCGACTATGCCGCGGCAGAGCCGGTCATGGCCGCCTACGCCCGCATCTGCCGCCGTCTCGGGCCGGTCGGCGCGGGGCAGCTCGCCAAGATGATGAACCAGATCTGCATCGCGGGCCTGATGCAGGGCCTGTCGGAGGCGCTGGCCTTCGGCCGGAAGGCGGGGCTGGACGGCGCGGCGGTGGTCGAGGTCATCGCGCAGGGGGCGGCGGGGTCCTGGCAGATGGTGAACCGGCACAGGACGATGCTCGACGGGCAGTTCGACTTCGGCTTCGCGGTGGACTGGATGCGGAAGGACCTGGCGATCTGCTTGGCCACCGCCGACCGGATCGGCGCGCGGCTGCCGGTGACGGCGCTGGTCGACCAGTTCTACAAGGACGTGCAGCTGATGGGCGGGGGGCGGGGCGATACCTCGGGCCTGATCCGCCGGCTGACATGAGCGGCCGGATCATCGCGACCCCGGCCTGCGTCGCCGAGGGGATGGCCTGGCTGGTCACTGCCGAGCCGCGCTTTGCCCGGGTGGCCGCGGTCGCGCCGGTGCTGCCGTTGCGGCGGCGCGAGGACGGGTTCGCGGCGCTGCTCGATGCGATTGCCGGCCAGCAGGTCAGCGTCGCCGCCGCCGCCGCGATCCGGGCGCGGATGGAGGCGGCGGGGCTGACCACGCCCGAGGCGATCCTCGCCGCGACCGACGAGGCGCTGCGGGCGGTGGGCTTCAGCCGCCAGAAGGCGCGCTATGCCCGCGCGCTCGCGGCGAGCGGGATCGACTTCGCGGCCCTGCGCGACCTGCCCGACGACCGGGTGGTGGCGACGCTGGTGGCGCTGCCCGGGATCGGGATGTGGACGGCCGAGATCTATGCGATGTTCGCGCTCGGCCGCGCCGACGCCTTCGCGCCGGGGGACCTCGCGCTGCAGGAAGCCGCGCGCGACCTGTTCGGACTGTCCGCGCGGCCGAACGAAAGGGCGTTGCGGGCGTTGTCGGTGGCCTGGTCGCCCTGGCGGTCGGTCGCGGCGCGGGCGCTGTGGGAATGGTATCACCAGATGAAGGGACGGCAGGGAGTATGACGCGCGCATTGCGATCGGGCCGCCGGGGGCCGAAGGACGCGACGGGGCTGGTGGTGTTCCTGCATGGCTACGGGGCCGACGGGGCGGACCTCCTGGGCCTCGCCGACGTGCTGGGCGCGCACCTGCCGGGCGTGGCCTTCCTGGCCCCCGACGCGCCCGAGCCCTGCCGCGGCAATCCCTCCGGCCGGCAGTGGTTTCCGATCCCCTGGCTCGACGGGTCGTCCGAGGCGCTCGCCGAGGAAGGGCTTCTGGCCGCGGCGGCCGACCTGGACGCCTGGCTCGACGCGACGACGGCGGCGGAGGGGGTGACGGCGGACCGCATCGTGCTCGCGGGGTTCAGCCAGGGCGCGATGATGGCGCTGCACGTCGCGCCGCGGCGGGCGGTGCAGGTGGCGGGCGTGGTCGCGATCGCGGGGCGGCTGCTCACGCCCGAACGGCTGGGGCAGGCGGTGACGAAGCCGCCGGTGCTGCTGGTCCACGGCGACCTGGACGACGTCGTGCCCTTCGGCGACATGGCGCGCGCGGGCACGGCGCTGGATGCCGCGGGATTCGACGTGCAGGGCCACGTCATGCGCGGCACCGGGCACGGCATCGCGAACGACGGTCTCGCGGCGGCGCTCGGGTTCATCCGGCAGGTTCTGCCATCCCCGCCTTGAGGCCCCTGATTTCATCTTGCCGAAAATACCTCGGGGTCCGGGGCAGAGCCCCGGCTTGCCTCAGCCTGCGCGCCCTTCCGGCACCAAGAGCGACGCATCCCCGTAGCTGAAGAAGCGGTAGCCCTCGGCGATGGCGTGGGCGTAGATGCGCATCATGCGCGCGCGCCCCATCAGCGCCGACACCAGCATCATCAGCGTCGACTTCGGCAGGTGGAAGTTGGTCATCAGCGCATCGGTCACGCGGAAGTCGAAGCCCGGATAGATGAAGATGTCGGTCGGGCCCCGCCAGGGCGTCACCCGCCCGGTGCGCCCGGCGCTTTCGATCAGCCGCAGCGCGGTGGTGCCGACGGGGATGACCCGGCCCTTCGTGGCATTGATCTCCTCCGCCGCCTCCGGCGTCACCTCGCCCCATTCGGCGTGCATCCGGTGGGTCGTGACGTCGAGGGCCTTGACCGGCAGGAAGGTCCCCGCGCCGACGTGCAGCGTCACCTCGGTCAGCCCGACGCCGTTCGCCGCGATGGCGCGCAGCAGCGCCTCGTCGAAGTGCAGCGATGCGGTGGGGGCCGCGACGGCACCGGCGTGGCGGGCGAAGACGGTCTGGTAGTCGGTCGCGTCCTGCGCGTCGGGCTTGCGCTTTGCCGCGATGTAGGGCGGCAGCGGCATCGCGCCGGCGGCATTCAGCGCCGCGTCGAAGCCGCCGCCGGTCAGGTTGAAGACCAGCCGCAGGTCGCCTTCCCCCTTCTCGGCGACCGTGGCCGACAGGTCATCCGAAAACCGCAGCACCTCCCCCTCTGCGAGCTTGCGCAGCGGCTTCGCGAGCGCGCGCCAGCCAGCGGCTGCGGGTTCCAGCAGCGTCACCTCGACCTTCGCGACCGCATCGCCGCGGCTGCGCAGGCCGGTCAGGCGCGCGGGGATGACGCGGGTGTTGTTCAGCACCAGCCGGTCGCCGGGGCGGAAGACGCGGACCAGGTCGTGCACCCGCAGGTCGGCGATGGCGTCGCCTTCGGCCAGCAGCAGCCGCGCCGCGGTGCGGGGCCGGGCGGGGCGGGTGGCGATGAGCCGCTCGGGCAAGGCGAAGTCGAAGTCGTCGGGCGTCATTCCGGGATCCTCGGGGCAGGGCGGCGGAAGATCTCGCGGAACATGCCCGGCGTCAGGATCGACAGCGGGTTGACCGTGATCGAGGGCGACCCGGCGGGGCCGGACATCCGGTAGGTGAAGCCGAACAGCCCCTCGCCCGCGCGGGTGAAGATCGCGCCGATGCCGTTGACGATGTAGATGGGCGAGATCACCCCCTGCACGTCCATCCGGCCCGCCGCCGGGTCGTAGACCCCCGCCATCGACACGCCGAGCGAGGCGCCCGTCGCCGCGCCCCGCGTGATCTCCACCGCCTGCGGCGTCAGCCGGAAATCGACGTCCACGTTGTTGAAGACGATGCCGCTGCCGTTCAGCTGTTCCAGAAGCCCCACGACCGAGATCGCGTTCAGGAGTGCGGCGAGCACGTTGGCGTTCTGCACCCGCACCCCGGTGATCGCGGCGCGACCGTCGTAGGTGCCGGGCGCGCCCTGCGGGATCAGCGTCAGGTCGAGCGCGCCGCCGCGGGCCGAGGCGAAGATGCCCGCGGCGGCCAGCACGGACCCCGCGTCGTCCGACCGCAGCCGCACCGCGCTGCCGCCCGCGATGGGCACCACGGTGCCATCGACCGCACCCGCCCCGTTGACCCCGGCGCGGAACTTGCCGTTCAGCCCGCCCTGCGGGTTGAAGCTGCCGCGGAAGCCCGTGAAGGCGATGGTGTCCGAGACCCGCAGCCGGTCGAGCGTCAGGCCGAAGGGCGCGCCGCCGCCGCCCCCCGCCGTGCCGCCGGGCATCCGCCGCAGGTCCATCGTGCCGCCCGTGACCCGCGCGCCCGCGCCGGTCACGACCGCCGTCGCGTCGAGCCAGTCGCCCGCGACGAGCCGGTCGAAGGCCGCTTCCTCCAGCCCCCCGCCGGGCTGCAGACGGACCGACCCCGCCAGCGACAGGCCCGGCAGGTCGACGGTCAGCCGGTCGACGCGCGGCGGGGTCGACAGCGTGGCCTCGACCCCGAGCGCGCCGGGGCCGGCCTGCGCGAAGCCCAGGGCGGGCACGCGCAGCCCGGCCCCGGCAAGGTCCCCCGTCAGCCGCAGTTCGGCCGGCGCGCCGCGCGGCAGGGCGACGGTGACCTCCGCCGCCGTCTCGCCCGACAGCAGCCCGTCGGGCAGTGCGACGCCGATGCTGCGCAGCCCCGCGTCGGTCAGCCGGACGCTGCCGGTCAGCGTCGAGCCGCCCGCGCCCTCCGGCCCGAAGGGTTGCCGCCAGGCGGCGTCGAAGGGCAGATCGCCCAGCCGTCCCGCGCCGCGCAGCATCAGGCCCGCAGGGTCGGCGGTCAGGTCCAGCCGGGGGGCGGTGACGCGGCGGCCCGGCACGATACGGTCCGACGCGAAATCCGTGACCTCGCCCGTCACCGCATAGGTCACGTCGGCGAGTTCCACCGCCGGCTGCAGGGGCAGCGTCAGGTCGGCGATCACCCGCGCGCGGCCCCCGCCGAGGTCGACCGGCTGCCCGGCCTTCTGCAGGAAGCGGAAGGGTGCCTGGTTCAGCAGCGACATCGCCGCCGTCAGCGGGCTGTCGGTGACGAGGCGCACCGCCGCCACGTTCGGCCGCGCGGTCACGTCGGCGATGCGGAAGCTCGACCCCGCGACGTCGATCGCGCCGCCTTCGGGCGGGGTCACGGTGCCGTCGTCGAGCGCGATGGTGTAGGCCTGCCCCTCGAGCGCCGCGCGGCCGCGGCCGCCGGTGATCGGCGGCAGGTTCGGCATCACCTGCACCGTCGCGTCGGCGAAGTCGTACTGCATCGCCACCACCGCTGTCGCCCCCGGCCGCAGCCGGACGGCCGCGCGCAGGTCCCGGAGCTGCCCCGCCCGCACATTGCGCGCGAACCAGTCGCGGGTCTTCGGCACCAGCGACAGCGGCCAGAGCCGCAGCAGGTCGCCCGTCGCCACGGCGCTGAGCGAGATGTCGAGCGCCGTCGTCCACCCCGCCGCGTCGGCCGTGACGCGCCCCGACGCCGCCAGCCGCGTCGCGTCGCCGGTCAGCGACACCTGGCCCAGGTCGATGGCGAACGGCCGCAGCCGCAGCCGCAGGTCCACCGCGCCCTGCGGAAAGGTCAGCGGGGCCGCGAACAGCCCCTGCGGATCGAAGGCCGCGTCCGACAGCGCCAGTTGCGCCGTGATCTGGTCGGGCCAGCCGCCGAGGGGCAGGGGCGCGCCGCCCGCGTCCAGCAGATCGGCGTGGCCGGTCAGCCGCGCGCGCAGCACCCGGCTCTGCACCCGCCCCTCGCGCAGGGTCACGCGGGCGGTCGCGGGGTCGAACGACAGGTCAAGCGCCGCGCCGTCGAAGGGCAGGGGGGTCGCGCCCGGGTCGGGCCGCAGCGACCCCGGGCCGAGCGTCAGCCGCGCCGTCACCGGCCCCGCCGCGCCCGCGGCGTCGAGGCTGCCCGAGACCTCGCCCGAGAGCGGCGCGTCGACGACGCTGAGGGCCGCGAGCGGGGCGACCTGCGCGGCGAGGTCCGCCGCCGCGACGCCGTCGACGGTCAGCCGCAGGCTGGCCGCATCGCTCCCGCGCGCGGCGACGGCCGACAGCCGCGCGGTCGCGCCCGCGACGGCAACGGTCAGCTCCGCCCGGACGTCCGCCTCCGTCAGGGTCACCGCGAGCCGGCCCCCGGTCGCCCGCCAGACCCGGCCCGACCGCGCGTCCGCCAGCGACAGCGTGACGCGGTCGATCCCGACCGCGCGCAGGCCCGCCAGGGCCGGTGCCGCCAGCACCCGGCGCAGCGCGGCGCGGGCGGCCGCGAGGTCCGCCCCCGCAGCGCCCGGGCCCGGGCCGATGTCGATCCGCCCCGCGGCATCGCGGGTCAGCGCGATGTCCGCGCCCGACAGCCGCACGTCGACGGGAAGGAGCCGCCCGGTCAGGAAGGCCCCGGGGTCGAACACCACCGCCGCCTCGGGAAGGGTCAGGAGCGCGGCACCGTCCTGCCGCAGCGCCACGTCGGCCAGCCGCAGCCGCGGGGTCCAGTCGTCGTCGACCGCGACCTCGACCCCGCCGAGGTCGACCTGCATCCGCGGCGGCAGCCCGTCGTCCAGCCGCGCCTCGATCCGCGCGACGAGCGCCGGGGGCAGCCGGATCGCCTGGCCGGTCAGCGCCAGCACCGCGAAGGCCGCGGCCGCGCCGAGCAGGCCCAGACCCAGCACCGTCAGCGCGGCCGAGCGCAGCGACAGCCACCACAGGCGCGGGCCCCGGGTCCTGACGGGGGCGGTGTCGGTCATGCGGGGGTCATGTCGCGGCGGCCATCCTCGGGGCTTTATCTTTGCCGCGCCGCTCCTACAACGCCATCGACAACTTCGTGCGAGGCCCCGATGATCAGCGCAGGCGACACCGCCCCCGACTTCACCCTTCCGGTCAGCGGCGGCGCGACCGTCACCCTGTCGGCCCTGCGGCCGCGCAAGGTCGTGCTCTACTTCTACCCCAAGGACGACACGCCGGGCTGCACGCTGGAAGCGCAGGACTTCAACGCCCGCAAGGCGGCCTTCGACGGCGCGGGGACGACGGTCATCGGGATCAGCAAGGACAGCGTGAAAAGCCACGACATGTTCTGCGACAAGCACGGGCTCGGCATCATCCTGGCCAGCGACGAGAGGGGCCATACCTCCGAGGACTACGGCGTCTGGCTGGAGAAAAGCATGTATGGCAGGACCTACATGGGGATCGAGCGCACGACGGTGCTGATCGACGGGCAGGGCCGGGTGGCGCGGGTGTGGAACAAGGTCAGCGTCAAGGGCCACGCCGACGCGGTGCTGGAGGCTGCACAAGGCCTGTGATCACGCGGACCGGGAGGCCCGTCGCGGTCCCGCCGACCCTGCCGCCCGCGGCCATCGCCGCCGGTGAAGTCGGGCGATCCTGACCCGGAGGGCAAATCGGCGGTTCCCTGCCGAAATCGGCAGCCCCTCGCCGGCCCCGGGGCCGGCCCGGCCAAAGCTGTTGCGCGGTGCACGGGCGGCGGGTATTTCCGCCGGAACGTCAGCGGGCACCGGACCCGCGTTGCGAGAGGGGCCCCAGCGACGTGTTCAGCCGCCTGACCTACCGCCTGCACACCGCGCTCGAGGCGCGCCTGCCCGAACAGCGCCTGTTCCTGAAGTCCGACACCGCGACCCGCTTCGTCCGGCTGCGCTCCTCGACCCAGGCCGTGGCGCTGGCGGGGGGCGGGCTGGCCGTGGTCTGGACGATCGTGGCGACCTCGCTCGTGCTGATGGACTGGGTGACGGCGGGGTCGTCGCGCGACCTGGCGGACCAGCGCCAAGCGGGGTTCGAGGAGCGGCTGAACGCCCTGTCGGCCGACCGCGACCTGCGGGCGGAGGAAGCGGCGCGGGCGCAGGCGCGCTTCAACGCGGCGCTCGACCAGGTCAGCGCGATGCAGGCCCGCCTGCTGGCCGGCGAGGACCGGCGGCGCGAACTCGAAACCGGGATCGAGACGCTGCAGGCGACGCTGCGCCGCGTGACCGGGCAGCGCGACGAGGCGCGCTCGCTCGCGGCCTCGGCGACCGAGGAGCTTCAGGCGACGACCGGCAGCACCCGCACGGCCGATGTCCGCGCCGAGGATGCCGAGGCGACGGTGGCGCTGCTTGCGGCGGCGCTCGACACCGCGGCCGGGCAGCGCGACCTGATGCAGGGTGCGGTGGCGCAGGCCGCCGCCCGGGCCGAACGGATCGCCGACGAGAAGGCGCGGATCCTTGCCGACAACGACGAGATCTTCACCCGCCTCGAAGAGGCCGTGATGGTCTCGATGGAGCCGCTCGACAAGGTGTTCCGCGCCGCCGGGCTGTCGCCCGAAGAGCTGCTGACGACGATCCGGCGCGGCTATTCCGGGCAGGGCGGGCCGCTGTCGCCGCTGACGCTGTCGACCAGCGGCGCGGCGCCGACGCCCGACCAGCTTCGCGCCGGCGAGATCCTGGGCAAGCTCGACGAGATGAACATGTACCGCATCGCCGCGAGCCAGGTGCCGCTCGCGATGCCGGTCTTCGGCAGCTACCGGGTGACGAGCAGCTTCGGCCGGCGCGAGGACCCCACGGGCCGGGGCACCCGGATGCACGAGGGCACCGACATCGCGGGCGCGATGGGCATGCCGATCTACGCCACCGGCGACGGCACCGTCATCACGGCCGGCTGGGACGGCAGCTTCGGGCAATCGGTCGTGATCCGCCACGGCTTCGGCCTGACCACGCGCTACGCGCACATGTCTGCCGTGAAAGTGAACGTCGGGGAAAAGGTGTCGCGCGGGGATGTGATCGGTGCTATGGGCAATTCGGGGCGTTCCACGGGGACGCATCTTCACTATGAAATCCGGGCGGGCGGCACCGCCGTCAATCCGATGACCTTCATCAGGGCAGGCCAGAATGTTTTCTAAATCCCGCATCAACGAACCCGGGGCGGCACCCTCGTCCGACAAGCCCCGCATGCCCGAGACGCGCCCCAGCATGGACATGACCCCCGCCGCGCCGCGCGGCAAATCGGGCACCTCGGTCCTGTCGGCCGACCTGACGGTCGTGGGGAACCTCAAGACCGCGGGCGACATCCAGGTCGAGGGCACGGTCGAGGGCGACATCCGCGCGCATCTGCTGACGGTGGGCGAGACCGCCACGATCCGCGGCGAGATCATGGCCGACGACATCGTCGTGAACGGCCGCGTCGTCGGCCGCGTGCGCGGCCTGAAGGTCCGCCTCACCGCCACCGCGCGGGTCGAGGGCGACATCATCCACAAGACCATCGCGATCGAGTCGGGCGCCCATTTCGAGGGCTCGGTCCAGCGCCAGGAAGACCCGCTGGCGCAGACCCGCCCCGCGCTCGCGGCACCGACGGCGACCTTCACCAGCGACACCGCCAAGACGATCGAGGGCTGACGCGGCATGACCGCCGTTCCGGGGGCGTCGGGCGCGGGCCCGGCGCCCTTCTGCACGCCCGAGGCCCGGCCCTGGGTGCTGGCGACCGCGATCCTCGCCTCGTCCATGGGGTTCATCGACTCGTCGGTCACCGCCATCGCGGTGCCCGCGATCCGCGCCGACCTGGGCGCGAGCCTGATGCAGGCGCAGTGGGTCGGCAACGCCTACCTCCTGACCCTGTCGGCGGTGATCCTTGCGGGCGGCGCGATGGGCGACCGCTTCGGCACCGTGCGCATCTTCGGCTGGGGGATCGGGCTCTTCACGCTCGCCTCGGTGCTCTGCGCGCTCGCGCCCTCTGCCGGGACGCTGATCGCGGCGCGCGCCTTCAAGGGGCTGGCCGCGGCGCTGATGGTGCCGTCGTCCATGGCGATCATCGGGCGCGCCTATTCCGACGGCGGGCGCGGCCGCGCGCTGGGGATCTGGGCCGCGGCCTCGGCCGTCACCACGGCGCTCGGGCCGGTGGTGGGGGGCCTGGTGCTCGACCGGGCCGGTCCGCCGGGCTGGCGGATCATCTTCGCCGCGAACCTGCCGCTCGGCCTCGCCTGCCTGTGGATGCTGCGGGCCCACGTCGCCCCCGACGCCGGCCGGCCGGGCACGACGGTCGACTGGCCGGGGGCCACGCTCGCGACCGCAGGCCTCGGCGCGCTCGCCTGGGGGATGACCGACGGGCGCTTAGAACCGGCGCTCGCAGGCCTCGCGCTGCTTGCCGCCTTCGTCGCGTGGGAGGCGCGCGCGCCCGCCCCGATGATGCGCCTCGGCCTCTTCCGCGACCGGGCCTTCGCGGCGGCGAACCTCGCGACCTTCTTCCTGTATTTCGCGCTGACCGCGGTGATGTTCTTCCTGCCGATGACCGCCATCGCCGCCTGGGCCGTCACGCCCACGGCGGTCGCGGCGGCCTTCCTGCCCTTCTCGGTCCTGATCGGGGCGATGTCGGGGCCGGTCGGGCGCCTGGCCGACCGCACCGGGGCCGCGGTGCCGATCGCGGGCGGGGCGGCGCTGGTGGCGTGCGGCTACGCCTGGCTCGCGGCCACGGCGGTGCCGGGGGAGTTCTGGCGCGCCGCCGTCCCGGCGATGACGCTTGCGGCCTTCGGGATGGGCTTCGTCGTCGCCCCCCTCTCCGCCGCGGTCATGGCCGCAGCCTCGGGCGAGGAACAGGGCGCAGCCAGCGGCATCAACAACGCCGTCGCGCGCGTGGCGGGCCTCGCGGCGGTCGCGCTGATGGGGCAGGCGGCGGCCTGGGGGTTTTCCCGCGCCGGCGGGGCGGCGAGCCTCGGCTTCGCCGCACCCGGCACCGCCGCCGCCACCGCCGCGGGCTTCGCCGCCGTCGCGTGGTCCGCCGCCGCCTTCGCCGCGCTGGCGGCGGCGATCATGGGCGCGACGGTCGTCAGGAAAGCCTGACCCGGCGCGCAATCTGCCCCCGGCGGGCGGTCGGCCGGAGTATACTCGGGCGCATGCCGCGAATCGGGCGGCGGGGTTTCAGGGGAACAGGCATGCCGTTCGAGTATGAAAACCTGGGCGTCGCCTCGGGGCGCCAGTCCGGCACCTATCGCGGCAACCGCAACGCGATCCACTGCCATTTCGTCGGCGGCAACGATCATGTCCAGATCGGCGGCGACCGCTACAACGTGCGCTGGAAGGGCGGTGCCCGCGCCCGCGACGACGCCGAGAAGATCGCCGAGATCGACCGCCTGCGCGAAGCCTGGGAGGCGCTGCGCGCCAAGCCCGCGACCGCCGACGTCACCGACGTGCGGCTGTGGCTGCGCAGCTACCTCGTGGACTACCACGGCGTCAACGCGGCCAAGCTCTAGCCGGCCTGCGCTGCCTCGCGGGTCTTGCCGCTGACGCCCAGCGCCAGCGTCGCCGCCATGAAGGGGTCGAGGTCGCCGTCGAGCACGCCCTGCGTGTCCGACGTCTCGACCCCCGTGCGCAGGTCCTTCACCATCTGGTAGGGCTGCAGCACGTAGGACCGGATCTGGTTGCCCCAGCCCGCGTCGCCCTTGCTGTCGTGCGCCTCCTGGATCGCGGCGGTGCGCTTCTCCAGCTCCAGCTGATACAGCCGCGATTTCAGCGCCTGCATCGCGATGTCGCGGTTCTGGTGCTGCGACTTCAGCGATGACGTCACCACGATGTTGGTCGGGAAGTGGGTGATCCGCACCGCCGAGTCGGTCTTGTTGACGTGCTGCCCGCCCGCGCCGGACGACCGGTAGGTGTCGATGCGGATGTCCTTGTCGAGCACCTCGATCTCGATGTTGTCGTCCACGACCGGATAGACCCACACCGAACAGAACGAGGTATGCCGCCGCGCCGCGCTGTCGTAGGGGCTGATCCGCACCAGCCGGTGCACGCCCGATTCCGACTTGAGCCAGCCATAGGCGTTGCGGCCCGAGATCTTGTAGCTGACGCTGCGGATGCCCGCCTCCTCGCCCGCCGTCTCCGACTGCATCTCGACGGTGAAGCCCTTGCGCTCCGCCCAGCGGACGTACATCCGCGCCAGCATCGCGGCCCAGTCGCAGCTCTCGGTGCCCCCGGCCCCCGCGTTCACCTCGAGGAAGGTGTCGTTGCCGTCCGCCTCGCCGTCGAGCAGCGCCTCGAGCTCCTTCGCCGCCGCGACCTCGACCAGCGCGCGCAGCGCGGCCTCGGCCTCGGCCACGATGTCGCTGTCCCCTTCGGCCTCGCCGAGCTCGATCAGCTCCACGTTGTCGCGCAGGGACCCGTCGATCAGCCGGTAGGTGCCCACCGCGTCCATCAGCGCCTGGCGGTCCTTCATCAGCTTCTGCGCGCGGGCGGGGTCGTTCCACAGGTCGGGCGCCTCGATCAGCGCGTCGAACTCCTCCAGCCGGTGCGACGCCGTCTCCCAGTCCAGCCGCTGCGCCAGGAGCGCGAGCGACTTCCGGATGGCATCGACGTGGGTCTGCGTCTCGGCGCGCATGGGCGGCGTGTCCTCGGCGGGGTCTGCGGCGCGACGTAACGGTCGCGCCCCGCCAAGGCAAGGCCGCGGGGCGCGGTCAGAAGGCGAAGTCGCCCGCGTCGATCCCGTCGTCGCCGCCGCCGCCGAACAGCCGGTCGGCCCCGTTGTCCCCGAACAGCGCATCGTTGCCGCCCCGGCCGAACAGCGTGTCGCTGACGCGGTCGAGGCCGGTCAGGCTGTCGCGCCCGTAGATCTGGTCGACGCGGCCGGTGCCGCTGATGACGTCGCCGCCGATGGTCCCGTGATAGACGGCCATGTGGAGTCCTCTGCGTCATGAAAAGGAACTAGCCGCGCCGACGGGGCGCAGGGAAACGGTGAACGCAACCCCCTCAGGCTGACACAACCCGGTCAGGAGTCGATCGCCCGGGGCGCCCTCGCCTACCCCCGCCGCGCCGCGCGGGCCGCGCGCAGCCGGGCGAAATCCTCGCCCGCGTGGTAGGAGGACCGGGTCAGCGGCGTCGCCGACACCATCAGGAAGCCCTTGCCCCGCGCCGCGGCCTCGAGCTGCGCGAAGGCCTCGGGCGTGACGAAGCTGGCGACGGCGTGGTGCTTCGGCGTCGGCTGCAGATACTGCCCGATCGTCAGGAAATCGACGTCGGCGGCGCGCATGTCGTCCATCACCTGCAGGATTGCCTGGCGGTCCTCGCCCAGGCCGACCATGATCCCCGACTTGGTGAACATCGCCGGATCGAGCTCCTTCGCCCGCTGGAGCAGCCGCAGCGAGTGGAAGTAGCGCGCCCCGGGGCGGACCTCCGGGTAGAGGCCCGGCACCGTCTCGAGGTTGTGGTTGAACACGTCGGGCCGCGCGGCCACCACCGTCTCCAGCGCCCCGGGGCCGCATTTCAGGAAATCGGGCACCAGAACCTCGATCGTGGTCGCGGGCGCGCGGTGGCGGATGGCGCGGATCGTCTGGGCGAAATGCTCCGCCCCGCCGTCGGGCAGGTCGTCGCGGTCCACGCTGGTGACGACGACATGTGCGAGGCCCAGCTGGGCCACCGCGTGGGCCACCCGCCCCGGCTCGAAGGCGTCGAGCGCGGCGGGCCGCCCCGTCGCCACGTTGCAGAAGGTGCAGCCCCGCGTGCAGATCTCGCCCATGATCATCATGGTCGCGTGCCCCTGCGCCCAGCATTCGCCGACATTGGGGCAGCCCGCCTCCTCGCAGACCGTGGTCAGCCGCTGCGCCCGGATGATGTCGCGCGTCGCCTTGTAGCCTTCGGAGGTCGGAGCCTTCACCCGGATCCAGGCGGGCTTCTTCGGCTGCGCCTGGTCCGCGCGGTGGGCCTTCTCGGGGTGACGCCCCTCGGGCAGCTTCAGGTCGCGCAACGGCTTCGTCCCCCTGACAGACGGGCTGCCTTCCAGATAGGCCAGGTGCCCGGGGACCGCAACCGCGCGCGGCCCCTGTTGGAATCACCGCGGCACAGGTTATCTCGCGCGAGGGACCGGGAACGACAGGGGACATGCGATGGACGGCAACGACGCAGGCACGGGCTGCCCGGTCATGCACGGGGCTGCGCGCCCGGCGGCGCGGTTCGGCGGGCGGGGCAACCGCAACTGGTGGCCGAACCAGCTGAACCTGTCGATCCTGCACCAGCACGGCCCCGCCGGAAACCCGCTGGGGCCGGACTTCGACTACCCCGCCGCCTTCGCGAAGATCGACTACGCGGCGCTGAAGGCCGACCTCTGCCGCCTCATGACCGACAGCCAGGGCTGGTGGCCGGCCGACTACGGCCATTACGGCGGGCTGATGATCCGCCTCGCCTGGCATTCGGCCGGCACCTACCGCACCGCCGACGGGCGCGGCGGCGCGGGCTCCGGCTCGCACCGCTTCGCGCCGCTCGGCTCCTGGCCCGACAACGCCAACCTCGACAAGGCCCGCCGCCTCTTGTGGCCGATCAAGCAGAAATACGGCAACGGCATCTCCTGGGCCGACCTCTTCATCCTGGCGGGCAACGTCGCGATGGAGACGATGGGCTTCAGGACCTTCGGCTTCGGCGCGGGCCGGGTCGACGTCTGGGCGCCCGAGGAGGACATCTGGTGGGGCAGGGAGGACACCTGGCTGGGCGATGAGCGCTACTCCGGCGACCGCCAGCTGGAAACGCCGCTGGCCGCCGTGCAGATGGGCCTGATCTACGTCAACCCCGAAGGCCCGAACGGCGTGCCCGACCCGCTGGCATCGGCCCGCGACATTCGCGAGACCTTCGCGCGGATGGCGATGGGCGACGAGGAAACCGTCGCGCTGACCGCCGGGGGCCACACCTTCGGCAAGACCCACGGCGCGGGCACCACCGACCACGTCGGCCGCGAACCCGAAGGGGCGGCGCTGGAGGCGATGGGCCTCGGCTGGCTGTCGACCTACGGGTCGGGCCACGGCCGCGACGCGATCACCTCCGGCATCGAGGGCGCCTGGACCCCCCACCCGACGCGCTGGGACATGGGCTATTTCGACGTGCTCTTCGGCTACGAGTGGGAGCTGACCAAAAGCCCCGCCGGCGCGCACCAGTGGACGCCCGTCGGCCTGAAACCCGAGGACCACGCACCCGACCCCGAGACGGGCGCGCGGACGCATCGCATCATCATGACCACCGCCGACATGGCGATGAAGGCCGACCCCGCCTACGCCGCCATCTCGCGCCGCTTCCACGCCGACCCGGCGGCATTCGCCGACGCCTTCGCCCGCGCCTGGTTCAAGCTGACGCACCGCGACATGGGGCCGAAGGTCCTGTATCTCGGCCCCGAAGTCCCGGCCGAGGACCTGATCTGGCAGGACCCGGTCCCGCCGGTGACGCATGGCCTGATCGACGAGGCCGACATCGCGGGCCTCAAGGTCCGCATCCTCGACCTCGGCCTGCCCGAGGCCGACCTGATCTTCAGCGCCTGGGCATCCGCCTCCACCTTCCGCGGCTCCGACAAGCGCGGCGGCGCGAACGGCGCGCGCATCGCGCTCGCGCCCCAGAAGGACTGGGAGGTCAACGAACCCGCCCGCACCGGGCCTGTCATCGCCGCGCTGACGGCGCTGCGCGACGAGGTGAACGGCAGGCTGCCGGGGGGCAGGCGCGTGTCGCTCGCCGACCTGATCGTGCTCGCGGGCGTCGCGGCGGTGGAGGATGCGGCCTATGCCGCGGGTCATCCGGTCAGCGTCGGCTTCCGCCCCGGCCGCACCGATGCCACCCAGGACCAGACCGACGTCGACAGCTTCGCCTGGATGGAGCCCGAGGCGGACGGCTTCCGCAACTGGCAGAAGGCCGCCTTCCGCACCACCACCGAGGAGATGCTGGTCGACCGCGCGCAGCTTCTGACCCTGACCGCGCCCGAGATGACGGTGCTCGTGGGCGGGCTGCGGGTGCTGGGCGCGAACCACGGCGGCAACGCGCAGGGGGTCTTCACCCGCCGCAAGGGCGTGCTCGCCCCCGACTTCTTCACCGAACTCCTGTCGATGGGCCACGTCTGGACCCCGACCTCGGAGGACGGCGACGCCTTCGTCGCGCATGACCGCACGTCGGGCCACCAGACCTGGACGGCCGGCCGCGCGGACCTGGTGTTCGGGTCGAACGCGCAGCTGCGCGCGCTGGCCGAGGTCTATGCCCAGCGCGACAACGCGGGCAAGTTCGTCCGCGACTTCGCGGCGGCCTGGACGAAGGTGATGGAGCTCGACCGCTTCGATCTGCGCTAGCCCCACGAGACACCGCGCCCCGGCGCAGGCCGGGGCGCGGTGTCCATGGCGGCGACGCCGCCTACCCGATCAGCGGCCCCGACGCACCATAAGCCTCGTCGTAATGCCGCTTCAGCCGCGTCAGCGCGATGCGCAGCACGATCTTGCCCGACCGCGAGGCCCAGCCCATCCGCTTTTCGGCCATCTCCACCCCTTCCAGGAAGCAGCAGACCCGCAGCGCGATGTCGCCGAGCCCCGGGCCCAGCTCGCGCAGCGCCACCGCCACGCGGTCGCGCGCCCCGGCCGACCCCGCCGCGGGCGCGTCGGAAAAGCCGCCGCGGTCGCCGCCGGTCAGGAAGCGCTCCCAGTTCTGCGCCACGCGCGGGCCCATCTGTGCCGCCTCGAAATCCTCGCGCAGACGCTCGCCGGCCTGGATCAGCTCGCAGGACAGGAAGGGCTTGCCGTCCCTGTCCCGCCGGCGGCCCAGCATCGCGATCGGGCTTTCGGCCAGGTTGTAGCGCAGCCGCCGCGCGCCGGTGTCGTCGACCACCACCTTGTGACCCCAGCTGCGGTGCCGGTCGGCGTGTTCGGGTGCCGCCGCAGGCGCGGCACCCGGCTCCGCCATTCCGCGCAGCGCGGCGCGGCCGGCGGCGGTCAGCGCGTAGGTCGTGACCCGCCCGCGCGCCTCCAGCGCGATCCAGTCGCGCAGCGCGAAGGCCTGCGCGATGGCGCGGTCGAGCACCGCCGTCCTGACCGTGCCGCGGTCGGGCGTGACGCGCAGCACCACCGCGCGCTCCATGTCCGGGGCGATGGCCAGAAGCGCATGGGGTTCGGCCAGCCGGCGCAGCACGCGGCGGCCTTCGACCGCCAGCGTCGCCTCGTCGATCGTCAGGGCATCCTTGCGCAGCGTCGCGGTCATCACGTTGTCCTTTGGCGGAAAGGGGAAGGGCAGAGGCGAAGGCGAAAGCGCCTCGTCCAGAAGCGGGTCGTCGCGGCGGTTCTCGTAGCGGCGGACCTGGCGCAGGACGGTCGAGGCGTGGCAGCCGTCCTGCCGGGCCAGCGCGCGCAGCGACAGACCGGACGCGGTATGGCGGATGTAGTTGCGCAGGCCCGCAGGCATCCAGGCCGGAAACACGTCATCCTGCACGATCATGTCCGCGCCACTCCCCGGCCATCCGGCCCGCTTCTGCCCGCATCCCGGCACTACGCGCCGTGACGCTCAACCCTTGCGTGTCAGAGTGAACGAAAGGTTAACGGCACCGCGCCGTGTGGATAATTCTGTGGAAATGTTAACGGAATGGAAACGGTTGTGCGGTCAAGACCGTCATCGCGCAACGGTTGCGGATCGCGGCGCAGGATCGTCGCGCAGCCAGGAACGGAGTCACCATGCCCGCCGCCGTCATCGCCTTCCCCCCGACCGACCTGTCGCGCCTGCGTCGTCCGCGCCTGCTGCTCGCCGCGGCCGTGAAGGGCGCGGCCCTCTACCGCCGCGACCGCGACCTGCCGCGCGTCATCGACCCGTCCGAAGCCGCCATGCCCGCGCTGATCGCGACCGAGGCCGCGCTCGATGCCGCGCGGCGGCAGGGTGCGGGGGGCTACTCGGTGCGCCGCCACCTGGAGGTGCTGATCGCGCTTCTGGCCGAAGCGCGCGACGCCCGGGCCGACTGACTCAGACGAACTGGTCGGGCATCTCGGCCTTGCGCCGCGCGACGAAGGCGTGCAGCGCCTCGCGCAGGCCTTCGTCCAGCGCAGGCGCCTGGTAGTCCCCCAGCATCCGCCGCACCCGCTCCGCCGCGAGCGTGGCGGTGTCGCGCGCGCCCTCCTCGTCCCAGGTCTCGAAGGGCTTGTAGTCCAGCAGGTCGGTGCGCCAGAAGGCGGTCTTGAAGTTGGCCTGCGTATGCGCGCAGCCGAGGTAATGCCCCCCCGGCCCCACCTCGCGGATCGCCTCCATCGCCTGGGCGTTGGCATCGACCTGCACGCCCTGCGCCAGGTGGTGCAGCGTGCCGAGCTGGTCGGCGTCCATCACGAACTTCTCGTAGCTCGACACCAGCCCGCCCTCGAGCCAGCCGCAGGCGTGCAGCATGAAGTTGACCCCCGCCGTCAGCGCCATGTTCAGGCTGTTGGCGGATTCGTAGGCCGCCTGCGCGTCGGGCAGCTTGGAGCCGCAGAAGGCCCCGCCGCTGCGGTAGGGCAGGCCGAGCCTGCGCGCGAGCTGCCCCGCGCCCCAGGTGATGTGCGCGGCCTCGGGCGTGCCGAAGGTCGGCGCGCCGGAGTTCATGTCGATCGAGGTCACGAAGGCCCCGAAGATGACCGGCGCGCCGGGGCGGACGAGCTGCGCATAGGCCACGCCCGCCAGCACCTCGGCCAGCACCTGCGTCAGCGTGCCCGCGACCGTCACCGGGGCCATCGCGCCGCCGACGATGAAGGGGCTGATGATCGCCGCCTGGTTCGCCCGCGCATAGACCTCGAGCGCGCCCATCATGATCCCGTCGAAGGTCAGCGGGCTGTTGATGTTGATGAGGCTCGTCATCACCGTGTTGGCGTCGACGAAATCCGCGCCGAACAGGATCTTCGCCATCGCCACGCTGTCGGCCGCCCGTTCCGGCGCGGTCACCGACCCCATGAAGGGCTTGTCCGACAGCTCCATGTGCGCCAGCAGCATGTCGAGGTGGCGCTTGTTCACCGCGATGTCGGTCGGCTCGCAGACCGTGCCGCCCGAGTGGTGCAGCCACTTCGCCATGTAGCCGAGACGCACGAAGTTGCGGAAATCGGCGATCGTCGCATAGCGCCGCCCGCCTTCGTTGTCGCGCACGAAGGGAGGCCCGTAGACCGGGGCGAGCACGAGGTTCCGCCCGCCGATCTCGACGTTCCGGGCGGGGTTGCGGGCGTGCTGGGTGAAGGTCCGCGGCGCGGTCGCGCAGAGTTTCCGCGCAAGGCCGCGCGGGATGTGGACATGCTCGCCCCGCACGTCCGCGCCCGCCTGCCGCCACAGCTCCAGCGCGGGCGGGTTGTCGACGAAGCGGACGCCGATCTCCTCCAGCACCGTCTCGGCGTTGGTCTCGATGATCTCCAGCGCCTCGTCGTTCAGGATCTCGAAGTTCGGGATGTTGCGGCGGATGTAGCCCGCGGTGTCGAAGCTGACCGCGCTGCGCTCGGCCCGCCGCGCCGCCCCGCCACCCCCGCGCTGCCGTCGCATCGTGCCTTCGTCGCCCATGGGTGCCTCCATCGCCTCGCCCGCGTGTATGGCGCGCGGGGGGCCGTTGATGCCCCCCGTTTGCGCCGAAAGGGGGCGGAAAGCGACATGGGCCTGGGCAGGCAACGACATGATTGTGTCCCGAGACCACCTGTGAATGCTGCGCGATCTGCGTCGCATTTGAGCGAATGCGCCGCCTCCTTGCTTTCTCCCTGCCTCTCTTTCCGGCTCAAATACTCCACGGGGGGTGCGGGGCGGTGCCGGCCTGCGCCGGGATGCATGTGAAAACCCCCGCATCCGCCGCCGGGCTCAGCGATCCCCCGGCAGCAGCCCGAGCCCGCGCAGATAGATGCCGATCCCGGCCTCGAGCAGGTCCTCGGCCGCAAAGGGCGACCGGCCGCCGGGCTTGCCGCGCGCGAACAGCTCCACGATGCCGTGGCTCAGCGCCCAGATATGTGCCGAAAACATCGCGGCGGGCGGGCGGCGGTCGGGGGGCAGGTGGGCCGACAGCGCCTCGGCCGCGCGTTCCAGCGTGGCCCGCGCGCGTTCGGCCACGCCGTGCAGTCCGGGGTGCTGGTCGAAGGCGAGGCCCGCCTCGAACATCGCCTTGTAATGCCCCGGATACTTCCGCGCGAAGGCCAGATAGGCCCGGCCCGTCGCCTCGAAGGCCGCGAGCGCCGTGGGCCGGCCGCCGTCGTAGGCATAATCGAGCAGCGCCGCGAAGATGTCGTAGCCCTGCCGCGCGACCTCGGCGATCAGGTCGTCGCGCCCGGCGAAGTGGCGGTAGACGGCCGCCGGGGTCACGTCGGCGGCGCGCGCCGCCTCGGTCAGGGTGAAGCCCTGCGGGCCGTTCTCCTCGATCAGCGACAGGGCCGCGTCGACCAGCGCCTGGCGCAGGTTGCCGTGGTGGTAGCCGCGCTTCATTTGCCCTTGCTGCGGATCTTCGGCCCGCCGCAGATGCGCGCATCGGGCACCCCGATCACCGCATCGTCGCGCCCGTCGAAGGGCATCGCCCGCAGCACCGTCTGGATCGCGGCGATCCGCGCGCGCTTCTTGTCGTCGGACAGGATCACCGTCCAGGGGGCCTGCCGGCTGTGGCTGCGCTTCAGCGTCTCGTCGATCGCGGCGGTGTAGGCGTCCCATTTCGGCAGCCCGTCGATGTCGATCGAGGACAGCTTCCACTGCTTCAGCGGGTCGCCCTCGCGGTCGAGGAAGCGCTTGAGCTGTTCCGCCCGCCCGACCTCGAGCCAGAGCTTCACCAGCGTGATGCCCTCCTCGACGATCATCCCCTCGAAGGACGGAAGCTGGGCGAAGAAATGCGCCCGCTCCTCGGGCGTGCAGAAGCCGAAGACGTGCTCCACGACGCCGCGGTTGTACCAGGACCGGTCGAACATCGCGATCTCGCCCTTCGCGGGCAGCCAGTCCACGTAGCGCTGGAAATACCACTGCGCGGCCTCGCGGTCGCTGGGCCTGGACAGCGCGACCACGCTGGCGATGCGCGGGTTCAGGTTCATCCGCAGCGCGTCGATGGTGCCGCCCTTGCCGGCGGCGTCGCGGCCCTCGAACAGCACGACCATGCGCCGCCCGGTGGCCTTGACGCAGGCCATCAGCCGCACGAGCTGCAGTTGCAGCGCGTCCATCCGGGCGTCGTAGTCGTGCCGCTTCATCTCCTCGCGGTAGGGGTAGTCCGGGTCGAGGATGCGGTCCTTGTCGCGGGTCTCGATCGCCTTGCGGACCGAAGGCGGCGCGGCGTTGCGGAAGAAGTGGCTGATCGCCCCGTCGAAGGGCAGCGTGCCGGCGGGCAGGGCGGTCGCGGTCATCGGCGATCTCCGTCGTTTCGGCAAGCTTGGGCCATCAGCCCGCCGCCTGCAACCGCAGCCGCTCCAGCGCGGCCAGCGTCTCGGCCATCCGGGCGTGGTGCGGCATGTGGCCGACACCCTCGAACAGCGTCAGCCGGGCCTGCGGCAGCACGCGCGACAGGGGGATCGCGTGGGTCGTCGCAGGCACGATGGTGTCGGCGGTGCCGTGCAGGATCTCGACCGGCAGCGCCGCGAGCCGCGGATACCGCGCGGCCATCGCCACGACGTAGGGTTTCAGCCCCGCCACCTGCGCCGAGTTCGCGCGCAGCGTCGCCCGCCGTAGCGTGAGCTCGGCCCCGACATGCGCGATGTAGCCGGGCGGCACCGGATCGGGGGCGAAGATGCCCGCCGTCGCGGCCTCGATCCGCGCGTCCGACCACCAGGCCGCGACCAGCGGCGCGACGAGCGCGCCCGCCGGCCCGCCCATCAGCCGGTGCGCCCACCAGATGTCGCCCTCCCACGGCATCGACACGCCGCCCAGAAGCGCGACCCCGGCGACCGCCGGATCGGCCAGCGCCCAGGCCATCGCCACCGCGCCGCCGTAGGAATGCCCGGCGAGGATCGGCCGCGCGACGCCCAGCTTCGCCGCGGCCGCGGCCAGCACGCGCGCCTGGTCGGCCGGATCGACCGACCCGTCGGGCAGGGGGTCGCTGTGGCCGAGGCCGGGGCGGTCAAAGGCCACGACGCGGAAGTCCGGCGCGAGCGCCGCGACATGGGCAAAGGTGAAGTCCCGGCTCGACCCGCTCGCGCCGTGGATGAGGATCAGGTCGGGGCCTTGCCCGGCCACGACCGCATGGACGCGCAGGCCGTCCACGTCGAGGATGCGCCCCTCGGGCGGAAAGGCCGCGTCGGCCGCCTGCGCCCGGGCGCCGCCGCGCCACCAGGTCGCGCCCACCCCCGCGACCGCGCCCGCGGCCAGAAGCTCAAGCACCGATCTGCGCCGCATCATAGGGCGTCGTCTGGTAGATCTCGTTGATCCAGTTGCCATACAGCAGGTGGGCATGGCTGCGCCAGCGGTTCAGGGGCGGTTTGGCGGGATCGTCTCCGGGATAGTAGTTGTCGGGCACGTTGATCGGCGTTCCCGCCGCGATGTCGCGGTCGTATTCCTGCTTCAGCGTGTCGCTGTCATACTCGAAGTGGTTGAAGACGTAGAGCGCGCGGTGGCACGCATCCTCCACCAGGCACGGCCCCGTCGCGTCGGACCCGAGCAGCACCGGCAGCCCCGCGCGCGCCAGGTCGGCATCGCGCATCTCGGTCCAGCGGCTGACGGGGACCACGAAGTCGTCCGAAAACCCGCGCAGGTAGGGGCTGGAGGGCGCGAGGTTGCGGTGCGGCACGCAGCCGAAGGCCTTCTGCGGCAGCATGTGCT
Organism: uncultured Exiguobacterium sp.; assembly: GCA_964575185.1. Classification (GTDB taxonomy): domain Bacteria; phylum Pseudomonadota; class Alphaproteobacteria; order Rhodobacterales; family Rhodobacteraceae; genus CAZNPW01. The sequence continues at coordinate 29,739 of CAZNPW010000014.1, forward strand.
TCTCGACGCCGTGGAAGTACCGGGCCATCGCCATCCCGCCCCAGCAGACGCCGAGGGTCGCATGCACGTGGGTCTGCGTCCAGTCCATCACCTGCCGCAGCTCGTCCCAGTAGGTCACCGCCTCGAACGGCAGGTGCTCGATCGGCGCGCCGGTGACGATCAGCCCGTCGAACTTCTCGCCCCGCACCGCCTGGAAGGGGCGGTAGAACGCCTCCATGTGCGCGGCGGCGGTGGTCTTCGTCTGGTGCGCGGTCATGCGGATCAGCTGCAGGTCGATCTGCAGCGGCGTCGCCCCGATCAGCCGGGCGAACTGCGTCTCGGTCTGGATCTTCTTCGGCATCAGGTTCAGAAGGCCGATCCGCAGCGGCCGGATGTCCTGCCGCGCCGCCCGGTCGGGGGTCATGACCATGACGCCCTCGCGCGTCAGCACGTCGTAGGCGGGCAGGGTTCCGGGCAGGGTGATCGGCATTGGACGCGCGACCTATGCGTCTGCGCCACGCCGGTCAAGGGCACGCGCCACGAGGTCGACCAGCGCGCCTTCGGTCCGCGCCGCCGCGATCTCCTCCATCGTCACCGTCACGCCCCAGGTCGCCATCCCGGCATAGCGCGGCTGGCGGTGGGCCAGCACCTGCGCATAGGCGTGGCGCAGGAAGGCGTCGGGGTCGACCTCCGCGTCGGCCAGCCCGTGCGCCGCCCGGTAGTCCGACCAGAGCCGCATCAGGAAGGCGGGCTGGTAGTAGATCGGCTTCGGCGCGCGGTCGAACCGCCGGATCAGCTCGGCGCGGTGCGCGTCGGTGCCCTCGATCCACACCAGCAGCGTCGCCCCCGCCAGCGCGCGCAGCACCGCATCCTGCGGATCGCGCGGGTCCACCACCTCGCAGATCGACCCGCCGGTGTCGCAGACGAAATGCGCGTAGCCATACAGGTCGCGCGCCCGGGCGATGAAATGCGCGGTGTCCTTCAGCGCGGCGATCTCGGCCTCGCGGTGCTGGGCCTGGCGGCGCAGGTATTCGGCAAAGGCGATGCCGCCCTTCGCGGGGTCGCCCGGCTTGCCGAGGTAGGTCGACAGCGGCGCGAGGTTGTCGAAGGTGATGTTCGACGCGATGTAGACCGAGTCGGACATCAGAAGCTCGCGCAGGAGCGCCACCTTCATCGCCTCGCGCTTGAAGTTGTCGGCGATGAACTCGCCCATGTAGCGGGTGCCGATGCGGTAATCGACGCTGTAATGGAACCACCCCGCCTCTCGCAGGGTGGCGGCGGCGGTCGTCTTGCCCGCGCCCGACATGCCGAACAGGCACAGGCGGCGGGCGGGTGCGGCCAGCCATTCGGCAGAGGAGGCGTAGATCATGCGCGACTGTTACCGCCCCGTCCGGGAAGGGCAAGCCGCCCGTCGATCACCAGCAGCCCGAGCGCCAGCAGGGCGAAGCCCGCATAGGCCTCCCACCCCAGCCGCTCGCCGAACAGACCCGCGCCGAGCAGGATGGCGACCGGCGCGACCATCAGCGTGACGAGGCTCACGTTCGACGCCCCCGCGCGGGCCAGCACGATGTAATACAGGACATAGGCGAAGGCCGAACTCACCGCCGCCAGATAGGCCAGCGCGCCCCAGCTCCGCGGCGCATAGTCCATCGCGGGCAGCCCGTCCGCCCAGAGGGCCAGGGGCAGCATCACCACCGCCGCACCCGTCAGCATCCCCGCCGCCGACACCTGCGGCGCGACCCCGCGCAGCAGCCTGCGCGCCGCGGCGGTGGTGACGGCATAGCTCAAGGCCGCCCCCAGCACGGCGAGCTGGCCCAGCGAGGTCAGGTCCAGGTGGTGCAGGTTCTCGGCCCCGATCGCGACCACGACCCCGGCGAAGCCCAGCGCCACGCCCGCGGCCTTGGCCCCCGTCAACCGCTCGTCGGCGAAGACCAGGGCACCCACCAGCACCCCGAACACCGCCGTCGCCGCGTTCAGGATGCCGGCCAGGCCCGATGCGATATGGCTCTGGCCCCAGACGATCAGCGTGAAGGGCAGGGCGTTGTTCATGAGGCCGAGGCCCAGGAACACCGCCACCCATCGCCCGCCCCGCGGCACCGCGATCCCCGCGGCCAGAACCCAGGCCCACATGATGACCGCCGCCCCCGCGACGCGGATCGCCACGACCGTCAGCACCGGCACCTCGGCGAGCGCCGCGCGGTTGGCGGGGAAGGAGCCGCCCCAGATCAGGGCCAGCAGGACAAGAAGGCCCCAGGTCAGGGGCGTCAGGCGGGCTTGCGTGACCATGCGCCCGGGTGTGGCCCCTGCCGCCGGCAGGGGCAACCCGGATCGTGATCAGAACGTGTAGGCCACCCGCAGGCCCAGGCCGACCGACCGGTTGCCGGTCATCTCGGCCCGCGCGGTGTCGGGCGTGCCGGTTTCGGGCCGCGCATCGCCGATCCAGGTGTAGTTCACCCCGCCCGTCACCCGCATCGCGCCCTGCGTGTAGACGAGGCCCAGCGTCACGCCCTTGCGCCCGTTCGTGGGCGAAAGCGGCGAGACCAGCGGGTCGGTGCCGTCCTCGTAGGTCACTGCGACGGTGCCCGACCAGGTCTCGTCGAACCGTCGGCCGACCCCCAGCGTGAAGGTCGTCGTGTCGTCGAGCTCGATCAGGCTCGCCCCGCCGGTCGCCGCACCGAAGCCCGCGGGTGTCAGCCGCAGTGCGCTCCAGTCCACCCAGCGGATCTGGCCGAAGACCAGCGTGTCCGCGGCGATGCCCGTCTGCGCATCGAGGTTGACCGACTGCGGCAGGCGCACGTCGGTCACCGTCACCGGCGCGATGGGCGCGCCGCCCAGCGTCTCGGTCGTGGCGAAGTCGTGGACGATCGGGCTGTTCCAGGTCAGCGCGACGCGCAGCGCGATGTCGGGCCGCTCGTAGGCGGCCCCCAGCAGATAGCCCGGCGCCGTGTCGCGGTCGAGCCTGACCGAATAGCCGTCGAGCGCCCCGTAGGCGAGCCCGCGCAGGTCGATCTCGGCCCGCGCCCGCTGCGCACGCAGGCCCGCATAGACCGACGCCCCGCCGTCGAACCTGTAGCGCAGGACCCCCGTCGCCGCCGCGGACTGCGCGTCGACCCGCGTCCCGCCCAGCAGCGGCGAGGAGGCCGGATACCGGATGTCGGCCCCGAAGGGCTGGTCGAGGACCAGGGCGAAGGACAGCCGGTCGGTCAGGTCGTATTTCAGGCCCAGCCCGATCTGCGCGTAGTCCTCGGTGACATCGCCCGTCGGCTGCCCGGCGATGTCGGTGCCCTCGACCCGGGGGCTGACCTGCCCGAAGGACAGTTCCACCACCCGGCCCGGCTCGAACAGGATGCCGATCCCCTGTCCCGACCGGTCGACCCCGCCCGCCATCGCCCCGCCCGCCGTCATGGCAAGCACGCCCGCGCCCCATGCGCCTGCCTTCATCCGATCCTCCCGCCGCGCCACCCGCGGGCGCAATTAACCCGTAGGTTGAGTCTAGGACAGACGCACGCCGCCGGTCAATTCGCGGCGGCGCTCACGCGGCCGTGATCCGCCGACCGGTGCGGACGCGCCGCGGCAGGGCAAGGAATCGTTTGCCTTCCGCCCGGCCCCGGTTATCCCCAAGGAGCGCCGCAACTCCCGCCAGAGGGGACCGGCCGGGGGGGAGGAAAGGGCCTCATGCAGCCGTGGCTCGCGCTGTCGGGCGCGATCGACCGGATCAGCCGGTTCTTCGCCATCATCGCCGCCGTGCTGGTGCTGGCCTCCTGCCTCATCAGCGCGGGCAACGCGGTCATGCGCTATGCCTTCGACATCTCCTCGAACGCCTGGCTCGAGATCCAGTGGCAGATGTTCGCGGGCATCTTCCTGCTCGGCACCGCGCATGTGCTGAAGCTGAACGAGCACGTCCGCGTCGACATCTTCTACGGCGGCGCATCCCCGCGGACGAAGCTGTGGATCGACACGCTGGGCCTGATCTTCTTCCTGTTTCCCGCCTGCCTGCTGGTCGTCTGGTTCGGCGTGCCCTGGTTCCTGCGCAGCTTCGCCGCCGGAGAGATGTCGGCCAACGCGGGCGGCCTGCCGCTGTGGCCGGTCAAGGCGCTGCTGCCCTTCGGGTTCAGCCTCCTGTTCCTGCAGGGCGTCAGCGAGCTCATCAAGCGCATCGCCGCCCTGCGCGGCGAGGTGCGGCTGTCGACCGACTACGAGAAGCCCGTGCAATGAGGCCGCATCATGCTTAGCTACGGCTGGATGGCCCCGGCGATGTTCGCAGGGCTGATCGCCTTCATGCTGCTGGGCTTCCCCGTCGCCTTCAGCCTGTCGGCGCTGGGCCTGACCTTCGGCTTCATCGCGATCGAGGTCGGCTATTTCGACCTCGCCTTCCTGCAGGCGCTGCCCAGCCGCGTCTACGGCATCATGTCGAACGACCTCTTGCTCGCGATCCCGTTCTTCACCTTCATGGGCGTGATCCTCGAACGCTCGGGCCTCGCCGAGGACCTGCTCGAGGGCGTGGGCCAGGCCTTCGGCAAGGTGCCGGGCGGCCTCGCCTACGCGGTCATCTTCGTGGGCGCGATCCTCGGCGCGATCACCGGCACGGTGGCGGCGTCGGTCATCGCCATGGGAATGATCTCGCTGCCCGTGATGCTGAAATACGGCTACGACATGAAGATCGGCACCGGGGTCATCGCCGCCTCGGGCACGATCACCCAGCTGATCCCGCCCTCGCTCGTCCTGATCGTGCTGGCCGACCAGCTCGGCGTCTCGGTCGGCGACATGTATCTCGGGGCCATCGGGCCCTCGCTGATGCAGGTCGCGCTCTTCACCGCCTTCATCTTCCTCGTCAGCCTGGTCTGGCCGCAGAAGGTCCCGCCGCTGCCGCCCGAGGCGCGGACGCTGCACGGCTTGCAGCTCTGGTGGACCATCGCGCGCGGCATGGTGCCGTCGCTCGCGCTGATCTTCCTCGTGCTCGGCACGATCTTCATGGGGCTGGCCTCGCCGACCGAGGCCGGCGCCATGGGGTCGGTCGGCGCCATGGCGCTCGCCGTCACCCACGGGCGGTTCAACCGGGTGCTCCTGTGGCAGGCGATGGACGGCACGATGCGCATCACCGCCATGGTGATCTTCATCCTCGTCGGCGCGACGGTGTTCTCGCTCGTCTTCCAGGGCGTGAACGGCGGCCGCTGGATCGAGCACCTCCTGTCGGGCATCCCCGGCGGGCAGCTCGGCTTCCTGATCTTCGTCAACGTCTTCATCTTCTTTTTGGCCTTCTTCCTCGACTTCTTCGAGATCGTGTTCATCGTCGTGCCGCTCCTGGTGCCGGTCGCGGTGTCCCTGGACATCAACCTGATCTGGTTCGGCGTGCTCCTCTGCGTGAACATGCAGACGGCCTTCATGCACCCGCCCTTCGGCTTCGCGCTCTTCTACCTGCGCGGCATCGCCCCGCCCGAGGTGCGCTCGCGCGACATCTACCTCGGCTCGATCCCCTGGATCGGGCTGCAGCTGATCCTGGTCGCCATCGTGATCTTCTGGCCGGAGTCGGTGACGCGCTGGATCGGGCCCGAGGTGCTGCTCGACGATGCCGCCATCGAAGGTGCCATCGACGCCATCGGCCTGCCCGACGCGGCCCCCCCGCCGCTCGACCTCGGCCTCGACTGACCTACACCCATCACACCCAAGGGAGGACTTCCATGAAGAGACGCGTGTTCCTGACCAGCGCCACACTCGGCGCGGCCGCGACGGGCCTCGCCGCGCCGGCCATCGCCCAGGCCAATCCGTCGGTCCAGTGGCGGCTGACCAGCGGCTTTCCGAAGTCGCTCGACACCATCTACGGCGCGGCCGAGACCTTCGCCAGGGCGGTGTCCGAGATGACCGACGGCGCCTTCCAGATCCAGGCCTTCCCGGCCGGCGAGATCGTGCCGATGCCCGAGGCGGCGGATGCCGTGGGGTCGGGCACGGTCGAGATGACCCATACCGCCAGCTACTACTACTGGGGCAAGGACCCGACCTTCGCGCTCGGCACCGCCGTCCCCTTCGGCCTGAACGCCCGCGGCATCAACGCCTGGTACTACCACGGCGGCGGCGTCGACATGTTGAACGCCTTCTACGCCAAGCAGAACCTCATCAGCTTCCCCGGCGGCAACACCGGCGCGCAGATGGGCGGCTGGTGGCGCAAGGAGATCAACTCCGTCGCCGACCTCGCCGGCGTCAAGATGCGCATCGGCGGCATGGGCGGCAAGATCATGGAGGCGATCGGCGTCGTGCCGCAGCAGATCCCCGGCGGCGACATCTATCCCAGCCTCGAACGCGGCACGATCGACGCGGCCGAATGGGTCGGCCCCTACGACGACGAGAAGCTGGGCCTGAACAAGATCGCGCCCTACTACTACTACCCGGGCTTCTGGGAGGGCGGGCCGACGCTGAACTTCATGGTCAACCTGGCCAAGTGGAACGAGCTGACGCCGGCCTACCAGGCAGTCATCCGCACCGCCGCCGCCATGGCCAACGTCGACATGCTGGCGAACTACGACGCCAAGAACCCTGTGGCACTGCGCAGCCTGATCGCCGGGGGCGCGCAGCTGCGGCCCTTCCCCGACGACGTGCTGAAGGCGGGCTTCGACGCGGCCAACGCCTTCTACGCCGAACTGTCGGCGCAGAACGCCGACTTCAAGGCGGTGTTCGACAACCAGACGGCCTTCCGCAACGAGGCGAACCTGTGGAACCAGGTGGCGGAGTTCACCTTCGACAACTTCATGATCCGCAACCGCCCGCGGGGGTGACCTTCGTCCGGGCCCTCTCCCCCATCCCCTCTCCCGCGGGAGAGGGGTGACCTTCCCGCCCGCCGCAGCCTTCGCGGACCGGCGCCTCCCCTCTCCCGCGGGAGAGGGGATGGGGGAGAGGGCCGGCCGACCGTCACGGGGTCTTCCCGGCCCCGTGTCGCGCCACGCCGTCCACCGGCGCGCCATGCGCCTCGACGAACGCCCGCGCCCTGTCCGGGTCGCGGCACGACATGTCGCGCAGCCGCGCGCCGATGGCCTTCCGGATCAACCGGTCGCGGTCGGGCAGGCGGGCCTCGGCCCAGGCCAGCGCCATCTCGCGGATCATCGGGTCGCCGGCCCGCTCCGGGTCGCCCGGGGCGCGCAGCAGCGCCAGCGCCCCGGTCACCGCGCCGCCTCGATCCCCGTGGGCCGCCCGTCGATCGTCCGTGCGTTCTTCTCGGCCCAGTAGGCGGGCAGCGCGTCGCCCTTCTGCACCGCCCAGTCGCGCAGCACCGGGCGCTCGCCCGCGAACTCCATGAACGGCACGGCGAACCCGCAGGAGGTCTGCACCAGGTCCACCGCCACGTCGACCACCTGCCGCGCGCCCGGCACCTCGGGCAAGAGCGCGGCGAGCGCACCCCACCCCGCCTCGCCCCGATGCGTCACCCGCGCCGTCCCGTAGGCCCGCAGGATCATCGCCCGCGCCCCGAACCCGCACCACATCAGCGTCATCCGCGGATCCTCGCGCAGATGCGCCGCCGTCTCGTTGCCCGACCCGGTGACGTTCAGCCAGACGATCCGCCCCGGCCCCAGCACCCGCAGGGAATCCATCCCCTTGGGCGAGACGTTGACGCGGCCGTCCCTGGGCGCGGTCGCCACGAAGAACACCGGCTGCGCCGCGATGAACGCGGCATGGTCTTCGGTCAGTCCCGGAAACCGCTTGCTCATTCCACCGTCACCGATTTCGCGAGGTTTCGCGGCTGGTCCACGTCGGTCCCCTTCGCCACCGCGGTGTGATAGGCCAGAAGCTGCACCGGCACCGCATAAAGGATCGGTGCCAGCGCGGCCGGCACCTCGGGCATCGTGACGCAGCGCCAGGCCCCGCCGCCGGCCTCCGCCACGCCGCCCGCATCGCTGACCAGAAGCACCCGCCCGTGCCGTGCCATCACCTCCTGCATGTTCGACACGGTCTTGTCGAACAGCGCGTCGCGCGGGGCCAGCACCACCACCGGCACGGCATCGTCGATCAGCGCGATGGGCCCGTGCTTCAGCTCGCCCGACGCATGACCTTCGGCGTGGATGTAGCTGATTTCCTTCAGCTTTAGCGCGCCTTCCAGCGCCAGCGGAAACATCAGGCCGCGGCCCAGGAACAGCACGTCGCGCGCGTGTTCCAGCTCGCCCGCGATGGCGGCGACGGGCCCGCCCAGCGTCAGCGCGTGGTGCATCAGCCCCGGCAGCGCGCGCAGCTCGGCCAGCCGCGCGGGCAGGTCCACCGGCCGCCCCCGCGCCACCGCCGCCGCCAGCGCCAGCAGATGCAGCACCGTGAGCTGGCAGGTGAAGGCCTTGGTCGAGGCGACCCCGACCTCCACCCCGGCCAGGATCGGCAGCGCCACGTCGGCCTCGCGCGCGATGGAACTCGTCGGCACGTTCACCACCGCCAGCACCCGCGCGACCCGGCCCTGCACATGCCGGAGCGCGGCCAGCGTGTCGGCCGTCTCGCCCGACTGGCTGACAAAGATGGCGGTCGACCGGGGCGACAGGACCGGGTCGCGGTAGCGGAACTCGCTCGCGATGTCGACCTGGGCGGGCAGCCCGGCGATCTGCTCGAACCAGGTGGCCGCGACCTGCGCGGCATAGCTCGCGGTGCCGCAGGCCACCAGCACCACCCGGTCGGTGCCTGCGAAGTCGATGCCTCGTGGCAGGTCGATGACGTCCCCCTGCAGGTAATGCGCCAGCGCCCCCGCGATCACCGCGGGCTGCTCGGCGATCTCCTTGGCCATGAAATGCCGGTGCCCGCCCTTGTCGATCCGCGCCGCCCCGACCTGGATCGTCGTCACCGCCCGGTTCGCCCGCCGCCCGGCCGCATCGCGGATCTCCGCCCCCGCGCGGGTGATGACGGCCCGGTCGCCCTCCTCCAGATAGGTGATCCGGTCGGTGAAGGGCGCGAGCGCGATGGCGTCGGACCCCACGAACATCTCGCCCTCGCCATGCCCGATGGCGAGCGGGCTGCCCCTGCGCGCCGCCATCATCAGGTCGCCCTCGCCCTGGAACAGGAACAGCAGCGCGAAGGCCCCCTCCAGCCGCGCCAGCGTCGCCTCGACCGCCGCGACCGGCCCGTCGCCCGCCGCGATCCGCATCCGCACCCACAGCGCCACGACCTCGGTATCCGTCTCGCTTTCGCGCGCATAACCCGCCGCCTCAAGCTCGTCCCGCAACTCCCTGTAATTCTCGATGATTCCGTTGTGCACGACCGCCACCGGCCCGGCGAGGTGCGGGTGCGCGTTCGCCTCCGTCGCCGCCCCGTGCGTGGCCCAGCGGGTGTGGCCGATCCCGGCCTTGCCGGGCAGCGGCCGGTGCACCAGAAGGTCGCTCAGGTTGATGAGCTTGCCCACCGCCCGCCGCCGGTCGAGCCGCCCCTCCTGCACCGTGGCGATCCCGGCGCTGTCGTAGCCGCGATACTCCAGCCGCTTCAGGCTTTCGACCAGCAGCGGGGCCACTTCATGTTTCCCCAGGATCCCGATGATCCCGCACATCTATCCGCGCCCCGCCTTCACCGCGCGCAGCCGGTCCATCAGGCGCAGCGCAAGGCCCGGCTTGACTTCCTGCCGCGCCCGCCCGATGGCCAGCGCCCCCGCCGGCACATCCGCAGTGATGACCGACCCCGAGCCCGTCATCGCCCCGTCCCCGACCGTGACCGGCGCGACCAGCATCGTGTCCGACCCGATGAACGCCCCCCGCCCGATCACCGTGCGGTGCTTCATCACTCCGTCGTAGTTGCAGGTCACCGTCCCCGCCCCGATGTTCGTCCCCGCGCCGATCTCGGCATCGCCGAGGTAGGTCAGGTGCCCGACCTTCACGCCTTCGCCGAGGATCGCGTTCTTCACCTCGACGAAGTTGCCGACATGCACGTCGTCGGCCAGTTCCGCCCCCGACCGCAGCCGGGCGAAGGGGCCAACCACGGCCCCGCGACTGACGTGGCAGCCCTCCAGATGGCAGAAGCCCTTGATCTCTGCCCCGCTCTCGATGCTCACGCCCGGCCCGAAGATCACCGCGGGCCCGATCACCGCATCCCGGCCCACCACCGTGTCGCGGGCGAAGAACACCGTCTCGGGCGCGGTCAGCGTCACCCCGTCGGCCAGCGCCGCGTCGCGCGCGCGGGTCTGGAAAAGCCGTTCCGCCGTGGCGAGTTCCGCCCGCGTGTTGATCCCCAGCGTCTCGCCCTCATCGCAGGTCACGACCGTCGCGACCGCGCCATCGCCCACCGCCAGGCCCACGACGTCGGTCAGGTAGTACTCCCCCGCCACATTGTCATTGCCGACGCGCGCGATCCAGCCCCGCAGCCGCGCGGCATCGGCTAGCATAAGGCCAGAATTGCAGAGCGTTACTGCCCGTTCCTCATCCGAGGCATCCCTCCACTCCACGATCCGCGCGAGCCTGTCACCGGACGTGAGCAACCGCCCGTAACGCCCCGGATCGGCGGCATGAAACCCCAGCACGACGACATCCGCCCCGGCCCGCGCCTCCTGCATCCGCGCCAGGGTCTCCACCGTCACGAACGGCGTGTCGCCGTACAGCACCAGCACGTCGCCCGGCCCGGCCAGCGGCAGGCCCTGCGCGACGGCATGGGCTGTGCCCAGGCGCTCCGCCTGCTCCACCACCTCCACCGCGTCGTCGAAGGCGCGCGCGGCCCGCGCCACCGCCGCGGCCCCGTGCCCCGCCACCACGACCAGCCGCGCCGGCTCCAGCGTCTGCCCGGCGGCGAGCGCGTGGTGCAGCAGCGGCACGCCGGCCAGCGGATGCAGCGCCTTGGGCAGGTCCGAGTTCATGCGCGTGCCCTGACCCGCGGCCAGCACGATGACGGTCAGTGCCATTCTGCCCCTTCCCTTGTCGGTCCCGCCGTTTTACGCGGGGGCCGGTCCGCCGCAAGGGGGCGGGGGTCACGCAAGGTGTCGGGTCATGTCAGGGGTGGTGGTCTTCGACCTCGACGGCACGCTCGCCGACACCGCCCTGGACCTGATCGCCGCCGCCAACGCCTGCCTGCCGCGCGCTCTCCTGGGTCCGGGCGACGAGGCGACGGCCTTCGCCGGCGGGCGCGCGATGCTGGAACTCGGGTTCGCCCGGGCAGGCGACCCATGGGATGCCGCGATGGTAACGGCGGCCTACCCGCGGCTCCTCGCGGCCTACGGGGCCGCCATCGCCACGCACACGCGCCTCTATCCCGGCGCGCTGGAGGCGCTGCACGCCCTGCGGAGCCATGGCCTCGGCCTCGCCATCTGCACCAACAAGCCCGAGGCGCTGGCGCTGCAGCTCCTCGACCAGCTCGGCATCCTGCCCCTGTTCGGCGCGGTCGTGGGCGCCGACACGCTGCCGGTGCGCAAGCCCGACGCGGCCCCCTACCGGCTCGCGGTGGACCGCGCCGGCGGGGGCGCGTCGTTCCTGGTCGGCGACACCGTGACCGACCGCGACACGGCGCGGAACGCCGGAGTCCCGGTGGCGCTGGTGGGCTTCGGCCCGCACGGAGCCGCCATCGCCGACCTCGCACCCGACGCAGTGCTCGACGCCTACGCCGACCTGCCCGCGCTCGCCGCGCGCTGGCTTACGGCCTGATCCGCTCGGGCGTCAGCCAGGCGGGCCAGCCCCACAGCGCCTCGATCCCGGCAAGCAGCAGCCCGGCGGCCACGACCGCCAGCACCAGTTTCACCATGCGGGGACTGGGCGGGTTCTGCACCCACCGTTTCATCCTCAAAAGCCAGATCGGGTTCATGGGAAGCGCACCTTTCCGATGTAGGGAAGGTTGCGGTTGCGCTGCGCATAATCAATCCCGTAGCCCACCACGAAGGCATCGGGGATCTCGAATCCCGTCCATGTGGCGCGGATGTCGACCTCGCGCCGCGACGGCTTGTCCAGAAGCGCGCAGACCTCCATCCGCGCGGGCCCGCGCGACCGCAGCAGCGCCGTCACATGGTGCAGCGTCAGGCCGGTGTCGATGATGTCCTCGACCACCAGCACGTCGCGCCCCGCGATCTCGCCCCGCAGGTCCTTCAGGATCTTCACCTCGCGGCTCGACTGCAGCGCGTCGCCATAGCTCGAGGCCTCGAGGAAATCGACCTCGCAGGGCAGGGCGATCTCGCGGATCAGGTCGGCGATGAAGATGAACGACCCCCGCAGCAGGCCCACCACCACCAGCCGGTCGGTGCCCGCGTAATGCGCGGTGATCTCGGCCGCCAGATGCTCCACCCGCGCGGCGATCGCCTTGGCGCTGATGAGCTGGTCGATGACGTAGGGCTGCATCGTCTCTCCTCGGGGGCCTGCTCCCCTTGCAAGCCGCGCCCGGCATAGCCACTAAGGAGGCCGGAGTCACCACGGGTCCCCATGCCGACGCACCACGAGATCAAGATCGTGCCCTACACGGCGCAGCAGATGTTCGACCTCGTGGCCGATGTCGGCAGCTATCCGAAGTTCCTGCCCTGGAACAGCGCCGCCCGCATCCGGTCGCGCCGCCCCATCGCGGGCGGCGAGGTGATGGAGGCCGACCTCGTCATCAGCTTCAAGGTCTTCCGCGAGTCCTTCGGCAGCCGGGTCTGGCTCTACCCCGATGCCAGGCGGATCGAGACGCAGTATATCGACGGCCCCTTCCGGCACATGAAATCGACCTGGGCCTTCCGCGACCGCCCCCAGGGCGGGTCCGAGGTGGAGTTCTCGGTCGACTTCGAGTTCCGCAACGCGATCCTGCAGGGGATCATCGGGGTGGTCTTCAACGACGCGATGCAGCGCGTGGTCCGCGCCTTCGAACGCCGCGCGGCCGAGCTGCACGGGCCGAAGGTGGCGTGACCGTCCGGTCGGCGTTTCGACGCGCGGATCGGCCGGAGCCTCCGGCGGGGATATTTATGGGAAGATGAGGGGCGAGGTGCCACGTTTCCGAACGATTAACCTTAATGCGGCGTCGACGCAGGCAGCGCTCCGCCGCGGTTTTCATCTTCCCTCAAATATCCCCGCCGGAGGCTCCCCGGTTCGCCGCCGCCCGGACGCCGGGGGTCAGCTCCGGTCCCCCACCCGGACGTAGATCGCCGTCACCCCCAGGATCACCAGACCGAACAGGATGCGCCGCCCGCCCTCGGGCATCTGCACCAGGGTCAAGAGCGTGTTGAGCACCGTCAGGATCAGCGCGCCGACGATCGTGCCGGCGTAACTCCCGCGCCCGCCGAAGATCGAGGTGCCACCGATCACCGCGGCGGCCACCGCGGGCAAGAGAAGCGGCTCGGCGAGCGACAGCGAGGGCGCCTTGATGAGGCCGACATAGACCAGCCCCGTCACCCCCGCGATCAGCCCCGACAGGGTGTAGACGGCAAGCTGCACCTGCCACACCCGCACCCCCGACAGCCGCGCCGCGCGCTCGTTCGCGCCGATGGCGTAGAGCAGCCGCCCGAAGCCGCTGCGCGTCTGCGCCCAGATCACCAGCGCGGCGAAGGGCACGAACAGCACCAGCGCGTTCGGCACCCCAGAGGTCCGCCCGGTGCCGAGCCAGGCCAGCCCCCCGGGCACCGCCGACCCGCTCGCGATCACCGTCCGCTGGTAGACCAGCAGCACCCCCAGCCCGATCAGCCCGCTCGCCAGCGTCATGATCAGCGGATGCACCCGGCAGATGCCGACGCCGAAGCCGTTGAAGGCCCCGATCGCCAGGGCGGGCAGCAGGCTCAGCGCGATCGCCGCCGGCGCCCCCAGCGCCGGCACCTGCGTCGCCATGACGAAGGAGGTGATCGTCGCCACCGCCGCCGCGGACAGGTCGATCCCGCCGGTGTACATCGTCAGCGTCTGGCAGGCCGCGAGCATCGCCAGCGGGATCGCGAACTTGACCGTGTTGCCGATCCAGCGTTCGTTGACGATCCCGGGCGACATGACGCTCAGGACGCCCGTCAGCGCCACCAGCAGCACGACCAGCACCAGCACCGGATGCTCCGCGAACAGGCGCAGCGAACGGGTCATTTCCGCGCCCCCCGCAAGGCGATCAGCCCGCCCGCCATGACGACCGCGGCCATGATCGCGCCCTCGACGATGGTCGTGACGTTGGGGTCGACGGCCAGCAGCGTCAGCATCAGCCGCACCAGCCGCAGGATGAACACCGCGATGATCGGCCCGATCAGCCCGCCGACCCCCCCGGTCAGCGCGACCCCGCCCAGCACCGTCGCCGCGACCGCGGCCAGCAGATAGGGCCCCGGGATCGGCTCGCCGATCCCCGTCTGCATCGTGACGCTCAGGCCCCCCATCGCGGCGAACACGCCTGCGACCGCATAGGCCAGCACCCGCGTGCGCCCGATCGCCACCCCCGACCGGAAGGCCGCGGTCCGGTCCGACCCCACCGCATAGATCGCAAGCCCCAGCCGCGACCGCGCGAGCGGCCCCCAGACCAGGCCCACGCAGACCGCCAGCACGACGATGGCATTCGGCAGCCAGCCAAGGCCCGGCAGCGCCACGGTGCCGAGGATGATGCCCCGCAACCCCTCGTGCGCCGCCCCGCCGGGCGCGTTCAGGATCAAAAGCGCGGTGCCTTCCCAGACGAACAGCATGGCGAGCGTCACCACGATGTCGGGCACCCGCGTCGCGACGCACATCAGCCCGTTGATCGCCCCCATCGCCGCCCCGACGAGCAGGGCTGCGGCCACGATGGGGATGGTGAACTCCGGCCCGTAGGCCCCCATCAGCCGCGCCGCGGTGACGCTCGCCACCGCCATCATCGCCGCGACCGACAGGTCGATCCCGCCGGTCAGCACCACGACCGCGACGGCGGCGGTGGCGAGCGCATAGGGCAGGGCGGCGCGCGCCAGGCTCTCGATCCCCGGCACGCCGAAATCGGGCTGGATCGCCCGGGTCAGCGCGAGCAGCAGCAGGAACACCGCCGCCAGCCCCAGCTCCCAGCCATGCCGCCGCAGGAACCGGCTCATGCCGGGACCCTCGCGAGACCGTAGGCCGCGCGCATCAGCGTCGGCTCGTCGGCCTCCGCCGCCGGGATCTCGGCCACGACGCGGCCGCCGAAGATGACGATGGCGCGGTCGCAGGCGGCCGGGATCTCGGTCAGCTCCGAGGTATAGAACATGACCGCCGCGCCGTTCGCGGCAAGCGCGCGCACCAGGTCGTAGATCTGCCGCTTGGTCCGCACGTCGATGCCGCGCGTCGGGTCGAACAGCAGCAGCGTCCGCACGCCCGCGGCAAGCCAGCGGCCGATCGTCACCTTCTGCTGGTTGCCGCCCGACAGCCGGCGCACCTCGCCCATGGCGCGCGTGTCGATCTGCATCCGGGCGATGGCGTCGTCCACCCGCGCGGCCTCGGCGCGCATCGCGATCGGCCCCCAGGCGCGGGGTGCCGCGAAGCCCGGCAGCGCGATGTTCTCGCGCACCGACCGGCCCATCATCAGCGCGTCGGCCCGGTTGCCCGGCACGAAGGTCAGCCCCGCCGCGATGGCATCCGCCGGATGCGAAAACCGCCGCGCCGCGCCGTCGACCACGATCTGCCCCGCCTGTGGCCTGCGGAACCCCGCGAGCGCCTCGAAGAGCTCGTCCTGCCCCTGGCCCTCCAGCGCCACGACCCCCAGCACCTCGCCCTGCCGCAGCGTGAAGGACACGCCCGTCACCTTGCCCGCGACCGCCAGCCCGCGCGCCTCCAGCCGCACCGGGCCGCCGGTCCCCGCCCGCGCCGCGCCCGACGGCGGCACCAGCGCCGCGCCCAGCATCAGCGCGACCGCCTCCTCCTCCACCCCCGGCGCGACCTTCAGGTCGCCGACCGTGCCGCCGTCGCGCAGCACGGTCGCGCGGTCGCAGACCCGCGCGATCTCGGCGAAGCGGTGCGAGATGTAGATGATCCCCCGCCCCCGGTCGGCCTCGGCCCGGATCACCGCGAGCACCCGGTCGACGAGGTCGGTCGGCAGCGCCGCCGTCATCTCGTCGAGCATCAGCACCTCCGCATCGCTCGCCAGCGCGCGCGCCAGGTCGAGGATGCGCAGCGTCGCCAGCGGCAGGTCGCCCGCCATGTCGTCGAGCCGCAGGTCGGCGACCCCCAGCTCGCGCACCCAGGCCAGGAAGGGCGCGGGCGGCGTGCCGGTCAGCCGCAGGTTCTGGCCCACGTCCAGATGCGGGATCAGCGACGGCTCCTGGTAGACCGGCACCAGCCCCGCGGCCCGCGCATCGGCCGGGCCGCGGAACGCGACCCGCCCCCCGCGCAGGGTGATCGTGCCGCCGTCGGGCCGCAGCGCCCCGGTCAGGATCTTCACGAAGGTCGACTTGCCCGCCCCGTTCGCGCCCATCAGCGCGACGATCTCGCCCCGCCGCAGCGTCAGCCGCGCGTCGCGCAGGGCCACGACGCTGCCATAGCGCTTGGCCACGCCTTCGGCGGTCAGGACGGGATCGGTCATCGGGATGCCCCCGCGCCGCTCAGGGAGCGGGGGCGGCTCCTGTCACTCGCCCGGGCCCTTGCAGGCGATGATCTGCTCGGGCGTGTAGGTCGTCCAGCCGGGGATCGAGATGCTGACCGGCCACTCCGGGTCGAGGTTCGGGTTCGCCGCGGCCTTGAGCTTCTCCATCCCCGCGGGCGTCACGTTCTCCCACAGCTCGGGGTTCACGAGCACGGTCTTCTCGGCCGGCATCTTGCCTTGCAGGACCTGGATCGCCAGCTCCATGCCCGCGCCGCCGACCGACCCGGGGTTGGTCACCGCCGCGCCCTTCAGCCCCTCGACGCTGGTCAGCTGGCCCACGAAGCCCGCGTTGTCGGCGCCCACGATCGGCACCAGCGGCACCTCGCTTTCGGTGAAGGCGTCGACGATCACGTTGTCGATGCCGCTGGTCCAGACGCCTTGGAACGGGATTCCGCTCCCGATGATGTCGAGGATCTGCTGCTTGCCCTGGTCCTGCTGCCAGCCGGTGAAGACCTCCTGCGCGACCGTCACGTTCGGGTATTCGGCCAGCGCGCGCTTGAACCCCTTGTCGCGGTCGTTGTCCGCGCCCGCCCCGGCGGCCCCGCGCATGTAGACCACGGCCCCGGTGCCGCCCATCTGCTCGAACAGCCATTTCGCGCCCAGATAGGCGTATTCCTCCTGGTTGTTGGCCAGCACATAGGCCGACGGCTCGGTCACCGCCTGGTCGACGGCCACGACGACGATGCCCTTGTCGGTCGCCTCCTTGATCGCCGCGTTGATCGCGTCGGCGCTCGACGGGTTCACGACGATCGCGTCGACCCCCGCCTGGATCAGGTTGCGCATGTCCTCGAGCTGGCCCGCGCTGTCGGTGTTGCGGTGCGCGATGTTCAAGGACGCCACCGCGCCCGAGGCCAGCGCCTGCGCCTTCATCGCGCAGATCATCTGCTCGCGCCAGCCGTTGCCCTGCACGGTGTTGGAGATGCCGATGGTGTATTCCTGCGCGGCGGCGAGGCCGGGGGCCATCCCGGCCAGCAGCGCCAGCACGGCGGCGGCGGTCGTCAGTCGTGTCATGTCAGTCCTCCCAGACGATGAACCTGAATGCTTCGCGTGACAGTAAGGGCTACCGGACGAAGGGGGCAAGCACGTCGCGCGCCAGAAGGAAGCCCCGCTTCACCGCCGCGTCGGACCCCTCGAAGGTCCGGTCCTCGTGCTCGATCACCACCGGCCCGTCATAGCCCGCGCGGTAGAGGCCCGCGAAGAACGAAGGCCAGGCGACCTCGCCCAGGCCCGGCATCCGCGGCACCTGCCAGCCGATCCCGGCCGACATGATCCCGCGCTCGTACAGCCCCTCGCGGTCGATCATCAGGTCCTTGGCGTGGACGTGCACCATGGCCCCCCCGAACTCGCGGATGAAGCGCGGCATGTCGATCATCTGCCAGATCAGATGGCTGGGGTCGAAGTTCATCCCGACGCCCCGCCAGTCCTCCAGGATCCGCCGCCAGATGCGCGGGCTGTAGGCGATGTTGTGCCCGCCCGGCCATTCGTCGGCGGAAAAGATCATCGGGCAGTTCTCGAACCCGACCGTCACCCCGTGGTCGCGCGCGAAGGCGAGCATCTCGGGCCAGACCCGCCCCGCATCGGCCCAGTTCTCGTCCAGCGTCAGCGCGCGGTTGCCGCCGACGAAGGTGTTGACGAGGCCCACCCCCATCTTCGCCGCCGCCCCGATCACCGTCCGCAGATGCTGCGCGACCGCCGCGCGATGCGCGGCGTCGGGGTGCAGCGGGTTGGGATAATACCCCAGCGCCGACACCCGCGCCCCCCGCGCCGCAAGGTCATGGGCCAGGTCCTGCGCCTCCGCCGCGCCCAGGGCCGCGGTGTCGATATGCGCCGTGCCCGCATAGCGCCGCGCGTCGCCCGACCCGCGCGGCCAGCAGGCGATCTCCAGCGCGGGCAGGCCATTGGCCACGGCCCAGTCGGCGACCTCGGCCAGCGGCGTGTCGGGGAAAGGCGCGGTCAGAAGGCCAAGCTGCATCGAAACCCCTCACATGATGGAATAGCCGCCGTCGACGGCCAGGCACGTCCCCGTCACGAAGGCGGCCAGCGGCGAGGCGAGGAACATGACCGCCCCCGCGATGTCGCCGGGCTCCCCCCAGCGGCCCAGCGGCGTGCGCTCGGTCACGCGGGCGACGAAGGCCGGGTCGGTCCGCGCCCGCGCCGACTGCGCGGTCACGACGAACCCCGGGGCTACCGCGTTCACCCGGATGCCGTCGCCCGCCCAGGCGATCGCCATCGATTTCGTCAGCTGCTCCACCGCCGCCTTGCTCGCGCCGTAGGCCGGGTTCCGCGGGCTGCCGAAGCGCGCATACATCGAGGCGACGTTGACCACGCAGCCCCCCGCCGCCGCAAGCTGCGGGTGGAAGGCCAGCATCGCGCGGAAGCTGCCCGTCAGGTTCACGTCCAGCACATGCGCAAAGAAGTCCGGCGCCATCTCCTCGCCCCGCGCGGTGATCGCCGCGGCGTTGACCAGCACGTCGAGCCGCGGCAGCCCCGCCGCCAGCCGCGCGACCGCGCCCGTGTCGGTCACGTCGAGCCGGTGGTAGGGGAACCCCGCATCCTCCGCCGCCGCCGCCTCCTCGGCCCCGGTGATCGCCACCACCGCCCCCGCGTCGCGGAAGGCGCGCGCGACGGCGGCCCCGATGCCCGCGCGGCTCGCGCCGATGACAAGGACGGACCGTCCGGTGAAATCCATGCGCCTCTCTCCCCCGCCGCGCAGTCAACCAGCCGCCGCGAGTCGCCGCAAGAGGATTTGCAAGGGCTCACTCCTGCAAATCGCCTTGCGCGATCCGCTGCCCCACGCTGACGATCAGCGCCTGCGCCGTGACCAGCGCCGGCACCTGGCTGCGGAAATGCCCCAGCCGCGCCTCGCGCACATAGACCGCCTGGTCGGCCAGCGGCACCACCGGCGACAGCGCGTTGTCGGTGATCGCGACGACCGGCTGCCCCTGCGCCCGGGCGGCGGCGGCGACCGCCACCGTCTCGGGCGTATAGTCGCCGAAGGTGATCGCCAGCAGCGCGTCGCCCGCGCCCATGCCCGCCACCTGCTCGTCGCGCATCGCGCCCAGGTTGTCGATCATCCGCGCCCGCTTGCCCACCTTGGCAAAGCCGTAGAAGGCATAGGCCCCCACCCCGAAGGCCCCTCGCGCCGCCGCGACATGCACCACCGGCGCGGCGGCCAGGACGTCCACCATCGCCCCCAGCGCCGCCCGGTCCACCGCGTCGCGCAGCCGCAGGAGCGAGCCGACGGCCGCCTGCACGAAGACGTCGAACACCTGCTCCGGCGCGGCCAGGTCCCCCGGCTCCGCCGGTGCCTCGCCCAGCCGCGCGAGCTCATCGGCATAGGGCAGCCGCGGCCCGGTCAGCCGCTCGCGGAAGATGCGCTGCAGGTCGGGGAACCCCTGGAACCCCAGCTCCTGCGCGAAGCGCGTCACCGTCGCGGGCGTCACCCCCGCCCGCACCGCCAGGCGCGAGATCGTCGACAGCGCCACGTCCTCGGGGTGGTTCAGGAACACCTGCGCCACCTCGGCATGGCGCGGGGTCAGCTTCTTTGCCTGCAGCGCCGCGACCAGCCCGTCGAAATCGCGGATCACGCCCCCGTCACCCGCTGCTCGAGGTCGATGACCGTCCCCGTCATCGGGGCCGAGGCCGCCGACAGCAGATACACCGCCAGCCGCGCGCACTCCTCCGGTGCCAGCAGCCGCCCCAGCGGCCGCCGCGCGGCTTCCTCCGCCAGCCAGCCCTCGCCCCGGCCCAGCGTCACCGCCTGCATCCGCCGCTCGGCCGGCGTGTCCACCCAGCCGAGCGCGATGCCGTTGACGCGCACCCCGTCGGCCAGATGCGCATGCGCGGCGTTCTTCGTCAGCGTCATCAGCGCGCCCTTGGTCGCGGCATAGATGGCAAGCTCCGGCGTCCCGCAATGCGCGTTCATCGACAGGATGTTGACGATCGCCCCGGCGCGGCGCGGCACCATGTCGGCGAGCGCCCCCTGCACCAGGAAGAACGGCGCGCGGGCGTTCACCGCGAACAGCTCCTCCCAGACCGCAAGCGTGCCGTCGCGCGCCCCCCCCCGCGTCGTCAGCCCCGCCGCGTTGACCAGCCCGTCGATCCGCCCGTGCGCTGCCAGCATCGCGGCCACCGCCCGCGCGGGCGCATCGGGGTCGGCCAGGTCCGCCACATGGTCGGAAGGTTGCCGGTCCACCCCGAAGACCTCCGCCCCCGAGGCCCGCGCGAGCCCGGCGATCGCCCCGCCGATCCCGCTCGCCGCGCCCGTGACCATCACGGCCATGCCGTCCAGCCTGACATCCATGCCCCGCCCCCCT
This sequence comes from uncultured Exiguobacterium sp., assembly GCA_964575185.1. GTDB lineage: Bacteria > Pseudomonadota > Alphaproteobacteria > Rhodobacterales > Rhodobacteraceae > CAZNPW01. The sequence continues at coordinate 50,462 of CAZNPW010000014.1, forward strand.
TTCCGCGCGAGCGTCCGGCGGCACCGGGCCCGCTGTCAACCGGGTGGCTTGCCACGACCGGTCCGCCGGGGCTAGCCCTGGGGCCGGGCGCCCCCTCGCGGGCGCACGACGGCGGGGGGGCAGCATGACGCGCATCATCGGGATCAGCTTCGACCACATGCACATGGGCGACCTGCTGCGCCAGGTCCACGACCACCCGGCGGCGGAGATCGCGGGCATCTACGACCCCGACCCCGCGCGGATGACCGCCGCGGCGGAGACCTTCGCCATCCCCGCGTCCCGCGTCTTCACCGACCTCGAGGCCTGCCTGGGGCAGGGGGCCGACATCGCCATCCTCTGCGCCGCCACCGCCGACCATGCCGCCTTCACCGAACGCCTCGCCGGACGGGTCCGCGCGATCCTCGTGGAAAAGCCCTTCGCCGCCTCGCTCTCTGAGGCCGACCGCATGATCGCCGCCTGCGACCGCGCGGGCACCACGCTCGCGATCAACTGGCCGCTCGCCTGGTATCCGTCGCACCGCATCACGAAACGCCTGATCGACGACGGCGCCATCGGCCCCGTCACCGAACTCCACTTCCACGACGGCAACCGCGGCCCGCTCTGGCACCTCGCCGACAAGGTCGAGGTCAGCGCGGCCGAGGTCGCGCGGCAGAAGCCCCATTCCTGGTGGTACAAGGCCGCCGCCGGCGGCGGGTCGCTGCGCGACTACCTCGGCTACGGCGCGACCCTCGGCACCTGGTTCCTGAACGGCGAGGCCCCCCTCGACGTCACCGCCGCCACCTGGGCCGCCCCGGGGCTCGAGGTCGACGAACATTCCATCACCATCCTGCGCTACGCCCGCGGCATGTCGAAGATGGAAACCCGCTGGGGCACCCTGACCGACCCCTGGACGATCCAGCCCCAGCCCCGCTGCGGCTTCGTCGTGGTGGGCGAAGACGGCTCGATCTCCTCCTGGGACTACGACCCCCACGTCACGCTCCAGACCCGCGCCCACCCCGCACCGCGCGTGATCCCCGCCGACAGCTTCGCCGCCCCCCACCGCGCCCCGGTCGAGCACCTGATCCACGTCCTGCAGGGCGGCGGCCCCCTGCACGGCCCGCTCACCCTCGCGATCGGCCGCACCGGCCAGCGGATCGTCGACACCGCCGCGGCCAGCGCCCGGGCCGGCCGCACCCTGCCGCTTCTGGGCTAGCGCCATGGCCGACCGCGACGACTACGCCCTCGTCTCCCAGCATGTGCCCGAGGTCCCCGCCCCCGACCTCCCCTACCGCCCGCCCCAGCCGCGGCAGCCGCACCGAATCGCGCTCGTCGGCGCGGGCGGCATCGCGCCCGCCCACCTCGACGCCTACCGCGCCCAGGGCTGGGACGTCGCCGCGATCCTGTCGCGCGACCCCGCCAGGGCCCGCGCCCTGCGCGACGAGTTCTTCCCGCAGGCCGACGTCCCGGCGGACTACGCGGCCCTCCTCGCCCGGCCCGACATCGACATCCTCGACCTCACTCCCCACCCCGAGGCACGCGTCCCGCTGGTCGAGGCCGCCCTCCGCGCGGGCAAGCACGTCCTGTCGCAGAAACCCTTCGTCACCGACCTCGACACCGGCGAACGCCTCGCGGCCCTCGCCCGCGCGCAGCGCGTGCAGCTCGCCGTCAACCAGAACGGCCGCTGGGCCCCGCACATGGCCTGGATGCGCGCGGCGGTGCGGGCGGGCCTCGTGGGCCAGGTCACGGGGGTGCACTGCACGCTCGCCTGGGACCACCGCTGGATCCGCGGCACCGCCTTCGCGACGATGGAGGACGTGGTCCTCTTCGACTTCGGCGTCCACTGGTTCGACTTCGTGACGAGCGTCCTGCCCCGCCCGGCGCTGCGCGTGACGGCGCAGGCGATCCGCGCGCCGGGGTCGGGGATGGCGGTGCCGATGCTCGCCGCCGCGATGCTCGACTTCGGCGACGCGCAGGCGAGCCTCACCTTCGACGCCGCCACCCCCTTCGGCGCGCAGGACCGCACCATCATCACCGGCACCCTCGGCACGCTCGTCTCCGAAGGCCCCGACCTCGGCCGGCAGCAGGTCGCCCTCCATACCGAGGCCGGGGTCGCCCGCCCGGTCCTGCAGGGCCAGTGGTTCAACGACGGCTTCGCCGGCGCGATGGGCGAACTCATGTGCGCCGTCGAACAGGACCGCGCGCCCGAGAACGACGCGGCGGGCAACCTCCTCACCCTCGCCCACGCCTTCGCCGCGCTGCAATCGGCGCGCACCGGCCTGCCGGTCGCCCCGGGCAGCGTCCGGCAGCGCGCCGGTTAGGGGTTGCCGCACGCCCCCGCCCATGCGACGCTCCAGGCGCGGCACCATGCTGCATTCCCCGAAAGCCGGATCCGATGACCGCCCGCGACAGCGCCGGTCCGCTCGGACCAAGGACAGGTGACATGGACGACCTGATCGCCCGTGCGCAGGCCTTCGCGACACGGGCCCATGCGGGCCAGGTGCGCAAGGATGCCGCACGGACCCCCTACATCACCCACCCGGCCGATGTCGCGGCCCGCGTCGCCGCGATGGGCGGCACGCCGCAGGCCATCGCCGCCGCCTGGCTGCACGACACGGTGGAAGACTGCGACGTGGCCGCCGCCACGCTCGCCGCCGCCTTCGGTGACGCCGTGGCGGGCATCGTCGCCGAACTGACCGACGACAAGGGCCTGTCGCGCCTGGAACGCAAGCGCCGCCAGGTCGCCAGCGCCACGGGCAAGTCGCCCCAGGCCGCGCTGGTCAAGCTCGCCGACAATCGCGCCAACCTCGCCGCGATCCGCGACGCGCCGCCCGACTGGGACCCCGCGCGCCAGATGGCCTATGTCGACTGGGCCGAGGCGGTCGTGTCGCGCCTGCCGCTGCCCGATGCGCTGCGCCAGGATTTCCGCGACCAGGCCGACGCGCTGCGCGGCGTCATCGCCGCCCGCGATACCGAACCCGAAAGCTGACGTGCCCCCGCGCGCGCCTCCCCTCTCCCGCGGGAGAGGGGATGGGGGAGAGGGCCGGGGATCGGCCCCGCCTCAGGCCCGCGCCCGCCGCCCGCCGCGGCGGCCGCCCGCGGCCTGGGTCGCCGCGGCGCTCGCCTCGGCGAAACTCGCACCCCCCTCGACCGCCTCGATCACCTTGGAGAACCGGATCCACTCGCCGCCGTTGGCATCGTGGTTCATCAGGAAGTTGGCGGCCCGGATCGCCTCCATCTCCTGCTGGCGCACCGGGTTCATGATCGCGGAGGTCATCCCCGCGCAGATCGCCATCGGCAGGAAGGCCCCGTTGATCCCGTGCCGGTGCGGCAGGCCGAAGCTGATGTTGGACGCCCCGCAGGTCGTGTTGACGCCGAGCTCGTCCCGCAGCCGCCGCACCAGCGCAAAGACCTGCTGCCCGGCGCTCGCCATCGCCCCCACCGGCATCACCAGCGGGTCCACCACGATGTCATGCGCCGCAATGCCGTGATCCGCCGCCCGCTGCACGATCTTCTTCGCCACCGCGAAGCGCACGTCGGGGTCGGGCGAGATCCCCGTGTCGTCGTTGGAAATCGCCACCACCGGCACGTTGTACTTCTTCACCAGCGGCAGGACCATCTCCAGCCGCTCCTCCTCGCCGGTGACGCTGTTCAGGAGCGGCCGCCCCTCGCAGGCGATCAGCCCCGCCTCCAGCGCGCCCGGCACCGACGAATCGATGCACAGCGGCACGTCGACCACCCCCTGCACGCAGGCGATCAGCGCCGTCATCAGGGGCGGCTCGACGAAGTTGTTGTCGGCATAGCGCGGATCGGCGGCCATGCGGTTGGTGAAGACGGCGCCACTGTTCACGTCCAGCACCATCGCCCCGCAGGCGACCTGCTCCAGCGCGTCCTTGATGACCGTCTCGAAGTTGTCGGCCTCCAGCTCCGCGGCCAGCTTCTTGCGCCCCGTGGGGTTGATCCGCTCGCCGATCACGCAGAACGGCTCATCGAACCCGATGACGACGGTTTTCGTTTTGCTTTCAATGACGGTACGCGTCATTCCTCACCCTTTGCATGAAGGCGCAGCCACTCCGCGCTGGTCTGGATCCCGCCGAGCGGGAAGATGTGGACCGATTCGATCCCGAAGCCCGGGTTGCGCGCCTTGTGCGCGGCAAGCTCGGCCAGGAACCCCGTCGGCTCGTAAGGCAGCAGCAGCTTCGTCACGTCCATCGCCCGCTTCTGCAGCACGCGCAAGCTCGGCCCGACCCCGCAGGCGATCGCGAACTTGAGCAGAGTCTGCAGCTTCGCCGGACCCGCGGTGCCGATGTGGACGGGCAGGTTCACCCCCTCGGCGCGCAGCCGGTCGACCCAGGCGATCACCGGCCCGGCCTCGAAACAGAACTGCGTCGCCATCGCCATCCGCGCGTCGGTCCGCTCGGCAAAGGCCGACTTCCACTTCGCGGCCTGCATCACCATCCGGTCGCTGCCGTCGGGGTCGATGTCGCGGTTGCCCTCCGGGTGCCCCGCCACATGCAGCCGCTCGAACCCGTCGAAGGCCCCCGATTCCAGAAGCTGCATCGCGCTGTCGTAGTCCCCCGCCGGGGTCGACACGCCGCCGCCCAAGAGCAGCGCCTGCTTCACGTCCGCCTCGCCGCGGTAGCGCGCCACCCAGTCGATCAGGGTCGCCCGGTCGTGGATGATCCGCGCCGGGAAGTGCGGCATCACCGGAAACCCCTCCCGGTGCAGCCGCGCCGCGGTCGCCACCATGTCGCCGATCGGCGTGCCCTCGATATGGGCGATGTAAACGCGCGTGCCCGGGGGCAGAAGCGCACGGAAATCCGCGATCTTCTCGGCCGTCCGCGGCATCACCTCGATCGAGAAGCCCTGCAGGAAGGCCACAAGGTCCGACGGCGCCTGCGCCTCGCGCCTCAGGGAAAACAGCGCCATCATGCCCACCCGTCGTTGTCGATCAACGCCTTCAGCCGCGCCGCATCATGCCCGGCCTCCAGCCGCGCGGCCTCGACTGCCGCGACCTCGGCCGGCGCGCCCGGCACCTCGTAGGGGGGCGCCTTGCGCCACTCGGCCAGGTAGGCGTCGCTGTCGCGCGCGCCGACCTTCATCGCGCAGCGGTCGATCGCCTGCTCGAACCGTTCGTGCAGCTTGACCTTCGCGCCGCCGCGCCCGCGCCCGACGATGACCTGCGCCGGAATGTCGCGCCACCACACGACCGTGACCTCTGCCATGATTCCCCGCTGCTGCCCGTGCCGCCAAGAAGGCGTAAACGCGCGACATGCCATGTCGGATTTCGACATGATCGCCGCCACTTGCGACGGGGCCTGTCTAGCGCGTCGCGGAACGGGCCGCGCCTTCATAATCCGCACCAGGATCATGACCCATATTCATCATCACCGCCCGACTTGTCACCGGCGCGCCCCGGGGCTAGGCTCGATGCAACCGTGAAGTAGGGGGCGTATCACATGGCGCCCGGGCGTCCTGTGGGGCAGGACGCGATCCCTGTGGCGACCGCCGCCCAGGTCGAACCGTCCGCGCCCCAGACGCCAAGGCCGGCGCCGCTCTACGCCGCGCTCGACCTTGGCACGAACAGTTGCCGGATGCTGATCGCCGCCCCCCGCGGCGGGCAGTTCGACGTCGTGGACAGCTTTTCCAAGACCGTCCAGCTCGGCGCGGGGCTCGAGGCCTCGGGTCGCCTGTCGCGCGCCTCGATGGCCCGCACCATCGCCGCGCTGCGCATCTGCGCCAAGAAGCTCGACCGCCACGGCGTCCGCCGGATGCGCCTCGTCGCGACCGAGGCCTGCCGCCGCGCCCGCAACGCGCGCGAGTTCCTGCGCCAGGTCCGCCGCGAGACCGGCCTCGCGCTGGAAATCATCGCGCCCGAGGACGAGGCGCGGCTCGCCGTCATCTCCTGCGCGCCCCTCGTCAACGCCACGACCGAACAGCTCCTCGTCGTCGACATCGGCGGCGGCTCGACCGAACTCGTCTGGATCGACCTCGCCGCCGTCCCCCCCGACGCGCGGCCGGCCGCGATCATGGCGCTGCGCCGCGGCTTCGACGCCTCCCCGGCCCGCGTGGTCGACTGGATCAGCGTGCCGCTCGGCGTCGCGACGCTGAAGGACCAGTTCATCGACGTCGAGGACGACGGCGCCCGCTTCGCGCTGATGTCCTGGTTCTTCGAGGAAAACCTCGCGAGTTTCAGCCCCTACAACGCCACCGCCCCGCGCGACGGCTTCCAGATCATCGGCACCTCGGGCACGATCACCACGGTCGCCGCGTCCTTCCTGAACCTGCGCCGCTACGACCGCGCCAAGGTCGACGGGCTGACGATGACCTCGGCCCAGATCGACAGCGTGATCCGCGAATACCTGACGCTCGGCCCCGACGGCCGCCGCACCGACCCCCGGATCGGCCGCGACCGCCACGCGCTCATCATGTCGGGCGCGGCGATCCTGCAGGCGCTGATGCGCATCTGGCCGACCGACCGCCTGTCGGTCGCCGACCGCGGCCTGCGCGAAGGGCTGCTCTACGCCCTGATGAGCGAGGACGGCCTGCCGGTCGAAGGAATCCTGTCATGAACAGCGGCCGCGGCGAGCGCGACCTGCGCGTGCGGGTGAAGACGGCCCGGGGCCGCACGGTCAGCTCGACCGCCTGGCTCGAACGCCAGCTGAACGACCCCTACGTCGCGCGCGCGAAGAAGGAAGGCTACCGGGGCAGGGCGGCCTTCAAGATCATGGAGCTCGACGACCGGTTCGGCTTCCTGAAGCCCGGCGCCCGCGTGGTCGACCTCGGTGCCGCCCCCGGCGGCTGGAGCCAGGTGGCCGTCGCGCGCGTCAACGCGCTGGGGGCGAACCCGAAGAAACCCGTGGGCAGCGTCCTCGGCATCGACCTGCAGGAGGTGGAGCCGATTCCCGGCGCGCCGCAGCATGTGCTCGACTTCCTCGGCGACGGCGCGGATGCGCAGGTCAGGGCCTGGCTCGGCGGCCCCGCCGACGTGGTGATGTCCGACATGGCCGCCGCGGCCAGCGGCCACAAGGGCACCGACCACCTGCGGATCATCGCGCTGTGCGAGGCCGCGGCGGATTTCGCGATGGACGTGCTGACCCCCGGCGGCACCTTCGTCGCCAAGGTCCTGGCGGGCGGCGCGGAGGGGGAGCTTCAGGCGACGCTGAAACGCGCCTTCACGAAGGTCGCGAACGTCAAGCCGCCATCATCGCGCGCCGACAGTTCCGAGAAGTTCGTGGTCGCGACGGGCTTCCGCGGCAGGCCCGACGGCGGATAGCGGAGTTTTCCAAAACTCCGCACCGATTTCTTCAAGAAATCGGTCCGGTTCCTTCAAAGGAACCGGGGCCTCACCCGCCCCAGCTTCGCACCGGCCCGCAGTCCATGTGCACGAAGTTCGACCGCGAATACCGCCCCACGCCGCCGGCCCCGCAGGCCTCGGCCGCGCGCGCCATCTGGCCGACCGACCGGGATTTCAGCCGCAGGTCCGCCGCCTGGCCCTTCATGTGCAGCGAGTTGCGCGCGACGCCCGCGGATTGCGACCGCAGCATGGCGTTGGTGCGCGGGCTGCGATAGCCCGACAGCAGCATGTAGGGTTCGGTCACGTCCATCAGGCGGTGCGACGCCGCCATGATGTCGACGTTGCGGGGGTCGACCGACTTGACGTCGCCCGACCGCCAGTCGCGCATGAAGTGGCTGATCTCGGCGAAGACTTCCGGGATATACTCGCCCTCCACCCAGTAGATGGTGTCGATGCTTTCGCCCGTGCGGCCCGAATACATGCGGATCCTGCGGATGTCGCCCGCGCCGCGCAGCAGGCTGAAGGCGTTGGAATAGGTGGGTGCCGCCACCACGGCCGTCGCGGCGAAGATGCCGAAAAGGCCGCGCCGTGTCATCGCAGGTGTCATCGCCATAGCTTCGCCCGTCCCCCGGCTGGTCATTCTGCCGCCTGTCCGACGGTCAGGTTTTTGCCACTTCCCCAAGTGTGGGAACGGTATGGCAGAACTCGAATCGAAGCCCAAGACCTGATTGCCGGATGCCGGGCAGGCTGCCACGCATCGGCAAATTTTTGCTGAACGGGTAAAACGCGACGGATCGTTTGCCGCCTGCCGTGCGTTGCGCCCGCCCCTTGCGCGGAACGCCGCGCAGGCGGCCGCAGTGCCGGGGGCGGTCGCCATGATTCGGGCGGCGTCGACAGGACGGCGCGGGTCGGGACAGGGGATGCCGCCCGCCCGTCCCGCCCCGCCCGTCCCGCCCGTAACGTCGGCGCGGAACGACCTTGCGCGGCCGGGGCCGAAAGGCGTCCCGTGCCGCGCGTCGGCGCACCGCACCGACGGGCCGCGTTGACGGGCCGCGGCACCTGCGGC
>CAZNPW010000015.1:0-58745 GCA_964575185.1 uncultured Exiguobacterium sp.
TGCTGATCGCCGACATGGATTCGACCATGATCGGGCAGGAATGCATCGACGAACTCGCCTGCGTGGCGGGGTTCGGGCCGCAGGTCGCGGCGATCACGGCGCGGGCGATGAACGGCGAGATCGACTTTCCCGCGGCGCTGCGGGCGCGGGTGGCGCTGCTGCGGGGGCTGCCGGTGGGCGTGATCGACCGGGTGCTGGCGGAGCGGATCACGCTGATGCCGGGCGGGCCGGTGCTCGTGGCGACGATGCGCGCGGCGGGGGCGCGGGCGGCGCTGGTGTCGGGGGGGTTCACGGGTTTCACCGGACCGGTGGCGGCGCAGCTGGGGTTCGACGAGCACCGGGCGAATGTGTTGCTGGCGGCGGACGGGGTGCTGACCGGCGAGGTGGCGGAGCCGATCCTGGGGCGCGCGGCCAAGGTGGAGGCGCTGGCGGAGATCACGGCGCGGATGGGCATCGCGGCGGCGGAGGTGATCGCGGTCGGGGACGGGGCGAACGACCTCGGCATGCTCGGCGCGGCGGGGCTGGGCGTGGCGCTGCACGCCAAACCCGCGGTGCAGGCGGAGTGCGACTGCCGCGTGAACCACGGCGACCTGACGGCGCTGCTGTTTTTGCAAGGATTCCCGGCGGCGGAGTTCGCGGCGTGATCCTGTCGCCCGACGTGCTGGCGCTGCTGGTCCTCGCGGCCTTTCTCGCGGGGTTCGTCGATGCCATCGCGGGCGGGGGCGGGCTGATCGCGATGCCGGCCTTGCTGCTGGCGGGGCTGGGGCCTCTCGAGGCGCTGGCGACGAGCAAGCTGCAGGGGACCTTCGGGTCGGGGACGGCGACGGCGACCTATGCGAGCCGGGGGCTGGTGCCCTGGCGGGCGGTCTGGCCGATGGCGGTCATGGCGGCGGCCTTCGGCGGGATGGGCGCGGGGCTGGCGGGGCTGGTGCCGCAGGACTGGCTGCGGGTGGCGATGCCCGCGGTGCTGATCGCGGTCGCGCTGTTCTTCGCGCTGAAGCCGGGGCTCGGCGATGCCGACCGGGCGCAGCGCCTGGCCCCGCGGGTCTTCGGCCTGACCGTGGTGCCGGCGATCGCGCTGTATGACGGGGTGTTCGGGCCGGGGACGGGGAGCTTCCTGATGGTGGCCTTCATCCTGCTCGCGGGCTTCGGGGTGCTGAAGGCCACCGCGCACACCAAGGTCGTAAACTTCGGGTCGAACCTCGGCAGCCTGATGGTGTTCGCGGCGGGGGGGCATGTCCTGTGGGGCGCGGGCCTGGCGATGGGGCTGGCGCAGGTCGCCGGAGCGACGCTCGGGGCGCGGATGGCGATGCGGGTGGGGGCGGGGCTGATCAAGCCGCTGATCGTGGCGGTCTGCGTGGCGATGGCCGGGCGGCTCTTGTGGCAGGCCTGGGGCTGAACGGGCGGCGGGTGACGGACCTGCGCGCGGCGGCGGGCAGCGGGGGGCGCATCCCGACGGGCAAGGGGCGCGACGGGATCCTGCCCTTCCCTGCGCCCGTTCATCTTCCCCCAAATATCCCGGGGGGTCCGGGGGGCTGGCCCCCCGGTCCTGTGCCCGCGGCAGAAGGACCCTCGGCCCCCCAGCCCTCGCCCTGCATCTCGCGCAGGCGGCTGGCGGTGCGGGCGAACTCGAAGCTGCCCGCGCCTTCGAGGTAGAGGCGTTCGGGGGTGTCGGCGGCGCTGGCGATGAGGCGGACGCGGGCCTCGTAGAGGGCGTCGATCAGGGTGACGAAGCGCCTGGCCTCGTTGTAGTTCTCGGCGCTGAGGGCGGGGATGTCGGTCAGCACCAGGACGCGGCAGGCGGCGGCGATGGCGAGGTAGTCGGCGGGGCCGAGGGGGCGGCCGCAGAGCTCCCAGAAGGTGGCGCGGCCGACGCCGCTGGCGAAGCGGGGGATCTCCACCCGGCGGCCCTGGACGGCCAGGTGCAGCGGGCCCGCGCCGTCGCCGCCGAGGTCGGCCCAGATGCGGTCGATCTGCGCCCGCGCGGGGGCGGCGGGCTGGAACCAGACCTGCGCGCCCCGCAGGCGGGTCTGGCGGTAGTCGGTCGCGGCGGCGAGTTCGAGGACCTCGAGGCGGTCCTCGATCAGCGCGATGAAGGGCAGGAAACTCGCGCGGTTCAGCCCGTCTTTGTACAGGTCGGCGGGGGGGCGGTTCGAGGTGGTGACGACGACCACGCCGCCGTCGAGCAGCATCCGGAAGAGGCGGCCCAGGATCATCGCGTCGGTGATGTCGGTGACCTGCATCTCGTCGAGGCAGAGGAGGCGGTTGGCCTCGACCAGCGCCGCGCCGACGGGGGCGAGCGCGTCGTCGGTGCCGCGGGCGCGGGCCGCGGTCATGCCGCGGTGGACGTCCTGCATGAAGGCGTGGAAGTGGACGCGGCGTTTCGCGGGGATGCGGGTCTCGGCGAAGAACAGGTCCATCAGCATGGACTTGCCGCGCCCGACCCCGCCCCAGAGGTAGACGCCCTTCGGCGGCTCGGGCGGGCGGCGGAAGCGCGACAGGAGGCTGCGCTTGCGGCCCGCCTGGTCCTCGAGCCACTGGCGCAGCTCCTCGAGCACCGGCAGCGCGTCGTCCTGCGCGGGGTCGAAGCGCAGCGCGCCCTCGCGCACGCGGGCGTCGTAGATGTCGTTCAGGCTGTCCATCCCCGCCTCGTTAGCGGGCCGGGCGGGCGGTGGGAAGCGGGGCGGCGGGGGAGATGACCGAACGCCTGTTCATTTGGTTGCGCGCATTGCCGATCGTCTGTTCATGTATCACCCGCCGGCCATGCGCCGCCCGGCCGCGCGCCCCGCGTGGCGGCCGGTGGCGAGGCAGGCGGTCAGCAGGTAGCCGCCGGTGGGCGCGTCCCAGTCGAGCATCTCGCCCGCCGCGAAGACCCCCGGCAGGGCGCGGAGTTCGAGGTCGTCCGTCAGGCTGGCGCGGGTGATCCCGCCGGCGGTGGAGATCGCCTCGTCCAACGGGCGCAGGTGGCCGGGAACCGGGACGGCCTTGAGGTCCGCGGCCCCGGTTTCCAGCACCAGCGCCACGGCGGCGGGGGACAGGCCCGCCTTGCGCAGGCGGTTGGCGCGGCTGTCGCCGGGCCGCGCGCGGGCGAGCCGGGCGGCGACCTGCGCGGGCGACAGGTCGGGGAAGAGGTCGATCACCAGGCCCGCGCCCCGCCGCAGCGCGGGGGTCAGCGGGTAGAGCCCCCCGCCTTCGAGGCCTTCGGCCCCGACGATGACCTCGCCGCGCGAGGCCAGCCCGCCCGCCGACAGGCGGATGGCCTTGAGCGGCTGCCCGAAATGGCGCGCCATGTGCGCCGACCACGCGACGGCGAGGCCCGCGTTCGACGGCGCGAGATCCGCCACCTCCACCCCCGCCGCGCGCAGCGGCGGCACCCAGGCGCCGTCGGACCCGAGCCGCCGCCAGCTTCCCCCGCCGAGCGCGAGCACGGTCGCGGCGGGGGCCAGCGTCATCTCTCCCCCCGGCGTGGCGAAGCGGCCCCCGCCCTGCCAGCGCCAGCGGGTGCGGATCTCGACGCCCGCGGCTGCGAGCCGCGCGAGCCAGGCGCGCAGCAGCGGGCTTGCCTTCATCGCGACCGGAAAGACCCGGCCCGACGATCCCGTGAACACCGGCTGGCCCAGGCCGCGCGCCCAGTCCTGCACCTGCGCCGGGCCGAAGTCCGCCAGGATCGGGCCGAGCCAGGCGTCGGTGCGGGCGGCGAAGACGGGCGCGGGTTCGTCCTTCGTCAGGTTCAGGCCCGACTTGCCCGCCATGAGGAACTTGCGGCCGACGGTCGGCATCGCCTCGGCCAGCACGACGCGGTGTCCGGCTGTGGCGAGGGCGTCGGCCGCCATCAGCCCGGCGGGGCCGCCGCCGATGACGAGCGCGAAAAGGGCGCGCGCGCCGGTGCCGAGCGCGATCATCATGGACGATTCGTTTCGATGCTTAGACAGAGGTAGGGCGTGTCGATGCCTTGAGGTTAGCGCCGGAACGGCACGGGGGCGTAGATGAAGTTCGCCTTGGACGTGATCCCGTGCATTTCTGCGTCGATGTCGGCCTGCGATGGAATCATCCAGTCGGTGAGGGTGATGAAACCGAGGTCGGAAAGCTGCTGCCCCAGGTCGGCAAAGTCCAATTCGGCTTTTGCCTTGGTCGTCGTCCCATATTCGACTTCCGGAAGCCAGAGTCTGGTGATCGAAGGACGGCCATGAAGCGGACCAGCACCGAAGCTTTTCAGCTGCCAGTTAAAAATCATCGGCATCTTTCGGCGCGGAATGACGAAGGCGTGCTGGCCTTCGTGTGCCACAAGAGAATACAGATGCAGCGCTGATCCTTCTGCGAACACGAGATGCTCTGCAGAGTTGTAAGCCTCGAGCTGCTCCCGGATACTGACCTCTTGGAGATGGAGGATGCGATAGCCTTGCGCCTGCAGATTGCGTTCGATCATCAGTTCCTGGAGGATTCCGCCCTGGTGCGTGAGTTTCGAGCGCGAGATATACAGGCGTTTACCGCCCGGAAGCGTCGACCGGAGCTGACGTAACGGAAGCACCAAATCCCGTATCGCCGGATGGCCGAAAATGACGCCATTCGTATGGACAATCTGACTGGGGATCGCCAGGACATCGCAGGTCGTGCAGCGGTCGATTACCTTGATCGGAACATCGGTCAATGCACCTATGACATCGGAGGCCCAACGAGATACTGGTTTTCCGGGAACACGGCTGTTGAAGACGATCCGCTCAACTTCAGGGCCGAGCAAGGAGATTGCCCAGAGGCGGGACAAGCTTTCCGCAACGAAATGGCCGAAATGGGTGTTCTGGAGCATGCCTCCGAAGACGGAGCGTCCCGACAGGGTCATGTTCTCGATTCCCTTCGGCAACGGAAGGGGCTCGTTCCTATACCCCTGCTTCCGTTGAAGTCCAGACTGACAGATCGACCTGTCGACGTGGTAAACACCGCCATCGAATGAGCCAGTTCCGCCGTGCTTTGCGCGCTCAAGTTTCGTCAGGGGCGCAATGCACCCGCAGTAGAGAAACTCGATCGAAACTGCATGCGGCATGGCTTCAAAGACAGAAGTGCCGGAATGAAGTCAATCCACCGTATCGGGGGAAGATTCGGTCAGCCCGGACGGCCCACCGCCGTTCGGCACCTCAATCATCATGCATGCTTTAGGTAAACGGTGCGCTGCGGAAAGAGCATCTCGATGTGGCAAGGTGGGGGTCAGCGCACCGGGCGGTAGTCGCGGCCCTGGGTGGACAGGCGGGCAGGGTCGTCCTCGGGCAGGTCGGCCACGAGCAGCGCCGGGGTGCCGCCGGCCTGCGCCAGCACCTCGCCGTGGGGTCCGGCGATCAGGCTGCCGCCGGTGTAGGCAAGGTCGCCCTCGGTCCCGCAGAGGTTGGCCCAGGCGATGCTGAGGCCGTGATTCGCCGCCATGGCGGGCACGGTGCGCAGCGCGACATGGGCGAACGGCTCCATGTTGGCGGTGGGAACGAGCAGGACGCGCACGCCGGCGTCGGCCAGCGCGCGCAGGTGCGGCGCGAACTCCACGTCGTAGCAGATGAGGATCGCGGCGCGGCGGCCGGCGAGATCGAAGGTGGCGTAGGCGTCGCCCGGGCGATAGAGCGCGGCCTCGCGCGGGCCGTAGAGCTGGATCTTGCGGTAGACGGCGACGGTGCGGCCGGTGGCGTCGATGTGGATCGCGCTGTTCCAGACCCGGCCCTGCGCGGCTTCGGCGAAGCCCATCACCAGGCCGCAACCGGCGGTGCGGGCGGCGTCGGCGAGCGCGCGCAGCGGCGGGGCGTCGGCGGGCATCGCGCGGGCGGCGATGTCGGGCTGGTTGTAGCCGGGCAGCCAGACCTCGGGCAGGACCACGCAGGCGGCCCCGGCCGCCCCGGCGGCGCGGAGCGCGGCGGTGGCCTGCGCGACGCCGCGGGCGATGTCGCCTTCGGGTGAGGGGCCTTGCCACAGCGCCAGCCGCATCGTCACCCCGGAAAACAATGGGGGGCCCCGACCCCACGGGACCCCCCACCCACCCCGCGTGCCACCCTGGCACCGCACGCGACTGAAAAGGTCCCGGGCATCCTGCCCATGGGGGAAACTACCCTGCCGGGCCCCGCGCGCGCAAGCGCGAAGCCCCGACGTTTTGGTTCAAAGGCAGGCGGTCAGGCGTAGACCGATTCCTTGCCGAAGTGCTTGACCAGCATGTAGTAGACCACCGCGCGGTACTTGTTGCGCTCGCTGCGGCCGTAGGTGTCGATGACGGCGTGGATCGCCTCCGTCAGCGCGGGACCGTCGGGCAGGCCGAGCTTCCTGACGAGGAAGTTCTTCCGCACCGTCTCGAGCTCGTCCCCGGAGCTGCCCGCGACCGTCGCGCTGTCGGCGCTGTAGATCGCCGGGCCGCAGCCGACGGTGACCTTCGTCAAGAGGCCCATGTCGGGCGTCATCCTGCACTTCGTCGTCAGATCCTCGGCATACTTCGCGATCAGCGCGTCACGCTTGCCCATGTCCCGTTCCCCCCCGCGGTTCAGCCGAGAGTAGGACAGCGCCGGGCGGCCTCAAAGGGAAAAAAATGCGCGGATCAGCCCGGGCGAGCCAGTTGCATGCGCCACTGGTTGCCCATGAGGCGCAGCGTCGCCGTCCCGGCGAGCGCGGCCTGCGCGGCTTCGACCGCGCGCCGCACCGGCGCGCCGAGCTCTTCGGCCATCCAGTTGAAGTCGTCGCCCGCGATGATGCCCGCGGGCTTCACCTTCCGCAGGCAGAGCGCGATGTCGTTGCCGATGAAGGGCTCGTTGTGGTTGCCGTCGATGTAGACCCAGTCGAGGCTGCCGTCGGGCAGGCCGGGCAGGACCGTCTCGGACGTGCCGCGGTGGACCTTGACGCGGGGGTCGTCGGCGAAGCGCGCGACGACGGCGTGCCACTTCTGCTCCATCGCGTCGGCGTTCTTCTTCTTGCCGAAGCCGGTGTTGGAGAAGGCGGGCATGTATTCCCAGGGGTCGATCAGGTGCAGCGCGCGCGGCTGGCAGATGTCGAGGATGCGCCGGCTGAAGTCGCCCTCCCACACCCCGATCTCGGCCACGGTGCCGCCCTTGGGCAGGCTTTCCAGAAGCCGCCCCCGCACCTGCTCGCGCCTGCCTTCCATGGTCGCCCCCTTCTTCCACGCTGCGGAAACGATACCGCAAACGTGGAGGAAGTGGGGCAGGATCGCGGATCAATAGCGATAGTGTTCCGGCTTGAACGGGCCTTCGGCCTTCACCCCGATGTAGTCGGCCTGGTCCTTGCGGAGTTCGGTCAGCCTGACGCCGATCTTCTTCAGGTGCAGCCGGGCGACCTTTTCGTCCAGCGCCTTGGGCAGGATGTAGACGCCGGGGGTGTAGTCGCGGCCCTTGGTCCAGAGCTCGATCTGGGCGAGGACCTGGTTGGTGAAGCTGGCCGACATGACGAAGGACGGATGGCCGGTCGCGTTGCCGAGGTTCAGCAGGCGCCCTTCGGACAGAAGGATGATCCGGTTGCCCGAGGGCATCTCGATCATGTCCACCTGGTCCTTGATGTTGGTCCACTTGTGGTTTTTCAGCGCCGCGACCTGGATCTCGTTGTCGAAGTGGCCGATGTTGCCGACGATCGCCATGTCCTTCATCGCGCGCATGTGCTCGATGCGGATGACGTCCCTGTTGCCGGTCGTGGTGATGAAGATGTCGGCGGTTTCGACCTCGTCCTCCAGGAGCGTGACCTCGTAGCCGTCCATCGCGGCCTGCAGCGCGCAGATCGGGTCGATCTCGGTGACCTTCACGCGCGCGCCCGCGCCGCGCAGGGACGCAGCCGACCCCTTGCCCACGTCGCCGTAGCCGCAGACGACGGCGACCTTGCCCGCCATCATCGTGTCGGTCGCGCGGCGGATGCCGTCGACGAGCGATTCCTTGCAGCCATACTTGTTGTCGAACTTCGACTTGGTAACGCTGTCGTTCACGTTGATCGTCGGGAAGGGGAGCAGGCCCTGGCGGTGCAGGTCGTAGAGGCGCTTGACGCCGGTGGTGGTTTCCTCGCTGACGCCGCGGATGTCCGCCCGCTGCCTGGTGAACCAGCCGGGGGAGGCTTTCAGCCGTTTGCGGATCTGGTTGAAGAGGCAGACCTCCTCGTCCGACGTGGGCACCGCGATCAGGTCGGTCTCGCCCGCCTCGACCCGCGCGCCGAGGAGGATGTACAGCGTCGCGTCCCCGCCATCGTCGAGGATCATGTTGCAGGTCCCGCCCTCGCCCCCGAACTGGAAGATGCGGTCGGTGTAGTCCCAGTATTCCTCGAGCGACTCGCCCTTGACCGCGAAGACCGGGGTGCCGGTGGCGGCGATGGCGGCGGCGGCGTGGTCCTGGGTGGAGAAGATGTTGCAGGACGCCCAGCGCACGTCGGCGCCCAGCGCCACCAGCGTCTCGATCAGCACGGCGGTCTGGATCGTCATGTGCAAGGAGCCCGCGATGCGCGCGCCCTTCAAGGGCTGCGACGGCCCGAACTCCTCGCGGCAGGCCATCAGGCCGGGCATCTCGGTTTCGGCGATCACCAGCTCCTTGCGGCCGAAACCGGCGAGGCCCGCGTCCTTGACGATGTAATCCCGGGCCATGCCCTGCTCCTTGAACCTTTGCTGCGGCGGGCAGATAGCATGGGCGTCTGCAAGGGCAAAGGGGGGCAGGCGATGGCACGACAACCCCGGGCGTGGCAGCGGATGCTGTCGGGGCGCAGGCTCGACCTGCTCGATCCGACGCCGGTGGACATCGAGGTCGCGGACATCGCGCACGGGCTGTCCTTCGTCGCGCGCTGGAACGGGCAGACGCGGGGGGACTGGCCCTATTCGGTGGCCGAGCATTCGCTGCTGGTGGAGCGCATCTTCGCGGTGCGCGAACCCGACCCGCGCTGGCGGCTGGCGGCGCTGCTGCACGACGCGCCGGAATACGTGATCGGCGACATGATCTCTCCCGTCAAGGCGGCGGTGGGGCCGGGCTATGCCGAGCTGGACGCGCGGCTGGCGGTGGCGGTGCACCTGCGCTTCGGGCTGCCCGCGCGGCTGCCGGCGGGGGTGAAGGCCGCGATCAAGGCGGCGGACCGGGTGTCGGCCTGGATGGAGGCGGTCGAGATCGCGGGCTTCGCGCGGGCCGAGGCCGACCGGCTGTTCGGCGCGCCGCCCGCCGCGCTGGTGGCAGGGCTGGAGCTGACGCTGCGGCCCCCGGCCGAGGTGCGCGCGGCCTTCGTCGCGCGGCACGCGGCGCTGCTGGGCGCCTGCTGAGACGTGCCCCGGGGGGCACGGCGGCGTCAGATCGCCATGTCCTCGGGCTTGCGTCCGGCGGCGATGGCTTCGGCATACCAGCGCGGCTTGCGGCCGCGGCCCGTCCAGGTGTCCGCCCTGTTGGCGGGGTTGGCGTATCTGGGCGCCGAAACCGACCGCTTGCGCGCGGAGGCGGAGGTGGCGAGGTCGGCCATGGTCAGGCCCTTGGCGCGGATGAACTCCTCGACCTCGGCCAGCGCCTCGCGCTTCCTGCGGCTTTCGAACGAGCCGATGGCCTTGTCGATGGCATTGCGCAGATCCTTGAGCTCTTTCAGGCTCATTTCATCAAGATTCATGGTGTCTCCCGTCCGCCGATCCGGAACCTGCGCAAAGACGCACACGATTGCGAGCAGACTTCAAGAGGAAACCGCTATTTCGGGCTGCGCTTGGCCAGGATCCGCTGCAAGGTGCGGCGGTGCATGTTCAGCCGCCGCGCGGTTTCAGAGACGTTGCGGTCGCACATTTCATAGACGCGCTGGATATGCTCCCACCGGACGCGATCGGCACTCATGGGATTTTCGGGGGGATCGGGCATGGATTGGGCGCGCGAGAGGAGCGCATTGGTGATGTCGTTGGCGTCGGCGGGTTTGGACAGGTAATCGACCGCGCCGATCTTGACCGCCGCGACCGCGGTGGCGATGGCGCCGTAGCCCGTCAGGACCACGATCCGGCAATCGGGGCGGCGGTCGCGCAAGGCCTCGACGATGTCGAGCCCGTTGCCATCCTCGAGCCGCAGATCGACCACCGCATAGGCCGGCGGGCGGCTGGTCGCCATCGCCTTGCCCTGCGCCACGCTTTCCGCCGTTTCCGGCACGAAACCACGCTTTTCCATGGCCTTGGCCAGGCGCTTGACGAAGGGTTCGTCGTCGTCGACCAGCAGCAGGCTGCGGTCTTCGCCCAGGTCGGCCGGTTCGCCGTCGGTCATCGTGCGTCACCCCGGATGCTTGCCCGGTCAGGTAGGGGGGCGGGAAGGCCTGTCAAATCAGGAAGATGTCATCGCGTGGAAGGGCGGCCCCGTCGCCGGTGGCCGGATGTGGTGGCATTCGCGGAGCGGAGGGTGCATATCGGCACGGGCGGGCGGGACGGGCGGGCGGGACGGGGGGGCGGGACGGGGGGGCCGGGCGGGTGCTGGCGTCGCAACTGGGGCTGATGCAGGGCGACGTGCAGGGCGGCTGGATCCGCCTGCGCACGCTGATCCTTTTGCGCTGGGTGGCGATCGTCGGGCAATTGGCGGCGATCACCGTCGCCGACCGATACTTCGGGATAGATGTCCCGGCCGGCCTGAGTTATCTCGCGATCGGCGCGGCGATCATCGCCAATCTGATCTCGATCTTCGTCTTTCCCGAAAGCAAGCGGCTCGGCGAACGCGAGGCGCTGGGGTTCCTGCTGTTCGATCTGGCGCAGCTGACCTTCCTGATCTTCCTCAACGGCGGATTGAACAACCCTTTCGCGCTGCTGCTGCTGGGGCCGGTGATGATTTCGGCCTCGGCGTTGCAGTTGCGGTCGTCGGTGATCCTGGGCGGGCTGACGATCCTCGGCATCGGGGCGATGCTGTTCCTGCACCTGCCCTTGCGGTTCGACGACGGCACCGACCTGCGCACGCCCTATGTGTTCGAATACGGCTTTGCCGCGTCGATCATCGTGGCGATCCTGTTCCTGGGGCTTTACGCCCGCCGGGTCGCGGGCGAGATCCGCGAGATGTCGGATGCGCTGGTGGCGACGCAGCTTGCGCTGGCGCGCGAGCAGAAGCTGACCGACCTGGGCGGGGTGGTGGCGGCGGCGGCGCACGAGCTCGGCACCCCGCTCGCGACGATCAAGCTGGTGTCGACGGAGCTTCTGTCGGAGCTGGCGGACCGGCCCGACCTGGCCGAGGACGCGCGGCTGATCCGCGACCAGGCCGACCGCTGCCGCGACATCCTGCGCGGCATGGGGCAGGCGGGCAAGGACGACATGGCGCTGCGGCAGGTGCCGGTGGGCACGCTCTTGCGCGAGGCGGCGGGGCCGCATGCCGACCGGGGCAAGGAGATGCAGTTCCTGCTGGCCCCCGGCCCGGGCGGCGGCGAGCGCCAGCCGGTGGTGCTGCGCAAGCCCGAGATCGTGCATGGCCTGCGCAACCTGATGCAGAACGCGGTCGACTATGCCCGCGCCCGGGTCTGGGTCGAGGCCGAGTGGACCGCCCGCGCCGTCACCGTGCGGATCGCCGACGACGGCGCGGGGTTTCCGCCGCAGATGCTGGGGCGGATCGGCGACCCCTTCCTGACCACGCGGCGCGGCGAGGGCGCGCTGACCCAGCGCCCCGGCTACGAGGGGATGGGCCTGGGCCTGTTCATTGCCAAGACGCTCTTGGAGCGGTCGGGGGCGAGCTTCGCCATCGCGAACGGGTCGGACCCCTTCCTGTCGCCCGAGGAACGGCCCGAACGGTCGGGGGCGATCGTCGAGGTGAGCTGGCCCAATGCCCGCATCCTCGCCCCGCCGGACCTGCTCAGCGGCCAGAACCGGCGGATCGAGGTGGGCTGAACGCGGGGAGAAGCCGCCGCGCGCCGTAGGCCGCGCCGAAGCCCAGCATCGCCAGCGCCAGGGTCAGCAGCAGCGCGAAGAAGCCGGGCGCGCCGATCACCGGGAGCAGCGGCCCGGCCAGCAGCGGCAGCGCGATGCCGCCGGCGAGGCCCGCGGCGATGATCGTGGGCGACACGCGGGGGTCGTCGCCCATCGCCTCGGTCGCGGCGACGTAGAAGCCCGGGAAGAGAAGGCCCGCGAAGGCCCCCATCGCGACGAAGGCGAGCGGCGACAGCGTGGCCAGCGCCAGCGCGCTGCACAGCGCCAGACCGGCCATGGCACCGAGGTAGATGGCGAAGGCCGGCACCAGATGCGCGGTGAAGATCAGCGCGACACGGGCGGCGAGGAAGGCCGCGAAGAAGGCCGACAGGTAGCCCGCCGCCGCGACCTCGCCCTGCCCCGCCGCGATCAGCGCGCTGGGGCCGAGGCCGATCAGCAGCGCCTCGGTGCCGATGCCCACGGCGGGAAACAGCATCAGCGGCAGGCGCGGGTCGAAGGGGCCGGTGGCGCGGGCGGGCGCGGCGTGGCCGCGCGGGGCGGCCAGGCTGAAAAGCGCGATGGCCGCCGCCATGGCCGCGACGAGCGCGTAGGAGAGGGCCGGGTCGCTGCCCAGCCGCACGAAGACCAGGGGGGCCACGATGGCCCCCGCGCCGAAGACGGCGTTGACGAGGCTGACCATCGCGGGGCCCCGCGCCCCGAAGGCGCGCATGATGCGCGGGTTGATCAGCACCGTGGCGCAGCCGTAGCCCGCGCCGAACAGCACCGCCGCCGCCAGCGTCGGGACCAGGCCCGCCATGGCCGCGACCCCCGCCGCGCCCAGCGCCATCGTGCCGAGCGCCGTCGCCGGGCCGATCCGGTGGCCGAAGCGGAACATCGCCGCCACGCCCAGCGCGCAGCCGATCCAGTGGGCCGAGATCAGCAGGCTCGCCTGCGCCTCGGTCACGCCCAGGTCGCGGGCGAAGGCGGGCAGCGCGGGGCCGTAGACGCTCTGCCCCATGCCCATCATCAGGAAGGCCAGAAGGCCGGTTGCGAGCAGGATCAGGTTCGCGGACGGCAAGGCGGGGCTCCGGCACAGGGACACGCGGCTGTCGCCCGCGCCCGCGGCGGTGTCAATACGCGGTCTGGGGGGTGACGACGACCGCGCCGCGGGCGTGGCCCTGCGCGCCGCAGAGGATCAGCGCGGGCTGCGCGATCTGGCCCCCGGGGGTGCAGGCGTGCAGCAGCGCGTGCGGCAGGAAGGCCGCGCCGGTGTCGCCCACGGCGAGCGACGGATAGTCCGGCCCGGCTTCGGGCGCGAGGTGGCGGGCGGCGATGCGGTGCAGGCAGTAGCCGAGCTCGCCCGCGCGGTAGCGGCTGTTGTTCCAGTCGCTGAGGACCGCGCCGACCCGCCCGCCGAAGCGGTGCAGCGCCGCCTGGGCGGCGTCCGACAGGCCGGTATGGGCGGTATCCTGCGCCATCGCCTCGGTCACGGGTTCCTCGGCGGTGGCGGCGGCGGCGAGGTCGCCCATCAGGCGGGGGTCGTGGAACGCCGCCGTCGGCGCGAGCAGGATCGCCCCCGCGCCTTCGCCCGGCACCAGCCCCCAGGGCGTGGCGTCGGTGAAGAGCCGCCGCGCGTCGGACAGGGCCTGCAGCCGCGCCGGGTCGCCGAGGCTGTCGGCGGCGAGGATCAGGGTGGGTCCGGTCGCCTGCGCCATGACGGCCACGGGCCCGGTCGCGCCATCGGTCAGCGTCAGGACCTCGCCCGGCTGCACCAGGCCCCCGGCCGCCAGGGCGTCGGTGACCTGCGGGGCGAGCGTCAGGCTGAGCCGCATCAGCCGGTCGGGGGGCAGGGCCTGGGCGGGGTCGGGTTCGGGCAGGCAGAGGCGCACGGCGACCGGGAGGGGTGCCCGCAGCCGCCCGGCGAGCTGCGCCTGAAGGTCGGCCAGCGCCTCGGCCAGAAGCTGCGGCAGCCGCGCCTCGAGCGCCACCGGCCCGTCGCGCAGCGCGGTGATCTGCGGCCGCCAGTCGATGCCGATGAAGCGGTCGCCGGCGAGGTAGCAGGACGGGGCTTCCGCGCGCGCGGCGGCGGTGGCGGCGGCACCCGCGGCAAAGCCCGACGACAGCCCCAGCGCGGCCAGCCGCAGGGTCATCCCTCGGTCACCCGCACCTGCGCCATCCGCCCGCCCGAGAGCACCGCCAGAAGCTCGAACAGGAAGACCTGCTCGACGCCGATCGCCTCGATCTCGAGCGCCTTGCCTTCGGCGTGGAACGCCTCGTCGCCGGGTTCGTGGGCGGGGTCGTGGCCGGGCGGCAGGAAGGCCGCGAACTGCGACACCGACAGCCAGTGGTCGGCGACGTCCTCGTCCGGGGCGGGCACCCCGGTCGCGCGCAGAAGCTCGGCCTCGACCACCGGGTCGGGGGACAGCGGGCCGGAGCCGGGCACCGGCATGTCCTGCGACAGCGCGCGGGTGCCGTCGGGCGTGGCGCGCATCGGGCTGCCGGGTGCCGCGACCAGCTGCCGCGCGGCGACGGCGGCGATCAGGTCGGCGAAGACGAGCGGGGTGAAGTAGCTTGCGACCTCGGCCGGGTCGGCGGCGGCGGCGCGCAGGTTGGCCTCCACCTCCGGCGGGGTCTGGTGGTAGCGGTGGACCAGCCGCAGCAGCAGGACGAGCAGGTTCACATGCGCGCCGCGCCCGGCGTAGCCGATCATCACCCGGTCGGGGCCGGACTGCCGCACGCCGACCCGCGCGCTGTCGTCGGGACCGGAGGGGCGGCAGAGGAACCCCGCGCGCAACAGCCCTGCGAGGTGCGCGGCCACGCGCGACAGTTCCCCGGCGCGGTCGGCGGGCCAGCCGTCGGCCACGGCCTGCGTCCGGTAGGCGATCTCGATCTCGATCCGCGTCAGGTGCAGCGGCACCTCGGGCGGGAACTGCATCGTGCGGATCAGGGCCTGCATCAGGCGAACCGGGAGAGATAGGCGTCGAGCCGGTCCATGTGGTCGGCGTCGTCGGGGTCGCCCGCGAAGTAGCGGCTGTCGGTCACGGCCCGCGGCATGGCGACGGGGGCGAGCGCGGCGGCGACGGCCCGGAAGGCCGCGATGTCCTCGCCGCGGTTCACGTCGCCCCAGATCGGGGCGGGGCCGGCGGTGAGCGTGACCGCGTGGTCGCTGCGCGTGACGGTGACCCCGGGCAGGTCGGGCAGGGGTTCCACGCGGGCGGCCAGCGCGGGGCCGAGCATCGTGCGCCAGCCGATGTCGGGCAGGCCGGGCTGCGCCGCCGCATCGCGCAGGGCGAAGCCGATGTTCTCGGCCGTCAGCCCGGCGAGCGGATCGTTCAAGAGGATCTCGATCGCGGCGCGGTAGCGGACGCTGGCCTGCGGCAGGACGGAGACGAGGCTCTGCTTTTCGTAGGGCAGGTAGTAGCCCATGCCCTGAAGCGCGCAGATCAGCCCGGCACGGTCGCACAGCCCCGCGATGGCATCGGCCTGCGCCACGAGGTCGGGCCGGTCGTGCGACAGGCACACCTCGGCCAGCACCACCCCCCGGTTGCCCGACAGGTGCAGCCACGGTACCCGTTCGGGGCCTTCGTCGTATTCGGACGGGCCCTGCATCTGGATTTCGGCGGCGTCGGGCTTGTCCTTTTCCTTGATCCACGTGCCGACATCGGACAGCACATCGGCCGAGGGCTTGCGCGGCCGTCCGCGGATCGTGCGGCTGGCGACCTGCATCAGGCCCACCTCCGCCCCGTGCGTGCGCCAGAACCAGCCGCAGAGGTCGGTGGCGAAGGCGGCCATGCCGGGGTCGTCGAGGCTGCCTTGCAGCCAGCACAGCGCCCGGAAGCAGGGCATTGCCGCGGGCCTGTCCAGGTAGAGGATCGGAGCGGGCGCGGCGGGCATCATTTTCCCGCCTTCTTCTTGGCATCGGCTTTCTTCTTCTTCACGTCCGCCTTCGTCGGCTTGCAGCCGCAGATCTCGGCGTCGACCGCGACCGGCTTCTTGCCCGACGCCTTCTGGTAGGCCTCGAACTGGTCGTTGTCCTGCCACTTGTCCTTCCAGCCCGACTCCGGGTTGTCGAACTTGAAGTCGTAGATCTTCGCGGGGTCGCCGTTGGCGTCCATCACGGCGAAGTCGGGACGGGTGCGGATCGACCGGTCGGGGCAGCCCGCGCCGCCCTTCACGAGGCTGCGCACGTCGGCCACCGTCTTGCTGCCGCTTTCGCCGCGCAGCACGTTGTTCATGCCGCGCTGGCCCTGCACCCAGTCCGACACCGGCACGGCCCCCTTCTTGCCGATGCCGTCGGCGGCCGCCTTGTCGAGCGTGCGGTTGTGGGCCTTCTTCATCTCGCCGGCCGAAAGCTTGGTGCGGTTCATCTTCTCGCCGGGGGCGAGCGGGGTGAAGAACGTCCGCTCGCACACGCCGGTCACGGGCGGGGACTTCGCGGCCAGTTCCTTGCTGAGCGCGCTGTTCGGGTCGGCCAGTTGCGCCTTCACCTTCTTTTCGGCCCGCGCCGAGGGGTTCGGGGCCTTGTAGCCGCTGTCGATCCATTCCTTGCGCGCCTTGCAGAAGCTGTCGCAGAGCGCGTTCAGCACCGGGTCCTTGGTCGGGGCCGGCATCTCCATGTGCCCGCCCGGCCCGGCGACGGTGTTCTTGTTGTTCATCGTCATTTTGTCGGACAGGCGGCACACCGCCTTGCCGTCGGCGGTGACGGTGGGCGAGAAGGTGATCCACTCCGACGCCTGGCCGAAGACGCCCGAGGCCACGCCGCCGACCGAGCCGGGCTGGTCGCCCATGCAGGAGGCGTGCTTGGAGCCCATGATGGCGATGGAGTTGCCGCCGTCGGCGCTGACCGTGGTGGTGCCGCCGGTCAGGGTCGAGGACATGGCGACGATCATGTAGGGGATCGGGACCGGCGAGGGCGCGGCGGGCGTGTTGCAGACGTCGGGGGCGCTGGACATCTCGAACCCCGCGGTGCCCTTGTGGCTGATGGTCAGCATGTTGGCGGTGACGGTCTGGGCCATCGGGTCAGCCTTCGATCAGGGCGCGGGCGGGGGTGCCGTCGAACAGCGCGGCGTCCTCGGGCCGCGCGCGGAAGCCGTCGTGGCCGGCAAGCCGCACCTCGGTGTCGCCGACGAGCACGTCGTTCTGCGCCGCGCCCAGGGGCAGCGCGGCCATGAAGCACAAGGACAGCCGCAGCGCGGCGGTGTCGAGGAAGATCGTCTGCAGCACCGGCTCCACCGCGACGTCGGCGCCGCGGAAGGCTGTCTCGACCTCGAGCCGCGGCGCGGGCAGGGCGGCGCGGAACGAGGGGTCGCCGGTGCGGCCGTCGGTGGCGGTCAGGTGCTGCATCTGCAGCGTCAGGCCCGGCGGCAGCGGGCGCGGCAGGCATTGCGCCGGGTCGACCGACTGCCAGTAGGCGGGGTTCAGGTCGGTCGGCAGCAGCGGCGCGCGCCGCCGTTGCCACGCGGCGTCGTAGGTGCCGCCGAGCCGCGACCGGCGCGCCCAGTGCTTCGGGATCGGGTTCAGCCCGCCGGGGGCCGCCTGCCCGTCGGGCCGGACGCGCGGGTCGGGGTCGCCGCGGCCGCGGCCGCGGCCGAGCGGGTTGTCGGCCCAGCCCGCGCCGCCGTAGCTGTTCCCCCAGGTCAGGTCGCAGGGGGCCGCGCGGGTGCCCTGCGGCGTGGCCTCGGGGGCGACGTGGAACATCCGCGTGACCGGGCCGCACTGCAACCCGGCCACGAAGCCGTCGACCGCGCCGCGCGGCGGGACGGCCCGCGCCGCGACCACGAGGTCGACCATGGGCTTGCCCGGGCAGATGTCGCTGTCCTCGATCAGGTCGCGCGCCGGGTCGTCGCCTGCGAACAGGGGCGAGAGGCGCACCGGGCGCTGGTCGGCCACGAACAGCGCCGGGCGGTCGTGGCGGATGGCGAAGGTCGCCTTGACCCAGACGCACCAGAGGCTCGCCCCGGTGTGGTCGCGCTGGAACCCGCCGTGGTGGGCGAAGGGCGTGCGGTTGGTGACGGTCCACATGCGGTCAGTTCAGCGCGACATGCGCCCCCCGCAGGGCGACGCGGCCCTGCGCCTCGGCCCGGATGTCGCGCCCGGTGATGCGCACCCGGCCGTCGGCGTGCAGCCGCAGTTCGGACAGGCCGGCCGACAGGATCAGGTCGCCCGACGCGGGCGCGGCCGTCGCCTCGGCCAGGTAGCCGAGCACGGCGAGCCGGCCGAGGTCCGGCCCGAAGGGCTGGCAGACCGCGAGCCGCCCGCAGTGACCCGCCCCCGCCGCCGCCACCGCGACGACCTGACGCCCCGCGGCCCCGGCCAGCACCGGGGTGCCGTCGGACATCGCGGCCAGCACGCGCAGCAGGATCAGGTCGGCGGCCTGCGCCACGGGGGCGGGCGGCGAGGGCGGCGCGGCGTGGCGCATGGCAATCTCCTGGTGATGACCGGGCGCAGGGGTCCGGCCCGGAAAACCCGTGCCGCCACGATACGCCGTTGCGTCACCCTGTCCATGGGGAAGCGGGTCAGGAAAGCCCCGCCCGCCGCGGGTCGGGATTTCCCGGCGGCCGGTCCGCCGCATCCTTCGCGGGGCGGGGCTGTGGGGTGTCGCACGGGTGCCCCACA
Source organism: uncultured Exiguobacterium sp. (assembly GCA_964575185.1). Classification (GTDB taxonomy): domain Bacteria; phylum Pseudomonadota; class Alphaproteobacteria; order Rhodobacterales; family Rhodobacteraceae; genus CAZNPW01. The sequence continues at coordinate 18,437 of CAZNPW010000015.1, forward strand.
CGGCGCGAAGTTGGGCAAATCTGCGACGCGACACGATCTTTTTCTGGAAAGCGGCGGCAAATCAGGGTAGGCACCGCGTCAAAGCCCCGGCAAGGGGCGCAAAAAAGCCCGGCCGTCAGGTGCCGGGCGCATGAGGTGGAGCAGGTTATGACCAAGGCGATTGAGTTCGCCGTTCGCGATTCTGCGGGCGGCGTTGCGCGCGGGACCGTCGGCGGAGCCGGTGGCACCTTCATCCAGATGGGCACGGGCGAGAAGGTCTCGCTCAACCTGTCGCGGGCCGACGTGGTGGCCTACGAACGCGACGGGGCGGATCTGGTGATCACGCTGGCCGACGGCAGCAAGATCACGCTGGCGGGCTACTTCGCGGGCGCGAACGAGCTTTACGTCTCGACCGACGGCGACATCGCCCGGGTCGACCTGCAGGGGGCCGGCGACGGCCCGCTCTATGCCAGCTACGGCCCGAACGAGGGCGGCGAGAAGTGGTCGGCGCTGGACGACCTGCGCTTTCTCGGCGGCGACACGATCGCCGACATCGCGCCGATCGAGGAACCCGCGGGCATGGCCGCCTTCGTGCCGGGCCTGCTGGGCGGCCTGGCCGGCCCGGCCGCCGCGGTCGTCGGCGGTGCCGCGATCGTCGGCGTCGTGTCGGGCGGCGGCGAAGGGCAGCCCGGGGACGGCGACGGGGATGGCGACGGCGACGGGGATGGCGACGGCGACGGGGATGGCGACGGCGACGGCGACGGGGACGGCGACGGGGACGGCGACGGGGATGGCGACGGCGACGGCGACGGGGACGGCGACGGGGATGGCGACGGCGACGGGGACGGGGATGGCGACGGCGACGGGGACGGCGACGGGGACGGCGACCAGGTCGCTCCGCCCACGGTCGACGACCCGGGCCGGACGGAAACCGTCACCTCGAACACCGAGAACCGCGACCGCACCGTCACCGGGACGGGCGAGCCCGGCGACCGCGTGGTCGTCCACATCGGCGAGGTGACGCAGACCACCACGATCCGCACCGACGGCACCTGGACCGTGACCTTCCCGGGCAGCACCCTGCCCGAAGGCCGGTTCGACAGCGACGTGGTGTTCACCCACGGCGGCGGCGGGACGACCACGCTCGACGGGCCGGACTACATCATCGACACGATCCCGCCCGCGGTCAGCGTGACCGAAGGCTTCGTGTCCACCGGCGACGTGGAGAACGCGGTCGAGCACCAGAACGGCACCACCCTGCGCGGCCGCGGCGAGGCCGGGGCGACCGTGACGATCGAGATCGGCGGCGCGAGCCAGACCACCACGGTGGCGGCGAACGGCACCTGGTCGGTGACCTTCACGACGACCGAACTCGTCGCGGGCGAATACACCGTCGATGCGCGGATCACCGCGACCGATCCGCTCGGCAACCGGACGGTGGTGACCGAACGGGTGCAGGTCGATACCGAGATCAACGCCGGGATCGACGACGACCAGCTCGGCGGCGACGACATCGGGTCGGGCGCGGAGGTGGCGGGCGGCATCGCGCTGACCGGCACGGCGCAGGCCGGGTCGACCGTGCAGGTGACCTTCGAGGGCGTGACGCGCACCGTCACCGCCACCGCCGAGGGCACCTGGACCGCGACCTGGACCGCAGGCGAAGTGCGGGCGGGCACCTACGATTCGACCGTGACCGTGCGGGCGACCGACGCGGCGGGGAACGTCGCGACCGACAGCCACGTGATCCGCATCGACACCGAAGTCGTGCCCTTCACCCAGCGCGTCGCCTCGGGCGGGGCGGACGGGGTCATCAACGCGGCGGAAGCGCCGCAGGGCCTGACCGTGACGGGCATGGTGGAGCCGGGATCGACCGTGATGGTCCGCTTCGGGTCGGGCGATCCGGTGGCGGCGACGGTGGGCGCGAACGGCGTCTGGACCGCGACCTTCCCGGCCAGCGCCCTGCCCGCGGGCGAGCGCACGGTCAGCGTCACGGCGACGGCGACCGACGCGGTCGGCAACACCGCCACGCTGGCGGGTCAGGTCGAGATCGACACCATCGTGCGCAACTTCGCGCGGACGGGCGGCGAGATCGGCGGCGACGGCGTGCTGAACGCGGTCGAGGTCGGCGCGGGCCTGACCCTGCAGGGGACGGTCGAGCCGAACTCCACCGTCGTGGTGCGGCTGGCCAACGGCGCGACCGAAACGGTCGCGGTCGGGGCGAGCGGGCGGTGGTCGGTGACCTTCGACCCGGCCGACCTGCCCAGGGGCGAGCGCGACGTGCAGGTCACGATGACCGCGACCGACCGGGCGGGCAACCGCGCGGTGCTGACCGAGACCTTCGCGGTCGACACCGTGGCCCCGGAGACGCCCGACGTGCGCAGCTTCACCCGCGACGCGGCGGGCCTGCGCGGGATCGGGACCGAGGCGACCGAGGACAGCTACGGCTTCGTGCGCATCAACGAGGACGGCAGCCGGTCCACGATCACCGCGCGGCGCAGCGACGACCCGGACTTCGGCGAGACGAGCTTTGCCTTCGGCAGCTCGGCCGTGCCGGACGGGAGCTACCTCGTCATCAACACCGGCGACGCGGCGGGGAACAATACCTCCACCCTGCTGATCGTGGACAACACCAGTGCCACCGACGTGGACCTGGGCCGGGCGGGGCTGCAGCAGTTCGACTTCAGCGCGATCGACCTGACCTTCGCGCCGGACGCGAGCCTGACGATCACGGCGGCGCAACTGGAAGGGCTGACGGGACCGGCGAGGGAGCTGATCGTCAAGGGCGACAGCGACGACACGGTCACGGCGCTCGGCGCGGTCGACACCGGCGACACGGTGCAGATCGACGGCCAGACCTTCGCGATCTACACGCTGGGCAGCCAGGGCGCGAAGCTGATCCTCGACGACGACATCACGCTCAACACCTGATCCGGTGGATCGGGGGTTGGCCGTGACGCACGGACCACGACGGACGGCAGGGGGCTTCGGCCCCCTGGCCGCGGCGCTGCTGCTGGCGGGCTGCGCGGGGATCCAGATGCCCGAGGTCGGCATGTTCCGGCTGGGCGAGACCCTGCCCCCGGCGCAGGCCGGCGGCGGCAACCTTGCGGCGCAGGGGGCGGGCTCGGCGCTGATCGCCGACCTTGCCGGGCGCGACACGGTGCTGGGGCCCGGCCCCTTCGCCGAGGTGTCCGAGGCGGTCGTCGCCGCCTCGGCCGGCACCGCGGTGGCCGAACTGCGCATCGCCCGGCTGAAGGCGCAGGCGCAGGCGACCAACTGGCTGCCGAGGATCGGCCCGGCGGTCAGCCTGTCGTCGCTCGGCGACATCGTGGCGAGCCTGGTGGTCGAGCAGGCGCTGTTCGACAACGGCCGCCGCCGCGCCGAGCGCGCCTTTGCCGCCGCTGACGTCGAGGTCGCGGCGGTGAGCCTTGCCGAGGACATGAACGCCCGCGTGCTGACCGGGCTGCAGCACTACCTCGACGCCGAGCGCGCGCGCGAGCAGGCGATGATCGCCGACACCGCCGTGGCGCGGCTGCTGGAGTTCAACCGGATCATGGGCCTGCGCGTCGGCGGCGGGCTGTCCGACATGGGCGAGCAGCAGATCCTGTCCCAGAAGCTGGCCGAGATGCAGGCGACGCTGGCGGCCGACCAGGCCGCCGCCGCCGCCGCGCTCGCCAGCCTGAACGCGATGGCCGCGCGGCCGATGGACGGGGTGCGCGGGCTCCAGCCGGTCGGCGCGCCGGGGGCCGAACCGCTCGCGGTCGTCCGCGCCCGGGGCGAGGGCGCGCGCGACGTGGCGAGCGCGAAGGCCGCCCGGGCGACGCTGCTGCCGGGCGCGGTGCTGCGCGGCACGGTGAACGGCGACGGCACCGAGGCCGACGTGCTCGCGGGCGGCGGGATGCTCGACGCGGGGCTGGGCGCGAACCTGTCGGCGCTGGACGCCGCGCAGGACCTGGCCGACCGCCGCACGGCCGAAGCCGCCGAGGAGGCGGGCCGCCGGATCCTCGCGCTCGACCGCGAGATCCTGGCCTTGCAGCTGCGGCAGGAGGACGGGGCCGAGGTGCTGCGCCAGTCGCGCGGGAACCTCGCGATGTTCACCGAGCAGTACGAGGTCGGGCGGCGCAGCCTGCTGGAGCTGGTCGGCCAGTTCGAGAGCGTGGCGCGGCAGGAACGCGAGCACGCCGGGCTGAAGTTCGACATCGCGCTGCGGCAGCTGCAGGTCGCGGGCTTGCGCGGGCAGCTCGTGGACGGGGGGCGGCTGTGACGCGGGTGGTGGCCTTCGGCGTGACCGGCGCGCGGCTCGACCCCGTGCCGGTGACGCCCCCGGCCCCCGACCGCACCATGGCCCGCGCCGAGCTTTGCGCGCTGTTCGCCGCGATGCAGGGGGCCGCGATCCCCGCGACCGACATCGCCGAGGCGCTGCGGGCGGCCGATGCCGCCGACGCCCCCGCCGTCGCCGCCGCGCTGACCGCGCTGGGCCTGCCCTGCGCGGTGCTCGACCGCCCGGCCCCCGGTCCTGCCGACTGGCCCGCCTGCGCGGTGATGCAGGGCGGCACGCTGGTCCTGGTGATCGGCCAGACCGAGGCGGCGGTGGAGCTGTATGACCCGACCTGCCCCGACGACCGCGCCGAGGTGCCGTTCGACGACTTCGCCCGCGTCTACACCGGCAGGCTGGTCGCGTCGCGGCCCGGCATCGCGGAGCTGGCCCGACGCCACGAGGATGCGCCGCGACGCGCGCACTGGTTCTGGGGCGAGTTCGCATTGCACCGCCGCGCGATGGTCGAGGTCGCCGCGGGCTCGCTTGTCGCGAGCCTGCTCGCCGTCGCGGTGGCGATGTTCTCGCTCCAGGTCTACGACCGGGTGATCCCGCACCAGTCCGAGGCGACGCTGTGGGTGCTGGCGATCGGCTGCTTCCTTGCCATCGCGCTGGAGGGCGCCCTGAAGCTCGCGCGCGCGGGGCTGATGGACGTGGCGGGGCGCAAGATCGAGCTGTCGGTGCAGGACCGGCTGATGGGCCGCCTCTTGCACCTGCGCGCCGCCCCGGGCGAGCGCAGGCCGAGCCAGCTGTTCCAGGCGATGCGCGACTTCGGGTCGGTGCGCGAGTTCTTCACCGCGGGCACGATCGGGTCGCTGACCGACCTGCCCTTCGTGCTGGTGTTCCTGGCGCTGGTGGCCAGCATCGGCGGCAACATCGTCTGGGTGCTGGTCGCGGGCGCGGTGCTGATGGTGCTGCCGGGCTTCCTGTTCCAGCGCAGGATCATGGCGCTGACGCAGGCGACGCAGGGCGCGGGGATGAAGGCGAGCCGCATCCTCTATGAGGCCGTCTACGAGCACGAGACCCTGACCGTCACCCGCGGCGAGGGCCGGGTGGCGCGCGTCTGGTCGGAGCTGACCGCGCTGTCGGCGGCGATGTCGACCGACCAGCGGCGGATCACCACCTGGCTGACCACCTGGGCGCAGGCGGTGCAGCAGGTGACCTACGTGCTGGCGGTCGTCGTCGGGGCGTACCTCGTCTTCGCCGGGCAGTTCACCGTCGGCACGATCATCGCCGTCGGCATCCTGACCGGCCGCACGCTGGGGCCGCTCGCGAACCTCGCGGGCATGCTCGCGCGCTGGTCGAACGTGAAGGCCGCGCTGGTGGCGCTCGATGCGGTGGCCGAGGCGCCGCAGGCGGTGGAGGAGGGGCGCAGCTACCTGCGCCGCGACCGGCTCGAGGGGCGGTTCGAGCTGACCGCCACGACCTTCCGCTATGACGCCAAGGCCACGCCGACGCTCGACATCCCGGCGCTGGCGATCCCTGCGGGCCAGAAGGTCGCCGTGCTGGGGGCGAACGGGTCGGGCAAGTCGACGCTCCTGCGACTGCTCGCGGGGCTTTACGACCCGACGACGGGGCGGGTGCTGCTCGACGGGGTCGACATGGCGCAGATCCACCCGCGCGACGTGCGGCGGGGGATCGGCTACCTGGGCCAGGACGTGCGGCTGTTCGCGGGCAGCCTGCGCGACAACCTGAACACCACGCAGCTCGAACGCGACGACGCGCGGCTGCTGGCGGCGCTGGATTTCGCGGGCCTCGGGCCGTTCGTGCGCGGCCAGCCGCGCGGGCTGGATCTGGAAATCAAGGAGATGGGCGAGGGCCTGTCGGTCGGCCAGCGCCAGTCGATGGGCTGGGCGCGGCTGTGGCTGCAGGACCCCGCGGTGGCGATCCTCGACGAACCGACCGCCGCGCTCGACCAGACGCTCGAGGCGACGCTCATCAGCCGGCTGCAGGGCTGGCTTTCGGGCCGGACGGCGGTCATCGCCACGCACCGGGTGCCGATCCTGCAGCTGACGACGCGGACGCTGATCCTGCAGAGCGGGCGGCTCGCGGTGGACGGGCCGCGCGACGCGGTGCTGGCGCATCTGACCAAGGGGGCGAAATGACCACCTGGGACCACGCCTTCGCCTCCCGCGCGCGCCGCCCCAGCGCGGTGATCTGGACCATCGCCGCGGCGGTCGCGGTGTTCCTGGTCTGGGCCGCGCTCGCCTGGGTGTCCGAGATCGTCCGCGCCCCCGGCCAGGTCGTTCCGTCCTCGCGCCCGCAGATCATCCAGAACCTCGAGGGCGGCATCCTGGCGGAGCTTGCGGTGCGCGAGGGCGACATCGTGGAGCCCGGGCAGATGCTCGCGCGGTTGCAGGGCACAACCTACCAGTCGATGGTCGACGACCTGTCCGACCAGATCGCCACGCTGGAGATCCGCCGCCTGCGGCTCGAGGCCGAGATGGTGGGGTCGGACAGCTTCCTCGCGCCGCCAGAATGGGCGACCCGTGTGCCCGACATCGTGCTGTCGGAGACGACGCTCCTGTCGGCCCGGCTGATCGAGGCGCGGGCGCGGATCGACGGTGCCAAGGCGGTCTTGGAACAGGCCGCGGCCGAGCGCGACCTGATGGAGCGAATGCTCGACCAGGACGTGGCGCCCCTGATCGAGGTGACGCGCGCGCGCAAGGCCAACTCCGACGCCGAGGCGCAGCTGGCCGAGGCGCGGACGCGGACGGAACTGGAACGCGCGACCGAATACGCCAAGGTGCAGTCCGACCTCGTGTCGCTGCGCCAGCGGCTGAAGATCAGCCAGGACCAGCTCGCCCGGACGGTGCTGATGGCACCGCTGCGCGGCGTGGTGAACAAGGTCGCGATCACCACGATCGGCGGCGTGGTGCGCCCGGGCGAGGAGATCATGCAGATCATCCCGCTGGACGACGAGCTGTATATCGAGGCCCGCGTCGCCCCGCGCGACATCGCCGCGGTGATGCCCGGCCAGGCCGCGACGGTGAAGCTGTCGGCCTGGGACTACACCATCTGGGGCACCCTGCCCGCCACCGTCAGCTTCGTCTCGGCCGATACCTTCATCGACGAACGCAGCCGCGCCGCCGACGGCGACCCGCGCTACAAGGTCACGCTGCGGGTCGACCTGTCGCGCCTGACCGACCGCCAGCAGCGGATGGAGATCCGCCCCGGGATGCAGGCGACGGTCGAGTTGCAGACGGGCGAGAAGACCGTCCTGACCTATTTGCTGAAACCGCTCTACAAATCCTCCGAAGCGCTGAGCGAGCGCTGAGGGCGATCTTCACCGCCCGTTAACACCCGCCCGGCACCTTCCGTCCGGGGTGAAGTGCGGGTGTGTGATGGCCAGGCAGACGAATGCCGCGCCAGTCATCATCAAGCGGAAGAAGAACGTCGTCGGCGGCGGCCACCACGGGGGGGCGTGGAAGGTTGCCTATGCCGATTTCGTCACGGCCATGATGGCCTTCTTCATGCTGATGTGGCTGCTGAACGCGACGACGGAGAAACAGCGCAAGGGCATTGCGGACTACTTCAGTCCGAACCTGCCCATCAGCCGCATCTCGGGCGGCGGTGACGGCATGTTCGGCGGCGACAGCGTGTTCTCGGACAATGTGCTGGCGCAGTCGGGCAACGGCGGCATCGCGGGCGACGGCGCGACCGCCGGGCAGGCGGCCGACACGGGCGCCGACGCCTCGCCCGAGGCGCTGAAGGCCCGGATCGACCAGGCGCTCGCGGCGCGGGGCGGCGAAAGCATGACGATGGACCGCGCCCTGCGCAACATCAACACGCGCATCACCGACGAGGGCCTGGTGATCGAGATCTTCGACCGCGAGGACGTGCCCGTGTTCGGCGCGGGCGGCATGATCCCCGAGCCGATCCTCGACGTGATCGTGCCCGTGGTGGCCGACGTGCTGCGGCTGACCACGAACGACATCGCGGTGGCCGGGCACGTCGCGGCGCAGCCGATCGTCGCGGTCGACAACAACGTCTGGGCGCTGTCGGCGGGGCGCGCGCAGGTGCTGCGCGGGCTGCTGGAGCAGGCGGGCACCGCGCCCGCGCGGCTGATGCGCGTCACCGGCCACGCCGACCGCACCCCGGCCACCGCCGACCCGACCGAGGTGCGCAACAACCGCATCGACATCATCCTTCTGCGAGACGACACATGACGGCCACCCTTCGGACGTTAGGCGGGCCTTAACCCGCCGGGGCGCATGGTGCGCGGAACGAAGGATTCGCAACCGAAAGGCGCTCCCCGCATGACGATCACCTCCGCCCTGAACGCCGGCGTCGCCGGGCTGAACGCCAACGCGGCGCGGCTGGCCACGATTTCCGACAACATCGCGAACTCCGGCACCTACGGCTACAAGCGCGCGGTGGCGGAGTTCGAAAGCATGGTCATCTCGCAGTCCCGCGGGGCGGGGCAGTATGCGGCGGGGGGCGTGCGCGCCTCCACCACCCGGCTGATCGACGAACGCGGCGCGCTCGTCGGCACCTCGAACCCGCTCGACATCGCGGTGTCGGGCCGCGGCATGCTGCCGGTGATGCAGTCGGTCGACCTGAACGGGACCGAGGTGTCGGAAATGCTGCTGACCCGCACGGGGTCGTTCCGCCCCGACGCCAACGGCGTGCTGCGCAGCGATTCGGGCTTCGTCCTGCTCGGCGTGCCCGCCAACAACGACGGCGTGGTGCCGACCTTCCCGCGCGATTCGATCGGCGCGCTGGAACCCGTGGTGGTCCCCGCCAGCCAGAAGGCGGGCGATCCCACGACCGAGATGACCCTCGGCATCAACCTGCCCGCCACGCAGACCGCGGCCGGCTCCACCGCGACGCCGCTGCCCCTGTCGGTCGAATACTTCGGCAACCTCGGCGCGTCGGAGCGGCTCGACTTCACCTTCACGCCGACCGTGCCCGTGACGGGCAGTTCCAACACCTGGACGATGGAGATCCGCGACAGCGCCCAGGGCGGCGCGCTGATCGGAAGCTACACGATGGTGTTCGACGACACGCGCGGCCAGGGCGGCACGCTGCAGAGCGTGACGCCGATCACCGGCGGGCCCTACGATGCGGCCACCGGCACGCTGGCCCTGACGGTCGCCGGCGGCCCGCTGGAGCTGTCGATCGGCCGCCCGGCCGACGCCGACGGCATCACCCAGCTTTCGGACGAGTTCCTGCCGACCGGGGTGACCAAGAACGGCTCGCCCGTCGGCAACCTGACGGGGGTCGAGATCGACGAGAGCGGGTTCCTGAACGCGACCTACGACACGGGCTTCGTGCGCACCCTCTACCAGGTGCCGCTGGTCGACGTGCCAAACCCCAACGGCCTGCAGTCGCTGAGCAACCAGGCGTTCAAGGTCAGCCAGCAGTCGGGCAGCTTCTTCCTGTGGGACGCGGGGTCCGGCCCCACCGGCCCGGTCGTGGGCTTCGCGCGCGAGAACTCCACCACCGACGTCGCGGCCGAACTGACCGACCTCATCAAGACGCAGCGGGCCTATTCGTCGAACGCCAAGGTCATCACCACGGTCGACGAGATGCTGCAGGAAACCACGAACATCAAGCGATAGGAGACGCCCATGGGCCTCAGCGCCGCCTTCCTGATCGCAGGTTCGGGCCTTGCCGCGAACGGCCGGGCCACCGCCGTCGTGTCGTCCAACATCGCCAACGCCCTGACCGAAGGCTATGCCCGGCGCGAGGCGATCATGACCCAGGCCTTTCCCGGGACCGTCTCGGGCGTCAGCGTTGGCAGCATCGCGCGCAACGTCGACACCGCGCTCGCGGGCGAGGCGCGGCGCGCCGACGCCGGGGCGGCGGGCACCGGCCTGCTCGCGGCCTTCGCCGCGCGCGCCGAAGCCGCTCTCGGCCAGCCGGGGGAGGAGGGCGCGCTCGGCACCGTCCTCGCTCGGCTCGAGACCGCCTTCACCGAGGCCGCGGTCCGCCCCGACGTCCCGGCGCGGCTCTCGGCCACGGGCCGGGCGCTGGCCGACGTGGCAGGCAGCCTGCGCGGCCTCTCCGCCGGCCTCCAGACCGCGCGCGAGGAGGCCGACCGCGGCATCGCGACCGACGTCGCCGCCCTGAACGACGGCCTGCAGGCGGTCGCCCGGCTCGACAGCCGCATCATCTCGACCGCGGCCCGCGGCGGCGATACCGGCGCGCTGCAGGACGAACGCCAGCGCACCGTCGACCGGCTGTCGTCCATCGTGCCCCTGCGCGAGATCCCCCGCCCCGACGGACGCGCCGCGCTGGTCACGACAGGGGGCCTGATCCTGCTCGACGGCCGCGCCGCGACGGTCGGCTTCACCGCCACGCGCAGCATCGCCGCCGAGATGACGCTTGCCGCGGGCGATCTCTCTGGGCTGACGGTCGATGGCCGCCCCGTGGCGCTCAACGCCGGTCCGGGGCTGATGGACGGCGGCGCGCTCGCCGCGCGCTTCGCGGTCCGCGACACCGCCGCGCCCGCGGCGCAGGCCGAGCTCGACGCCCTGGCCCGGGACCTGGTCGAAAGGCTGTCCGACCCCGCGCTCGACCCGACCAACCCGCCGGGCGCGCCGGGCCTGCTGACCGACCAGGGCGGGGCCTTCCTCCCCGTGAACGAGGCCGGTCTGGCCGCGCGGCTGGCGGTCAACCCGGCCGCCGACCCCGCGGCCGGCGGCGCGCTCTTCCGTCTGCGCGACGGGCTGGGGGCGACGGTGCCCGGGCCGGTCGGCGACGGGGCGCTCCTGTCCCGCGCCGCGGAGCGTCTCGCCGAGGTGCGGCCCACCGCCAGCGCCGCCGTCACCCCCGGTCGCCGCACGGCCGAGGGGCTGGCCGCCGACATCACCTCGCTCGCCGCCACGCGGCGCCTCCAGGCCGAAGGGCGGCAGGCCACCGCGGGGGCCGAGGCCGCGACGCTGCGCGACGCCGTCGCCGCCGGCGGGGTGAACACCGACGCCGAGATGCAGCGCCTGATCGCGCTGGAACAGGCCTATGCCGCCAACGCCCGCGTGCTGAGCGTGGTCGATTCCCTCTTTGCCCAACTGCTCGAGGCCGTGCGATGACCCTGCAACCGATCGGTGACCTGGCCCAGATCTTCGTGTCGCGCCGCCAGATGACGGCGGTGCAGGCCGCGCTGAACCGCAACAAGGCCGAGATGACGACCGGCCTCGTCCAGGACCGCGGCGCGCATCTGCGCGGCGACCAGACCGCGGCCTCGGCGCTCGCGCGCGACAGCGCGATGGTCGGGGCGCTGGCGCGCAACGCGCAGACGCTTGCGGTCACGTCCGGCGCGATGCAGGCGGCGCTGCAGACCGTCGACCGGCTCGCCGCGGACCTTTCCGGCCAGCTCCTGTCGCCCGCCGCCGATCGCGACGGGGCCACGACCGGCACGCTCGTCGCGGAGGCGCGCGACGCGCTCGCGGGGGCGGTCGGGGCGCTGAACGCGCGGGCGGGGGGGCAGGCCCTGTTCTCGGGTGCCGCGAGCGACGGCCCGGCGCTGGTCGATGCCGACACGCTGCTGGCCCAGGTCCGGGCGGCCGCCGCGGGCGAGACCTCGGTCGCCGGGATCACCGCCGCGGTGACGGCCTGGTTCGACGACCCGGCCGGGTTCGCGGCGCAGGCCTACCTCGGCGGCCCGCCGCGCCCGCCCGTGCCGCTCGCGCCCGGCGAAACCGCGGCGCTGCCGCAGACCGCGGCGGACCCTGCCCTGCGTCGCACGCTCGCGGGCCTCGCCATCGCGGCGCTGGCGGTGGAGTTCGCGGCGGGCGGTCCCTCCGACACCGCCGCCGGCCTGCAGCGCGCCGCGGGGCGGATGCTCGTCGCGGAGGGGACGGCGCGGACGGCGCTGATGGCCGACCTCGGCCTCACCGAGGGGCGGATCGCTGCGACCGCCACCCGGCTCCAGGCCGAAGACACCGCGCTGGACCGCGCCCGGTCCGACCTTCTCTCCGCGGACCCCTACGAATCGGCCGCGATGCTGACCGAGCGGCAGACCCAGCTCGAGACGATCTACGCGGTCACCGCGCGCCTGTCGCGCCTGTCGCTGGCGGAGTTCCTGCGGTGACCCTGCGGCTGATCCTGTCCGCGCTGCTCTGGGCGCTCGCGGCGGCGGCCGCCGCCGCCGCGCCGGTCCGCCTGAAGGACCTGGTGGAGTTCGACGGCGTCCGTGGCAACGACCTGGTCGGCTACGGGCTGGTGGTGGGCCTCGACGGCTCCGGCGATTCCTTGCGCAACGCACCGTTCACGCAGGAGATCATGGCCAACCTGCTGGAGCGGCTGGGGGTCAACATGATCGGCGTCGACATGCGGCCGCGCAACGTCGCGGCGGTGCTCGTCACGGCCGAACTCCCGCCCTTCGCCCGCGCCGGGGCACAGATCGGCGTCAGCGTCTCGGCCATCGGCGATGCCGAAAGCCTGCTCGGCGGGACGCTCGTGATGACGCCGCTGAACGGCGCCGACGGGCAGGTCTATGCCGTGGCGCAGGGCACCGTGATCGCCGGCGGAATGGTCGCCGAGGGGCAGGCCGCGCGGGTCACGCAGGGCGTGCCGACGGCGGGGACGATTCCGTCGGGCGCGCGGGTCGAACGCGAGGTGCCCTTCGACCTCGGCAGCCTCACCACCGTCCGGCTGGCGTTGCGCGACCCCGATTTCACCACCGCGGCGCGGATCGAGCAGGCGATCAACCGCGAGTTCGGCGGCGGCGTCGCGCGGATGCTCGATGCGGGCACCGTCGCCATCGACCCCGCCGCGACGGGTGCGCCTTCGGTGGCGCATGCGCTCAGCGCGATCGAGAACCTCGCGGTCGAACCGGAACGGCGGGCGCGGGTGATCGTCGACCAGCGGTCGGGCACCATCGTGATGGGCGCCGAGGTGCGGATCAGCCCCGTCGCGGTGGCGCAGGGCAACCTGACCGTCCGCGTCGAGGAGATGCCGGTCGCGGTGCAGCCCAACCCCTTCGCCGAGGGCGAGACGATCGTGCTGCCACGCAGCGCCGCCGACATCGAGGAAGGGCCGGGCACGGGCCTCGCCATCGTCGGCGGCGGCACCTCGCTGGCCGAGGTCGTGGCGGGACTGAACGCGCTGGGCGTGGCCCCGAACGATCTGATCGACATCCTGACGGCCATCAACGCCGCAGGCGCGCTGCACGGGGAGTTCATCGTGAACTGACGCGCTTCCAGAACGGACCGGGGCCGGGTCCGCACCAGCCGCGACGGACCGGGGCCGGGTCTGCACCAACCGCGACGAACCGGGGCCGGGTCCGCACCAGCCGCGGCAGCAACCGCCGCTTGCGCCTGCGACCGGGACCGGCCATCCTCGGGCTATCCTCGGGCTATCCTCGGGCTATCCTCGGGCTATCCTCGGGCTATCCTCGGGCTATCCTCGGGCCATCCTCGGGCCATCCTCGGGCCATCCTCGGGACAACCTCGGGCCATCCTCGGGACAACCTCGGCCCGGGTCTCGGCCCGGGCCTCGCAATGCACGTCGAGATCGCAGAGGTCGGCGGCATGGACGTCGGGCAGACCGCCCCCGCGAGCAGCCTGGGCGCAGGGTCCGCCCCCGCGACCGGCCGAACAGCCTGGGCGCAGGGTCCGCACCCTCCTCCGGCACCGCCAACCCGACCAAGCCGCAGCCGATCTTCCGTCTCCCCCTTGCGCCTCGGCGTTCCCGCAGGTTCAGTGGCCGACAGGTTCAGCCGCCGGTGGAGCGCGGGATGCGACCGATGCGGCACATCGACAGGCTTCGCACCGAGGTCGCGCTGCGACGGGAGGCGCTCGTCGCGCTGACGCAGGCGCTGGTCCGCATCCCGACGCTCAACCCGCCCGGCGCGCATTACCGCGACATCTGCGACCTCCTCGACCGCCATCTGACCGGCGCGGGCTTTTCCTGCACCCTGATCCGGGCGACCGGCGCGCCGGGCGACAGCGACCGTTTCCCGCGCTGGAACATCGTTGCCCGCCGCGAGGGGACCGCCCCCGGCGAATGCGTGCACTTCAACGGCCATACCGACGTGGTGGCGGCGGGACAGGGCTGGACCTGCGACCCCTTCGGCGCGGAGGTCCGCGACGGGCGCGTCTACGGCCGCGGGGCCTGCGACATGAAGGGCGGCCTCGCCGCCGCCGTCATCGCCGCCGAGGCCTTCTGCGCCGCCTTCCCCGACTTCCGCGGGGCGATCGAGATCTCGGGCACCGCCGACGAGGAATCGGGCGGCCTGGCCGGCGTCGCGCACCTCGCGCGGGGCGGCTGGTTCGACCCCGCCCGCGTCCAGCACGTCATCATCCCCGAACCGCTGCACAAGGACCGCGTCTGCCTCGGCCACCGCGGCGGCTGGTGGGCCGAGATCGAGACGCGGGGCACCATCGCGCACGGCGCGATGCCGTTCCTCGGCGACTGCGCGGTGCGCCACATGGGCGCGGTGCTGGAGGCGTTCGAGCGCGAGCTCTTCCCCGCGCTCGCGCGCCGCCGCACCGACATGCCGGTGGTGCCCGAAGGCGCGCGCGCCTCGACCATGAACATCAACGCGATCCACGGCGGCCAGCCCGAGCAGGAGGACCCGACCGCCCTGCCCGCCCATTGCGTGCCCGACCGCTGCCGCATCACCATCGACCGCCGCTTCCTGCCCGAGGAGCGGATCGAGGACGTCGCCGCCGAGGTGACGGCGCTGCTCGACCGGCTGAAGGCGAGCCGCCCGCGGTTCGACTACCGCCTGCGCGAGATCAACCGCGTGCTGCCCTCGATGACCGACCGGTCCGCCCCGGTCGCCGCGGCCGTCGCCGGTGCGGTGCGCGCGGTGCTGGGGGTGGCGCCCGCCTGGGTCGCCTCGCCCGGGTCCTACGACCAGAAGCACATCGACCGCATCGGCCGGTTGCGCAACTGCGTCGCCTACGGCCCCGGGCGGCTTGAACTGGCGCATGTCGCCGATGAATATGTCCTCATCGACGACATGGTCGACAGCGCCACGGTCATGGCCGCGACGCTGGCGTCGCTGCTGCTGCCCGCGTGAAACGAACAGGGAAGGGGACAGGCATGAAGACCGCATGGGCCGCCGCCGCCGCCGCGCTGGCGCTGACCGCAGGCATGGCGCTGGCGCAGGAGGCCATCACCATCGGCATCCAGCTCGAACCGCCGAACCTCGACCCCACCGCGGGCGCCGCCGAGGCGATCGACTCGGTGGTCTACCTCAACGTCTTCCAGGGCCTGACGCGGTTCCAGTCCGACGGATCGGTCACGCCAGAGCTCGCGACCGGGTGGGAGGTGTCGGAGGACGGGCTGACCTGGACCTTCCGGCTGCAGGACGGCGTCACCTTCCACGACGGCACCACCTTCGACGCGGCCGACGTGAAGTTCTCGCTCGATCGCGCCCGCGCGGCCGATTCGGTCAACGCGCAGAAACAGCTCTTCGCGCAGATCGCCGATGTCGCGGTGGTGGACCCGCTGACGGTGCGGATCACGCTCAGCCAGCCGAACGGGGCCTTGCCGTTCAACCTCGCCTGGGGCGATGCGGTGATCGTGGCTCCCGAAAGCGCCGCGACCAACGCCACGAACCCGGTCGGCACCGGCCCCTACCGCTTCGCCCGCTGGGTGCAGGGGGACCGTGTGGAGCTCGTGCGGTCCGACAGCTACTGGGGCGCGGCCCCGGCGCTGGCCACCGCGACGTTCCGCTTCATCTCGGACCCGTCCGCCGCCTTCGCGGCGGTGATGGCGGGCGATGTCGATGTCTTCGCGGGCTACCCCGCGCCGGAGAACCTCGCGCAGTTCCAGGCCGACCCGCGGTTCCAGGTGCTGATCGGCTCGACCGAGGGCGAGACGATCCTCGCCATGAACAACAAGGCCCCGCCCTTCGACGACATCCGCGTGCGCAAGGCCGTGGCCCGCGCGATCGACCGGCAGGCGGTCATCGACGGCGCGATGTTCGGCTACGGCACGCCGATCGGCACGCATTTCGCCCCGCACAACCCGGCCTACGTCGACCTGACGGCGCAGTCGGCCTACGACCCGGCGCAGTCGAAGGCCCTGCTGGCCGAGGCCGGCCTGCCCGACGGCTTTTCCACCACGCTGAAGCTGCCGCCCCCCGCCTACGCCCGCCGCGGCGGCGAGATCGTCGCGGCGCAGCTGCGCGCGGTCGGGATCGACGCGCGGATCGAGAACGTCGAATGGGCGCAGTGGATCGAGGACGTGTTCACCAACAAGAACTACGCCCTGACGATCGTCAGCCACACCGAGCCGATGGACATCGGCATCTACGCCAACCCCGACTACTACTTCCAGTACGACAGCCCCGCGATGCAGAAGATCATCGCCGACCTGACCGCCGAGGCCGATCCGGCGAAGCGCACGGCGCTGATGCAGGCGGCCCAGCGCCGGATCGCCGACGACACCGTCAACGCCTTCCTGTTCCAGCTGCCGCTGCTGACGGTCGCCAGGGCCGGGGTGCGCGGGCTGTGGCCGAACGCGCCGGTCGCCGCGACCGACCTCGCGGCGCTGAGCTGGGCACCGTAACCGGGCGCCCGCGATGCTCGGCTATCTCG
The DNA here is from genome assembly GCA_964575185.1 of uncultured Exiguobacterium sp. Taxonomy (GTDB): domain Bacteria; phylum Pseudomonadota; class Alphaproteobacteria; order Rhodobacterales; family Rhodobacteraceae; genus CAZNPW01. The sequence continues at coordinate 35,225 of CAZNPW010000015.1, forward strand.
CCGGCCGCCTCGCCTCGCTGGCCGTCAGCCTTGCGGTCGCGAGCCTGGTCGTCTTCGCGGTGGTCGAGGTCGTGCCGGGCGACCCGGCGGCGACGATGCTGGGGCTGAACGCCGACCCCGCGGCGGTCGCGGCGCTGCGGGCCGAGATGGGCCTCGACCGGCCGGTGCTCGTCCGCTACGCGGCCTGGGCCGGGGGCATGCTGACGGGCGACTTCGGCACCTCGCTGACCTACAAGGCGCCGGTCGCGCAGATGGTGGCCGACCGGCTGGGGGTCTCGCTGCCGCTCGCGCTCTACGCGCTGGTGCTGGCGGTGGCCGTGGGCATCCCGGCAGGGGTCATCGCCGCGGCGCGGCGCGGGGGGGCGGCGGACATCGGGATCATGGGGGCGACGCAGCTCGGCATCGCGATCCCGAACGTCTGGTTCGCGATGATCCTCGTCTTCGTCTTCGCCGTCAGCCTCGGCTGGGTCGGTGCCGGGGGGTTCCCCGGATGGGAGCGCGGCGCGGGCCCCGCGCTCGCCGCGCTGACCCTGCCCGCCGTGGCGCTCGCCCTGCCGCAGGCGGCGATCCTGGCGCGGGTGATGCGGTCGTCGCTGATCGACATCCTGGGCGAGGACTTCATCCGCACCGCCCGCGCCAAGGGGCTGAGCGCGCGGCAGGCGCTGTGGCGGCACGGGCTTCGCAACGCGCTGATCCCGGTGCTGACGCTGATGGGCCTGCAGTTCTCGTTCCTGATCGCGGGGGCGATCATCATCGAACAGGTGTTCACGCTGCCCGGACTCGGCCGGCTGGTCTTCCAGGCGATCTCGGCGCGCGACCTGATCACGGTCGAAAGCGTGGTGATGCTGCTGGTCGCCGCGGTGATCGTGGTGAACTTCGCCGTCGACGTGGCCTATGCCGCGATCGACCCCCGGCTGCGGCGGCGATGAGGGCGCTGGTCCTCGGCGCGGCCCTGGCGGGGCTTTTCGCGGCGCTGGCGCTGGTGTCGCTGGTCTGGACGCCGCACCCGGTCGACATCGTCGACATCCCGAACCGCCTGCAGGGGCCGCAGGCCACCTACTGGCTCGGCACCGACCACTACGGGCGCGACATGCTGTCGATGCTGATGGTGGGCGCGCGCACCTCGATCGCGGTCGCGGTCCTCGCGGTCGGCATCGGCGTGGCCGTGGGGGTGCCGCTGGGGCTGCTGGCCGCCGCCCGCGCCGGGGGCTGGCTCGACGACGGCGTGATGCGCGCCAACGACCTGGTCTTCGCCTTCCCCTCGCTGGTCATCGCGATCCTGATTACCGCGGTCTGGGGCCCGTCGGCGGTGAACGCGATCCTCGCCATCGGCATCTTCAACATCCCGGTCTTCGCCCGCATCACCCGCGGCGCGGCGCTGGGCCTCTGGGCGCGCGACTTCGTGCTGGCGGCGCGGGTCGCGGGGAAGGGCGCGACGCGGATCAGCGTCGAGCACATCCTGCCCAACATCGCGGCGCTGCTGATCGTGCAGGGCACGATCCAGTTCTCGCTCGGGATCCTCGCCGAGGCCGGGTTGTCCTACGTCGGCCTCGGCGCGCAGCCGCCGACGCCGAGCTGGGGGCGGATGCTCGCCGACGCGCAGACGATGGTGGCCATCGCGCCGCAGATCGCGCTGTGGCCGGGCCTCGCCATCGTGCTGACGGTGCTGGGCCTGAACCTCCTCGGCGACGGGCTGCGAGACGTGTTCGACCCCCGGCTGCGGGCGGTGCGGCGGTGAGCCTCGCCCTGCGCGACCTCTCCGTCGCGATCCGCGGCACGCCGGTGCTGCGCGGCCTGTCGCTGGAGGTCGGGCGCGGCGAGATCGTGGCCCTGACCGGCGAAAGCGGGTCGGGCAAGTCGATGACCGCGCTGGCCGTCATGGGCCTTCTGCCCGCCGGGGCCACGGCGACCGGCAGCGTCACGCTCGACGGCGACGGCATCCTGAACGCCCCCGATGCGGCGCTCTGCGCCCTGCGCGGCCGGCGCCTGGGCATGATCTTCCAGGAGCCGATGACGGCCCTGAACCCCGTTCGGACCATCGGCGCGCAGGTGGCCGAGGCCATCGCCATCCACGACCCCCGCGCCCCCTCCCGCGCCCGCGCCGCGGCGCTGCTGGCCCGCGTCGGGCTCGACCTGCCCGCCGACCGCTACCCGCACGAACTGTCGGGAGGCCAGCGGCAGCGGGTCTGCCTCGCCATGGCCATCGCGATGACGCCCGCGCTGCTGATCGCCGACGAGCCGACGACGGCGCTGGACGTCACGACCCAGGCGCAGATCCTCGCGCTGCTTCGGGGGCTGGTGGCGCAGACGGGGATGGGCCTGCTGCTCATCACCCACGACCTCGCCGTGGTGGCGGGCCTCGCCGACCGGACGGTGGTGATGCAGGCGGGGCAGGTGGTCGAGGCCGGCCCGACCGCCGCGCTCCTCGCCGCGCCGGCACATCCCGACACCCGCCGCCTGCTCGCCGCCGCCCGGCACCGCACCCGCCTGCCGCCGCCGCCGCCGCCCGCGCCGCTCTTGCGCGTCGACGGGGCCGTCCGCCGCTTCCGCGCCGGGCTGTTCGCCCGCGGGGCCGAGACGGTTGCGCTGAAGGGCGTGTCGCTGACCGTCGCGCGCGGCGAGCGCGTCGGGATCGTCGGCGAAAGCGGCTCGGGCAAGTCGACGCTCGCCCGCGCGATCCTGGGCCTGACGCCGCTGCAGGCGGGCACGGTCACGCTCGGCGGCCAGCCGGTGCGCGACGCGGCGGTGCGGCGGCGCATCCAGGCGGTGTTCCAGGACCCCTACGGCAGCTTCAACCCCCGCCACCGCGTCGCCCGCCTGGTGGCGGAGCCCTTCCACCTGCTGCCCGACGCCCCGCAGGGCGCCGCCCGCGCGCAGGCGGTGGCGCAGGCGCTGGAGGCCGTGGGCCTGTCGGCCGCCGACGCCGACCGCTACCCGCACCAGTTCTCGGGCGGCCAGCGCCAGCGCATCGCCATCGCCCGCGCGCTCATCATCCGCCCCGACCTGATCGTCTTCGACGAGGCGGTGTCGGCGCTGGACGTGTCGGTCCGGGCGCAGGTGCTCGACCTGATCGCCGACCTGTGCCGGAGCTTCGCCATGGCCTACCTGTTCATCTCGCATGACCTGACCGTGGTGCGCGACGTGACCGACCGGGTGCTGGTGATGCAGGCGGGCGCGGTGGTAGAGGAAGGCGTGACCGAACAGGTGTTCACCAACCCGCAGCACCCCTGCACCCGAGCGCTGATCGCCGCCGCGCCCAGGCTCCCGGACCCCGCCCATGCCTGAGATGCGCATCGACCCCGCGCTCTGCCTGATCGGCGGGGCCTGGCGGCCCGCCGCAGGGGGCACCCTGCCGCTGGTCAACCCCTCGACCGGCGCGCCGCTCGCCCGCATCGCACGCGGCACCGCGCCCGACATCGACGCCGCCGTCGCCGCCGCCACCGCCGCCAGGGCCGGCGACTGGGGCCGGATGCCCGCCGCCGACCGGGGCCGCATCCTGGCCCGCATCGGCCGGATCGTCGTCGACCGCGTGGAGGAGCTGGCGCGCCTGGAAGCGCAGGACGTGGGCAAGCCCCTGACGCAAGCTCGCGCCGACGCCCGCGCGCTCGCGCGCTACATGGAGTTCTACGGCGGCGCGGCCGACAAGCTGACCGGCGAGACGATCCCCTACCAGCCCGGCCACACCGTCTGGACCGTCCGCGCGCCGCATGGCGTGACCGCCCATGTCATCCCCTGGAACTACCCGATGCAGATCATCGGCCGCTCGGTCGGCGCGGCGCTGGCCATGGGCAACGCCTGCGTCCTGAAACCGGCCGAGGAGGCCTGCCTGACCGCGCTCGCCTTCGCGGGCATCGCGACGGAGGCCGGGCTGCCCCCCGGCGCGCTGAACGTCGTGCCCGGCACGGGGGCCGAGGCCGGGGCGGCGCTGGTCGCGCATCCGGGGGTCCACCACATCTCCTTCACCGGCTCGGTCGCCACGGGCCGGCAGGTGCAGGCCGCCGCCGCCGCGCATCTCGTGCCGGTGACGCTGGAGCTCGGCGGCAAGTCGCCGCAGATCGTGTTCGACGACGCCGACCTCGACCGCGCGCTGCCGTTCCTGGTGAGCGCGGGCATCCAGAACGCCGGCCAGACCTGCTCTGCCGCCAGCCGCATCCTGGTGCAGCGCGGCGTCTACGCCGAGGTCCGCCGCCGCATGGCCGAGGCCTATGCCGCGCTCGTCGCAGGCCCGGCAGAGGCCGACCTCGCGACAGGCCCGCTCATCTCGGCGCGGCAGAAGGCGGTGGTCGAGGGCTTCCTTGCGCAAGGCCACGACCTGACGCTCGCCGCCGAAGGCCGCATCGCCGCCGACGCGCCCGCAGGCGGCTTCTACCTCGCCCCGCGCCTTTTCGCCGACGTGCCGCCCGGCCACGTCCTGGCGCAAGAAGAAATCTTCGGCCCCGTGCAGGTCCTGACCCCCTTCGACACCGAAGAGGACGCCATCCGCATCGCCAACGGCACCCCCTACGGCCTGGTCGCCGCGGCGTGGACGGCGGACGGCGCGCGGCAGTTCCGGCTGGCGCGGGACCTGCGCGCGGGGCAGGTGTTCCTCAACACCTACGGGGCCGGCGGCGGGGTGGAACTGCCCTTCGGCGGCACCGGCCAGTCGGGGCACGGCCGCGAGAAGGGATTCCAGGCGCTGCACGGTTTCTCCACGCTCAAGACGGTGGCGGCCTGGCATGGGTGAGACGATGCAGCTTCACGGCAAGACCGCCCTCGTCACCGGCGCGGGCTCCGGCTTCGGCGCGGGGATCGCCGCGCGCTTCGCCGCGGCGGGGGCGCGGGTGATCGTCGCCGACATCGACGCCGCCGCCGCGACCGCCGTGGCCGCGCGCATCGGCGGCACCGCCATCGCCTGCGACGTGGGCGACGGGGCGAGCGTCGCCGCCATGGCGGCCGAGGCGGGCGCGGTCGACATCCTGGTGAACAACGCGGGCGTCACCCACCTGCCCGCCTTCATGGAGGACGTGAGCGAGGCCGACCTCGACCGCATCCTGCGCGTGAACGTCAAGGCGATCTACCTGACCGCCCGTGCCCTCGTGCCCGCGATGAAGGCGCGGCGGGCGGGGGTGATCCTGAACATCGCCTCCACCGCCGCCGTCTCGCCCCGCCCGCGCCTGACGTGGTACAACGCCTCCAAGGGCTTCGCCGTGACCGCGACGAAGTCCATGGCGGTCGAGCTCGCGCCCTGGGGCATCCGCGTCAACGCGCTGAACCCGGTGGCGGGCGAGACGCCGCTGCTCGCGTCGTTCATGGGCGGGGACACGCCCGAGATGCGCGCGAAGTTCCTGGCGACGATCCCGCTCGGGCGCTTCTCGACGCCAGAGGACATGGGCGAGGCGGCGCTGTTCCTCTGCTCGGACGCGGCGGCGATGATCACGGGGACCGCGCTCGCGGTCGACGGCGGGCGGTGCATCTGACGGCCGGGCGCGCGGGGCGCTGCACCTGCGCGCCTTGACATCGGCGCGAAGCCCGGCCCTATCTGCCGCCTGCACAGCACGGGGCGGCGCATGGGCAGCGGAGGGCAGCGGCGCAACCTCGCGCGGGTCAGCGGCGAGAACGCCGTGATCCAGGTCGCCTGGATGTACTACCACGACGGGTTGAACCAGCAGGACATCGCGTCCGCGCTGGGCATCTCGCGCGCCACGGTCGTGAACTACCTGGCCGAGGCGCGCGAGACCGGGCTCATCCGCATCACGCTCGCCGCCCCCGCCTTCACCGCGCACCGGCTCGCGCTCGCGCTCTGCGACCGCTTCGGCCTGGCGGGCGCCTATGTCGTGCCCGACGAAGGCGCCGACGCCGAGGCCGCCTTCCACCGGGTCGTGCGCGGCGCGGCGCTCTGGCTGCCCGACCTGCTCGCCCCCGGCGACCGGCTGGGCGTCGCCTGGGGCCGCACCGTCTTCGGACTGGCCGAGGTGATCGAGCCGCTGCACGTCCCCGGCCTGACGGTGATGCAGCTTTTCGGATCGATGGCCACGCCTTACGGCTTTACCGCCGAGGCCTGCTCCACCCGCCTCGCGCAGCGGCTGGGCGCGGCCTGCGTGAACCTGCATGCCCCCGCGATCGTCAGCCGCGCCGAACTCGCCGCCGACCTGCGGCAGGAGCCGATCCTGAAGGCGCAACTCGACCAGCTCGGCAGCGTGAACAAGCTTCTGTTCTCGGCCGGCACCGCCACACCCGACAGCCACATCGTCTCGAGCGGCCTCGTCAGCGCCGACGACCTCGCCTGGCACGTCGCGCGGGGCGCAGTGGGCGTCGTCTGCGGCCGCTTCGTCGATGCGGAGGGCCGGCAGGTGCCGGGGCCGATGGAGGCGCGGATGATCGGCATCCCGCTGCCCGCGCTGGTCGGGCTGCCGATGGGCATCCTCGTCACTCCCGGCCTCGACAAGGTCGAACCGACACGCGCCGCGATCCGCGGCGGGTTCGTCACCCACCTGTGCACCGGCGTCACGATGGCCGAGGCGCTGCTGGCCTAGCGAGATCGGGGAACATCGCGGCCAGCCCCGCCTCGGACGCCGCGCAGAGGCCCCGCTCGGTCAGCAGGCCCGTGACCAGCGCGGCGGGCGTCACGTCGAAGGCCGGGTTGCGCGCGGGCGTGGCCTCGGGCGCGATCCGCACCGACAGGATGCGCCCGTCGTCGGCCAGGCCCTGCACCCGCGTGACCTCCCCCGGATCGCGCTCCTCGATCGGGATGTCGGCCAGCCCGTCGCGGATGCGCCAGTCGATGGTGGGCGAGGGGAGTGCCACGTAGAACGGCACCCCGCTTTCCCGCGCGGCGAGCGCCTTCAGGTAGGTGCCGATCTTGTTGCACACGTCGCCCGCCGCCGTCGTGCGGTCGGTGCCGACGATCACCAGGTCGACCTCGCCGTGCTGCATCAGATGGCCGCCCGCGTTGTCGGCGATCAGGTGGTGGGGGATGCCGTGGCTCGCCAGCTCCCACGCCGTCAGCGCCGCGCCCTGGTTGCGCGGGCGGGTCTCGTCGGCGAAGACGTGGACGGGCACCCCCGCCTCGTGCGCGGCATAGACGGGCGCGGTCGCGGTGCCCCAGTCGACCGTGGCGAGCCAGCCCGCGTTGCAATGCGTCAGGATGTTCACCGGCCCCGCCTTCCGCGCCGCGACCGCGCGGATCAGCTCCAGCCCGTGCCGCCCGATGGCCCGGTTCATCGCCACGTCCGCGTCGCAGATCGCCGCCGCCCGCCTTGCCGCTGCCGCCGCGCGGTCCGCCGGAGGCAGCGGCGCGAGATGGCCACGCATGTCGTCCAGCGCCCAGCGCAGGTTGATCGCCGTCGGCCGCGTCGCGTGCAGCACCTCCCAGGCCGCGTTCAGCCCCGCATCGGACGGATCGTCGCGCATCGCGATGGCCACGCCCCAGGCCGCCGCCGCGCCGATCAGCGGCGCGCCGCGGACCCACATGTCGCGGATCGCCACCGCGACCTCGTCGCGGCTGCGCAGGGGCACGATCCGCAGCTCGTGCGGCAGCCAGCGCTGGTCGATGACGCGGACCTCGCCGTCCTGAAGCCAGATGGTGCGGAAGGGGGTGCCGTCGATCTTCACAGGTGATCCTCCGCGTTGATCCGCGCGGCCGTGGCCGCCACGTCGGCGATGTCTGTGCCGCCGCCCAGCATCAGGTCGCGCCCCAGCGCCAGCGCGCGCGCCTCGCACGCGGCGCGGCGGGCCGGGTCGGCGATGCGCTCGAAATCGGCGTTGTGGGCAAGGCCGAGGATGCGGCGGTGCATCTCGACCCCCATGACCCCGCAGGCGTCGCGCCAGATGCGCGCCAGCACGTCGGCGAGCGCCCGCTCCGCCTCTGCCGCCGACAGCACGCTGGCGGCGTAGAGCATCCCGGTCCGTTCGGTCCGCCACAGATGCGCGAACTCCGCCGCGAAGGCCGCCCACAGCGCCCGCACCTCCTCCAGCAGCCAGGCCTGCTGGGCGGCGCGGTCGCCAGGGCGGGTCTCGTGGCCGGGCTGGCTCAGGTGGGACATGAGGAGGTTCGAGATCAGCATCCCCACGTCGAACCCCATCGGGCCGTAGGTCGCGAACTCGGGGTCGATCACCACCGCCGCGTCGGCGGTCACCATGACCGATCCGGTGTGCAGGTCGCCGTGCAGCAGGGTTTCGGCGCGGGTGGCGAAGGCGGTCTTCAGGTGCTGCGCGGCGAGCTTCACCGCCGTGTCCGCCCGCAGGCGCGCCACCGCCGCCTCCAGCCCCGGCGTATGCCGGTTCAGCGGTGCTTCGAAGTAGGGGTCGGAAAAGACGAGGTTTTCCGTGATGTCGCACAGCGCCGCGTTGCCCGCGAACAGCGCGAGGTCGGCCTTGCGATCCGCCGCCGTCATCGACAGGTCCGACCCCCGGAACAGCGTCCGCGCGCAGAAAGTGCCCAGCCGCCGCCCCAGCCCGGCGACCCGCTGCCCCTCGACCAGCGCCGTCCGCAGGATGACGTGGTCGGCCAGATAGTCCATCACGATCAGCGCCTGGCCTTCGTCGAAATGCCGGACCGCGGGCACCGACCCCGGGTCGCGGGCGGCATGGCGGATCAGCGCGTGGTATTCGAAGAAGCTGCGGGTCAGGGGCAGCGGCCAGCCCTCGCCGACCAGCCGGACATAGGGCAGCGCCTGCTTGACGATGGCCTGCCCGCCGGGGCCGCTGACCACGAACACGAGGTTCAGGTTCCCGTCACCGATTTCGCTGACATCCCAGGCGGTTGGCGGGCCGATCCGTGCCAGCGCGGGAAGCCCGCCGAGGCGGGCGGGCAGCGTCGCGGCGGTCAGCGGCTGATAGTCCATGGGCGGCTCCCCGCGGGCCAGAATCGCGCAAACCCGCCAATAGTCAAACGATATTGACATCTGCCCATGCCCGCGAAACCCTGATGGCAGCCACGCAGGAGACAGGGATGCAGCACCGCACGCTGGGACGGTCGGGCCTGAAGGTTTCGGCTATCGCTTTGGGAACGTTCACCTTTGGCGGGGTCGGGCCGTTTGCGCGGGTGGGCGCGCAGGGCGTGCCCGAGGCGCGGCGGCTGGTGGACCTGGCGCTGGAGCGGGGGGTCACGACCTTCGACTGCGCGAACATGTATTCCTCTGGAAAGGCGGAAGAAATCCTGGGCGAGGTGCTCGCGGGGCGGCGCGAGCGGGTGATCCTGACGTCGAAGGCGCGGATGCGGGTGGGGGAGGGGCCGAACGACGAGGGGGCGAGCCGTCACCACCTGATCCGGGCCTGCGAGGACAGCCTGCGGCGGCTGAAGACGGACCATCTGGACATCTACTTCATCCACGAATGGGACGGCACGACGCCGGTGGAGGAGACGATGGCGGCGCTGGATACCCTTGTTTCGCAAGGGAAAATCCGCTACGCGGGCTGTTCCAACTACAGCGGCTGGCATGTCATGAAGTCGCTCGCCGCGGCCGACCGGGGCGGCTGGCAGCGCTTCGTGACGCAGCAGATCCACTACACGCTCGAGGCGCGGGAGGCGGAGTACGAGCTTCTGCCCATCGGGCAGGACCAGGGGCTGGGCACGATGGTCTGGTCGCCGCTGGCGGCGGGGCTGCTGACCGGCAAGCACAGCCGCGCGGTGCCGGTCGCGCCGGGCAGCCGGCAGGAGGCCGGGTGGACCGAGCCGCCCGTCCGCGACCGCGAGCGGCTGTGGGCCATCGTCGACAGCTTGCGCGAAGTGGCTGAAACGCATGGGGTTTCCGCCGCGCAGGTGGCGCTGGCCTGGCTGCTGACGCGGCCCACGGTGAGCAGTCTGGTGGTGGGGGCGCGGACCGAGGAACAGCTCGCCGACAGCCTGGGGGCGGTCGATCTGACCCTGACGGAGGCCGATCTGGACCGGCTGAACGCGGTGTCGAAGCCGCCGCTGATCTATCCCTACTGGCACCAGGGACAGTTCACGAGGCAGAGGATGTCGGCGGCCGATCTGGTGCTGCATGAGGGCAACGAACCGCCGGCCTGGTGACCGCGAGGGGTCCCTGCGTGCGGGGCATTCATCGGCGGGATTTCAAGGATTTGCCGTGTCTTCCTCACGTCTTCCCGGCGTATGGCAGGCGTATGGCACCTGTCTTCCGTCCTGACGGATCGGGATGCGTCAACGATTCCGCGCGAATCGGCCGCTACAGGCGCGCCCGCCCGGTGATCGCCTGCACGATCAGCGTCATCGCGAGCATGCCGGGGTCGTCCATCCCGATGGTCCTTTCGCCGAAGATGCGGGCGCGGCCGACGGTGGCGACCTGGCCGCGCAGGGCGTCCTGCGCCGCCGCCGCCGATGTCGCCGCGGCTTCGGCCACCGTGGACGGCTGCGTCAGCCCCGCGGTCGCGCGGACCATCGCGTCGAGGCTGTCGAGCACCGTCTTGCCGCCGATCTCGGCCTTGCCGCGCGCCTGCATCGCGGCGAGCGCGGCGGCGATCAGGGCGGAGATCTCTGCCGCTTCCACCCCGGTCCGGCCCTTCAGGGCCTTGGCCATGGCCATCAGGCCGGTGGCCATGAGCGTGCCGTAGGAGGAGCCCGAGACCTTCGTGAACGCCTGTGCACATTGCATCAGCGCGACCCCGAGGTCGTCGGGCAGGTCGAGCGCTGCCATCGCCTCGGCCCCCCGGCGCATGGTGACGCCGAGGTCGCCGTCGCCGAGCGCGCCGTCGGCGGCGTTGAGCCGGTCGAAGGCGTCCGCCATCGCCGGGGCGAGGCGGGCGAGCGCGGCCTTGAGGTCGGCGGTCGTCACCGCACGCTCCAGAAGGCGCAGTCGCAGGGGGCGGTCAGGAAGTCCTCCGTCCGGGCGTCGAGCTTGCAGAGCGTGAAGCTGACGCCCGCCATCTCCATGCTGGTGGCGTAGCGGCCGACGAGCGGCATGACGATGGTGGCCCCGGCGGCTTCGAGGCGGGCCTTGACGGTGCGGTAGAGGATGTAGAGTTCCTCGGGCGGGGTCGCGCCGAGCGAGTTGACCATGACCGACACGCGGTCGCCCTGCGCCAGCGGCATGTCGGCGAGCAGGCGGTCCATCATCTCGCCCGCGATGGCGTCGGCGGGGCGGAGCTTGCCGCGCCAGACGCCGGGTTCGCCGTGGATGCCCATGCCCATCTCCATCTCGTCGTCGGCGATGGTGAAGGTGGGCCTGGCGGCCTGCGGCACGGTGCAGGGCGAGAGCGCCACGCCGATGGAGCGGCAGGCGTCGGCCGCCTTCTGCGCAACGGCGGTGACGGTGTCGAGGTCGTGCCCGGCCTCGGCCGCCGCGCCCGCGATCTTGAAGGCGTAGACCATGCCCGCGACGCCGCGGCGCTTGGCGGCCTCCTGTGGCGGGGCGGAGGCCACGTCGTCGGCGAGAAGGACGGTGGTGCAGCGGATGCCGTCGAAGTCGACGAGGTCGCCCGCCATGTCGAAGTTCATCACGTCGCCGCCGTAGTTGCCGTAGAGCCGCAGCACGCCCGCGCCGGAATCGGCGGCGCGGATGGCGTCGGCCATCTGGTCGGCGGAAGGCGAGGCGAAGACGTCGCCGATGGCGCAGGCGTCGAGGAGGCCGTGGCCGACGTATCCCGTGAAGACGGGCAGGTGGCCCGAGCCGCCGCCGGTGACGATGCCGACCTTGCCCCTTGCGCCGGGGGTGGCGCGGGCGACGGCGCGCTGGGTCTCGCCGACAAGGCGGTAGTGCGCGGGGTGTGCTGCGACCAGCCCGGCGAGCATCTCGTCGACGTAATCGGCGGGGGCGTTCAGGATCTTCTTCATCGGGGTCCTCCCTGGCGCCGGGGCGCCCATGTGTTCACGATCATCACGAAGATCAGCAGGCTGCCCCAGATGAGCTCGCGCGCGAAGTTCGACACGCCGATCATGTTGAGGCCCGAGGAGAGGAACTGCATCGACAGCACCGCGAGGACGACGCCGATCACCCGGCCGTAGCCGCCGTAGGGGTTGACGCCGCCGAGCACGGCGATGAGGACGGCGAGGAGCAGGTAGCTCGTGCCGTAGTCGGCCTTGGCGGAGTTGGCGCGGGACATCACCACCCAGCCCGCGATGGCGGCGAGCGCGCCGGAGGCTGCGTAGACGCGGATCAGCATGGAGCCCACGTCGAGCGCCGCGAAGCGGGCGGCCAGCGGGTTCGCGCCGTACATCCGCACCTGCACGCCGAAGGCGGTGCGGGTGAGGACGAAGGACAGGCCGGCGGCGAGGAGGGCGAAGAGGATGAGCGGCACGGGGATGCCGATCAGGGTGTCGTTGCCGATCCAGGCCATGGCCGGGGGCAGGCCCATCACCGCCGACCCGCCGGTCAGCGCGATGGCCGCGCCGGTGAAGACGAGGCCGGTGCCGAGCGTGGCGAGGATCGGCGGGAGGCCGAAGGTGGCGACGGCGAGGCCGTTCAGGAGGCCCGCGAGCATTCCGGCCAGGAGCGACAGGCCGAGGGCGAGCACGACCACCCAGGGCCCCGCGCCGATGCCGCCCATCTGCACCATGACCAGCGCCGCGATGATGCCGGTCATGTTGGCGATGCCCACGACCGACAGGTCGATCCCGCCGGTGAGCATGGTCAGCGTCATGGCGAGCGCGAGGATGGCGAACTCGGGGAACTGGAAGGCCATGCTGGTGAGGTTCTGGAGCGAGAGGAACCGGTCGGGCGACAGCGCGGCCATGAGGACGAAGACGGCCACCGTGATGACGGCGAGGCGGCCTTCGGGGGAGGCGAGCGCCTTCATGCCGCCCTCGCGGCGGCGCGCTTGGCCTGCCAGGCGGGCAGGCCGGTGCCGATCAGGATGAGGCAGCCGATGGCGATGGACTGGAAGGTGTTGGGGATGCCGAGGGTGATGAGCGAGTTGCGGACGAGAACGATCAGCGCCACGCCCAGGATCGTGCCCGTCAGCGTGCCGTAGCCGCCCGCGAGCCGCGCGCCGCCGAGGACGACGGCGGCGATGACGGAAAGCTCCAGCCCGACGAGGTCGAAGGGGTTGGCGACGCGCGCCATGCTGGCGTGGATCACCCCGGCGAGGCCGGCGAGCGCGCCGACGTAGAGGAAGACGGCGAACTGCACGCGCGCCACGTCGATGCCGATGCGCCGGGCGCTTTCGACCGAGCCGCCGATGGCGTAGACCTGCCGCCCGAGCATCGTGCGGTTCAGGATGAACCAGGTGACGGCCACCACGGCGACGGCGGCGAGGAAGGCCGCGTGGAGCGAGAAGATCGAGCCGTCGGGGTTCTGCCCCCGGAACAGGACCATGCGGCCGAACTCGCGCATCCCCGGCGGCAGGGTGGTGATCTGGCGCTGGCCGATGAAGGTCAGCATGAAGCCGCGGAAGATCGACATGGTGCCGAGCGTGACGATGAGCGTCGGCAGGCCGAAGCCCGCGATGAGGATGCCGTTGACCGCGCCGAGTGCGCTGCCCGCCGCCATGGCGAAGAGGATCGCGCCCCACCAGGGCATCCAGGGCAGGGCCGCGTTCAGGACCATCGCGGTGACGTACATCGTGACGGCGGCGACGGCGGTGAAGCTGACGTCGATCCCGCCCGACACCAGCACGACGAAGGCCGCGACGGCGAAGATCGACAGCACGATGCCGTTGCGCAGAAGGTCGGTCAGGGTGGCGATCGACAGGAACCCGGGGTCGGCGACGGTGGCGGCGACGCAGAAGGCCAGGATCACGCCGGCGACCAGCGTCTCGTTGCGGGTCCAGAGGGTCATGACGCGAGCCGCGCTGCGAGGTCGCGTTCGGTCACGCCGCCCGCGAGCGTGTCGGTGACCGACCCTGCGCGCATCACGAGGATGCGGTGGCAGGTGGCGATCAGCTCGGGCAGGTCGTCGGAGATGACGATCACGCCCAGGCCCTGCGCGGCGAGGCCCGCGATGATGCCGTGGATTTCGGCCTTGGAGCCGACGTCGACGCCGACCGACGGCCCGTTCAGCACCAGGACGCGGGGGGCGCGGGCCATCCAGCGGGCGAGCACCACGCGCTGCTGGTTGCCGCCGGACAGCGAGCGCACGGGGGCGGCGGGGTCGGGGGCCTTGACCGACAGGCGGGCGAGCCAGTCGCGCGCCTCGCCCAGAAGCCCCGCGAGGTCGAGGAGCCCGCCGCGGGCGTGGGCCTGCAGGCGGCCGACGGCCACGTTCTGCACGATGGCCTGCGTCAGGAACAGCCCTTCGGTCAGCCGGTCCTCGGGCACGTAGCCGATGCCCGCCGCCGCCGCGGCGACCGGGTCGCCGAGCGGCACGGGCACCCCGTCGAGCGTGACGGTCCCCGCGTCGGGGGCGACGAGCCCGAACAGCGCCTTGGCGAGCGAGGTGCGGCCCGAGCCGAGCAGGCCCGACACCCCCAGCACCTCGCCCGCGTGCAGGTCGAAGCCGACGCCCGCGAAGGCCCCGGCCTTGGCCAGCCCCGCGACGCGCAGCAGCACCGGCGCGCCGGGGGCGAGCGGGGCGGGCGGGCGTTCCGCCACGGCGCGGCCGGTCATCGCCTGCGTCAGGCGGGCGGCGTCGAAGTCGGAGGCCGGGCCTTCGGCGACCTTCGCGCCGTTGCGCAGCACGACGACGCGCTCGCAGACCTCGAGCACTTCGGCGAGCTTGTGGCTGACGAAGAGGACCGCGACGCCGTCCGCCTTCAGCTTGCGGATGATGGCGAGCAGCCCCGCGACCTCGCGCGCGGTGAGCGCGGTGGTCGGTTCGTCCATGATGATGAGCCGGGCGTCGGAGCCGAGCGCGCGGGCGATGGCGACGAGCTGCTTCGCGGCCACGGGCAAGGTTTCGACCGCCACGTCGAGCGGGATGTCGACGCCGATCCGCGCCAGCGTGGCGCTGGCGATGCGGCGCTGTTCGGCGCGGCGGACAAGGCGCGCGCCCGCGCCCATCTCGGCCGGGAGGGCGATGTTCTCGGCCACCGTCAGGTTCGGGAACAGGCTGAAGTCCTGGAAGATGACCTTGATTCCGGCGGCAGCCGAGGCCCGGGGCGTCAGCCGCGCCTGCACCGCGCCGCCGAACGCGATGGTGCCGCGGTCGGGCTGTTCGACGCCCGCGAGGATCTTGATGAGCGTGGACTTGCCCGACCCGTTCTCGCCCGCGAGGCACAGGGCTTCGCCCGCGCGGATCGTCAGGTCCACGTCGGCCAGCGCCGTGATCCCGGCATAGGTTTTCGTCACGCCCGCGAGCGCGACCAGATCGTCCGGCATCGGCCAGCCCCCGGCGGGAAACGGGGGGCGGACGGCCCGCCCCCCGGCAATCGTCAGAAGGGGTACTCGGCCATGTTTTCCCTGGTCACGTTGACCCAGGCCTGGCCGTAGATGACCTTGCCGTCGAGCTTGATCTTCTCGTAGCCCGGCAGGCCGAGGTCCATGCCGTCGGTCACAGTCTGGCCGTCCATCACCATCTGGGCGAGCTTGTTCATCGCGTAGCCCGCGACCGAGGGGTCCCAGAAGCCGATCCCGTCCACCGCGCCGGTTTCCAGATACTGCCCGGCGATCGAGGGCAGCGAGGTGCCGAAGACGCAGGTCGCATCCTCGAGCCCGCGCTCCTCGATGGCAAGCCCGATCCCGGCCACGTCGGTCGAGGCCGAGCCCTGCATCCCCTTGATGTTCGGGAAGGCGCGCAGCACCTCCTGCGCCTTGGCATAGGCCTGCTGCTGGTCGTCGAAGGTTTCGTTCTTGTCGCCGACCAGCGTCATGTTGGGGTAGTTCGCCTTCTGGTAGGCGATGGCCCCGTCGACCCACTGGTTGTGCGTCTGGCTGGTGAGCGAGCCGACGAAGACCGCGTATTCGCCCGTCCCGCCCATGCAGGTCGCCATCTTCTCCATCAGGTTCGCGCCGAAGTCCTCGTTCACGAAGGCCTCGAGGTCGTAGACGGTGTTCTGCTGGCTGGCGGCCTCGTGCGTGATGACGGTGATCCCGGCGTCCATCGCGCGCTTCAGCACCGGCTCGAGCGCCTCGGGCGACATCGGCACGACGGCGAGCGAATCGACGCCCTGCGCGATCATGTCCTCGATCAGGGCGACCTGCTGCTGCGGGTCGGCCTGCGCCGGGCCGACCTGGAAGGCGTTGTTGCCGGTGTCGGCGGCGAACTGCTTCACGCCCTCTTCCATGCGGTTGAACCACTGGATGCCGGCGATCTTGACCACCGTGGCCATGTCGCGCGATTCCTGCGCCAGGGCGGGGGCGGCGGTCAGCGCGGTCGTCGCCGCGAGCGCGGCGAGCGTCAGTCGTTTCGTCATGTCGTTCCTCCCGGGTTGATTGCCGTTGCGGGCGGTGCGTCCGCCCCTTCCGCTGCGCGGACCCTGTCCGGCAGTGAAACCCATGCTGCCGCTGCGTCAAGCCGCAGGCGTGCGGCGAGATGCGGGATGAGGTCGGGGGCGGCGTGGTGCGGCAGGTGGCCCGCGCCGGCGACGAGGTGGAGTGCCGCCCGGGGCGGCAGGGCCGCCACCGCCTGCCAGGGCAAGATACGGTCGGCGGTGCCCCAGACGACGCGGAGCCTGTCCGCGAGCGGGGGCAGGTCGGGGCGGATGTCGATGTCGCGCAGGGACGCGACCAGGGGTTCCAGCGCGGGCCGCAGGGCGGCGATGCGGGCGAGTTCGGCGGCCAGCGCGCGGGGGCCGATGCGCGGCCCGTCGAGGCGGGCGAGCGCCGCGGCGAGGTCGGCGGGGGTCGTGGCCTGCATGACGCCGGTGGTGAAGCCCGCGTCGGGGGCCGGGCCGAGGCCCGTGGGGGCGATCAGGATCAGCCCGGCGAGGCGGTCGCCCAGGGTCGCCGCCAGCCGCACGGCGACGGCGGCGCCGAGCGAGTGGCCGATGAGGATGACAGGGCCTGCGGGCAGGTCGAGCGCTGCGGCGGTGGCGTCGATGTCGGGGGCGGGGGGCAGGTCGGGGGCGGCGACGGCGAGGCCCATCGACCGCAGCCGCGCGGGCAGGTCGCGCCAGCCCATGGGGCTGTCGAACAGGCCGTGGAGCAGCACCGCCGTGACCGTTCCGCCCGCCACGTCGGCGGCGGTGATCCGCCCGTTGCGGCCGGTGCCGGTGAGCGCCGCGAGCCGCACCCCCGCCGCCCGCGCCGCCGCCCGGGCGGCGGGGCTGGCGCGCAGGCCGTCGCGGCGGG
This sequence comes from uncultured Exiguobacterium sp., assembly GCA_964575185.1. Lineage (GTDB taxonomy): Bacteria > Pseudomonadota > Alphaproteobacteria > Rhodobacterales > Rhodobacteraceae > CAZNPW01. The sequence goes on from CAZNPW010000015.1 coordinate 52,305, forward strand.
GCGGGGGGGCGGCGGAGATGATGGCCGGGGCGGGGGCCTGCGGGGGGGCAGGGCGGACCTCGGGCGCTGCGCCGGCCTGCTCGACCTCGGCGATCGGGGCATCGAGCGCCACGGTGTCGCCCTCGGCCACCAGATGCGCGGCCATGGTGCCGTCGGCGAGCGCGGGGACCTCGACCACGGCCTTGTCGGTCTCGACCTCGAGCAGCACCTCGCCGCGGCGGTAGGACGCGCCGGGGGCGACGCGCCAGGCGGTCAGGCGCGCCTCCTCCATCGTCTCGCCGAGGCGCGGGAGGGTCAGGGTCACGCGGCCCATGGCGGGGCCTTTCGCGTGACGAGCCACAGGGCGGCGTCGTGGATGAGGCCCGCGTCGGGGATCGCGGCGCGTTCGAGGGCGGGGGCGAGGGGGATCGGGATGTCCTCGGCCCCCAGGCGCAGGACGGGCTCCTCGAGCCAGTCGAAGCAGGTCTCGCCCAGGCGCGCGGCGATGTCGGAGGCGACCGAGCCGGTCAGCGCGGCCTCGGTCACGACCATGGCGCGGCCGGTGCGGCGGACCGCCGCCTCCACCGGGGCGAGGTCGAGCGGGTTCAGGCAGCGCAGGTCCCAGACGGCGGCCTGCACCCCTGCCGCCGCCAGCCGGTCGGCGGCGGAGAGCGCCTCGTGCAGCATGCGGCTGTAGGTGACGATGACCAGGTCGCCGCCGTCGCGTCGCAGGGCGGGCGCGCCCCAGGGGGCGTCGGGCACCGCCGGGTCGAGCGGACCCTTCTGCGCGTAAAGCCCCTTGTGCTCGATGACCGCCACCGGGTCGGGCTGGGCCAGCGCCTGCCGCAGCAGGTGGTAGGCGTCGTTGACCGTGGCGGGCATCGCCAGCCGCAGGCCGGGGACGTGGTGGAACCAGGCCTCGAGGCTCTGGCTGTGCTGCGCGGCGGCCGACCGGCCCGTCCCCCCTTGCGTCCGCAGCACCATCGGCACGGTGACGCCGCCGCCGAACATGTAGCGGCTTTTGGCGGCCTGGTTGGCGATCTGGTCCAGCGCCATGCCGGCGAAGTCGACATACATCAGTTCCACCACCGGGCGCAGCCCGGTCATCGCGGCACCGATGGCGGCCCCGACCAGCGCGGGTTCGGAGATCGGCGTGTCGATCACCCGGGCCGCGCCGAAGGTGTCGAGCAGGCCCTTCGTCACCCCGTAGGCCCCGCCGTAGAGGCCCACCTCCTCGCCCATCAGGATGACCGCCGGGTCGGCCTGCATGGCGTCGTGGAGGGCGCGGCGGATGGCCTCGCGGTAGGTCGTGTCGGTCATGCCCGGGCCTCGGACAGGATCGCGGCGAGCCGGGCGGCCTGGGGGACGGGCGCGGGGGTGCCGGGGGCGTAGACGTCGGCGAAGATGGCGTCATGCGCGGGGGCGGGGGCGGCGATGGCCTGGGCGAGGGCCGCGTCCATCTCGGCCGCGGCGGCGGCGTCGATGGCGTCGAGGTCGCCCGCCGTCGCCGCGCCTTCGGCCAGCAGCCGCGCCCGAGCGCGGGCGACGGGGTCGCGCCGGCGGCCCGTGGCCTCTTCCCCGGCGTCGCGGTAGGGGGAGGTGTCCATCCGGGCATGGCCGTGGAAGCGGTAGGCGTCGATCTCGAGGAAGGCGGGCCGGCCGTCGCGCGCGCCGGCGACGAGGGTGCGGGCGGCGGCGTGGACGGCCTCCACCTCGGCCCCGTCCACGCGGTCGGCGGCCAGCCCGAAGGCGCGGGCGCGGGCGGGGAAGTCGGCCAGGCCCGCCGCGCGGTCGACGCGGGTGCCCATGCCGTACTGGTTGTTGAGGCAGGCGAACACCACCGGCAGCCGCCACAGCGCGGCCATGTTCATCGATTCGTAGAGGATCCCCTGCCCCATCGCTCCGTCGCCGAAGACGGCGACCGACACCGCCCCGGACCCGGCATTGCGCGCCGAGATCCCGGCCCCCACGACATGCGGGATGCCGCCGCCGACGATGGCGTTGGCCCCGAGGTGGCCGAGCGCGCGGTCGGCGATGTGCATCGAGCCGCCCTTGCCGCCGCAGTAGCCCGTGGCCTTGCCCGCGATCTCCGCCATCATCCGCGCGGGGTCCGCCCCGCGGCCGAGGAAGACGCCGTGGCCGCGGTGGTGGGTGGTGAAGGTGTCGCCGTCCCGCATCGCGTCGGTCAGGCCCGCGACGGCCTCTTCGCCGATCGACAGGTGCAGCATCGACCCCGCGCTTTGCCCGCGCAGGAACAGCTCGCCCACCCGTTCCTCGAACGACCGGATGCGGCGCATCGTGCGGTAGCGCGACAAAGGGCCCGCGTTCGTCATGCCGCGGCCCGCAGCGGCTTCAGCGCGGCGTAGGCCTCGCGGTAGCGCGCGTGGATCGGGGCGAAGGCCGCGTGCGCGGCCATGTCAGGTTCGACCACGCGCGCGGTGCGGACCATCGCCGCGCAGGCGTCGTCGATGCTGGCGAACTGTCCGGCGCCGTGGGCGGCGAGGATCGCCGCGCCGAGCGCGCAGGCCTCGGTCTCTTCGGTCAGCTCGAGCGGCAGGCCGAGGGTGTCGGCGTGGACCTGCAGCCAGAAGTCCGACCGCGTGGCCCCGCCCGCGACGACGATCCGCCGCGCCGCGAAGGCGTCGCCGAAGGACTCCACGATGGCGCGGGTGCCGAGGCAGATGCCCTCGATCAGGGCGCGGTAGACATGCGCGGGGGTGTGGCCGAGCGACAGGCCGGTGATCGCGCCGCGCGCGAGCGCGTCGGTGTGGGGGGTGCGGTTGCCCTGGAAATGCTCCACGGCGAGCAGTCCGTCGGCCCCCGGCGGCAGCGCCGCGGCCTGCGCGTTCAGGGTGGCGAAATCGAGGTGTTCGGCGAAGCTGCGCTTGAACCAGGCGATGACCGACCCGGTGGAGGTCTGCCCGCCTTCGACGATCGGGCGGCCGGGATAGACGCAGTCCATGTAGCTGCCCCAAATGCCGGGCGCGTGGAGCGGATGCGCCGCGACCCCGAGTTGCAGGTGCGACGAGCCGGTGATGAGCGCGAGTTCGCCCGGCGCGCGGACGCCGAGGCCGACCATGCCGATGAAGGCATCCGCCCCGCCCTGCACCACGGGCGTCCCCGCCCGCAGGCCGAGGTGCGCCGCGGCGTCGGGGGTCAGCGGGCCGATCACCCGGCCGGGCGCGACCAGCTCGGCGGGCCAGCGCCGCCGCAGGTCGGCGAGGTCGAGCCGGTCGAGCAGGCTGTCGGGCCAGCCGCCGTGCGGCGTCTGGTAGTGCCAGCGCATCGTCGCGTTGTTCAGGCTGCCCGCCCAGCGGCCGGTCATCCGCAGGGTGAGGAAGTCCTGATACTCCCCCACCATCGCGGCCTTGGCCCAGATGTCGGGCTGGTGCCGCTTCAGCCACAGCGCCTTGGGGATCATCCATTCCGGGCTGACCGGACCGGCGCCGGCGTTGTTCAGCCGCAGCGCGGGGTCGCCGGTCGCGGCGACCTCGGCGGCTTCGGCATGGGCGCGCACGTCCATCCACAACAGGCAGGGCCGGAGCGGCCGCCCGGTCCGGTCGAGCGCCACCACGGTGCAGGAGGTGGTGGCGCAGGTCACGGCCAGCACCGCATCGGCGGGCACCCGCGCCGTCTCCAGCGCCAGCCGCACCGCGACGCCTGCGGCGTGCCACCAGTCGTCGGGGTTCTGCTCGGCCCGGCCCGGCGCGGGGAAGGCGGTGACGTAGGGCGCGCGGCCCACACCGCGCGGCCGGCCCGCCAGATCGAACACATGCGCCCGCAGCGATTCGGTGCCGCCGTCGATGCCGATCACGTAGGCCATGCGCCCGAACGACCCCCGGATGTTGTGCATTTGTTCGTAAGCGTTGACGAATGTCGAAGTCAAGGCGCGTGACAGTCGCCCGGTCCGGTGCGACACCTGGGCGGCAGGGGGCCCGGACGGCGGGCCGATACCGGAAGGAAAGGGCAGATGGCGCGCAGGGTGGCCGTTCTGGGGGCGGGCGGGAAGATGGGGTTCCGCGTGACGAAGAAGCTTCACGACGCGGGCTATGACCTGCGCGCGGTGGAGATCGCGGAGGCCGGGCGGGCGCGGCTGGCGCAGGCGGGGATCGCGGCGGTGGATACCGCGGCGGGGCTTGCCGGGGCCGAGATCGTGGTGATGGCGCTGCCCGACACGATCATCGGCCGCGTGGCGCACGAGATCGCGCCGCAGCTTGCCCCCGGCACGATGCTGCTCATCCTCGACGCCGCCGCGCCCTATGCCGGCGCGCTGCCCGACCGGCCGGACCTGACCTATTTCGTCGGCCACCCCTGCCACCCGCCGCTCTACGCGACCGACACCGCGGGGGCGGAGCGCACCGACTATCACGGCGGCGTGGCCCCGCAGGCGATCGTCTGCGCGCTGATGCAGGGGCCGGAGGAGCACTATGCGGTGGGGGTGGAGGTCTGCGAGGCGATGTGGTCGCCGGTGATCCGCAGCCACCGGGTGACGGTGGAACAGCTCGCGATCCTGGAGCCGGGGCTATCCGAGGTGATGGCGATGTGCATGGTCGACGTGATGGCGCAGGCGGTGGACGAATGCGCCGACCGCTACGGCATCCCGCGGGAGGCCGCGCAGGACTTCCTGATCGGCCACCTGAACGTCGAGATCGCGATGTGGTTCGGGTTCAGTCCGAAGGTGCCGTCGGACGCGGCCGTGAAGGTGATGGCCGTGGGGCGCGAGCGGATCATCCGGCCCGACTGGCGCATCGCGCTGTCGCCTGCGGTGGTGAAGGACGCCTGCGACCTGATCGTCGACGGCGGGCGGTGATGGCCCGGAAGTTCGGCCCGACGAAGCGCGAGCTGCAGTTCTGGCTGGCCGCGAGCCTCGCGGGGTTCGCGCTGATGGGGGTGGCGCTGGGGCTGCACGGCTTTCCGTCGGGCCCCGGGATCGTCGAGGTCGTGCTGGTGCCCGGGGCCTTCCTGGGCTGGCTGCTGATGCGGTCGGTGATCCGGCTGCGCCGCGGGGACTATCCGCCCGGCTGAAGCTCCACCCGGCCGGCGGTCGTCAGGTGGAACACGCGGCGGCCTTCCACCGCGATGGCCGTCAGCGGCCCGCCGTAGCCCGCGCCGGTGTCGATGTTGACCCGGTTGCCGTAGTGGGTGGGCCGGTCCACCACGGTGTGGCCGTGGACCACCAGCGCGCCGTGGTCGCGTGCGTCCGACAGGAAGGGCTCGCGGATCCAGGTCAGGTCGTCCTCCAACTGCCGGTCGAGCGGCACGCCCGGGCGCAGGCCCGCGTGGACGAACGCCGCCTCGCCCCGCCGCAGGATCATCGGCAGCCCGTCGAGGAAGGCCTTGTGCCGGGCGGGGACCAGGCGCACGGCCTCGGTCTGCACGGCGATGACGGGGCGGTCGGCGGCGGCGCGGACGCCGTAGCTTTCCAGCGTCTGCGCGCCGCCGAGCCGGGGGTGCAGCCAGGACAGGTCGGGGCGCAGGCGGGGGTCGTGCCAGTCGGCGGCCCGCAAGAAGCCTGCGAACATCCGGTCGTGGTTGCCCTTCAGCACCACCCAGTCGCGGCCGGCCGCCAGCCCCTCCATCAGGGCGTCGATCACCCCGCGCGAGTCCGGGCCGCGGTCGACCAGGTCGCCGAGGTGGACCACGGGGGCGGGGCCATGGGACGCCATGTCCCTGTCGATGACCGCATGCGCGGCGCGCAGCTTGTCCAGCGCGCCGTGGATGTCGCCGATCGCGTAGCTGCGGATCATCCTGCCCATGTCCCTGATCGCACGGGCCTTCTACCCGCACCCGCGGGCGGGCGACAGGCCGCATTTGACCTTTCTCCTGAACCAAGGTTCAGTCGGGCCAGATTCTTCATGGGGTGGCGTGATGGCGCGGATCGGACTCGTGGGCCTCGGCACGATGGGCGCGGCGCTGGCGCTGAACATCGCGGAGAAGGGCTTTCCCGTCGCGGTCTGGAACCGCACCACGCAGGTGACGCGCGATTTCGCCGCGGGCGCGGGCGATCTTGCGCCGCGCATCACCCCCTGCGAGACGCCGGAGGCGCTGGTTGCCGCGATCACCCCGCCGCGCGCCATCATCCTGATGGTGCCCGCGGGGCCGGTGGTCGACGACCAGATCGCCGCGCTGCGCCCGCTTCTGGACCAGGGCGACCTCATCATCGACGCGGGCAACGCCGAGTTCCACGACACCGAGCGCCGCGCGGCGGATGCGCTCGCGGCGGGGGTGCCCTTCATCGGCATGGGTGTGTCGGGCGGCGAGGAGGGCGCGCGGCACGGCCCGGCGATCATGGGCGGCGGGCCGAAGGAGGCCTGGGACCGCGTGGCCCCGGTGCTGCAGGCCATCGCGGCGAAGTTCGAGGGCACGCCCTGCGCCACCTGGATGGGCCCGGGCGGGGCGGGGCATTTCGTCAAGACGGTCCACAACGGCATCGAATACGCCGACATGCAGATGATCGCCGAG
>CAZNPW010000016.1:0-58427 GCA_964575185.1 uncultured Exiguobacterium sp.
GTCCTTCGGGCTGGAGATGCACCTGCTGACGCCCGGGGAGGCGCGGGATCTCTGGCCGCTGATGCAGGTGGAGGATGTCGTCGGCGCGGCGTTCCTGCCGACCGACGGGCAGGCGAACCCGTCCGACATCACGCTGTCGCTGGCCAAGGGCGCGCGCATGGCCGGGGCGCGGATCGTCGAGGACTGCGCGGTGCGGTCGGTGACGGTCGAGGGCGGGGTGGTGCGGGGGGTGGTGACCGACCACGGCCCCGTCGCGTGCGAAAAGGTCGTGGTCTGCGCGGGCATGTGGACGCGGGCGCTCTGCGCCACGCTCGGCGTCAACGTGCCCCTGGTGCCGGTGGAGCACCAGTATCTCGTCACCGAACCGATCCCCGGCGTCACGCCCACGCTGCCCACCCTCCGCGACCCCGACCGGCTGACCTACTGGAAGGAGGAGGTCGGCGGCCTGGTGATGGGCGGCTATGAACCCAACCCCAAGCTCTGGCGCGACGGGTCGGTGCCCGAGGGGTTCCATTTCCAGCTGCTCGACACCGACATCGACCATTTCACCCCGATCATGGAGCAGGCGCTCGGCCGGGTGCCCGCGCTGGCGGAGGCGGGGGTGAAGCAGTGGATCAACGGGGCCGAGAGTTTCACCCCCGACGGCATGTTCATCCTGGGCGAGGCACCGGAGCAGCCGGGGGTGTTCGTCGGCGCGGGGTTCAACGCCTTCGGCATCGCATCGGGCGGGGGCGCGGGGATGTGCCTGGCCGAATGGGTCGCGCGGGGCGAGGCGCCCTTCGACCTCTGGCCCGCCGACATCCGCCGCTTCGGGCGCCCGCATGTCGACACCGACTGGATCCGCAGGCGCACCTGCGAGGCCTACGGCAAGCACTACACGATGGCCTGGCCGGGGGAGGAGCACGCCTCGGCCCGCCCCAGCCGCATCTCGCCGCTCTATGAGCGGCTGCGCGCCGCGGGGGCGGTCTTCGGCGAGAAGCTGGGCTGGGAGCGGCCGAACTGGTTCGCGGTCCCGGGCGAGGCGGCGCGCGACACCTACACCTGGGGCCGACCGAACTGGCACGCCGCGGTCGGGCGCGAGCACCGTGCGGCGCGCGAGGCGGCGGCGCTGTTCGACCAGACCTCCTTCGCCAAGTTCGTGCTGAAGGGGCCGGACGCCTGCGCCGCCCTGCAGTGGATCTGCGCAGCCGACGTGGACCGGCCCGTGGGGAGCCTGATCTACACCCAGATGCTGAACGACCGCGGCGGGATCGAGGCCGACGTGACGGTCTTCCGCCGGGCTGCGGGGGAATACTACATCGTCACCGGCACCGGCTTTGCCACGCGCGACTTCGACTGGATCGCGCGGAACATCCCCGCGGGGATGCACGCGCAGCTGGTGGACGTGACTTCGGGCGCGGCGGTCCTGTCGCTGATGGGGCCGCGCGCGCGCGACATCCTGGCCGCCGTCACGCGGGCCGATGTGGGCAACGCGGCCTTTCCCTTCGGCACGGGCCGGGTGATCGGCATCGCCGGCGCGCCGGTGACGGCGCTGCGGGTCAGCTATGTGGGCGAGCTCGGGTGGGAGCTGCACGTGCCGGTCGAATCCGCCGTCGCCGTCCACGCGGCGCTGCACGCGGCGGGGGCTGCGCACGGCTTGGTCGACGCGGGTTACCGCGCGATCGAGACCTTGCGGCTGGAGAAGGGCTTCCGCGCCTGGGGGTCGGACATCGGGCCGGACCACACGCCCGACGAGGCGGGGCTGGGCTGGGCGGTCAAGATGGCCTCGGGCATCGCCTTCCGGGGCCGCGAGGCGGTCGCGGCGCAGCGGGCGGGGGGCGTGCGCAAGCGCCTGGCCACCTTTACCGCCGGACCGGACGTGATCCTGCACGGGCGCGAGACGATCTACCGCGACGGGGTGCGGGTGGGCTGGCTGGCCTCGGGCGGGTACGGCCACACGGTCGGGCGCGCGATCGGCCTGGGCTATGTGCGCGATCCCGGGGGCGTGACGTCCGACTTCGTGCTGGCGGGCCGCTATGAACTGGAGGTCGCCACCGAACGCGTCCCGGCCGAGGTCACGCTGCGGCCGCTCTACGACGCGGGCATGGCGCGGATGAAGGCCTGACGCCGCTCAGCCCGGCGCGGGCAGCAGCGCCGCGAACCGCGCCCGGCGGTCGGGCATCGGCCCGGCCAGCGCCGCGTCGGGGTCCACCACCGCCTGGGGCGGGTCGCGGCGCAGAAGGGTCTCCACCGCCGCGCCCGCGGCGACGGCGGCGAGCCGCGCCGCCCCCGCCGGCCCGGCGATGGCCGCCCCGGCGGGCAGCTCCAGCGGCCGGTCCAGTGCGGTCGCGAGCAGCCGCACCCACAGCCCGCTGCGCGTGCCGCCGCCCACCGCGGCCAGCCGGTCGGCCCGCGCCCCCACAGCGCGCTGCACCGCCACGCAGTCGACGATCTGGAAGGCCACGCCCTCCATCGTCGCGTAGGCCAGCATCGCGGGCGTCACGCCCGGATGCAGCCCGTCGATCCGCGCCCGGGCGTCGGGGCGGTTCAAGGGCGTGCGGATGCCGGTGATCGCGGGCAGCACGACGGGGGCCGCCGCGCGCTCTGCCGCCGTCAGCGCCTCGGCCGCCGCCGCAAGCTCCGGCACCGCCCGTCCGGTCAGCCCCGCGACCCAGTCGAGCGCCTGCGTCGCCGCCATCACCACGCCCATCGACAGGAAGGCCCCGGGGACGGCATGGGCCGAGGTCAGGATCGCGCGCTCCGGCCCCGGGTGGAAGGCCGCGTCGACGATGCAGGCCACGCCCGAGGTGCCGATCGTCAGCACCGCATCCCCGGGCCGCGCGGCCCCGCTGCCCAGCGTCGAGCCCATGTTGTCGCCCGCCCCCGCCGCGACGGGCAGGCCCGCCCGCATCCCCCAGCGCGCCGCGAGCGCCGGGCGCAACCCGCCCGCGGCGGCCCAGCCGTGCGTGACGGGCGGCAGGTGCGCGGGGTCCCATCCGGCGGCCGCGCAGAGCCCGGCGTCCCACCGGCCCGCCGCCACGTCGAAAAGCTGCGTGCCGCCCGCGTCGGTCGGCTCGGTCGCGACCTCGCCGGTCAGGGCGAGCCGGACGTAGTCCTTCGTCAGCATCAGCATCCGCGCCCGGGCGACGGTCGCGGGTTCGTGCCGGGCCAGCCACATCAGCTTCGGCGCCGTCAGCCCCGGGTCGGGCGCGCCGTTGGTGACGCGCCCGATGTCCGGCCGCCGCGCCAGAAGCTCGGCGCATTCGGCCAGCGCGCGCTGGTCGTTCCACAGGATCGCCGGGCGCAGCGGGCGCAGGTCGGCGTCGAGCAGCAGCGCCGCGAGCATCTGCCCCGACAGTCCGAGGCCCGCCACGCCCGCCATCAGGCCGGGCCTGTCCGCCGCCAGCCGGTCGAGGCAGGCGAAGGTCGCGTCCACCCACAGGTCCGCGTCCTGCTCGCTCCACCCGACCCGCGGGATCGACACCGCGACGGGCACCGCGGCCTCGGCCAGCACGCGGGCCGCGTCCTCCATCAGCACCGCCTTGATGCCGGACGTGCCGAGGTCGATGCCGATCTGCAGGGTCATCCCAGCAGCGCCACCGCCGTCGCCTCGTCGGTGACGAAGGTGTTCACCAGCCCCAGCCCCAGCACCGCGCGGATCACCGGCACCTTGTGCGCCCCGCCCGCCGCCAGGATGACGTTGCGGATCGCCGCGAGGTCGCCGAGCCCCAGCCCGATCACCCGTTCGTTGATCGGATGGTCGATCGGCCGGCCCCGTGCGTCGATCACCGTGCCCAGGATGTCGCCCACCGCGCCCATCGCGCGCAGGTCGTCGGCGGTCGTGTCGGACGGCAGCCCGTCGCGCATCAGCAGCGACCGGGGCGAGATGTCGCCCGCCGCCATCGCCATCGCGTCCACCCGGCGCAGCTTCGTCAGCACCTCGCGGAAGACGTCGAGCTGCATGATCGTGTCGCGGCTGTCGCGGCTGCCGGCGTAGAGCGGCGCGGTGAAGTAGCTGTGCTGCGCGCCCAGCAGGTCGGCGAGCCGCGTCGTGATCTCGAAGCTGTTCAGGTCGGACCCGCGCGTGAGGCCGCCCATCACGCTGATGACCTCGAGGTCCGGGCGCGGGAAGGCCGCGACGAAGCGGGTGGCGAGGTTCAGCGTCCCCCCCCAGGACATGCCGAACAGCCTGACCGCGGGGTCGGCCAGGACGTCGGACAGAAGGTTGCCCAGCGCGGCACCCACGATCATCTGCACGTCGCGCGCCGCTTCGGGGGCGGGCGCGACATAGGCCGTGGCCAGCCCGAACCTGTCGCAGAGCCGCCCCTCCAGTTCGGCGCAGGCGGCGAAGGCGGTGTTGAAGGTGATCCGCACCAGCCCCGACCGCCGCGCCTCGCTCAGCGCCTTGTTGACCCGCAGGCGCGTCACGCCCAGCTTCTGCGCGACCTGTTCCTGCGTCAGCTCCTCGACATGGTAGGCCCAGGCGACGCGGGCGAGGAAGCGCTCCTCGGCGTTCACGGTGGGCAGCTTGGGCGGGCGGGCCATGCCTGCTTGCCCGCGCCTACTTCACCGCGCCCATGGTCAGCCCGCGCACGAGGTGCTTCGACGCGAGCAGCGCGAAGATCAGCACCGGGATCACGATCAGCGTCGCGGTCGCCATGATCTTTCCGTAGGGCACGTCATAGCCTTCCATGAAGGTGATCGCCATCGCGGGCGCGGTCTTGGCGTTCTTGGGGGCCAGGATGTAAGCGAACAGCAGCTCGTTCCACGAGAGGATGAACGACAGGATGCCGCTGACCGCAACCCCCGGCATGGCCAGCGGCAGGCAGATCGACCGGAAGATCCGCCATTGCGACGCGCCTTCCAACAGCGCCGCCTCGTCGAGCTCGCGCGGGATGGAGCGGAACTGGTCGGTGCAGATCCAGATCACGATCGGCAGGGTGAAGGTCAGATACATCAGGATCAGCGCAAGATAGGTGTCGCGCAGGCCGAGCTCGCGCGCGATGAGGAACACCGGGAAGGCGAGCACCACGGGGCTGACGAAGCGGTTGGTGATGAACCAGAACCACAGGTCCTGCTTGCCGCGGAACTCGAACCGCGCCAGCGCGTAGGCGGCCGGGCAGCCGAGCAGGATGGCCAGAACCGTCGTCGCCGTCGCCACGATCAGCGAGTTGATCAGCGACGCGCCGACGCGGTCGACGAACAGCACCTCCCGATAGTTGGAAAGGGTCGGCGTGAACCACCACAGCGGCGGGTCGGACAGCGCCACGACCTGCGTCTTCAGGCTGGTCGTGACCATCCAGTAGAAGGGAAAGATGCAGAACAGGCCGATCAGCGCCAGCACCGCGCCTTCGGCCCACAGACTGCGCGTCGGGACGGGGGCGGCCATTCAGCGGACCTCGCGGTAGAACAGGCGGATGTAGAGCCGCGCGAGCACGATGGTGATCGCCAGCATGATGATCGACTGTGCGGCGGCCAGGCCGATGTCGAACTCGCGGTTGCCGACGCGCTCGATCAGGATGGCGATGAACTCGGTCGCGTTGCCGGGGCCGCCGCGCGTCATGGTGAAGACCATGTCGAACAGCTTCAGCGTGTCGGCGGTGCGCAGGATCAGGACGGCCACGAGGCTCGGGACCAGGAAGGGCAGCTGCACGAAGCGCAGCACCGTCCAGGGCGACTTCGTCTCGAGCGTCGCGGCCTCCTCGATCTCGGGCGGGACGGTCGACAGGCCCGCCAGCAGCACAAGCGCGACGAAGGGCGTCCATTGCCAGATGTCCCACAGGATCACGGCGATGAAGGCGTTGGTCGGGTCGCCGATGAAGTTGACGGGCGCCACCCCCACCCAGCCGAGCATCTGGTTCACCACGCCGTATTTCTGGTTCAGCATCACCTGCGCCAGCAGGCCCACGACGGCATAGGTCGTGGCCATCGGCAGGACCAGCGAGAGCCGCGTCAGGGTCTTCCACAGCGTCAGGCCGGGGCGGTGCAGCACCAGCGCGATGGCAAGCCCCAGCGCGATCTGCACCGGCACGGCGATGACGAACAGAAGCGCCGTCCGCCCGATCGCTTCCCAGAAGGTGCCGTCGGTCAGCACCCGGACGTAGTTGTCGAGGCCGACCCAGCGTTGCCGCGCAAGCTGCGTCAGGTTGAAGTCGTGCAGCGACTTCCACACCGCGTAAAGCAGCGGCGCGATGCCGACCGTGGCCAGGGCCGCGACGGCGGGTCCGATGAAGGCGGCGATGGTGCGGCGGGGGACGCGCAGGGTCATGGGCCGGCCTTTCGGGCGTGCCCCGGCCCGGACGCCGGGCCAGGGGGAGGCCTCGGCCTCCGCCGGGGCGCGTCGGTCGGGGGAGGCCCCGGCCTCCGCCGGGGCGCGTCGGTCGGGGGAGGCCCCGGCCTTCGCCGGGGCGCGTCGGTCGGGGGAGGCCCCGGCCTTCGCCGGGGCGCGTCGGTCATTGGGCCAGGGGCTTGCGGCCGTCGTAGTAGCCGGCTTCTTCCAGCACCGCCTCCGTCTGCGTGCCGATCTCGCGCGCGCCGTCTTCGACCGTGACCTCGCCCAGCATCATCTTGGTGCCGTATTCCTGCACGATCTCGGTGATCGCGGGCCATTCGGCGAAGCGCGGGCGGAACTCGGGCACGCCCTCCTGCCAGCTTTCGACCAGCGCGGGGATGAACTTGAACCTTTCGGCCCGCGCCGGGTCCGCGTAGGCCGACTGCCGCGCGGGCACCCCGCCAAGCTCGAGATACCGCCCGGCGTTCGCGGCCGAGGTCACCCACTGGATGAACAGCCAGCCCGCCGCCTGTTCGTTCGCGTCGGCCTGCGACGCGACGGCCAGGCTGAAGCCGCCCAGCGCGGGCTTGCGGCCCGCCGGACCGCTCGGCTCCGGGGCGACCTCGACGCAGTCGGCGACCTGGCTGGTCTCGGGGCTGACGACGGTGGAATAGAAGGCCGACCATTCGGTGATGAAGGCCACGTCGCCTTGCGCGAAGGCGTTCACCGTCTCGGCGTGGTCGTAGGCCACGATGCCTTCGGGCATGAACTTCATCAGGTCCTGGCGGAACTGCAGGCCCGCCTGGCTTTCCGGGCTGTTCAGGTTCGACCGGAACTCGGGCGTCAGGAAGGACCCGCCGAAGGGCCAGAGGAACCGCGCGAAGCTGTCGGCGCTCTGCGTCTCGTTGCGCTTGGACTGCAGCGCGTAGGCATACTTGCCGTCCTTGGTCAGCGCCGGGCCGTAGGTATCCATCACCTCGGCCCACGTGGCCGGCGGCTTGTCGAAGCCCGCATCCTGCAACATGCAGCGGTTCCAGAACAGAAGGCCCGAGTAGTTGTCGAAGGGCAGCCCGTAGTTCACCCCGTTCCACGACCCGAAGGCGTCGAGCACCAGGGGAAAGAAGTCGTCCATCGCCAGCGCCGGGTCGGCGAGCGCGGGGTTCTTCGTGAAGGTCTCGGACGGCACGATCCAGCCGTTCTCGGCGAAGTTGCCGATCCACACCAGGTCGATCAGCGCGATGTCGAGGTCGCCCTGCGCCACGAAGTCGCGCACCTGCTCGCCCAGCGCGTTCTCGTAGGGCACGGTGGTGACGTTGACCTTGATCCCCGTCGCCGCCTCGAAATCGGGGAGCATCTGGATCGCGGCGTTGTATCCGGGCCGGTCGAGGAACAGCACTTCGAGTTCGGTCCCGGCGTAGGGCTTGGCCGCCTCCTCGAGCGTCCAGGCCTGGGCGCCGCCGGCCGTCGCGGCCAGCGCGAGCGCCAGCGCGCTCGTCTGCATCGTCCGTGTCATGTGAGCCTCCCAATGGCAGTTGGCGCGATTGATTCCATTTGTATCGCCGACGATAAGAATGTAACATGATGCCGGGATGTCAAGCGGAAGGTTGCGGCATGGCCGGGGTGACGCTGGCGGGGGTCGACAAGCACTATGGCGCGGCGCAGGCGCTGCACGGGATCACGCTCGACATCGCCGACGGCGAGTTCGCGGTCTTCGTCGGGCCGTCCGGTTGCGGCAAGTCCACGCTGCTGCGGGCGATCGCGGGGCTGGAAGACGTGTCGGGCGGCCGCATCGCCATCGGCGGGCGCGACGTCACCCGGCTTGCGCCCAGCGACCGCGACGTGGCCATGGTGTTCCAGAGCTATGCGCTCTATCCCCACATGACGGTGCGCGGGAACATGGATTTCGGGATGAAGGTCAACAACTTCGCCGTCGCCGACCGGCAGCGGCGGATCGCCGACGCGGCGCGCATCCTGCAGCTTGAAGCCTATCTCGACCGCAAGCCCGCGCAACTGTCGGGCGGCCAGCGCCAGCGAGTCGCCATCGGCCGTGCCATCGTGAAGAACCCCGCGGTCTTCCTGTTCGACGAGCCGCTGTCGAACCTCGACGCGAAGCTGCGCGTGCAGATGCGGGTGGAGCTGGAGGCGCTGCATCGCGAGCTTGCGGCGACGATGATCTACGTCACCCACGACCAGGTCGAGGCGATGACGATGGCCGACAAGATCGTCGTGCTGAACGCCGGGCGGGTGGAGCAGGTGGGCACGCCCATGGACCTTTACCACCACCCGCGGACCGAGTTCGTGGCAGGCTTCATCGGCGCGCCGGCGATGAACTTCCTGCCTGCGGGCGATGCGTCGGGCCGCCTGTCCAGCGCCGGGGTGTCCCTTGGCGTCGCGGCCCTGCCCGGCGTCGCGAAGATCGGCATCCGGCCCGAACATGTCGTCATCGCCTCTTCGGGCGGCGACCTGCCCGCGACCGTCACCCTGCGCGAGACGCTGGGGGGCGACGCCTACCTCTACCTGCGGCTTCAGGGCGGCCCGTCGCTCGTCGTGCGCGCCGACGGCGACACGCCGCTCGACCAGGGCGCGACGGTGAGCGTGACGTTGCCGCCGCACCGGCTGCACCAGTTCTCGTCCGACGGGCTGACCCTGACCGCGACCGGGCGCGCCGCGTGACCGACCCCGCGATCCTTGCCGCCGTCGCCCGGTCGGCGCAGGTGGCCGAGGTGCTGATCGCCCCCGGCGCGCTGTCGGAGGCGGGCGCCCTCTACACGCGCCGCTTCGGGGACCGTCCGGCGATGGTCATCGCCGACGGCAACACCTGGGGCGTGGCGGGCCTCGCGGTCAGGGCGCGGCTCGACGCGGCCGGGGTTGCCTGCCAGGTGCACCTGCTGCCCGCGACGCCGCGCCCGAAGCCGACCGTGGCGCTGGGCGAGTCCCTGCGCAGCGTCCTTGCGGACAGCGCCGCAGTGCCCGTGGCGGTGGGGGCCGGGGTCCTGAACGACGTGGTGAAATATGCGGCCTTCCGGCTGGATC
The DNA here is from genome assembly GCA_964575185.1 of uncultured Exiguobacterium sp. Classification (GTDB taxonomy): domain Bacteria; phylum Pseudomonadota; class Alphaproteobacteria; order Rhodobacterales; family Rhodobacteraceae; genus CAZNPW01. Next base: position 9,284 of record CAZNPW010000016.1, read on the forward strand.
GGCCCTATCTCTGCGTGGCGACCGCGGCCTCGATGGACGGCTATACCTCGGCCGGCGCGCCGCTGTCGGACGGCGGGTTCAAGAAGACGCTCGCCTGCCGCCCGGCCCGCGCCGTGCTGGCCGACCTCGACGTGATCGCCGCCGCGCCGGCGGCCATGGCGGGCTGGGGCTACGGCGACATGGCCGGAAAGGTTCCCGCCGGGGCCGACTGGCTGATCGCCGACGCGCTGGGGATCGAGCCCGTGGACGACGTCGCCTGGCCGATGGTCCAGACGCCGCTGCGCGGCTGGCTCGCCGCGCCGGACGGCATCGCGGCAGGGGACCGCGCGGCCATCGCCGGGCTGTTCACCGGCCTGACGCTGGTCGGCCTGGCGATGGAGGCGCACGGCTCCTCGCGCCCGGCGTCCGGGGCCGACCACCAGATCGCCCACCTGTGGGAGATGGAGGACCTGGCCTTCGCCGGGGAACGGGTCAGTCACGGGGCCTGCGTCGCGGTGGGCTGCGTCACCGTCCTGCGGCTTTATGACTGGCTTCTGGCGCAGGACCTGACGCGGCTGCCCGACGCGCCGCCGGTGACGCTGGATGCCAAGGCGGCCGCGATCCGCGCCGCCTTCGGCGCGGGCGACATCGCCGACCGCGCGCTGGCCGAGACGGCGCGCAAGCACCCCGGCCCCGAAGCGCTGGCGGCGCGGCTGCGGCGGCTGCGCGCCCGGTGGCCGGACCTGGCCGCGCGGTTGCGGGCGCAGCTCGTCGCGGCGGAGGACATGGCGCGGGCTCTGCGCGCGGCGGGCTGCCCGGCAGCACCCGCCGACATCGGCGTCGGCCCGGATCACCTGCGGCGCACCGTGCTGGCAGCGCGGTTCCTGCGCGACCGCTACACCGTGCTCGACCTGCTGGACGAGACCGGACTCCTGCCCGCCGCGCTGGACGCGGTGCTGCCCGAAGGATGACCCCGATGGACCCCGCCCGCCTGTCCGCCACCGCCGCCGCCGAACTCGGGGCCGCTGCCGCCGCCGTCGATCCCGCCGCCCTGCGCGGGCTGGCCGACGAGATCCTGGCGGCGCGCCGTGTCGTCCTGCACGGGGTCGGACGCGAAGGGCTGATGATGCGGGCGCTGGCGATGCGGCTGTTCCACCTCGGCCGCGACGCGCATGTCGCGGGGGAGATGGGCTGCCCGGCCGTCGGTCCCGGCGACCTGCTGATCGTCAGCGCGGGGCCGGGCGACTTCGCCACCGTGGCGGCGCTGGTCGGCGTCGCGCGCGACGCCGGGGCGCGCACCGCCTGCGTTACCGCGCAGCCGGCGGGCGCCGTTCCCCGCGCGGCCGACCGCGTCCTCGTCATTCCCGCGCAGACCATGGCCGACGACCGGGCCCCGGCCTCGGTCCTGCCGATGGGGTCGCTGTTCGAGGGCGCGCAGTTCCTGGTGTTCGAGATCCTGGTGCTCTTGCTGCGCGAGTTGTCCGGCACGACGCCGGAGGCCATGCGCGCCCGCCACACCAACCTGGAGTAAGCCATGCCCGCCCCCACGCCGTCGTGGCAGGACCGCTTCGCACTGACCGGACGGAAGGCGCTCATCACCGGCGCGTCCAAGGGCATCGGCCACGAGATGGCGCAGGTCTTCGCCGACGCCGGGGCCGACATCGTCGCCGTCGCGCGCGACGCGGGCGGGCTGGAGGACGTCGCGGCCCGCGTCCGCGCGGCCGGGCGGCGCTGCCTGCCATTGCGGGCGGAGCTTGCCGACCCCGATGACTGCCGCCGAGTCGCCCGGGAGGCGCTGGCCGAATGGGGCACGATCGACATCCTGGTCAACAACGCCGCCGTCGCCCTGATCGAACCCGCGCTCGACGTGCCCGTCGACCACTGGGACCGCACCATGGCCGTCAACCTGCGCGCGCCCTTCCTGCTGGCGCAGGCGCTCGCCCCCGCGATGATCGCGCAGCGCTGGGGCAAGATCATCAACATCTCGTCGCAGACCGGGGTCATCGCCTTCGACGACCACGCGGCCTACGCCGCCTCGAAGGGCGGGCTGAACGCGCTGACGATCTCGCTCTGCGCCGAGTGGGCGCGGTTCAACGTGCAGGTCAATGCCATCTGCCCGACCGTCGTGATGACCCCCATGGGCGCCCGCACCTGGGGTCCGGAGGAGAAGTCCGGCCCCGTCCTGGCGCGCACCCCCGCGCGCCGCTTCGGCGAGCCGGTCGAGGTGGCGGACATGGCGCTGTATCTGGCCTCGCCCGCGTCGGGCCTGGTGAACGGGGCGGTCATGATGATCGAAGGGGGCTATTCGGTTGTCTGACACCGGCCCGGGCGAAGCCGCCCTCGCCCGGTACCAGGCGCTGCGCGACCGCCTGCCCGGTGCCGTCTTCCCCGCCGCCCCGCGCCGCGCCGCGCATCTGGGCGAGATCGACTGCGACGCCTTCGTGCTCGATGCCTTCGGCGTGCTGAACCTGGGCGAGGTTCCGATCCCGGGGGCCGTCGCCCGGATGGCGGCGCTGCGGGCGGCGGGCAAGCGGCTGATCGTGCTGACGAACGCCGCGTCCTATCCGCGTGCCGCGGCGGTGCACAAGTTCGCGCGGCTCGGCTTCGACTTCACCGCGGACGAGATCGTGTCGAGCCGCGATGTCGCGGCCTCCTCGCTGCGGGGCCTGCACCCCGGGGTCCGCTGGGCCGCCGTCGCCGCCGCGGGCGACGATTTCGCCGACCTGCCCGTGTCGGCCGAAAGTCTGATCGACACGCCCGGCGCGCTCGGCCGCGCAGGCGGGGTGCTGTTCCTGTCCTCGGCCCGCTGGGACGCCGACCGGCAGGACCGCCTCGTGCAGGCACTCGGACGCCGCCCGGTGCCGGTGGTCTGCGCGAACCCCGACCTCGTTGCCCCGCGGGATACCGGCCTGTCGGTCGAACCCGGCACGTTCGCGCATGATGTCGCCGATCGCACGGGCATACGGCCCGTCTTCTTCGGCAAGCCCTTTCCCGATGCCTTCGACGCGGCCGTCGCGCGGCTGTCCGGCATCCCGCGCCATCGCATCGCGATGGTGGGCGACACGCTGCACACCGACATCCTGGGCGGGCAGGCCGCGGGGCTTTCCACGGTGCTCGTCACCGACCACGGGGTTCTGCGCGGCATGGATGCCGGTGCCGCGATGCGCCGGTCCGGAATCGTCCCGCAGATCATGGTGCCGACGGTCTGAGCGCGGGCGCGCCCGGCTGTATCCCGGCGAGACCCTGACCGCGTCAGCCCAAAAGCACCGTCCGCAGCAGGTTCACGTTCAGCACGATGATCGTCAGCGCGATCAGCCCGCAGAGCGCGGTCAGCCACCGCGGCGACACCAGGTCGCCCATCTTGGTCCGGCTTGCGGTGAACATGACCAGCGGCACCACCGCGAAGGGCAGCTGGAAGGACAGCACCACCTGGCTCAGGATCAGGAGCCGGCCGGTTTCCTCGGTGCCGTAGATCAGGATCACGGCGATGGCGGGAACGATGGCCAGCACGCGGGTGATCAGCCGCCGCAGGACCGGGCTGATGCGAAAGTTGATGAAGCCCTCCATCACGATCTGTCCCGCCATCGTCGCCGTGACCGTCGCGTTCAGCCCGCTGCAAAGCAGCGCGATGCCGAACAGCACGGGGGCCAGGTCGCTGCCCAGCAGGGGCGTCAGCAGGGCGTGGGCCTGGTCGATCTCCACGATGGACCTGTTGCCCGACGCGTAGAAGGTCGCGGCCGCCAGGATCAGGATCGCCGAGTTGACGAGCAGCGCCAGCATCAGGGCGATGGTGCTGTCCCAGGTCGCGAGCCGCAGCGCCTCGCGCCGACCGGCGGGGTCCTGCTGCCAGGCGCGGGTCTGCACGATGCCGGAATGCAGATACAGGTTGTGCGGCATGACCGTCGCCCCGATGATGCCGAGCGCGAGATACAGCATGTCGGGGTTGGTCACGATCTGGGTGGTCGGTGCGTAGCCCCGGATCACCGCGCCCCAGTCGGGATCGGCCATGGCGAGCTGGATGGCGAACGAGACCGATATCACGCCCAGGAGCGCGATGATGAAGGCCTCGATCCAGCGGAAGCCCTTGTTCTGCAGCCACAGGATCAGGAAGACGTCGGCCGCAGTGATGAAGATGCCGATTTCCAGCGGGATGCCGAACAGCAGGTTCAGGCCGATCGCGGTGCCGATGACCTCGGCGAGGTCGGTGGCGATGATCGCGAGTTCCGCGAAGACCCAGAGCGGGACCGACACCCAGCGCGGATAGGCGTCCCGGCAGGCCTGCGCCAGGTCGCGGCCGGACGCGATGGCGAGCCGGGCGCAGAGCGACTGCAGCAGGATCGCCATGATGTTCGACAGCAAGGCGACGAAGAGCAGGGTGTATCCGAAGCTCGCCCCCCCGGCGAGCGAGGTGGCCCAGTTTCCCGGGTCCATGTAGCCCACCGCAACCAGGTACCCCGGCCCGATGAAGGCCAGGAACCGCCGGAAGGGCGAGCCGCCCCTGGGCACGGCGATCGAGCGGAAGACGTCGGACAGGGACGGTTCGCGCAGTTCGTGCTTCCAGGCGGGCGAGGACATGGACGGACTTTCGGGCTTGGCCGGACCGGAGCAGACGGCACGAAGAAAATTAGTCGCGGCTAACACTCTGCCTGCGGGGTTTGCCTGTCAACCCGTGGCGTGCAAGACTGGCACGATGATTTCGACCGGGGGCACGGCGACGGCATTCCAGGGTGTGCGCGCGGCGCGCAGCCGCGAGCTGGCCGAGGACTACGTCGAGCTGATCGCGGAACTGATCCACCACCGGGGCGAGGCGCGTCCGGTGGACATCGCCGCCCGGATGGGGGTCAAGGCCCCGACGGTGGCGAAGGCGCTCGACCGGCTGGCCCGTGACGGGCTGATCACGCGGGCCCGATACCGGTCGGTCTTCCTGACCGACGAAGGCACGGCACTGGCCAGCGCCTGCCGCGTCCGGCATGAGACCGTGCTGCGGTTCCTGATCCGCCTGGGGCTCGACCCCGAGACGGCCGAGCGCGATGCCGAGGGGATCGAGCATCACGTCAGCGACCGGACGCTCGCGCTGTTCGCGGCCTTCGTGGCGCAGGACTGAACCCGGGGTTCAGTCGAACAGATCCCGCAGCCAGGATCGCCGCCCGTGCCGACCATAGCCGCCGCGGCCGTCGTAATAGCCGCCGTCATGGTCCCCGCCGTGACCACCGTGGCCGCCATGACCGCCATGACCGCCATGACCGCCATGACCGCCATGACCGCCTGTCCAGTCCTGCGGCGGATACCCGTAGGCCGGATAGCCCGGGGGCGGATATCCCTGCGGCGCAGCGGGCGGCGGCGCAGCGGGCTGCGGGCCCGCCCCGACGACGGGCGCGGCGAAACTGCGCTCGATGATCTTCTCGACCTCGCCGCGGTCCAGCCAGATGCCGCGGCATTTCGGGCAGTAGTCGATCTCGACCCCCTGCCTGTCGGCCAGGACCAGGGCCACGCCGCAGACCGGACAGAGCATCCCGCCGGGCGGCCCGCCCGGTTCGCGCGACGTGGAAGGTTGTTCAGACATGGTTCACACCTGCGCTTCCCGGTCGCCCGCGCTGCCGCCATGCGCGGCAACGGGTTTGCCAGGCGGGTCGACCTGCACCGTGACATGGTCGATGTCGTAGGCGTCGTGCAAGTGCCTCACCACAAGTTCAGGCAGCGTCAGGGAATCGACCCCGGGCGCAGGGGTCACGTGCACGGTCGCCACGGTGGAGTTGTCCGTCAGCACCCAGGCGTGGAAATGCCCGGCCGATGCGATCCCGGGCAGGGTGGCGAGGTCCGCCTCCGCCGCGCGCGCGTCGAGGCCCTGCGGCACCGCCTGCAAGAGCACGCGCAGCGAGCCGGTGATGAGCGTCCAGGCCGACCGGACGACCAGCACCGCCACCAGCACCGACAGCAGCGGGTCGAGGATCAGCCAGCCGGTCAGCATGATGCCGATGGCGGCGGCGATGGCCCCGACCGAGCCGAGAAGGTCGCCCAGCACGTGCAGGAACGCGCCCTTGAGGTTGCCGTCGCGCCTGTCGCCGCGCGACAGGTACCAGGCACCGAAGAGGTTCACCGTCAGGCCGACGACCGCGATCAGCAGCATCGGCCCGGCCAGGATCCCGACCGGCTGGCCGATCCGGCCGACCGCTTCCCAGGCGATCCAGGCCACGAGCAGCAGCAGCGACGCGCCGTTGGCCAGGGCCGCCAGCACCCGCACGCGGTGGAAGCCGTAGGTCCGCGTCGCGTCCGGCGCCCGTGCGGCGACCCGGTAGGCGATCAGGGCCAGAAGCAGCGCCGCCGCATCGGACACCATGTGCCCGCTGTCGGCGATCAGCGCGAGCGAGCCCGAGAACCAGCCGCCGACCGCCTGCACCGCCGCATAGCCCGCGGTCAGGACGAACACCGCCCGGACCCGGCCGACGTTGCCGGGGTCGGGCGCGCCGCCGTGGCCGTGCTCTGCCGCCACCGCTCAGCCCTCGCGCTCGGGATCGAAGCGCAAGAGGCGCAGCGCGTTCAGCGTCACGAGGACCGTGGCGCCGGTGTCGGCAAGGATCGCGATCCAAAGCCCGGTCAGCCCCAGCACCGAGGTGACGAGGAACACCGCCTTCAACCCGAGCGCGATCGTCACGTTCTGCCGGATGTTGGCCATCGCCGCGCGCGACAGGCGGATCGTCGCGGCAATGTCGGTCACGCGGTCGCGCAGGATGGCGGCATCGCCCGTCTCCAGCGCCACGTCGGTGCCCGAGCCCATCGCCACGCCGACGCTCGCCTGCTTCAGCGCCGGGGCGTCGTTGATGCCGTCGCCGATCATCATCACGCCGCCCTGCGCGCTCATGGCCTTGATGGCACGGAGCTTGTCCTCGGGCATCAGGTCGGCCTGGAACGCGAGGCCCAGCCCGCCCGCGATGGCGGCGGCGGTGCGGGGGTTGTCGCCGGTCAGCATCACCGGCGACACCCCCAGCGCCTGAAGCTGCCGCACCGCCTCCACCGCCTCGGCCCGCGCTTCGTCGCGCATGGCGATGAGGCCGAGCGGGGTTCGCTCGCGGAACACTGCAACCGCCGTCTTGCCCTCGTCCTCGAACGCCGTCGCCTGCCGCAGGCCGGCCACGTCCAGGCCGCCGCTTTCCATCGCGTGGCGCGGCGAGGCGACCCAGGCGGGCGCATCGCCCACCGTCGCGGTGACGCCCCTGCCCACCAGCGCCCGGGCGTCGCGCGACGGCAGCGCCGTCACCCCCGCCTCTTTCGCCCGGGTCAGGATGGCCACGGCCAGCGGGTGCCCCGACCCCGTCTCGACCCCGGCGGCGACGGCCAGCAGTTCCGCCTCGGTCGTGGTGCCGAAGGTCAGAAGGTCGGTCACGCGCGGCCGGCCGTGGGTCAGCGTGCCGGTCTTGTCGAAGGCGATGCGGCTGACCCTGGCCGTCGCCTCGATCACCGCGCCGCCCTTCATCAGGAGACCGCGCCGCGCGCCGGCAGACAGGGCCGAGGCGATCGAGGCGGGGACCGAGATCACCAGCGCGCAGGGGCAGGCGATCAGCAGGAGCGACAGGCCGCGGTAGATCCAGGTGTCCCATGGCTGCGCATAGGCGAGCGGCGGCACCAGCACGACCAGCGCCGCCACCACGACCACGCCGGGCATGTACCAGCGGCTGAAGCGGTCGATGAAGCGTTCGGTCGGCGCGCGCGCCTCCTCCGCCTCTTCCACCAGCCGGATGATGCGGGCGATGGTGTTGTCTTCGGGGCCCTTGGTGACGCGCACCCGCAGCGCCGCCTCGGTGTTGATCGAGCCGGCGAAGACCGCCATGCCCGGACCCTTGGTGACCGGCACGCTTTCGCCCGTCACCGGGCTGTCGTCGACGCCCGAGGTGCCTTCGGTGATCTCGCCGTCCGCCGGGACGCGGTCGCCGGGTCGGACGAGCAGCATCTGCCCGATCGTCAGGGCGGCGGCCGGGACCTCGCGCGGCTGGCCGTTCTCCTCGATCACGGCGGTCTTGGGAACGAGGTTCGCCAGCGACCGGATGCTGTCGCGGGCCTTTCCGGCCGCGATGCCTTCCAGCAGTTCGCCGACCGCGAACAGGAACACGACCAGCGCCGCCTCGCCCGCCGCGTCGATGAACAAGGCACCGATGGCGGCGACCGTCATCAGGCTTTCGATGGTGAAGGGCTGCCCGACCCGCAGCGCCGCGAAGGCGCGCCGGGCGATGGGGGCGAGGCCGATGATGCAGGCGGCGATGAAGCCCCAGCGTCCGATCCCGGGGAAGGCATAGCTCGCCGCCCAGGCGACCCCGTAGAGCACGCCGGTCAGGATGACGAGCCGGCCCTTTCCGGTCTGGAACCAGCGCTTGTCGCGATCGGCGGGGTCATTGTGGACATGGCCGGGGCTGCCATGCCCCGAAGCATCGCGTTGTGGCGTCGCCGCGGCCTGGGGGGCGTGATCGTGGCCAGCATGATCGTCACCCGCGTGACCTTCGTGCGCGTCGTCCTTGCCGCTCGCGGCGGGGCCGCCCGGCAGAACGAGCGCCCTTTCGGCCCCGGGCCCGCGTGGCGCGATCCCATAGCCCAAGGATCTGACGGTCTTTTCGATGTTTTCGCGGCTTGTCCTGCCCTCGTCCAGTGTCAGGCGCAGGCGCTCGGTCATAAGCCCGACCTCGACGCCCGTGACCCCCGGCAACCGCCCGACCGCATCCTTGATCTTGGAAGCGCAGGACCCGCAGTCCATGCCAGAGACCGTCCAGTCGCAGGCGGTCGCCGCCGGAGTCGCTTGTGCCATCGTCGTCCCTCTGCCCGGACGGGCCGTTGCCTTCACCGACTCGGCTACCTAATGTCTCTAGCAACTATAGCTTCAAGGGGGTTTTGATGCTGACCATCGGAAAGCTTGCGGCGGAGGCCGGGGTCAAGGTCCCGACCATCCGCTACTACGAACAGATCGGTCTTCTGCCCGGGGCCGACCGCAGCGCGGGCAACCAGCGGCTCTATGACCGCCGGGCGCGCGACCGGCTGGCCTTCATCCGCCACGCCCGCGACCTGGGCTTCACGCTCGAGGCGATCCGCGACCTGCTCAGCCTGTCGGACAGGCCCGACCAGCCCTGCGCCGCCGCCGACGCCATCGCGCGGGCGCAGCTGTCCGAGGTCGAGCACCGGCTCGCCCGGCTGACGGCGCTGAAGGGCGAGCTGGAGCGGATGGTCGCGCAATGCGCGCACGGCACGATCGCCGACTGCCGGGTGATCGAGGTGCTGGGCGACCACGGGCTCTGCGCCCACGACCATCAGGCCACCGCCACCGTCCCCCAGGCCAGGACGGCGTAGCGCCCCGCCTTGGCCAGCGTCACGACCACGGCCACGCGCCACAACGGCTCGCGCATCAGGCCCGCCGCGACGACGAGCGGGTCGCCGATCACCGGAACCCAGGACAGGAACAGCGTCCACCAGCCGCGGCGGCCATACAGCGCCTGCGCGCGCGCCAGCGCGGCGGGGGAGACGGGCGACCAGCGCCAGGCGGCCCCGTCGCGCATCAGCCGCCCGAGGCCCCACATCGCGAGCGACCCCAGGACGTTGCCCGCAGTGGCGACCGCCAGCAGCAGCCACAGCGGATGCCCGCCCGCGAGGATCAGCGCGACCAGGACGACCTCGGACTGCGCCGGGATCAGGGTCGCGGCGACGAAGGCCGCGAGGAACAGGCCGGCCAGCGCCATGGCTCAGGCCGGCCAGCGGCGGTGCAGCGCGTCGATGACGAGCGGATGGCGGTGCGGGCGGCCGTGTCCGGCGAGGTGCGGGTGGCCGGGGGGCAGGTCGGGATGCGCATGGGCCAGCTCGCCCGGGTCGAGGGCGGGCCAGAGCCGGACGACGGCCACCAGCGCCACCGCGCCGAGGCCCGCGAGGAGAAGCGCCGCCTGCGGCAGGCCGAGCGCGACCCCGGCCCGGCCGGCCAGCGGGTAGGCGATCAGCCAGGCCGCATGGCTGAGTGCGAACTGCGCGGCGAAGACGGCGGGGCGGTCGGCGGGGTGGGCCGACCGGTTCAGGATCCGCCCGATCGGGATCTGCGTCAGCGCGAAGCCCGCGCCGGTGGCGGCCCAGATCGCCATCAGCGCGGGCAGCGACCCCGCCAGCCCCGTCGTCGCCACCGCCGCCAGCATCAGCGCGGCACCCGCCAGCATCACCGGGCGGTCCGCGACCGTTTCCAGCACCCGCGGCGCCAGCACGGCGGCCAGCATCGACCCGCCCCCGAAGGCGGCAAACGCCAGCGCCACCTGCGGCGGCCCCAGGCCGAGCGCCCCCTGCACCAGCACCACGGTGTTGACGTAGACCATGGCCCCGGCGGCGGCGACCGCGACCTCCATCCCCATCAGCCCGCGCAGGCGGGGGGTGGCCAGGTAGATGCGGATGCCCTTCGTCAGGCTGTCGCCGAACCCCTGCGGCCCGCTGCCTGCGCGGCGGGGCAGGACCACGGTCGCGATCAGCGCCGCCGACAGGGCGAAGCCCGCCACGGTGCCGCCGAACAGGACCGGGAAGCTCACCACCGTCAGCAGGGCGGCGGCGATGAGCGGGCTTGCGATCTGCTCCATGTCCTCGGTGAGGCGCATAAGGGACAGGGCGGCGGTGTAGGCGCGTTCGTCGGGCAGGATGTCGGGGATCGTGGCCTGGAAGGCGGGGGTGAAGCCCGCCGATGCCGCCTGAAGGAGGAAGATCAGGACGTAGATCTGCCAGACCTCGGTCACGAAGGGCAGCGCCATGACGACCGCCGCGCGCACGAGGTCGAGCGCCACGAGAAAGGCGCGGCGCGGCAGCCGTTCGGCCACCGCCGCCGCGACGGGGGCGAGCGTGACATAGGCCACCATCTTGATCGCGAGCGCGGTGCCGAGCACCACGCCCGCGTCCGCCCCGGCGAGCTGCCAGGCCAGCAGCCCGAGCGCCACGGTCGCTAGCCCCGTGCCGACCAGCGCCACGAGCTGCGCCGCGAACAGACGACCGAAGACCGGATGGCGCAGGACCGTCAGCATCGCGGACGCTTCGCCTCGGCTGCGCAGCCGATGAGGTCGCGGACGGGTGCCGGCCGGGCCCGCACGGCCGCGTGCCCCGCGTGGCGCAGGTGCCGCGCGGGGCGGTGCAGGCGGTTGACGTGGAACATCGGCCCAAGCATCGCGGGACGGTAACGTCAGCGGGGGGACAAGACAACACGGACGGCCGGCATGACGGAATCGGCGCAGCTTGCGGCTCACCCCCGCAGCCGCAGCGCCGCCGCCCAGCCGAGCGCGGCCATGAGCCCGGCCGTCGCCAGGCACAGCGGCAGCCCGCCCAGCTGGAAGCTGAGGCCGGACAGCAGCGTGCCCGTCAGCCGCCCGCCGGCGTTGGCCATGTAGTAGAAGCCGACGTCACGGGTGATCCGGTCCTGATCGCCGAAGGCGAGGATCAGGTAGGAATGCACCGCGGAGTTGACCGCGAAGACGAAGCCGAAGACGAGCAGCCCGCCGATCAGGATCGCGGTCAAGGTGCCGCTTTGTCCGGGCCATGCCCAGGCCGCCAGCGCCAGCGCGAAGGGGATCGGCACCAGCAGCCCCGCCCAGAAGATCGCGCGGCGGGTGATCGCCTCGAGCGGCTGGGTCCGCGCGCCGAGCAGGCGGGGCGCCATGCCCTGCACCGCGCCGTAGGCGATGATCCACAAGGCGAGGAAGCTGCCGATCAGGAAGAACGCCTCGCGTCGCCCTTCGGCGGTGCCGTCCGACAGCACGGCCTGGAAGTAGACCGGCACGCCGACCACGAACCACACGTCCCGCGCCCCGAACAGGAACAGCCGCGCCAGGCTGAGGCGGTTGACGCGCGGGTGGGGCGAGCGCCAGCCGCCCCAGGCCTCGTCCGCCTTCATCCGGCCCGGCAGGCCAGCCGGCAGGAACAGCACGACCGCGATCAGGATCGCCGCCAGCACCGCCGCCATCCCCCAGACCACGACCTCGAACCCCGCGAGCGCCAGGAGCGCCGCGCCGAGGAAGAAGCCCAGGCCCTTGACCGCGTTCTTCGACCCGGTCAGAGCCGCGACCCAGCGGAAGAGGCCGCCGTCCTCTGCCGGCGCGAGCAGCTTCACCGCGGATTTCGACGACATCTTGGCCAGGTCCTTGGCCACGCCCGACACGCCCTGCACCGCCATGACGAAGGCGACCGATGCGGGGATGGTCCAGCCCGGGTCGAGCTGGGCCAGCGCCAGCAGCGCCGCCACCTGCAGCGCCAGACCCGCATGAAGCGTTGCCGCCAGCCCGAACCGGGCGGCCAGCCACCCGGCGGCAAGGTTGGTCACGATCCCCGCCACCTCGTAGAGCAGGAACAGCCAGGCGAGCTGGACCGGCGTGAAGCCCAGCGAATTGAAGTGCAAGAGCACCAGCATCCGCAGCGCGCCGTCCGACAGCATGAAGGCCCAGTAGGCCGCCGTGACGGCGGCGTAGGCGCGCAGCGGGTTCACATCCGCCCCGCGATCATCCGCGCGATGTCGGCGAGGCGGCAGGCGTAGCCCCATTCGTTGTCGTACCAGGCGTAGACCTTCACCTGCGTGCCGTTCACCACCATCGTCGATTGCGCGTCGACGACGGCCGACCGGCGGTCGTTCAGGAAGTCCGACGACACCAGCGCGCGCGTCTCGAACCCGAGGATGCCCCTCAGCGGGCCGTCCGCGGCGGCCGCGAAGAGGGCGTTCACCTCCTCGACCGTCGTCGGCCTTTCCACCTCGAACACGCAGTCGGTGATCGAGGCGTTCAGAAGCGGCACCCGGATCGCGTGGCCGTTCAGGCGGCCCGCGAGTTCGGGGTAGATGAGCGCGATGGCGGTGGCGCTGCCGGTCGTCGTCGGGATCAGGTTCAGCAGCGCCGACCGCGCGCGGCGCATGTCCTTGGCCGGGCGGTCCACGATGACCTGCGTGTTCGTCACGTCGTGGATCGTGGTGATCGACCCGTGCCGGATGCCCGGCCCCTCGTGGATCACCTTCACGACGGGCGCGAGGCAGTTCGTCGTGCAGGACGCCGCCGTGACCAGCCGCTGCGATCCGTCATAGAGGTGGTGGTTCACCCCGTAGACGAGGTTCAGCGCGCCGCCGTCCTTGACCGGCGCGCTCACCGCCACCTTCGTCACGCCCGCGGCGAAGTAGGGCGCGACCTTGGCCGCGGTCTTGAACACGCCGGTGCAGTCGATCACCAGATCGACCCCCATGGCCGCCAGCGGCAGGGCCTCGATCGTCTTCTCGTGGGTCAACCGGACGGACCGCCCGTCCAGCACCAGCGCGCCGTCCCCGGCAGCGACCGGCGTGCGCCAGCGGCCGTGCAGGCTGTCGAACTCCAGCAGCAGCGCGTGCTGATCCGCGTCGCCGGCGGGGTCGTTCAGCAGCACGATGTCGGCCGCGATGCCGGTATCGACCAGGTCGCGCAGCACGAGCTTTCCGATCCGGCCGAGGCCGTTCACTGCGATCCGCGGCATGTCAGACCTTCGGGGCGAGTGCGGGGTCGCGCGCGATCCGGTCCACCTGCGTCTGCAGGGCCAGCCGGTTCAGCTGGTCGAACGGCAGCGCCACGAAGGCCGCGATCCGCCGCCGCAGTATGCCGTAGGTCTGTGCGAAGACCAGCGCCTTTTCGGCGTCGGTGCCGGTCGCCTTCACCGGGTCGGGCAGGCCCCAGTGCCCGGTGATCGGCTGGCCGGGCCATGGCGGGCACTCCTCGGCCGCGGCGGTGTCGCAGACGGTGAAGACGAAATCCATCACGATGCTGTCCGGCCGCTGGAACTCCGCCAGGTGCTTCGCGCGCAGGCCCGTCACGTCATGGCCGTTCCGCGCCAGCACCTCCAGCGCGAAGGGATTCAGCGCGGTGCCCGGCCGGGTGCCCGCCGAGAACGCCTGGAACTTGCTCTTTCCCAGGTCGCGCAGCAGCGCCTCGGCGAAGATCGACCGGGCGGAGTTGCCCGAACAGATGAAGAGCACGTCGAAATCGGTGTCGCGCATGGCGGTGTCCTTTCGGGCGGCGAGGAGCGGAGCGAGGAGATCGGGCCGGGCACGGCCCAGATCCAGCGCGAGGTAGCCGATCAGCGCTTCGGTCGCGTCGAGGTCGACGCTGTAGAGCAGCGCCCGGCCCTGCCGCGCGACCCGCACGAGGCCGCAGGCCGTCAGGTCCGCCAGATGGTGCGACAGCGTGTTCTGCTTCAGCAGAAGGGCCGCCGCGATGTCGGTCGGCCTGACGCCCTGCGGGGCGAAGCGCATGAGCAGACGAAAGACCGCAAGGCGGCCGGGGTGGCCGAGCGTGGTGAAGATCCGGGCGGCGGACATCTGTTCCATGATTCCGGAATAAAGGAATCACGGCGGATGTCCAGTGAAGTTTGGATGACGCAGGCCCGGCGGTGAGGCTGCAAAGCGCCGGTCCCCTGCTTCGTGCGGCAGGCGGTCGGGTCGGCAGGCCCGGCGCTTGCCGCCGGCCCCGATCCCGGCGGCGGGTGCGCGCGCGGCGGAAAACCGGAACGGTCGCCCTTCACGGCTCTGCCTTCAGCCACCCCGTCTGCGTGACGCCGCTACCCCGCCGGGGTCGTCACTTGGGCAATCTCTGCGATCATCTGCTCGGTGGTGCGCATGCGGCAGTAATGCCCGTCCATCTGGTCGAGCGACACGCGATGCCGCCGTTCCTCCTGCGCGGCGCAGGCGTCGCTGATCTGGGTGACCAGGAAGCCCCGGTCCGCCGCGTCGCGCACCGCGCATTCGACGCACTGGTCGGTGCAGATGCCGTAGATGACCAGGTATTCGATCCCCAGGTTGCGCAGGACGTATTCGACGTTGGTGGAGTTGAAGATGCCGCTCGCGGTCTTGGGGATGACGATCTCGTTCGGCAGCGGGGCCACGTCGGGGATCACCTGCGCCTCCCACGACCCCTTCGGGAAGAACAGCCCCGAGATCTTGTGGTCGAGGCTGCGGTCGCGGCCGTCGAGCGTGGCGGCTTCGATGGTGGTGAAGATGACCTCGATCCCCGCAGCGCGGGCGGCGGCCTGCAGGCGCTGCTGGTTGGGGATCAGCACGTCGCGGATGCGGTCGAGGAAGGAGAGGTTCCTGGCCGTCGGGCTGCCGGGCTGCGCGGCCGCGGCGTGCTGGGCGGGGGACCATTCGGCGTTCTGCATGTCGATCGACAGGAGCGCGGTGCGGCGCGGGTCGATGGGCCTTTCGCGGTAGGCGCCGCCGGGGGCGTCGATGGCGGGGATCTGCATGGGCTGTCCTTTCAGGGTCGCGTCAGCGGGGGGCGGCGGCGGCCTGCCGCAGGCGTTCGAGATGCCGCATCCGGGTGGCCGCGACGGCGTCCAGCCGTTCGACCAGTCGCGCGAGCAGCGCGTCGGCGGTGGCGATCAGAGGGGCGAGCGTGTCCATCGGGGTGGTCGTCGCCACCGGCACGGGCAGGGTCACGTCGGCGAGGTCGCAGACCGGCGACAGCTCCGGGTCGGTGAACAGCACGATCCGCGCCCCCTGTTTCCGCGCCGCCGTGGAAAGGCCCGCGATGTCGGGGGCATAGCGGCGCACGTCGAAGACCACCAGCAAATCGCGGCGGCCGAAGTCGGCGATCCGGTCCTCGAGCATCCCCGAGGGCGGCGGCAGGAGCGCCTGCACCTGGCCCCGCAGCGAAGAAAGCTGGAACGCGAGATACTGCGCCGCGACGGAGGTGAACCGCCCGCCCAGAAGATGCACGGGCGCGCGCGTGTCGGCGAGAAGGTCCGCCGCGCGGTCGAGCGCCGCCTGCACGGGAGCGGCAAGCATGGCCTGGACCGACGCCGCGATGTCGGCCACCAGCGCCGCGTCGCGGTCGGCCCCGGGCCGGGCGGCCGCCTGGAACTTGGCCAGCAGCGCCAGTGGCGAGACCTCGCTGTCCTGCACCTCGGCCCGGATCGCGCGCTGGAAGTCGGCGTAGCGGTCGAACCCCAGGCGGCGGGCGAAGCGGGTGACGGTCGGCGCGCTGACCTGCGCCTGCCGCGCCAGGTCCTCGATCTGGCCGAGCGCGCTGACGGGGTAGCGTTCGGTCACCACCCGCGCGATGCGCTTTTCGCTGGGCGACAGCGTCGGCAGGCGGTGGGCGATGAGGTCGCGGACGGTCATCAGCTGCGGCTCGACACGGGCGCGGGCACAAGGCCGTCGGGCCGCCAGAGCAGCAGCGCGATGATGAGCGTGAGCGAGATCGCCTCGCGGTAGGGCAGCAGGTCCTGCGGCAGGAAGGCCTGGAGGAGGACCTCGATCGCGCCCACCATGAAACCGCCCGCGACCGCGCCCGACAGCGAGCCGAGGCCGCCGAGGACGGTCGCGATGAAGGCCTTGAGCACCGGGGTCGCGCCCATCAGCGGGTCCACCGACCCGCGTTGCGCGACCCACAGGACCGCGGCAATCCCGGCCAGCGCGCCCGAGATGGCGAAGGCCAGCGCCACGACGTGGTTGGCGCGGATGCCCATCAGGCGGACGACCGGAAAGTCCTCGGCCGCCGCGCGCATCGCAATGCCGAGCGTGGTGCGCCGCAGGATCAGGTTCAGCGCCGCCAGCGACAGCGCGACCGTGGCGATCGAGACGACCGAGATGATGCCGACCGTCAGCCCGCCCAGCGTCACCGTCCCCGACAGCCACGGGGGCAGCACGATCGGCATGGGCCGGGCGGAAATACCGTTCTGGAACAGGACCTTGATGATCTCGGATACCGCGAAGGAGGTGATGAGCAGGCTCGTCACGCTCGCCCCGCGCATCGGCCGGAAGGCAACCCGCTCCATCGCGACCGACGCGAGCGTCCCCGCCGCAAGCCCCGCCGCGACGGCGACCGGCACGGGCACGGAAAGGACCAGCGCGACCCAGATGGCGTAGCCCGCGACCGTCATCACCTCGCCATGCGCGAAGTTGATGAGGCGGACGATCGAGAACACCACGGCGAGGCCGAGCGCGAGCAGCGCGTAGATGCCGCCGAGGCTGACCGCGTTGACGAGCTGTTGCAGGACCAGGTCCATCAGGCCCCCGTCAGGTAGGCACCGCGCACGGCATCGGACTGCGCGAGCTCCGCCGCGGGCCCGGCCAGCGTGACGCGGCCGTTGGCCAGCACGACCGCATGGTCGGCGATGTCGAGCGACATCGGCACGTTCTGTTCGACGAGCAGGATCGTCAGCCCTTCGTCGCGCAGGGCGGCGATCAGGTCGAAGACGCGGTCCACCATCTGCGGCGCGAGGCCGAGCGAGGGTTCATCCAGCAGCAGGAGGCGCGGCGCGGCCATCAGCGCGCGGGCGATGGCGAGCATCTGCTGCTCGCCCCCGGACAGGAGCCCCGCCTTCTGGTGGCGGCGTTCGGCCAGGATCGGGAACCGCGCCTCCATCGCCTGGCGGCGTTCGCGGCGGGTGGCGGGGGGCGCGTGGCTCGCGCCGCCCATCAGCAGGTTCTCGGCCACCGTCAGCCCGGCGAAGATGCGCCGACCTTCGGGCACCAACGCGACGCCCGCGCGCGACAGCGCTTCGGGCGCAGCACCGGTGAGGTCGCGGCCGTCCAGCACGACCCGCCCGGCCGCCGCGGGGACCAGCCCCGCGATGCAGTTCAGCGTGCTGGACTTGCCGGCCCCGTTCGCGCCGAGCAGGGCCACGACCTGCCCGGCGGCCACGGACAGGTCGAGGCCGGTGACAGCCTGCACCGCGCCGTGGCGCACCGAGAGGCCCGCGACGGCCAGCATCAGGGCGCGGGCATCGTGGCCGGATCGGCCATCTCGCGCCGGATGAACACCTTCTGCCCGCCCTCGATCCGCGCCAGCACGACCGACCGCAGCGGCATCCGGTCGGTGCCGGCGAAGGTGTAGGCCGACATCACGCCCGGCGTCTCGGGCAGGCTGGCCAGCGCGTCGCGCACCGCCGTGGGGTCGGTCGACCCCGCGGCGCGGACGGCGGCGTCGATCATGCCCACGATGTCGCAGCCGTTGGCGTAGTAGTTGGTATCCGCCACCTGCCCCGTCGCGGCCTCGAAGCGCGTGTTGAAGTCCTCCTGCGCGCTGCCCGGCTCGGCGAAGCCGCCCGAGGTGTGGACGACCCCCTCGACGGCCTCCCCCAGGCCGCGAACCGTGGGGGTGTCGAGCACGTCGGCCCCCATCACCGGCGTGGTGACCCCGGCCCCGCGCAGCGCCTTGATGAAGGCGGGAAAGTCGGGCTCCCAGGCGGAGGTCATGATGACGTCGGGCTGCGGGTCGAGGCCCTTGATCGTGGTGACGATGGCCGAGAAGTCGGGCTGGTTCAGCGTGAAGGACGCCTCGCCGATGACGCGGCCGCCCTTGGCCTCGAACACCTTGCCGAAGTATTCCGGGCCGAACTGGGTATAGGCCGCGTCGGGCGACTTCAGCAGGAAGGCGGTCCTGTAGCCGAGCTCGGCGGCATAGGCGCCCAGCACCGCGGCCTGCTGGTTGTCGGCCGGGTAGCTGCCGAAGACGAAGTCGCTGACCTGGGTCAGGATCGGCGCGGTGCCGGCGAAGGTGATGGTCGGGATGCCCGCCGGGCCGGTGATCTGGCCCATCGCCATCGTCGGGTCGCCGTCGGCGGGCGAGATGATGAACTTCGCGCCCGCGTCCACGAACTCCTGCGCGATCTTCACCGTCTGGGCCATGTCGGACCGGGTATCGCGCACGTCGAGCGTGATCGGGTACTGCCCGGCGAGGCCGCCCGTGGCGTTCAGCGCGTCGACGCAGAACTTGAAGCCCGCGAAGGACGGCTGGTCGAAGGGCGCGAGGAAGCCCGACTGCGCGGCGGCGACGCCGATCAGGTAATCCTTCTCGGCCATGGCGGCGGAAGCCATCGCCAGCGTCGCGGTGCCGGCAAGCAGGATCGTATGCAGCTCAGATCGCATGGAGGGTCACCTTCCGGTTGGGGTTGGGGGTCTGCGGCGGGGGGTGCGGGTGCCGATGTAGGCCTCGATGACCGCGGGGTCGGACCGGACCGCGGCGGGCGGGCCGTCGGCGATGACGAGGCCGCGGTTCAGCACCACCACGCGGTCGCTCGTGCGCATCACGAGGCCGAGGTCGTGGTCGATGAGCAGCAGGCCGAAACCGCGCTCGGCCTGCAGCGCCTTCAGCCGCGCCTGGAGGTCGGCGGTCTCGACCGGGTTCATGCCCGCGGCGGGTTCGTCCAGCATCAGCACGGCGGGGGCGGTGGCGAGCGCGCGGGCGACCTCGAGCCTGCGGCGCAGGCCGTAGGGCAGGTCGGCGGCAGGGGTTGCTCCCTGCGCGCCGAGGTCGAGCGCCGCAAGCTCGCGCGCCGCAGTGGCGCGGGCCTGCGCCGGGGACTGCCCTGCGGCCAGCGCGGCGACGCGCACGTTCTCCTCGGCGGTCAGCGCGCCGAAGACGCGGATGTTCTGGAACGTCCGCGCGATGCCCGCGCGGGCGACGACCGGGGCGGGCGCGCCGGTCAGGTCGCGGTCGCCCAGCCGCACGCTGCCCCCGTCGGGGGCGTAGAACCCCGTCACCAGGTTCACGAAGGTCGACTTGCCCGCCCCGTTCGGCCCGATCAGCCCGACCGCCTGGCCCGGGGCGACGGTCAGCCCGGCCCCTTCCACCGCCGTCAGCCCGGCGAAGCGGCGGGTCAGCCCGGCGATGGCCAGCGTCTGCCCGGCCACGCGCGGCGGCGGCGCGGGCGCGACCGGCCGCGGCGGCAGCAGCCAGGCGGGCAACGTCAGCTCGCGCCGCCCGAACAGGCCTTGCGGCCGGAACAGGAGGATCAGCAGGATCGCAAGGCTCGCCCCCACCAGCGGCAGGCCGAAGACCGGCGGCACGGTCAGCGGGCCGAGCGCGAACCCACCCTCGAGCCGCTGCAGCCCCTCTTGCAGCGCCATGATCGCGGCGACGCCGCCGACCGCCCCGGTGACCGTGCCCATGCCGCCCACGATCAGCATCGCGACATAGCCGACGGCGAGGTCGAAGTAGAAATCCTTGGGCGTGAAGGCCCCGAGCATGTGGCCGTAGAGCGCCCCGGCGACTGCGGCCATCGCGGCCGACAGCGTCCAGGCGACCCGGGCCTCGCGCCCCGCGGCGATGCCGACGGCCCCCGCCGCCGCCCGGTCGTCGCGCGCCGCGCGCAGCCGCAGGCCCGGGGCGCTGTCGCGGTAGACGCGGGCGATCAGGATGAAGGCCACCGCGGCGGCAAGCGCCACGAGCGGCGTGGTGTCGCGCGGGATGCCGTAGAAGGCGCGGTTGCCGCCGGTCAGGTCCTGCGCCGCCGCCAGCACGGAATAGACGATGATGAGGATCCCGAGCGTCGCGATCGAGGCCGAGGCCGCCGCCAGGCGCCCGATCACCGGCCCCGTCACCGCCCCCGCCGCAAGCCCGGCCCCGGCGACGATCACCAGTGCCGTGGCCAGCGGCAACTCGTAGCCGCCGAGCCACGCGGGCAGGTTCGGCAACGTCATCTGCAGCATCCGCGGCGGCATCGTCAGCCAGGCCGAGACGTAGGCCCCGATCGCCATGAACGCGGTATGGCCGAAGGATACCACGCCCGAGTTGCCGCTGAACACCTGAAACGCCAGCACGGCACACAGGTTGACGCTGAAGAGCGTGCCGATGCGCTGCCCCGGCAGGCCCATCGCCAGCGCCAGCAGGCCGAGCCCCGCCGCCACCAGGACGGCCAGCGCCACCGCTTCGGCCAGCGGGCGCAAGGGGTGCGGAGTGGCGGGCAAAGGCGACATGGCAGGTCACCCGGACAAGGATCAGGCGACTATGAAGCGCGGGCCGAACCTGTCAATCCACTTTCCGATTTTGATTGAGCATGGGCCTCTGAAAACGTATGTTCACCCCCGAGCGTGCCCGCACCTTGGGCGCACCCTTGCGAAGGACCGGCGCATGACCAGCCTCCTGCACGACGGCGACCCCGACCCGGTGGGCATCCTGCGTGCCGGTTTGTCGCCCTTCCTGCTGATCGCCGACCATGCGGGTAACGCGGTGCCCCATGCGCTCGGCGATCTGGGACTGGCACCGGGACAGATCGCCCGCCACATCGGGATCGACATCGGCATCCTGGGCCTGTCGCAGGCGCTGGCCGCGCGGCTGGGGGCGGTGCTGGTCTGGCAGCGCTACTCGCGGCTGGTGATCGACTGCAACCGCCGGCCGGGCGGGCCGGGGTCGATCCTTTCCTACAGCGACGGCGCGACGGTGCCCGCGAACCTGGGGATCGGACAGGCGGAGGCCGCGCAGCGGCGCGAGGCGATCTTTGCCCCCTACCACGCCGCAATCGCGGCCGAGATCGCGGGCCGCGCCACGCCGCCCGTGCTGGTCGCCATGCACAGCTTCACCCCGCAGCACGGCGACCTGCCCGCGCCGCGGCCCTGGCACGCGGGCGTGCTGTGGAACCGCGACGGGCGGCTCGCGGCCGAGGTCGTGGCGGCGCTGCAGGCCGAGGGCGACCTGACCGTCGGCCTGAACCAGCCCTACGGGATGGACGACGACCTCGACTATGCCATTCCCGTCCATGCCGAGGCGCGGGGGCTGCTGCATGTGGAACTGGAAATCCGGCAGGACCTGATCGCCGACGCGGGCGGGCAGGCGGCCTGGGCCGCGCGGCTGGCGCGCGTGCTGCCGCGGGCGCTGGCGCGGGTGCGGGAAAGGACGCCGGCATGAGCTTCACCTTCCTCGGGCATCAGGACCTGTCGGGCATCCTGCGCGGGCGGTCGGTCCCTGCGGCGCGCGCCGCGCTGGCGCTGGAGCAGGGGCTGCCCTGGGTGCCCGCCAACTATTCCATCGGCGCGCTGTCGACCCTGCCGCCGGACAACCCCTTCGGCCCGGTGGGCGAGATCCGCCTGCTGCCCGACCCGGCCACCCGGCTGCCCTTGCCCGGGGCGCCGGATCGCCCGGCCTTCGACCTGTTCCTCTGCGACGGGCGCACGATGGCGGGCGAGGCCTGGCCCTATTGCCCGCGCACCGCGCTGAAGGACGCGGTCGCGGCGCTGGACCGGGCCGGGCTGACGATGCAGGTCGCCTTCGAGCACGAGTTCACCGTCCGCGGCCTGCAGCGCGATGCGCATGTGGCCTTCTCGCTGTCGGCGGGGCGGACGGTCGCGGGACTCGCCGCGCGCGTGCTGGAGGTGCTGGACGGCGCGGGCATCGCGCTGGAGCAGTTCCAGGCCGAATACGGCCCCGACCAGTTCGAGATCGCCTCGACCCCCGCCGACCCGCTGACCGCCGCCGACCGCGCCGTGCTGACGCTGGAGGCGATCCGCGATACCGCGCGCGGCATGGGGCTGGCGGCGAGCTTCCTGCCCAAGCCCGCCGAGGACCAGCCGGGCAACGGCGTGCACATCCATTTCAGCCTGTGGCAGGACGACCGGCCCGTGACGGCCATGCACGACTGGCTGACGCCGCTGGCCGGATCCTTCGCGGCCGGGATCCTCGACCGGGCGTTCGAGCTTCTGCCCTTCACGATCCTGTCGGCGAACTCCTGGGCGCGCATCCGGCCGCATTCCTGGGTCGGGGCCTTCACCTGCATCGGCCTGCGCAACCGCGAGGCGATGCTGCGCCTGGTGCCGCGCCGCCCCGCCGCCGACGGGACGCACCCCGGAGCCTCGATCGAATACCGCGTGACCGATGCGACGGCCAACGTCTACATCGCGCTCGCCGCGATCATCCGCGCGGGGCTGGCGGGGATCCAGGCGGGCCTGCCCATGCCGCCCGATGTGGGCGTCGACCCGCTGGGCCTGTCCCCCGCCGACGCCCGGAGGATGGGCGTCCGGCCGCTGCCGCAGGACATGGGCTCCTCCCTGACCGAAAGCTGTGCCGACGCCGGAGCGGCCTGGCTGGGCGCGCCGCTGGCGGATGCCTACCTCGCCTGCCGGCGCGAGGACGCGCGGCTGGCCGGCACGATGACGTTACCCGACCTCGCCGGGCGGCTGACCGGCACCTACTGAAGCCGTGGCCCTTGGGGCACATGCCCGCGCGGCCGGGCGCATTCCCGGCCCGCGATCAGCCGGGCGGGCGAGGCTCTCCGCGCGCCGGGATGTTCTCGCGCAGGATGATCCGCGGCTCGATGTCCTTCAGCCGCAGTTGCGGGGCGGCGGCGGCGATGGCACCGAGAAGGCGGATCACGGCCTGTTCGCCCACGAGCTGCACGTTCTGGTCGATGACCACGTCGATCAGGCCGCCGGCAAGCCAGGCGTGCATCCTGTCGGTCAGGTCGTGCATGATGACGAGCGGCGCGCGGGCAGGCCGAAGCTCCTCGATGGCGGCGATGATGCCGGTGCGCCCCGCGCCGACGCAATAGACGCCGGCAAGGTCCGGGGTGCCGCGCAGCAGGTGGATCATCGCGCTGCGGGTCCGGTTGCTGCTTTCGCCGGTTTCGACCGGCGGCAGCAGGGTCAGGGACGGGAAGTCCCGTGCGAGCACGGCGCGGAACCCGGCCTCGCGCAGCCGATGGCCGTCGAAGGCGCGCGAGCCCATGAACAGGGCGACCGACCCGGTATCCCGCGCCGCCATCCGCCCCATCAGGAGCGCGGCCGTCCGGCCCGCGACCTCGTTGTCGACCCCGACATAGGAGGCGCGGCCGGAATGGGGCACGTCCGAGGCGATGGTCACGACGCGCAGGCCCGCCTCGCAGACCCGCCGGATCGCCTCGCGCGTGGCGGGATGGTCGGCGGCGACGATGCCGATGCCGCGCGTGCGCAGCGCGACCGCTTCCAGCGCGGGCAGGATGCTTTCGGGCCCGAAGCCGGCCAGCGCGCGGACGGTGCAGGAGGCCACCAGCGGCACCGTGGCGGCAAAGCTGCGGATGCCCGCCGCGAGCTCTCCCATGAAGCCGTTCTGGATCATGGGGATCAGGAACTCCAGATGCACGGGGCGGGAGGGCAGCGCGACCATGCCTTCGACGGGCAGTTAGCCCATGTCCTTCGCCGCCTGCAGCACGCGGTGGCGGTTGGGGGCGGTCACGCCGGGGCGCGCGTTGAGCACGCGGTCGACCGTCGCGGTCGAGACGCCAGCCCGCTGCGCCACGTCGACGATCGTCGGCCTGCCCATCGGCGGATAACCTTCCCTTCACGTCACGGTGCTGATGCGATCTGATGTGATTGCAGGTTGTGGCGTCGCCTTGCAAGCCGCAAGCTGGCGCTGTCCGGGGCCGATTGCACGAACCATGCGATGACGGACGGCGGCGGCCCGGGGAGGGGTGCAGCCGCCGCGGGCGCATGCGCCTGACGGACGCGACCGGCTTCGGCCGCAGTTCGGGTCGTGACGACCCACGGGGTATCAGGGAGGAACCCACGATGTTGAAGACGCTGCTCGGTGCCGCCGCGGCGCTTGCGTTGACCGCGAGCTTCGCGGCCGCCCAGGAAAAGACCTTCTACTGGATCTCGCACGGCGGGCCGGCCGACCCGGTCTGGACCTATTTCTTGCAAGGCGCCGAAGCCTTCGCCAGGACGACGGGGAACACGGTCAACACCTCGTTCCATTCCGGCGACGTGCCGAGCCAGCAGGAGGCGGTGCGCGCCGCCATCGCCGCCGGGGCCGACGGCATCTGCTCGACCAGCCCCGACCCGGGGTCGATGGTCGACGTCGTGGCCGAGGCGCGCGCGGCGGGCATCCCGATCATCAACTTCAACACCTCCGATTCGGCACCCGACTGGAACGCCTATGTCGGCGGCGACCTGCAGGCGGTCGGCAAGGCCTGGGCGCAATACCTGGTCGACAAGGGGCTGGTGACGTCGGGCGACTTCGTCTGGATGCCGGTGGAGGTGCCGGGCGCCTCCTACGGGGTGGAGGAGGAGGCGGGGATCAAGACGGTGTTCGAGCCCTTGGGCATCACCTGGGAGGTGACCGACGCGACGCTCGACCAGGCCGAGGTCATCACCCGGATGACCGACTACATCACCGCCAACCGCGACCGGATCAGCGCGATGATCGGCCTCGGCGACATGGTCACCGGGTCGGTCAAGCGGGTGTGGGACCAGGCCGGGGTGCAGCCGGGCGAGATCCCGGTCGTGGGCTGGGGCAACTCGCTCGACACCACGCAGGCGGTGATGGAGGGCTACGTCAACGCCGCGATGTGGCAGGACCCGCAGGCCACGTCCTACCTGTGCCTGTCCGCGCTGATGATGGAGGGCGACGGCATCCCGCTCGGCTTTAACATCATCACCGGGGCGCTCTACGAAAAGGACACGGCCCCCGTCTACGCCAAGATCATGGGCGGCAACTGAGCCTGGCCCGGTCGCCCGCGCCTGTCGCGGGCGGCCAATCCGCGGGAACCCGATGTCCGACACCTCCACCATCGCGGCGGCGCATCCGCCCGAGCAGGGCCTGCTCAAGCGCTTGGTCGCAAAGCCCGAGTTCGGGCCCTTCGTTCTGCTGGTCGCCATGGTCGCCGTGTTCGCCGCGATCAACCCGGCCTTCATGTCGCTGAACAACATCGGCAACGCGCTGACCTTCACGGTCGAGCTCGGGCTGATCGCGCTGGCCATGACGCTTCTGATGACGGCGGGGGAGTTCGACCTGTCGGTGGGGTCGGTCTTCGGCTTTGCCCCCGTGGTGATGTGGGCGCTGTTCAACGGGGGCGTGATGCCGCTGCCGACAGCCTTCGCCGTGGCGATGGTCATCGCGCTGGGGATCGGCCTCTTCTCGGGCCTGTTCGTGACGCGCTTGGGAATCCCGTCGTTCCTGGTGACGCTCGGGATGCTGCTGGTCGTCAGGGGCGCGGCGCTGTGGCTGACCTCGGGCTTTCCGCAGCGCACCTGGGACGCGGGCGAGCAGTGGCTGGCCGAGGTGCTGGTGGGCGACTTCTTCATCGGCGGCCTGCGCGTCTACATGAGCCTGATCTGGTTCGTCGTGCTGGCGGTCGTCTTCCACTACGTCCTGACGCGCACGCGGTTCGGCAACTGGACGCAGGCCACGGGCGGCAACCCGGGGGCCGCGCGCAACCGCGGCGTGCCGATCGCCCGGGTGAAGGTCATCCTCTTCATGCTGTCGGCCGCGATGGCGGCCTTCGCCGGGATCATCTCGTCGATCCGCGTGTCGGCGGCGAACCCGAACTCCGGCGCGGGGTATGAACTCGAGGTCATCGCCATGGTGGTGATCGGCGGCACGGTCCTGACGGGCGGGCGCGGGACGATCATCGGCACGGTGCTGGGCGTGCTGATCCTGCGGCTGATGCGCAACGGGATCGTGCTGATCGGGGTGCCGGGCCTCGCCTACAACATCTTCATCGGGGCGATCATCCTGGGGATGATGGCGCTGCATGCGGCGCTGGAACGCCGGCACAACGCGGGGACCTGACCATGCCCGAGCTTGCCCCCGACGACACCCCGCTGGTCGAGATGCGGCACATCCAGAAGTCCTATGGCCGCGTCCACGCCCTGCGCGACGTGAATCTGACGATCCGGCGCGGCGAGATCGTGGGCCTCTTGGGCGACAACGGCGCGGGCAAATCCACGCTCATCAAGGTCCTGTCGGGGGCCGTGCCCTATACCTCGGGCGAGATCCGCATCAAGGGCCGGCCGGTCCGCATGACCTCGACCAACGACGCCATCGCGGCGGGGATCGAGACGATCTACCAGGACTCGGCGCTCGTCCCGCAGCTGTCGATCGCGCGGAACCTGTTCCTCGGGCGCGAGCCGACGCGGGGGCCGTTCGGGACGCTGGACCTCGACCGGATGAACGCGGTCGCGGCGGAGCTTCTGAAGCGCGTCGGCATCTCGAAGAACATTCCGCCCACGACGCCCATCGGCTCGCTGTCGGGGGGCGAGCGGCAGGCGGTCGCCATCGCGCGGGCGATGCATTTCGACAGCGACCTGATCGTGCTGGACGAGCCGACCAACAACCTGGGCGTGGCGGAAACGCAGGGCGTGCTGCGCTTCGTGCGGCAGGTGCGCGACACCGGGCATTCCTGCATCTTCATCGCGCACAACATCCACCACGTCTTCCAGGTCGTGGACCGCATGGTGGTGATGCGGCGCGGCACGGTGGTGGCCGACGACCTGCGGCCGGGGACGTCCACCATCCGGGACGTCGAGGACGTCATCACCGGCGACCACATCACGGCTTGACAGGGAACCAGCGCGACGTGACGGACATCTCCCACCCTGCCGCCCTCGTCGATCGGCGCGACTATGCGCTGACCGGCCCGAGCGCGGCCCAGGCCATCGCACGCGGCCTCGCCTCGGCCGACTGGTACCACTCCGACGTGCCGCGCAAGGTGATGAAGGAGCTGATGCAGCGCCGCGACGGCCCGGCGATCCGCGACACGCTCATGTGGTTCGCGCTTCTCGGCCTGTCGGCCTGGGGCGGGATCGCCTTCTGGGGGACTTGGTGGTGCGTGCCCTTCTGGTTCGTCTACGGCGTGCTCTACGGCAGCGCGGCGGATTCGCGCTGGCACGAATGCGGGCACGGCACGGCGTTCAGGACCGCGTGGATGAACGACTGGGTCTACCAGATCGCGAGCTTCATGATGATGCGCAACCCGGTGTCCTGGCGGTGGAGCCACGCCCGCCACCACACCAACACGATCATCGTCGGCCGCGACGCCGAGATCGCCTTCATGCATCCCGCCAACCTGGCGCTGACCGTCCTGCATTTCGTGGGCATCTGGGACATCGTCGTCTGGATGCGAGTCCTGGGCCGGAACGCGCTGGGCATCGTCACGCCCGACGAGCGCAGCTACATCCCCGAAGCCGAGGTCCCCAAGGTCATCCTCGCCGCGCGCATCCATATCGCGATCTATGCCGCGACCGGGGTTGCCACCGTCGCGATGCTTGTCGCAGGCGCGGGGTGGGCGGCGCTGATCCCCTTCATGCTGGTCGGCGGTCCGCGCATCTACGGCACCTGGCACGCCTTCATGACCGGGCTGATCCAGCACGGCGGGCTGGCCGAGGACGTGCTCGACCACCGCCTGAACAGCCGCACGGTGCTGATGAACCCGGTCAGCGGATGGATCTACTGGAACATGCAGTATCACGTCGAACACCACATGTTCCCGATGGTCCCCTACCACGCGCTGCCCCGCCTGCACGCGATCATCAGGGACGACCTGCCCGCGCCCTGCCCGTCGATCGCCGCCGCCTTCGCCGAGATGATTCCCGCCGTCCTGCGGCAGCGGCGCGAGCCGGGCTACTTCCTGCGCAAGGTTCTGCCGCCCACCGCCCGGCCCTACCGCGAGGACCTGCACCGCGACGTGCCGGACCGCGCGACGATGGCGGGGGCGTGATGCGCTGGGTGCCCGCGATGGCGGTCGAGGACATCGACCCCGAGGACCTGCTGCCCTTCGACCACGGCGGCCGCGCCTATGCGATCTACCGCGACGCGCAGGGCGCGGTCTTCGCCACCGACGGGCTTTGCACGCACGAACAGGTGCGGCTCTGCGACGGGCTGGTCATCGGCGACACGATCGAATGCCCCAAGCACAACGGGCGCTTCGACTACAAGACCGGGGCCGCCCTGCGCGCGCCCTGCGTGGTGGCGCTGCGCACCCACCCCGTGCGCGTCGTGGACGGCATGGTCGAGATCGGGCTGGACGACTGACATGCGCGCCCGGGAGTTCGGCTATCCGCCCTTCCCGGCGGAAGCGCCGTCGCGGCCGCCGAGATCCGCGAGGATCGGACATTCGGGACGGTGATCGCCGCTGCAGGCGTCGGCGAGGTGGCGCAGCGTGTCGATCATGGCCTGCATCTCGCGGACCTTGCGTTCGAGGCCGTCGATCTGGTCCGTCGCCAGGCGCTTCACGTCCGCGCTCTGCCGGCTGCGGTCGCGCCAGAGCGCGAGCAGCGTCGCGATCTTCTCGACCGGAAAGCCGAGATCGCGCGACCGCCGGATGAAGCGCAGCATCTGCACGTCGGTGTCGGTGTAGACCCGGTAGCCCGCGCCGGTCCGGCCGGCATTGGGGACGAGGCCGATGGATTCGTAGTAGCGGATCATCTTGGCCGACACGCCCGAGGTCTTTGCGGCGTCACCGATGTTCATGCGGGCATCTCCTTGCGCGGGTCAGGCCAAAGGACGGGCGATGGCGCGGATGGCCTTCAGGCCCTCGCCGAAGCGCGCGATGGCCTCGCGGTGGCGGGACAGCTCGCCATAGGGCAGCCAGCCGATGCGCAGGTCGCCGATGCGGGCGAAGGCGGGGCGGGCGAGCTGGGCGCGCACCTCGGCCTCGCGCGCGTCCGGGGCGACGAGGAACAGCCCGCCCTCGGCCTGCGGGTCGGCGTGGCCGAGCGCCAGGTCGAGCATCCGCATGATGCCCGAATAGATCGAGGTCGAATGCTCCACCTCGAAGGCGGCGGCCACGCGGTCGGCGTCGGCCCGCAGCCACAGCACGTCGATCAGCCGCACCGCCTCGGCCCCCGGTGCCATGGCGATGACCGGCGGCAGCGCGTCGAGGCAGTCCTCGCCCAGCCTGCGGCCCGCGTGCAGCCGCCCGCGGTCGTTGGCCGCGATCCAGACCCGGTAGCCGAGCGCGTGGCCGAGGTCGCGCAGCCAGGACTGCACCTCGGAATGACCGGCCTCGTCCTTCTCGCTGCGCGCCTCGGCGGGGGTAAGGGCGCTCGCGGCCGTGCGGGCGGCCCGCAGGCGCTCGGCGAAGGCGGCGGCGTCGCTGCCGTCGCGCGCGGGCGCGGGGTAGCGGCCCGCGCCGATGTCGAACAGCAGCGCGCCGATCGCGCCCAGGTCGTTCGACAGCAGGTCCCGGAAGCGCGCGTTCAGGTCGAGGATGCCCGCCCGCATCGCGAGGAACTGCGGCCAGCTTCCGAGCTTGACCTGCGCGCCGGTCAGGCGGTTGTAGCCTTCGACGATCCTGGTGTTGAAGGGCGGCACCAGCGTCGGGTGCAGGAAGTAGAGCAGGTTCGCCACCGCGGGCCCGAGGCCCTTGATGCCGCGCCGGTCGATCGCCTCGATGTGGCGGATGATCTCGTCCGCGGTGGAGCAGCAGGCGCAGCCGTCGATCAGGTGGCCGAAGGCGCGCTGATTCGCCGGGCTTTCGTAGATGTCGGGGATGCGGAGCTTCGGCTTCCACAGGAAGGCGTGGTCGGCGCCGCGGAAGATCTGGCGCTGCTCGGCGATGGAATGGACCACCGTTTCCAGCGACGAGCCGCGATAGGCGTTGCCGAAGGTGCCCGCCTCGATCTCGTCCACCACGACCTGCAGGCCCCGGCGGATCGAGCGGAAGTTCTTGAACCGTTCCGACCACAGGAACCAGGTCTGGTAGGCCGCCGCCGGATCGTCCTTCCAGCGGCGGATCAGGTCGCGCGTCGCCGCGTCGATGTCGCCCATGCCCCGCCCCCGCCCCGCGTCGGCGCGAACATCGCCCGCGCCGCAGGGGGCGGCAAGGGGCCGGGCACCGGTCACGCCGGCCGTGCCGCGAAGCGCCGCAGCCGCAGCGCGTTGCCGAGCACGAACACGCTCGACAGCGCCATCGCTCCCGCGGCGAAGATCGGCGACAGGAGCAGGCCGAAGGCGGGCCAGAGGGCACCCGCAGCCACCGGGATCAGCGCCACGTTGTAGGCAAAGGCCCAGAACAGGTTCTGGCGGATGTTGCGCATCGTGGCCTTGGACAGCGCGATGGCGTCGGGCACCGCGGTCAGCCGGCCGGTCATCAGCACCACGTCGGCCGCCTCGATGGCAATGTCGGTGCCGGTGCCGACGGCCAGGCCCACGTCCGCCTCGGCCAGCGCGGGCGCGTCGTTGATGCCGTCGCCGACGTAGGCGAGCGTGCCCATGGCCTTCAGCCGCTTCACCGCGTCGACCTTGCCGTCGGGCAGCACCTCGGCCACCACCTCGTCGATGCCGAGTTGGCTGGCGATGGCGTTCGCGGTGCGGGCGTTGTCGCCGGTGATCATCGCGACCTTCAGCCCGAGCGCGTGCAGCGCGCGGATCGCCTGCGGGGTGGTCGCCTTGACCGGGTCGGCGACGGCGAGGATCGCCGCGAGCCGACCGTCGATGGCGGCGTAGAGCGGCGACTTCCCTTCGTCGCCCAGCCGGGCGGCGGTGGTGGCGAAGGCCGTGACATCGAGGCCGAGCCTGGCCATGTAGCGGTCGGCCCCGACCTGCACGCGCCGCCCGCCCGCCTCTGCCGTCACGCCGAAGCCGGTGACGCTGTCGAAGGCGGTCACTTCGGGCAGGGTCAGGCCCTCCTCACCGGCCGCCGCGACGATGGCGCGCGCGATCGGGTGTTCGGACTTCGCCTCCACCGCCGCGACGGCGGCAAGGACGGACGCGCGGTCGAAGCCGCGGGCGAGATCGAGGTCGGTCAGCCGCGGCTTGCCCTCGGTCAGCGTGCCGGTCTTGTCGAGCGCGACGACCCTGACGCCCTGCAGCGTCTGCAGCGCCTCGCCCTTGCGGAAGAGCACGCCCATCTCGGCCCCGCGCCCGGTGCCGACCATGATCGAGGTCGGGGTGGCGAGGCCCATCGCGCAGGGGCAGGCGATGATCAGGACGGCAACGGCGTTGACCAGGCCGAAGGTCAGCGCCGGGGTGGGGCCGAAGACCAGCCAGACCACGAAGGTCAGCGCGGCGATGGCCATGACGACGGGCACGAACCACATCGTCACGCGGTCGACCAGCGCCTGGATCGGCAGCTTGCCGCCCTGCGCAGCCTCGACCATGCGGATGATCTGGGCCAGCATCGTGGCCTCCCCCACCGCGGTCGCGCGGAAGCTGAAGGCGCCGGTCTGGTTGACGGTGCCGCCGGTGACGGGGCTGCCCGCGGTCTTCTCGACCGGCAGCGGCTCGCCCGAGATCATGCTCTCGTCGATCCAGCTCGCGCCGTCGGTCACCTCGCCGTCGACCGGCACCCGCTCGCCGGGGCGCACCTCGACGATGTCGCCCGGGCGCACCTCGGCCACCGGGATCTCGGTGACGGTGCCGCCCCGGACGACGCGCGCCGTCTTGGCCTGCAGGCCGACCAACCGCTTGATCGCCTCGGACGTGCGGCCCCGGGCGCGCGCCTCGAGATACCGGCCGAGCAGGATCAGCGTGACGATGACCGCCGCCGCCTCGTAATAGACGTTGACGGTGCCGGGCGGCAGCAGGCCGGGCGTGAAGGTCGCGACCAGCGAATAGGCGTAGGCGGCCGCGGTGCCGACGGCGACCAGGCTGTTCATGTCGGGCGCGCGCCGCGCCAGCGCCGGAAAGCCCTTGCGGTAGAAGCGCAGGCCCGGGCCGAACAGGACGGCGGTGGTCAGGGCGAACTGGATCAGCCAGCTGTTCTGCATCCCGATGGTGTCCACCACCGCCATGCGGATCCACATGAACAGGTGCGACCCCATCTCGAGCACGATGACCGGCAGCGTCAGCGCGGCGGCGAGCAGCAGGTCGCGCTTCAGCCCCGCCTCCTCGGCGGCCTTCTTCGCAGCGCTCTCGTCGCTCGCGGCCATCGCGGGGGCGGCAGCGCGCGCGGCGTAGCCCGCGCCCTCGACCGCACGCATCAGCGCCGCGGGATCGGCCGACCCCGTGACCGTCGCCCGTTCGGTCGCGAGGTTCACCGCCGCCGAGGTCACGCCGGGGACCGAAGCCAGGGCCCGTTCGACCCGCGCCACGCAGGAGGCGCAGGTCATCCCCTCGATGGCCAGGTCGACGGGTCGCGCGGGCACCTCGTATCCGGCACCCTTCACCGCCTCCACCAGGGCGGCGCGATCGAGGTCGGGGCCGGTGATCTCGGCGCGTTCGGTCGCGAGGTTGACGTTGGCGCCGGTCACCCCCGGCACCGCCTTCAGCGCCCGTTCGACATGCGCCACGCACGAGGCGCAGGTCATGCCCTCCACTTCGATCACGACGCGATCGGGTCCGGACGCCGTCGGCTGCCTTGCCTGCATGTTCATCGCGGGACTCCTTGAAAGATGCACGTAAGGTAGGGTCTCCCATGATGGGAAGGTCAAGGGGGTGGTGGCCAACGGTCATCACGCCTTTGTGTCCTTGACCTTACAACGGTTGGAACTCCTATCTGCCCGCGCAGACGACAGGCCCCGAAGGAGGCATCCATGCAATTCCACATCGAGAACATGACCTGCGGCGGCTGCGTGCGCAGCGTGACCAAGGCCATCCAGTCCGTCGATCCGGCGGCCCAGGTCACCGCCGACACCGGCACCCACACGGTCGACGTGAAGTCGGCCGCGCCGCGCGAACGCCTCGCGGCGGCCCTGACCGAGGTCGGCTACGCCCCGGCCTGATCCCGCCCGATCATCGAAACAGCCCGCAACCTGAAGGAAGACCAGATGAGGAAGATCACGATCGGTGCCGCGCTCGTCGCCGTGGCCCTGGCAGGCGGAACCTATCTCTACGCCGAGTCCGACATGGGCGGCATGCAGATGGGCGGCATGCAGATGGGCGACGCGAACAGCCCGTCGTCGCAGGCCTACGCCGCGGTCATGAACACCATGATGGCGAACATGATGGTGCCCTATACCGGCGATGCGGACGTGGACTTTGCCCGGGGCATGATCCCCCACCACCAGGCGGCGATCGACATGGCGAAGGTCGTGCTGCAATATGGCACCGATCCCGAAATCCGCGCGCTGGCCGAAGAGGTCATCTCGGCACAGGAATCCGAGATCGCGACCCTGCAGGCGTGGCTGGCGAAGAAGGGCATGTGATCCCGACCCGCGCGCGCGCCCGACCGCGGCGCGCGCGCCCGACCGCGGCGCGCGCGCGGGCCTTCCCGCGACCCTGCGGGAACGTAACCGCCGCCTCGGGGTTGTCCTGCCGGCGGTTGCACCGATGATCGGTTCGATTGGCCGCAAGATGGAGGCCGATGTGAAACCGTTTCTCGCTGCGCTCGCGACCGGCGCGATCGTTCTGGCAGGGCAGGTATCCGCCCAGACGCAGGATGCCGCCGCCGACCCCATGGCGCATTTCATGACCGTGATGGACGCGACGATGGCGCGGATGCAGGCGATGACCTCGACCGGCAACACCGACGCCGATTTCCTGATGATGATGATCCCCCACCACCAGTCTGCGATCGAGATCGCCCGGTACGAGCTGGAAAACGGGACCGATCAGGCCACCCGCGATCTGGCGCAGAAGATGATCGACGCCCAGACCGCCGAGATCGAGGAGATTACCAGGATGCTGGCCGACATGGGCTTCGAGGCCCCGCCGGCGGAGTGATCCGGACACGGGCGCGGCCGCCGGCCGCGTCGTCCCATCCCCCGGCTGCGTCGCCGGAGCGCCTGCACGTTCAGAGGATCATGATGTCCCATTCGGAAATGCATTCACCGTCCGCCTCCGGCCACGCGGCCTGGCACAGCCGTCATCCCTACCTGAGCCTCGCGCTGACCTTCCCCATCCACGTCGCCATCATGTATGTCCTGATGTTCGCGATGATCGACACAGCGGCCGATTTCTGGAACAACACCAACATGTTCTACATGGCGCTGCTGATGGCCGCGCCGATGACCGCGATCATGCCCGTGACGATGCCCGGCATGTATCCGGACAAGGGGGTGACGGCCGCCGTGATCGGGCTGTTCCTGCTGGTGGGGCTGCTGTCCTTCCTGGCGATCCGGGGGCAGTGGGGCATCGGCGACCGGCAGTTCCTCCGGTCGATGATCCCGCACCACTCGGGTGCCATCCTGATGTGCCAGCAGTCGACGCTGACCGACCCGCGGATTCTCGACCTGTGCGACGGGATCGTGGCCAGCCAGCGCGCCGAGATCGACCAGATGCGGGCGCTCCTCGCGGAGTGACGGCCTGCACAGCGGCGGCGGGTGCTTCCACCCGCCGCCTCCCGTCATCCGGCCCCGTGCAGCCCGTGGAAGCCGCCGGTCAGCAGGACCGGCACGACGATCGGGGCCGCGACCGCCAGGATCAGGGCGCGCTCCCAGCCGCGCCGCAGCCGCCAGCACAGCAGCCCTGCCAGCGCGACGGCGAGGCCGAACTCGAACACCGCGAACTCCGCCCCGTAGAAGCGGGGATCCCAGTAGCTGACCGGGCTTCGGAACACCCAGTCGGTCACCGGCCAGAACTGTCGGCGGGCGTCGTCGTTGTGGGTCAGGAAGTCCGCGGCGACGTGCAGGAGACCGGCCCCGGCAAAGGCCTGCAGGATGGGGTTCCGGCGCCAGACGGCCAGCACCAGCAGCGTTCCCCAGACCAGAAGGCCGTGATCGATGGCGAAGACCGCCTGCCATCGGTCGGAATAGTACAGGCGGCCGAAGACCTCGCCTTCGGGCACGCCTGCCACCCGTGTCGCCCACATGACCATGGCGAACATCGGCATGTCGGGCACCAGCCCGCCCGCCAGCGACGCGATGAGCGTCGCCGGTCGCAGCGGGCGGGCGAAGACCGTCGCCGCGATCAGCATGTGGGACGGGGTGTTCACTGCCCCGGCCCGGAGCGGGTCGCGTGCCTGTGCGGCGATCCGCGCCGGGGCGACGGCGCGCGCCCCAGGGATCCGTCCGCCGACCTCACACCACGGTCACCACGGTTCCGACGGGAACCTGCTCGTAGAGCTGGATCACGTGCTCGTTCAGCATGCGGATGCAGCCGTTCGAGACCGACTTGCCGATCGACGACGGTTCCGTCGTGCCATGGATGCGGAAGTAGGTATCCCTGCCGTCACGATACAGATAGAGCGCGCGCGCCCCGAGCGGATTGTTCGGGCCGCCCGGCACGCCACCGGCGAACTTCGCGTAGCGGCCGGGGTCGCGGCGGATCATGTCGTCGGTCGGACGCCACGACGGCCATTCGGCCTTGCGCGCGATCACCGCGGTGCCGGTGAACTCCAGCCCGGCCTTGCCGACGCCGACGCCGTAGCGGATGGCGCGCTCCGGCGCGATGACATGATACAGGAAGTAGCTCCGCGGATGGACGACGATCTGTCCGGGTGCGAGCTGCTCGCGCACCAGGACTTCGCGCGGCTGGAACTCCTCGGGCAGCACGAAGGGCTGCGCCGGATCGGCGCGCAGGATGGTGGGCGTAGCAAGCGCGGCGAGGGCGGCCCCGCCAATGAGAACGCGTCGGGAAATCATGATGGCTCCTGAAGGATGGAATGCGGACCGGTTGCGCTCAGGAGGCATGTCGCGGAGGCGGGGTGCGGGGCGCGACGAAGTGGCTGGCGACCGTTGCCGACCAGAGCGCGAAAAGCGATGACCGGGCTGCGGCAGGGGGGTCGCCGGGCGCGCCACCCGACGCCGCGAACTGGCAGGTCGCGTGGCCCGGCACCTCGCCGCACAGCGCATCGGGGTCGAACGGCACCGCGTAGTCCCGCCCGGCCTCGGCGCGCGACTCGACGCCCTGGCCCGCCAGGCCGAAGAGCGCGGCAAACAGCATGATCCGGCAGAAGTGGACGACGGACATCCGCATATGGGCAGCATACCGCGCCGACCTGGTATCGCGCCCGATCACAACGCGGTGAGCTGACGGTTTTGCCGACCCGGAGGGCGAAAACGCAACGCAGTCACCAGTTTGTGACCCGGCGTCAGCCTGAAGCCGTTTGACCTTCCCATATTGGAAGCATGCACATGGTGCAAAAAAGGAGCATACCATGCAATACAGTCGGCGGATTTTCGTGGCGGGTGCCCTTGCGGCGCCGTTCGTGGCGGGCCGTGCGGCCTTCGCCGGGGACGAGGCGGCCAACGGTGCGGTGCGCAACAACATCTCGGCATTCCGCACGCAGCAATGGCAGGACCACTTCGATTCGCTCGGTGTCGGCATCATCATTTCCGATACCGTGGCCAAGGTCCTGCAATACTGGACGCCCGACGGCCAGATGTATCTCTACCCGACATCGGTGCCGCTGACCGACGAACTGACCCGGCGCGGCTATACCGAGGTCGTCGAGAAGCGGGTCAACCCGAGCTGGGCCCCGACGCCGTCGATGCGCAAACGCAACCCGGAGTGGCCTGCCTTCGTCGCCGGCGGCGATCCGGCGAACCCGCTCGGCACCCGCGCGCTGTATCTCTCGTGGCAGTACTACCGCATCCACGGCACGAACGATACGCGCAAGATCGGTCGCCGGGCCTCGAACGGCTGCATCGGTCTCTACAACGAAAACATCGAGGCCGTCTACGAACGGGCCGTGGTCGGAACGCAGGTCAAGCTGATCTGACGTGATGACCCGCGCGTCGCCCCTCCCGTCGCGGCCGCGCCGCGATCCGCTTGTCGGCGGATCGCTGCGGCTGGCGTCGGCGTGGCTCCTATCCGTCCTCATCGCATTCGCGGCGGCGTTCGGACAGGCAGCAGGGGCGGACACGGCCGAGGACCACCTTCCCGCGCCCTCGGTCGTCATCGGGGCTGTCGCCGCGAACGCTGTCGCGCATGCGGTCCCGTGCCCTGCAGCGGGGGCCTGCATGCTGGCCGCCGCGCCCGACCCGTTCGCCACGGCACAGCCCCTGTCCGTGCGGACGGCCCTGCGACCTGATCTGGGGCTGGCGCAACGCCGCTTCGGTGGCCCGTCCGTCACCTTGCGCCCCCCACGGCCCGCCACCACCTGACGACCGGGTCGGGCGCGCCCGCTACCCCGCGCAGCGCGGGACCGGGCCGGACGAAGGACAGATCGGGGGCGGGCAGATGCAACCAGGATGGATGGGCGCGGTCGCGCCTGCCGCCACCAGGGTGGCGGTCGGGACGGCGGCCCGCGCCGCCATCGCGGGAGTCGTTGCCGAAGGAAGCGGGCGGTTGCCGGGGTGACGGGACACCGGACCTGAACGCGCGCCGGTCATGCCGGGTGCGTTTCTGCCGCCGGACGGGACCGTCGGTGCTGCCCAGCTGCCGAACGGCGGCCCCACGGTGCCGATGAAACATTCGCAGACGGAGACGGGCGATGAGAACGAGAGGACTGGCCATCGTGCTGCTGCTGGCGCTGACGGCGCTGGTAGGGGCCTTCATCTGGGCGACGATGCGGACGCTCGACCCGGGCGATGCGGGATCCACCCCGGACACGCCGACGGCGCAGGTCTCGGAGATGCTGACCGAAGGACGGCTCGACCTCCGCGTCTACACGCTCCAGAACCGCAACACCCGCATCGAGGTCCGCCTCACGCCGGATGTCGGCACTGCCGATGGCCTCCCCGCGCCCGAAGTGAGCCTGTCGATGGTCGACATGAACATGGGCTCGGTCGATCAGCCGGTCCAGCTTGTCGGGCCGGGGGTCTGGCAGGCGGACGTGCGGATGCCGATGCGCGGCCGCTGGATGGTCACCGCCGGATTTTCCGAGGATTTCGCAAGGGTTGCCTTCGATGCCCCATGATCGCGCAGACCGGCAGGCACGGCTGGACGACACCCTGCGCCGGGCGATCCGCGGCATCGCCACCGGCCTCGCGCTGTTTGCCGTCCTTGGAACGGTGACGGCGGTGTGGTCCAATCCGCTGTTCGTCCGCATGACGCCGGTCGGCCCCTGGGAGTTCGGGGCAACCGCCCTGACTGCCCTGTTGGCCGGCGTGACCGCCGCCCTCTGGGTTCCCCGGTGCAACCTGCGCACCTCGGGGGCGGGAGGCGTGGCGAGCTTCCTCGGGATCGCCTGCCCCACCTGCAACAAGATCCTGATGCTGATCTTCGGCGGGCCGGCGCTTCTGGCCTGGTTCGACCCGATCCGTCCCTGGCTGGCGGCCGCCGGGGTCATCACCATGGGTGCCGCCGCCGTGCTGGCCTGGCGCTCGTTCCGCGAAGACCGCGCAGGCCTTGCGCCCGCGGCCCGTTCCGATATCCCCATCACAGGAGGTTTGCAGTGACAACTTCGATCGGTGCGCCGACGACCGTGCGGCGCTTCGCGCGCAATACCCTGGCCCGGCACACGCTCGTGATTGCCCTGGCGGTCGCGCTCGTCCTGGCTTTCGGGGTGGTGCATGCGCAATGGAGCCCGATGCACCGCTGGAACCGCGCCTTCGGCGACGCCTCGGTGGTGCTGATCGCGCTGTCGATGGTGGTAGGGCCGCTGACGCGGCTTTCGCGTGCGGCGATGCCGCTTCTCCCGTTCCGGCGCGAGACGGGGATCTACGGCTGCCTCCTTGCCCTTGTCCACGCCACGATCATCCTGGTCGGCTGGGTCCAGTGGGATCTCATGCGGCTCTTCGGGTTCGAATGGCATCCCGACTTCCTGATCTATGTCATGTTCCAGCCCGGCTTCGGGCTTGCCAACGGCATCGGGCTTGCGGCACTGGTTTTGGCGGCGGTGCTGGCCGTGACGTCCAGCGATGTCGCCATGAAGCGGCTCGGCGTTTCGGGCTGGAAGTTCCTGCAGATGGGGGTCCTGCCGATGTGGTGGCTGACCGTGGCGCATGTCGCCTACTTCCTCTTCATGCACTTCCTGAGCTTCCACCGGAACACGCCGGAGCCGAACCCGCTGCAGCTGTGGTTCGTCGGGCTGGTCCTCGCGGTCCTGGCGGTCCGCACGGCTGCCTATGTGAAGACGGTCCGCGGCAAGGTCTCGGACGACCCGGAACGAGAGGCGGGCCGTGCGCCGGTCTGAACAGGACCTCGCCGCGGTCGGCAGGACGCTGACGCGGCGGTCGCTCTTGCTCGGGGGGGCGATGACCTCGGTCGTCGCCGCCCTGGGCGTGCGGATGTGGCAGATGTCCGTCCGCGATGCCGAAGAATACCGCCTGCTGGCCGAGGAGAACCGGATCAGCCTTCGACTGGTGCGGCCCGCCCGGGGCCGCATCCTCGACCAGTCGGGCAAGATCATCGCCGACAACGAGCATGCCTACCGCATCACCCTGGTGCCCGAGGAGGCCCCGGATGTCGATGCCGTGCTGGAAAAGCTGCGCCCGCTTCTGGCGCTCGACGACGAGACGCTGACGAAGGTCCGGGCGCAGATCGCCCGCACGCAGGCCTTCGTTCCGATCATGGTGAAGGACCGGGTGAGCTGGGAGGAGCTGTCGGTCGTCGCGCTGAACTCTCCGGTGCTTCCGGGCGTCAGCCCAGAGATGGTGCTGTCGCGCGTCTACCCCTACGGCCCGGACTTCTCGCACCAGGTCGGCTATGTCGGGCCGGTCAGCGACAGCGACCTGGCGAAGGGCGAGAAGGAGGTCGATCCGCTGCTGCGGCTGCCGGACTACCAGATCGGCAAGACCGGTCTGGAACTGAGCCAGGAGGCCGACCTGCGCGGCGCGCCGGGTGCGCTGCGCGTCGAGATCAACGCCGGCGGCCGCATGATGCGCGAACTGGCGCTGGATCCGCCGGTGGCTGGCCCGGACCTTCAGGTCACGCTCGATCATCACCTGCAGAACTTCATGCGCGTCCGGCTTGAAGGGCAGAGCGCCGCCGCCATCGTGATGGATGTCACGAACGGCGACTTGCTCGGCTGCGTGTCGGCGCCGGCCTTCGACCCGAACCTGTTCGTGCGCGGGATCTCCAGCCGCGATTACGGCGCGCTGCGCGACAGCGAATACCGCCCGCTCGCGGACAAGTCGGTGCAGGGTGCCTACCCCCCGGGATCGACGATCAAGATGTCGAACGCGCTGGCCGCGCTCGAAAGCGGTGCGATGGATCCGGGGGAGACGGTCACCTGCAACGGCTTCATCGAGGTTTCGGGGCGCAGGTTCCACTGCTGGAAAACCGGCGGCCACGGGCGCATGAACATGGTGAGCGCGCTGCGCGAGTCCTGCGATGTCTACTTCTACGAGGTGGCGCAGCGCATCGGCATCGACGGCATCTACGCGATGAACGACCGGCTGGGGCTGGGCCAGAAATACGACCTTCCGCTGTCGGGCCTGTCGCACGGCAACAACCCTTCTCGAGCCTGGAAACAGCAGCTGTACGGCGAAGACTGGCTGATCGGCGATACCATCAACGCCTCGATCGGCCAGGGCTTCACGCTCACGTCGCCGATCCAGCTCGCCACCATGACGGCGCGGCTGGCTGCGGGGACGGCGATCCTTCCGCGCCTGCTGCGGCCCGCGGGCGGGGTCGCGGCCGAAGGCCGTCCCGCCTCGCTCGGCCTGTCGGGCGATTCGCTGGCCCTGGCGCGGCAAGGCATGTTCGAGGTGTCGAACCACGAACGCGGGACCGCCTACGCCTCGCGCATCGCCGATCCGGCGATGGTGATCGCGGGCAAGACCGGAACCAGCCAGGTCTTTTCGATCACGGCGGCCGAGCGCGCCGCGGGCGTGCGGTCGCAGGCCGAGCTGCCCTGGAACAGGCGCGACCACGCCCTGTTCGTGGCCTATGCACCCTACGATTCGCCGCGGTTCGCGGTCACTGTCGTGGTCGAACACGGCGGCGGCGGGTCCACCGTCGCCGCGCCCATCGCCCGGGACATGATCCTGTTCGCGCTGTACGGCGGCCTGCCGCCCGAAGAGGCCTATCCCGCCTCGCAGCGGGCCCGGATGCGCGAGGATCTGGCCCGGCTGGCCGAACGCATCCTGCCGCCGGACGAGGCGATGCCCGCCGTCAGCCGGACATGAGCCGGCGTCGCCCCGCGCGCTGCGTCGGCGTCGTCTGGATGGCGGTCGCGGCGGCGGCACTTCTTGCCGTGCCGCGTCCGGCGCGCGCCTTCTTCCACAATGCGCCCGATGTCGAAGCCGGTCGCGCGATCTATGCGGCCCGGTGTGCGGCCTGCCATGGTGTCAACCTGGAAGGTCAGCCGGACTGGCAGACCCAGAAGGCCGACGGCACCTATCCGGCCCCCCCGCACGACGAGACCGGCCACACCTGGCACCATGGCGACGCCATGCTTCAGGACTACATCCGCCGCGGCGGGCAGGCGGTGCTGGACGACATGGGGGTCGACCTGACGTCGGCGATGCCCGCGTTCGGGCGAGAGCTGACCGATGCCGACATCGAGGCTGTCCTCGCCTTCATCCGCTCGACATGGCCCGAGGACATCCGCGCGCTCCAGGCGGAACGCAGCCGATCCGAAGCGGCCGGGCCATGATCCGGCGCGCCTTGCCGTTGGCCCATTGCATACCCCGCCCGCCGTGGGCTAGCGATAGGCCCTGATCCTTTCAACCGTTCCACGAAGGTCGTCCCATGCGCCGTGCCGCGATCGTTCTGGCCGTCCTGCTTGGCCTCGCGCCCGGCGCTTCCCCGGCGCAAGAGGTCTCCGACGACCGGATCAAGGAACTGGTCGCCGAGACCCTGCGCGAAAATCCCGAACTCGTGCTCGAAGCGCTGCAGGCGCTGGAGGCGCGGCAGGCCGAAGCCCAGGCTGCGGCAACGGCGGCTTTCCTGACCGACGCGCGCGCGCAAATCGAACGCGACCCCAATGCGCCGGTGCTGGGAAACCCCGACGGCGACGTGACGGTGGTCGAGTTCTTCGACTACAACTGCCCCTACTGCAAGCGGGCGATGCCCGAAGTCGATGCCCTGCTCGCGGGCGACGGGAACGTCCGGCTGGTGCTGCGGGAATGGCCGATCCTCGGCGACGGGTCGGTCTTTGCCGCGCGGGCGGCGCTGGCCTCGCGCAACCAGGGAAAATACGTCGAGTTCCACAATGCGATGATGGGCGCGCGGGCCCGGCTGGACGAGGCCTGGGTGCTGCGGATCGCGGGCGAGGTCGGGCTGGACCTCGACCGGCTCAGGGCCGACATGCAGTCGCCCGAGGTCGAGGAGCATATCGCCACCTCGACGCGCCTGGCCGAGGCGCTGAACTTCAACGGCACGCCGTCTTTCGTCGTCGGACGGCAGACGATCGGCGGCTTCGTCGAGACGGCCCGGCTTGCCGAAGCGGTCGCCGCCGCGCGCGCCGCGGAGTGACCGCGCCCGCCGCGAACGTTCCGCCACAGCCGGATCAGGCCGCGGGGTAGCGCGTGAAGACGCTGCCGCTGGCGTCGGTTCCGACAAGGATGACGTCGAAAGCCTCGCGCGCGGACTCCGGACCCATGCCCGGCGACCCGAAGGGCATGCCCGGCACGGAAAGCCCGATGGCCACGGGCCGTTCCGTCATCAGACGGCGGATGTCGGCGGCGGGAACATGCCCTTCGACCGTGTAGCCGCCGATGACGGCGGTGTGGCACGAGGCCAGCTCCGGGGGAATCCCGCGTTCGCGCTTGAACGCGTGGACCGCCTCGAGCGGACGTTCCTCGAACGTCACGCGAAAGCCGTTGTCGCGCAGGTGACCGATCCACGCGTTGCAGCACGGGCATCCCGGGTCCTTGACGACATGGATCCCGTCGTCGGATGCAGCCCACGCCGGCAGGGTGCCGGCCACCCCGAACGACAGTCCGGCGAAAAGGGTGTTTCGTCTCGTCAGGTCCACCGTGCCATCCCCATGCAGCGCGCGCAGAGCATAGCCGCAGTCGGGCATCCCGTGAAGTCACGACAGGTCGACCGGCCGGGGCGGGCAGGATGTCG
This sequence comes from uncultured Exiguobacterium sp., assembly GCA_964575185.1. GTDB lineage: Bacteria > Pseudomonadota > Alphaproteobacteria > Rhodobacterales > Rhodobacteraceae > CAZNPW01. The sequence goes on from CAZNPW010000016.1 coordinate 52,447, forward strand.
CAATGTCATTCTATCCGGTGACGATGCCGTCGCGGCCTGATAGGATCGCTGCCACCATGGGTCTGATCTTTCGCCTGCGCGTCGTGGTCCTTGCCGCCTGCATCCTTGCGGCGATCCTGCCCGCGCTGGTCCTCGCCGAGGGTCGGCAGCAGACGGCGGCCGACCATGCCCGGATGATGGCGATGGCCGGTCATCTCGCGCACATGGCCGGGACGGACGGCCCGTCTCCCGCGGGACAGATGCTCTTGTGCCAGCAGGTCTGCCTGTTCCCGCTCGCGGCGCTGCCTGCCGGCGACGGTGGTGCCCTGACGCTGGCGCTGGCCTTCGATGCGAGCCCCGGGGCGGAACTGCCCGCCGCGTCGCTGGCCATTCCCCCGCCCGGCCCGCCACCGCGATCCGCCAGGCTCTGAGCCTGCCGTTCCGGCTCCGTGCCGGGACCTTCCTCCCAAATCACGCATTCCTTTGTCGGAGAACGCGCATGTCGCCTCTTTCCCGCCGCGGCTTTCTGGCCGCCTCTGCGGCCACGGCCGCCACGCTGATGCTTCCTGCCCGCGTCCGCGCCCAGCCAGGCCGGATGTCCCTGACCGCCACCACCCGCACGATCGACGTGCGCGGCAGGGCCGCGACCGTCTGGGGGCTGCTCGACGGCAACGGCCGTTCGGGCCTTGTCCTGGACCCGGGCCAGGATTTCGCCGTCGATCTGACCAACCGCCTCGCCGCGCCGACGATCATCCACTGGCACGGGCAGATCCCGCCGAACGTGCAGGACGGCGTCCCGAACATTCCGCTGCCGGTGCTGCAACCCGGCCAGGCCCGGGCCTTCGACTTTCCCGCGCGGCCGGGCACGCACTGGATGCACGCCCACATTCCCGAACACGAGATGATGCTGCTGGCCGCGCCGCTGGTCGTCCGGCGGCCGGAGGATCTGGCCGACGACCGGCAGGAGGTGACGCTGTTCCTGCACGACTTCGCGTTCAAGCCGCCCGCCGAGGTGCTGGCGGACATCGCCGCGAAAGGCGCCGCGGAAGGCGGCCAGGCGGCGCAGGGCGGGGCCGGCGCGATGGCCATGGAAGGCATGGCGATGCCCGGCATGGCCATGGGGGGCATGGCGATGCCGGGCATGGCCGGCATGGAGATGGACCTGAACGACTTCGACTTCGATGCCTATCTGGTGAACGACCGCACGCTGGACGACCCCGAGGTCGTGCAGGTCGACAAGGGCGGGCGCGTGCTGGTGCGCGTCATCAATGCGGCGGCGGCGACGGTGTTCTGGATCGACACCGGCGCGCTGCCGGGGCGGCTCGTCGCGGTGGATGGCGATCCGGTCCAGCCCCTGCCCGGCAGCCGGTTCGGCATCGCGATGGGCCAGCGCATGGACATCGAACTGGACCTGCCGCCGACGGGCGGGGCTTTCCCGATCCTCGCCCTGCGCGAAGGCGCGCGCGAGCGGACGGGCCTGATCCTCGCCACCCCCGGCGCGGCGGTGACGCGCATCGCCGAGATGTCCGACGTCGAGCATCCCGCCTTCAGCGCCGATCTGGCGCAGGAGGCTGCCCTGCGGGCGGTCACGCCCCTGCCGGATCGCGCGCCCACCGCGCGGCCGGTGCTGATGCTGGGCGGCACGATGTCACCCTATGTCTGGACGATCAACGGCCGGACCTTCGGCAACCACGCGCCGGTGACGGCAGCGTCGGGCGAGCGGGTCGAGATCATGTTCAACAACACCTCGATGATGGCGCATCCGATGCATCTGCACGGCCATGCCTTCCAGGTCGTGGGCGTCGGCCCGCAGCGGATCGCGGGTGCCGTGCGCGACACGGTGCACGTGCCGCCGATGGGCATGGTGACGGTCGCCCTCGACGCGGGCGAGGCGGCGCGCTGGATGCTGCACTGCCACCACATGCCGCACCTGGCGAGCGGCATGATGACCGAGTTCGCCGTGTCGGCGTGACTTTCCCCCGGACCCGCGGCAGGCTGCGGGTCCGGGATTTCCTGCGGAGCGCATCCATCATGACCGGACGCATCGGACGACGCGGCCTTCTCGCCGGCCTGTGCACGCCCTTCCTCGCCCGGCCCGCGGCGGCCCGGCCGCCGTTTCGCCTGCGCGACGACCCGGTGCCGCTGCTCTCGCCGGCGCTCTTGGACGAGTCGGGGCGGAGCCGGCCGCTCGACGCCTTCGCGGGCCGGGTGATCCTGCTCAATATCTGGGCCACCTGGTGCCCGCCGTGCCGGGAGGAGATGCCCGCGCTCGACGCGCTGCAGGCGATGCTCGGCGGCCCGGACTTCATGGTGCTGCCGCTTTGCATCGACGAGGCGGGGATCGGACGCGGGCGCGCCTTCTACGACGAGATCGGCATCCGGTCGCTGCCGCTGTTCTGGGCGGAGCCGTTGCGCGTCCAGTCGGCGCTCGCCTTCGTCGGCCTTCCGACGACCTTGCTGGTCGACCGCCAGTCGCGCGAGATCGGACGGTTGCAGGGCCCGTTCGACTGGGCGTCCCCGGCCGCCGTCACGCAGCTCCGCGGCGTGGTCTGACCGGACCGACGCGGGCTGCGACACCCGGCACGGTGGCGGGGTCCGGCCGCAACCGTGGCTTGAGGCCCGGCCGAACCGTCCGATCAGCCCCGCGTCGCAGCCAGGCCGGGCCGTTCGGGGCCGACCGCGCCTGCCGGGCCGACCGGGCCCGCAAGCCTGCGGGTGCGGCCCGGCAGAAGGCGCGCCGAGTTCAGGATGAACGCCAGTTCGGACGCCACATGGATGAAGGCCGCGACCAGCGGGTTCAGGTAGCCGGCCGCCGCCAGGGCGATCCCGACGATGTCGATCAGGATCGTTCCGGCAAAGTTCTGCCAGATGATCCCGCGGGTCCGGCGCGCCACTTTCAGAGTATCGACGAAGCGCGCCAGATCGTTGCCCAGCAGCACCACATCGGCGCTTTCCCGGGCGACGTCGGTGCCCGACCCCATCGCCACGCCGACATGCGCCTCGGCCAGCGCCGGCGCATCGTTGACGCCGTCGCCGACCATCGCGATAGTCCCCGTCCCGGCCATGAGGGCGCGGATGCGGGTCAGCTTGTCCTCGGGCAAAAGCCCCGCTTCCACGTTTCCGATCCCGAGCCGTGCGGCAACCGCCTCGGCGACCGGCAAGGTGTCGCCCGTCAGCAGGATGGTGCGGATGCCCATGCCGTGCAGCGCCGCGACGGCATCCTTCGCTTCGGGGCGCACCGTGTCGGCCACCGCGACGGCTCCGAGCAGGCTGCCGTCGCGCGCCACGTAGATTTCCGTCGCCGCCGCGCTGCCCGGGGTGAAACCCTGCGGGATGGCGACGGCGTTGTCCCGCATCCAGGCGCCGTTGCCCACCAGGATTGTGGTGCCCCCGACCTGCGCGGCGATGCCGCGCCCCGGCGTGTAGGCGAACCGGTCCGGTTCGGCCACCGCACGCCCCTGCGACCGTGCATGGTCCACGATGGCCTTGCCAAGCGGATGCTCGGACCGCACCTCCGCCGACGCGGCCGCGTCCAGCACCGCCTCGGCCCCGACGCCGGCCACCGGCACGACAGCCTGCACCGCAGGCCGACCGAAGGTCAGGGTGCCGGTCTTGTCCAGCACCACCGTATCGACCTTGCCCAGCGTCTCGAGATGCACGCCGCCCTTGACGATGGCACCCAGCCGCGCCGACCGTCCGATCCCGCCCAGGATGGCGAGCGGCGTTCCGGCGGCGATCCCGCAGGCCCCGGCGACGATGATGACCGAGATCGTGGCGGTCATGTCGCGCGTGATGAGATACGTCAGGATGGCAGAGCCGATCGCGAAATAGACGAGGTATCCCGCGATGTGATCGGCCAGCCGCTGCACCGGCGCGCGGGACCGCTCGGCGCGCTCGACCGCCTCGATGATCTTGCCGTAGCTCGTGTCCCGGCCGATCCGTTCCGCCCGGATCTCGATCGCTCCCGACTGGTTGATCGACCCGGCGAACACGCGCGCACCCTGCGTCTTCTCGACCGGCATCGACTCGCCGGTGATCCGCGATTCATCGACGAAAGACTGGCCCGCCAGGACGGACCCGTCGACCGGAATGCTGCCTCCGGGTGCGACCAGGATGGCGTCCCCGGACACGAGCGCGTCCGCCGGGACGGCATGGATGGCACCCGCCCGGCGGACCGACACCTCGCGCGGCAGAAAGTCCAGAAGGTCGCGGATCGCCCTGCGGCCCCGCCCGACGGTAAGCCCCTCCAGCACCTCAGCGACAAGGACGAACAGCGTGATCACCAGCGCGGTGAAGAACTCGCCGATCGCCGCCGCCGCGCCGATGGCGATGGTCATCGACAGCTCCATCGTCATCCGCCGCGCGATCAGGTTCTCGATCGCTTCCTTCAGGATCGGCCAGCCGCCGACCAGAAGGCCCGCCACCCCGATGATGCTGACCGCCGCGACGGGCTCCCACAGCCTGAACCAGACCGCGACAGCCGCCAGCCCGACCAGGCCGATGCGCGCAAGCTCCACCCAGTCCAGCGCATGGGCGTGGTCGTGCCCATCGTGCTCGTGATCGTGATCGTGATCGTCGTCCCCATGCCCGTGGTCGTGGGCGTGGGCGTGGTCGGCGGCGGCCGGAACCGTGGTGCGGTGCTGTGCCTGGTCGGCCAGCGAGGAATCCGTGTCGGGCGGCATGGTGGACCTCATTTCATGTAGGTGCGCAGGACGTCGATCAGTTCCGACGCGCGCTTCGCCCTTTCGGGGTCCGTCTCGCGTGCGGGGTCGATGACGTGCTGGCGGATGTGGTCTTCGATCAGTTCGGACATCAGGCCGTTCGTCGCGCCGCGCACCGAGGCCACCAGCTGCAGGATGTCGGCGCAGGGAACTTCGTTCTCCAACCCCCGCTCGACGGCCTCGACCTGCCCCCTGATGCGCCGGACCCGCCCCAGCAGCTTCGTCTTGTCCCGGCTGGTGTGCGACACGAGCGACTCCCGAATAGCATAAGGGGGTATGGTATTTGGTGCAGCATCCCGCCGCAAGCAGGAAGGACGATGTCAACGCCCCGCACCCTTGGCAAAGGTCACGTCATGCCCGGCTCACCTTGGCCGAGCCTGCCGATGTGCCCCCATCGGTCACGGTGCCGAAGAAGCTCTCGTGCGTTGCGACGTTTTCCCGTCTTGCGCGCGCCAGCTCGGCGCGTTCAGCGGCGCCAGCAATCCGCGGCCGAGGACATGGTCGGCCTCCTTTTCGGCGACCATGTCGTTGGCGCGTTCGGACTTCCATTCGGAACGAAGGGGAAGATCGAACTGTCGATCACCCGAAGTCGTTCCATGCCGTGGACGCGGGTGTCGGGACCGACAACGGCCATCGGATCCCGCCCCATCCTGCAGCTTCCGCAAGGGTGGTAGGCCGTGGTGGCGTTGCGGACGGCCTTGCTGCGCAAATGCCAGGAGGGATCCACTCTGCGAAGCCAGTCCGTTCGTCAGGAAGCATGACCAGGCCGAAGCCCCCACCTGCCGCACCACGAACCGGCCTGACGACAACGCTGCGCTGGCGGGGCGCGGATCGTTGTCGATCTGGTCAGATCCCACGACGCAATGGCTGGCTGCTCCGTCCGGAGAACGCCGCGTCATCCGGTCTTTCCGACGTCGCAATCCAGGTCTGCCTGAAGCTGAAGGCACTCTTCGGGCTTGGCCGGGCCATCTGGAAGCGCCGGACCGGCTACCACCTGCGAAGTCTGGTCGAGGCCAGGATGCGGTGCTTCAAGCTCTTGGGCGAGCGCGTCATGTCCGCGACCTCGATCGCCAGGTCGCCGGGCTTCAGACCAGGGCGGCGATCCTTAACCGCTTCACCGCCCTCGGAACATCCCGCACGCGCACAGAATAGGTCTGCCAACGGAAAGCGGAACTCCGGCTTTGACCCGATTTGCGCAACAAAGCCCCAGGATTCCACCGGCTTGGAAACGCAATATCCGCCCCGAAGGGCGGTGCGCAAGACTTTTATATTGATTTGTTT